>DYTN01000065.1 GCA_020725925.1 Methanobacteriota archaeon
AAGGAGATATCGGCATACGGAGAGCGTTTCGCGCATCCGGATGCTGGCGACAAGAAGGTGTCCCTGAACTTCGCCCCGGTCGAAGGCTACCCGGTCGATGCGGCCGTGATGAGAGAGCACTTCGACCCTCAGACGTTCCTGATCAAGCTGACCCCGCTGAACCCCACGGTCCGATCGAGCGAGGAATCCCTCTCCTCAGCAATCAACCCATCCGACAAGAGGACTTCGGACCCGCTCGTCGATGCGTTCAGGGATCAAGGCTACGACGTGGTCCTCAGCATAGGCGAGCTCGAGGAGAACAAGATCGGCAGCAACTGTGGGCAGTTCATACAGCGCGCGCTTCGAGCGCGAGGACGACCGGACAAGAGCTACGAGCTGGAACGGTACGCCGTGCGAACGGATGCGAGATAGAGCGCCTTCCAGATTGACCGTTGAAGTCTAGGCCAGCCCTATCTTCTTCTCGCTCTGCCAGAGGCCATGGATGTTGCAGTACGAGACCGCGTACAGCGTTCCAGGCTTCTTGGTCTTCATCCACGCGCTCGAGGCGTGGTGAGTGTACACAGTGCTGGTATCCGCACCCTCGGTCGACTCCCCGTGGGCAGCGAACTCGACCCTCACTACATGGTAGCTGAACTTCTCCCCGTCCGGATGGAAGTACACCGCGATCCACCTGATGTGATGAGCAGTCGTGTTGGGGTGCGCGATCTCCTTCCCCACGGACACTTTGAGCTCGAACGGCTCGTCCGCCTTGACCTTGTCCGGGCACTCGATCACCGGGACGTGCTTCTCCTTCTTCCAGTCTGCCTTTCCCAAATGCTCCTCTATCGGCATCTGTCCGATCCCCCTCTCTGCGAGCCGAAGTGGCTCTTGTAGAAGGGTATCCGAGCAGGCGGTTCATAGCTCTTTCACCGTTCTCGTGTGGACGGGCGAGCGTTCCGAAGGCCAACCACGGCTCTCCTCACGAGGTCCGCTGCCTCACCCTAGGCCTGATGGCAACGAGCACTGCGGCCATGAGTCCAAGTACTGGCACGAGCAGGCTGCTGAACTCGGGTATCATCCCTGAGACGGTCACGACGACCCAGTCAGTATCCGTCTGGCCTGCGGAGTCGCGGACTGTCAGCGTGACCACATACTCGCCCTCGGTCCAGAAGGTGAACTCG
Organism: Methanobacteriota archaeon; assembly: GCA_020725925.1. Classification (GTDB taxonomy): domain Archaea; phylum Thermoplasmatota; class Thermoplasmata; order UBA10834; family UBA10834; genus COMBO-56-21. The sequence goes on from DYTN01000065.1 coordinate 1,161, forward strand.
GGATCGACCTCGTAGAGCGTCTCGAGAGAACCCTCGTACATGAACGTCCATGTGTAGTTCAGCGAGACTCCGTCGTCGTTGGATCGAGAGCCGTCTAGCATGACTGGCACGCCTCCCATGACAACCTGGTCAGGACCCGCATTGGCGAGGGGTGGTTGATCTGACGAGGCTGGCGCCGCCCTGAACTCTATGTACGGCGCGCCCCGGGGAAGCAGCATGCCCAGCCTGGCCCATTCGTCCCCGAGGTTGTCGTGGGTCTGCTGGTCCTTGGACCATGTCCACATGTCGATGGGGCCCGCGAAGGTGAGCGTGCACGCAACCGGGTCTGTGACCACCTGCCCCGGAACGTCCGCGTCAATCGGCTCGGAGTAGTCCACCGTCATGTTGGCGGTGAGGTTCGTCACCATCAGGGGCCCGAAGTGGTCCTTGAACTGCTGTTCGCCCGACGGCCACTCGAAGCTAAGCGTCTCCCCCTCGGACAGATTGAACGCGCTCGGCGTGTGGTCGTACGGGACCATCAGACCGTAGTAGGCGTCACCTGGGGAGAGCTCGAGATAGGTCTTGTTCTCGTAGGGGTTGAAGGATGAGTTCGGATACACGAAGTAGTCGCCGAGCATGCCCTGCCACATCCAGCAGGGAGTGCCCCCTGGCGCGAACCCTGTCTCCCAGGCCTGGACCCCATACG
>DYTN01000016.1:0-29439 GCA_020725925.1 Methanobacteriota archaeon
ACCGGAGTCCGTCTCTGACATCACCCATGACGGAGCGCCCGCCTTCTCGTCCTTCTGAGCTTGGATTGGGGATGGGGACGGCCAGTAGCGTCAGAATGGCGAATAGGGCGGTCATGACGTCGACCGCCAGCACTCCTTGCATAGGCAGCAGCATGAGCAGAAGGGCCCCGGCCGCAGGCCCACCGACGTTCGCGATCCCGAAGACCGCCTGGTTCAGTCCGTTGACTCTGGCGAGCTGTTCCCTCGGGACCATGAGGCTAGTGGATGCCATGAATGCGGGCCAATGGAACGCGCCTCCCACGGATCTGACAAGAAGCAGGCCCATGATTTGCCAGACCTCGACTATCCCAAGCCAGAAGAGGGCAACGAGAACCATCGTGGCGAGGGCTATGCATCCGTCTGCCACAACCATGACCATCTTCCTGTTGGACCTATCGACCACGGCCCCCGCGAACGGCCCGATCGCCACTTGAGGGACGAGCGCCGCCATGAAAGCGACAGCCAACACGGTCGCGGAGCCGGTTTCGAGGGTAATCCACCAGACCAGGGCGAACTGCACTATTGCGCTTCCGAACAGCGAGGCGGATTGCCCTATCCAGATAGTGAAGAATGCCCTTCTCCAGCCAGGGTTGTCTTTCGCAGGCCTCTGTGAATCCAATTCCCGGGCGTCTGATGCGTCTTCTGCGTTCATATTCATCCGTACAATGTGGACAGGGTCTATTGCCTGAGTGGTCACAAATGCCCAGCAAACAGCCCTCCTTGGGAATGCCCGGCATGCACTTAATCTTCATCCGAGGCGATTGGGGAAAACGAAGTGCTAGGCCACTGAGGTTGCCGGCCTCTCCTGCGTCGGCTACCCGGATGCCTTCTCGGCCCCGCTTCCCGGTGAGCGTTGGGAGTCCGCAGTAAGGCTGTTCCCGTCAGGGCCTGACCCGATCCCCGCGATTGAGGCAGAGCGTCCCGCTCTCCAGCTGGACGACAGAGCCACCTTCAACCCCATCGGACAGAGCCTCACAGTTGGCATCTGGACCGGCGCCGGTTCGGTTACGACGTCCCCAGCTGTCACCCCCACTGACGACGGTTTTGGTGTACAAGGACACGCCGAACGTCCCGGTCAAGCCTAGCGTCCTTCCAATGGTGGGGCTGCTATAAAAGCAGTTCGTGACGGATGCTTTCTCCGCATGGGAATCCAGTGCGAACAACGGTTATATACCGGCCCACCATTATGCTCGCGAAAGCATATCGGTGACATGATGAACTTGGGCCGGAAGACAGTGGCGGTCATTGTTTGCGCTGTTGTCCTCATTGTCGGGACGATGGCATACGTCTTTCTGAGGAAGGACACCCCGGTCCTTCGCCTCGCGACGACGACGAGCACGTACGACTCGGGCCTGTTGGACTACATCCTGCCGGAGTTCGAAAACCTGTTCGAGTGCGAGGTCGATGTTATCGCCGTCGGCTCTGGACAGGCAATGGAGATGGGCAAGAGGGGGGACGTCGACATCCTGCTCGTCCACTCACCGAGCGCTGAACTGGCCTTCATGGATGGCGGCTATGGCGAGAGCAGGACGAGCGTCATGTACAACAACTACGTCCTGGTGGGGCCCGCGTCTGATCCTGCCGGTATTGACGCAAGTGCGAATGCCACGGATGCCTTCCAGAGGATTCATAACAATGGCACCGCAGGGCTCGTTCAGTTCGTCTCGAGGGGCGACAACTCCGGGACGCACAACAAGGAGCTCTCGATATGGAAGAGCCTCGACCTGAACGTGTCCTACTTCGACGACAACTGGTATCTGAGCGCGGGTCAGGGCATGGGCGCGGTGCTCGACATGTGCGAGGAGCTCGACGCCTATACCTTGTCCGATGACGCCACTTACTATCAGAGGGCGAGCGAGAATCTGGTCCCCAACCTGGCTATCACATACAACCTCGAGAAGACGGATGCCACTCTAAGGAACCAGTACAGCGTCATACCGGTCAACTCGACGATGTGGCCACACGTGGACCACACGCTGGCCTCCGCCTTCAAGGATTGGATAGTCTCTGAGGGGGGCCAGGACTTGATCGCCAGCTATGAAAGGTTCGGCCAGCAGCTGTTCTATCCCAACGCGCCAGGCTATGTCCCGAGCACAGCATCCCTTGGCGCTCTTCCGGACAGCCTGGTCGACTCAGCGCGATCCGTACCCAAGGGACTCGCTGCAATCGCTCTCACGACGTCTCCGGGCATCAGGTGCGCCAGATGGTAGGCACGACAGGGCTGGATCTCATAGAGGTCACGCTGCTCTCGCTGTATGTGTCGGGGATGGCGACGATTCTCGGCTCGGCGATAGGCATACCGCTGGGAGCACTGATAGGGCTCAAGGAGTTCGGCGGGAAGGGGGCCGTGAAGACCGTCACATACACGCTGTACGGGTTCCCGCCTGTCCTGTCGGGCCTGTTCGTGTACTACCTCTTCTCCCGAGCGGGCCCCTTCGGCTCGCTCGGGGTGCTCTTCACCCCCACGGCAATGATCATCGCCGAGACCTTCTTGGTCATCCCGCTGGTCACGGGCATCACCATCACATCGGTCGTCGAGGTCGACAAGAACATCAAGGACACTGTAAGGGCGATGGGGGCGTCCTCGAGACAGTCCACTCTGACAATCATGCGCGAGGCCTGGGTGGGACTCGTGATGGCCTGCATGATTGGCTTCGGGAGGGTGATAGCCGAGGTCGGGGCCGCGTACCTGGTCGGGGGGAACATCGACGGCAAGACCAAGGTGCTCACCACCGCCATCATGTTGGAGACGAGGATGGGGCACTTCGAGTGGGCGATGGCGCTCGGAGCCGTCCTGTTGTTCGTCGCCCTCGCGGTGTTCTTCTTCCTCAGACTCCTACAGGAGAAGGAGCTGCTATGACCGCGTCCATGGAGCTTCATGGCGTCGCGAAGCGGTACAAGGAGGTCGCCGCGGTCCGGGACGTCTCCCTCGCCGTCAGGAAAGGAGAGATACTTGGCATCCTGGGGCCCAGCGGCGCAGGGAAGAGCACGCTCCTGCGCATAGTCGGCCTTCTCGAGCCTCCGGACTCGGGGACTGTCAAGCTCGACGACAGGGCTGTCGATGCCCGCTCGGTGGAGGCTCCGATGCTTAGGCGGAAGATGGGCATCGTGCTGCAGAAGCCGGTGGTGCTCAACAGGAGCGTCAGGAACAACCTCGCGTATGCTCTTAGGATCAGAGGCTGGGACGAGGCGAGCATCTACATGCGTGTGGATGAGGAGCTCAAGCGCTTGGGGCTCGGGGACAGGAGCAACAAGAACGCAAGGGTACTCTCGGGCGGTGAGATGCAGAGGCTCTGCTTCGCGAGGTCGACGATTCATGATCCGGACGTTCTGCTCCTGGACGAGTTCGCCGCGAACCTCGACCCGGCGAATGTCTCCCTTCTGGAGCAGATGATCCGCCAGTTCGCCTCGAGGGGCAGCTCCAAGTCGATAGTGCTCGTGACGCACAACTTGTTCCAGGCGAAGCGGATGTGCGACAGGGTAGCTCTCATGTGGGACGGCGAAATCATCGAGATCGCGGCAAAGCACAAGTTCTTCGAAGACCCCGGGGACGAGAGGACGGCCGCGTTCGTCCGGGGAGAGCTGGTGTATTGAGGCGCGGCCTGCTGTTCCACAGAGAAGGGCGCCCCCTCTCGGCACTGGCTGATCGATGTTGCAGAAATGCGATATCGATTATCTTTGTTGGACAGAGGCAATCTAGACACATCGGCAGCGAGCGGATTTCCATGGGCGAGGCCGTCAGTCGGTGCAACGATTATAAGCTCAGACTGACAGTACCGATGACGACGCAGGTGCCCGGACCCGGCGTCTTTGTGGGGGAATCATCGACCGAGGCAACCCGGATCGACGAGGCGAGTGTTGGTAGTGCTCTCCAGTTTCTTAGTGAGCGACGATAGGAGAACCTCTGCTACCGCTTCTGCTTGAGTCTGGCGCTCGGCGCTGCTGCATCGCGCGGTTGGGCCGTTTTCTGAGACAGAGCCTTGGTTTGGCTGACGAGGTTCGTGCTGGAGAGTATCAGCCCGAGCGCGCATGCGATCACCTCTAGGCTTCTGATTGTCCTGGCGCTCGGTATCTTCATGTCCCATGTCCCTGAAATCTCCATCCATCCCAGGAGCTCGTCGTTCGTTCCCCTGATGAGGATGTCGATGTAGTCCCCCTCGATGCTCTCGTCGTCGGATTTGCGCCTGGACTTCTGCATCAGCTCTTTGTTGAAAGTCCCCATTTCGCCGTCCAGATAGGGCATGTCCTCGGCCAGCATCAGCTTCGAGAGGTTGCTGATCGCGGTGCCCCTCCACCTGCTCTCATCGAAGAAGTCTTCGTACTTGTAGGCGAGGTCCAGGTGGGCCATCTTCACCCCTTCCCGGACCGTGTGAAGCACCTGGTACCTATAGAGTCCGTCCGATGGGTCCCTGAGGCCTATCGAGACCTCGCGGATGCGGAACTGCCTGTAGATGAGGTCGGCTACTTCCTGGAGCAGCTGGTGAAGGCTGCCAACGGGCTCCCTCATCTGCTTCAGGATCGTCTGGAGAGCTTCGAGGGTCTTGTCAGTCTGGTCCTTGGAGCCGTAGGAGTAGTCGAACTTGAGCTTTCGCGCGATGGCGTCGGGGGGGGGACACGGTCCTTCTGCTCCGCTGCCTGGCTGCCGGGACTGGTGGATGTCTCCATGTTCTCTTCTCGACCTAGGTGCATCTCAGCGGTGAGGTTTCATCAGAATGAATCAAAATCATTGTTGATAAACCTTTGAGCTTGCCCCTGGAACATCCGTCAGACGATGCCCGATGCTGTATTATACATCCTCCGTGGCGGAGGATGGACCGCGTCAAGGGGGGCCATCGAATCGGTACCCACAGGGCAGATGTATCTGCTCGGCCCTGGTCCTCGGGTACTTCCTGCACTGGGGTGGCCGCAGAGAGTACGCGCTGCACGAATAGGAGTCGGGTTGGCCATCGACAGTCCTCAGGAAAGGGCACTTGAATAGGAATTCGCAGCAGGCGCCGCATCTGAGGCACTCACCGGTTCTGTTCGGGTCGATGGGGAGAATCAGGCTAGTGGCGAACCGCCTCATCTTGCCATTCAGAAGGCCTCGGCCAGCTGTAGACGCCATCGTTACCGGGGTGCGATGGCGCTCTGGCGTTATTGCCTTTTCGAAGGGTGTTATGCCGAGCCTGCCAATCCTGAGATACCCTGCTGGGGGGTGACTCGTATGCGTGCTACTGAGCCGATTGGAGGATAGGGGCGCCGCAAGCAGTGCATCTCTCGCCGCTCTGAGGATTCAGTGCCCCGCAATACGTGCATTTGACCTTGGTGGCGGCCTCCTTCCTGAACTCCTCGACCCGCACAGCGTACCGCCTGAGAAGATGGTATCTGGCCAGGAGCAGCAGGAACCCGACAGCGACGAAGCCCAGGGCAGGTATCAGCAGCCCGAGGCCTATGAAATAGCCCGGTATGAGCAGGAAGAACCCGAAGAAGAGGCTCATTATCGCGAGCATGAGGTAGATCATGGCCCTGCTCTCCGTGTTCGAGCCTTCGGGCGGGAGGATCATGTCGATCCCCTCGGCTTTGAGAGGTCTGCCGCACGAGAGACAGAACGTGGACCCTTCCGGTATCTCAGTCTTACACGCAGGGCACTTCAAGGGGAATCACATCCTACGAGACTGCGAAAGGCCCTTATTTGGTTTTCCTGGCTATTCCCCGTTATCATAGAGGTCTTTTCCGAGGGATAATTATTCAACAATCAAGAATATAAATGGACCCTGTGGGATTTGAACCCACGGCCTCTTCCTTGCGAAGGAAGCGATCTTCCACTGATCTAAGGGCCCGTGCGGATGCTCGGAGACTGCGGCGGCTATTTCTACCTTTCCTCAGGCGACGATTCTGAGGATGTTGTCCACCGTCTGACCCGCGGAGCCAAGATATCCCCTTGGGTCCAGGGCGGCATCAATCTCCTTCTCGGACAGAAGGGCCACGACGCTCTTGTTGGCCACAAGGTAGCTCTTGAAGTCCTCGCAGGCTCTCTGAGCGTCCATGCTGCACTTCCTGATCAGCTCATGGGCCTCCTGTCTTCCCATGCCCTTGCCGACAAGTGCGATGAGCACCGATTCAGCCATGATGACGCTCCCTGCTCGGGAAAGGTTCCGCTCCATCTGCTCCTTGTTCACTACGAGGTTCGCGAAGAGCCCGTCCGACTTGGCTAGCATGTCGTCCAAGAGTACGAACGCGTGTGGGATGAAGAAGCGTTCGGCGGAGGAGTTGGTCAGGTCGCGTTCGTGCCACAAGAGCGCGCTCTCCTGGGCAGGGGTCACGAAGCTCCTCACAATCCTCGCCAGGCCACAGACGTTCTCTGCCGTGACGGGGTTCTTCTTGTGTGCCATGGTCGAGCTCCCGACCTGGACGCTCTCGTCGAAGAACTCAGCCACTTCACCTATCTCGCCCCTCTGTAGGTTCCTCACCTCGGTTGCGAACTTCTCGACGGAGCACGCCACGTTCGCCAGGACCGAGACCAATTCCACGTACCTGTCCCTGGCGACTATCTGCGTTGGCCCCTCCTCGACACCCAGCCCAAGCTGCTCCATGACCAGCTTCTGAATCTCGAGGGCCTTGAGCCCGAACCCAGCTCCCGTGCCCACGGCGCCGCTCATCTTGCCCACGAGCACCCGGGGGGAGCATTCCCTGAGCCTCAGCTGGTGCCTGTGGACCTCAAGGGCGTAGTTGGCCAGCTTGAGGCCAAGCGTGATCGGCAGGGCGTATTGCCCGTGCGTCCTCCCTACCATGATTGTGTCCCTGTGTTCCTTCGCTCTCTTCGCGAGTGTCCTCTTGAGCCTCGCCAGGTCCTCGTCGATGATCTTGATGGCGTCTCTGAGCTGCAACGCGGCCCCCGAATCAAGGATGTCGTTCGAGGTCGCGCCCACATGGACGAACTTCCCGCTCTCCCCGCACTGCTCGCTCAGCACTCTGATGACCGCCGTGACCTCGTGGTTGATCTTCTGGTCTATCTCCCTGACCCGCTCGAGCTTCACGAACCTTGTGGAAGCGGTCTTCTTGATGATGTCGGCGTGGTCCTGCTTGATGTTCCCGACCTTGGCCTGGGCCTGCGCGAGGGCGGCCTCGACATCCAGCATCCTCTGGAGGCGGTTCTCCTCGTCGAAGACGGCCTTCATCTCAGGCCGGCCGTACCTGAAATCGAGCGGGCAGACTGGCATCTGGGCACTCCTCGGCGGTAGATATGTGTGTGGGAATTAATCCTTTCGTGATGGTCCAGGTGCGTTATCATGCCTGATAACCTGAAGGGAACTGCCTTAAATGCCGCACAGCCTCTTTTCATCCGACGCGCATGAACCCCGAGCACAGGACCAAGGACGTGTCGCGCCTTCTGGCTGACGACTACTCCCAGAGGATCCTCGCCAACACCTACACTGCCCCCATGTCCGCCCAGAAGCTGAGCAAGCTCTGTCAGATACCGATCGCGGCGTGCTACAGGAGGATACACGAGCTCGAGCAGGCAGGGCTCATATCCGTGGACCGCGAGAAGGAGGTCTACAAGGGCAGGAAGGTCAGGCTCTACAGGTGCCGCTTGCGCTCGGCCACGATAAGGTTCAACAACGGAAGGTTCGTGATCAAGTACGACACAGAGCCCGAAAACGGCAACACCGAGGTCCCGGTACAGCCGGCCCCTGAACTAGTGCAGTGACCCCTATCTTCTATCAAGCTCGTTGTTCACGAGCGTGATGCAGTGGTCCGCGTGGTAGCTTATCGGGCCCAGTGAGAGCTTCTTGGGCTCGTATGTCATGAGGATCTCCTCCTCGGACTGTGTGAGGTCCTGGTCATCCCCGAGGACGAATGTGGCGTCCGGGGCCAGGGTCGCCGTCCTGATGTCCTCTCCATCCTCCTTGAGGTAGTACATCTTGGACTCCTTGGACACATTGGACAAGACCTCCCCGTAGCTCCTCTCCGAGACATAGATGCCCGGGGAGCACTTCCTCTCGCCCTGGCCCTTCTGGAGCAGGGCGTTCCTGATGAGCGCGGCGGTGCTGCGCTCGTCCGGGTTGAGGTACTTGACCTCGGCCCCGTTGATCCTGATGGTCTTGGGCGGGTTCGGCTCCCCCATCAGCATGAGGGTTATCTCGACGTCCCGCCTGACACCGTGGGAGAGGAAGAAGGCCGAGTTGACGCACCTCAGCAGTATGTCCAGCCTGCCAGTCGAGCCGCACAGGTCGTCCAGCTTGAAGTCGGCCGATGTGATGGCCCTGTGGCCTATGGCGATGTATCTCCTCATGACATCACTCGTCCATCGCGACGCCCGAGCCCTTGAGCTGCTTCATGAGCTGCCTGCGCATCTTCCTGTTGCCCATGAACCCCTTCATGGCCTTCCTTGACATGTTGTACTGCTTCAGCAGCTCCCTGACGTCTCTTGTGGTGGTACCGCTCCCCCTGGCTATGCGGAGGACCCTAGAGGACTTGATCTCCTTCGGGTTCTCGAGTTCGTGCTCGGTCATCGAGTCCATGATTACCCGCCACCTGGCCAGCCTCTCCTGGGTGGCCTCCATGTCCTGGCCCTGGAGCCTGTCGCCCAGCCCAGGCAGCATCGTTGCGAGCTTCTTGAGCGGACCCATGCCCTGGAGCATCTCCATCTGCTCGTACATGTCCTTCAGGGAGAACTTCCCGGACATCATCTTCCGGGCGACCTCCTCGGCCTTCTCCTCGTCTATGACCTCCTGGGCGCTCTCTATCAGGGACTTGATGTCCCCCATGCCCAGGAGCCTGCTTATGAACCTGTCAGGCTCGAACTTCTCGAGGTCCTCGAGGTGCTCCCCCACGCCTATGTAGCAGATCGGGGCCCCGGTCTCCGCGACCGCGCTCAGGGCGCCCCCGCCCTTGGCGGTGCCGTCAAGCTTGGTCAGTATGACGCCCGTCAGCCCGACGGCCTCGTGGAACGCCTTCGCCTGAGGACCCGCCTGCTGCCCTGTCTGCGCGTCGAGCACGAGCAGCTTGTTTTCCGCATCGACCGTCTTGGCGACCTCCCTGATCTCCTGTATGAGATCGTCCTCGAGCGAGTGCCTGCCCGAGGTGTCGAAGATGACGACGTCGTACCCGTCGAACTCCTTCATGGCGCGCTTGGCTATCCTGACGGCGCTCTTCTCCTTCGGGTCGCCGAACACGGGGACGTTGATCTTCTTGCCTATCTGTGACAGCTGGTCATATGCGGCAGGCCTGTGGACATCGGCCGCCACCAGCCCGACCTTCATGCCCCTCTTGTGCAGGTCCCTGGCGAGCTTGCCGGCCGTGGTCGTCTTGCCCTGGCCGTAGAGTCCGACCATGAGTATCCGCTGGGGCTTCGCCGGAATTTCCTTCGGCCTGCCTACGATCTTGACTAGCTCCTCGTACACGATGCGTATGACATGCTCCCTGGAGCTCATCCCCGCAGGGGGCTTCTCGGTAAGCGCGCGCTCCTCGAGATCCTTGGTCATCTGCAGCACGAGCTGCACGTTGACATCGGCCTGCAGGAGCGCCCTCTGTATGTCCTTGACGACGTCCTTGACGAGCTTCTGGTCGACATGGGACGCGTTGGCGATCTTCTTGATCGCGTTCCTGAGTGACTGGCCGAGACCTTCCAACACCATGGGATTCGCTCACCGGTCTAGCAGACGCGCGAATAAATAGGTTGTGCACTCGAGCTCATGTCGACAAAAAAAGGGAAGGGAAGGGCTAGCCTTGTCAGAAGGGATGGGATGCACTCTAACAACTAGCCCAAAATTTCCCGGGTGATATATTGGTGGTGCACTATATGAACCTATCGAAGCCGGCGTTAAATATGTTTGGACCCCCCAGCATCGCTCCGGGTGTCATTGCCAGCTTATATAGTCTCAGAAGATGCCGGCCGTACTGGCGCACCCCTGCGTTTCATGTGCTGCGCGTGCAGCTCACATGTACCCCGACTTCTGGAGCACCATGATGTCCTCCGTGCTGAGCTTCTCCCCGCTCCGGAACTTCTCGAAGATCTCCTCGGCCTCCTTCTTGGCCGAGGTGTCGTCCTTCTCCTTGCGGGCCTTCCGGGTCCTGTCCCTGATGCCCGATATGAGCTTGTCGAAGTCGTGGACCTGCCTGATGTGCTCTATGTGCTCCCGATGCTGCTCGTCCGCCGCGAGCTTGGTCTCTATGAACTTCTCCTGGGCCGCGTCCGCCTCCTTGCGCAGCCTGTCCGCCTCTTCGTAGAGCTTGAGCATCGCGTCGTGCTCGATCTGCGCCTTCTCGGCGTTCTCGGAGACCCTTTTGTGGAACATCTCCGCCTGGTCCTTGGCCTCCCTGGAATCCTTCTCGGCCTGCTTGACCTCGGCGAACTGCTCGATCTCCCTCTCCATGGCCTGTATCTTCGCTGACAGGGCGGAGATCTCCTCCACGAGGGCCCGCTCCTTCTCCGGGCTCAGGACAGAGGTCATATGCTTCTTCTCCAGCGCCCGCAGCTCCGCCTTGAACTTCCTGATGGAGAGCCCGCTCTTGGGCATCTTCTCGCGCCTCAGGGCGGCGGCCTTGTCGCTCAGATCGTTGAACTTGCGGTTCCACTCGTCCCTCTTGGCCTTGGCCTCCTTCACCTCGGCGTTGAGCTTGTCCCTGTTCTCCCGCCTCGCGTTGGCCTCCTCGATGAACTTCCTGACCTGGGAGTTGAGCTCGTCCCTGCGCTCTGCCCACTCCTTGGTCTTCTCGTTGAGCTCGTCCCGGAGGCGCTTGTGCTTCTCGGCATCGGCGTTGTGCCTCGCACGCTTCTCCTCGAGGTCGGGAATCAGCTCGGTCATCCAAATCAACGCCTTCAGAACACTGGGGTCTGGACGCGGAGAGAACAATACGGGGTCTCGCTTATATGCCTTTCGATGCTGGCTCGGTCGTGGTTCCGCGTGCGGCTGACGCCCTCGACCGCCGCGCGGACGGCGCCTCAGGCCGCTGCAGACGGCCATTATCTAGACTGATAACCTCGACAACTCACTTATATGCGCACCGTCGCTATCGAGTACTCGCGGAGCTGAGCAACAGGTGAACGAGAGACCTCCAGCTTGTCCGCACGGTCTCGACCGTGATAGACGTTGACGAGAGCGCATCGGTCTATCTCGTGCACACGAAGTACACCAACTTGGTCCGCGTCAACCTCGTGCTCCTGAAGGCGTTCCTCGATGAGAAGCACAAACGCGGGCTGATGATAACGATCGACAGGCCCCACCAGTACGTGTCCCACCTGATGCAGCTCCACGGGGTCGACCAGACGAACCTGACCTTCATAGACGCCATATCCATGCATGCGGCCGACACGAAGGGCGGGGCGGTCGCTCCGGAGTTCTAGAAGGGGCCCTTCCACATCGAGGCCCTGCCCGACTTCCTGGCACACCCGGACAACGGCGGCTCCGGCATCACAGTCGACCTGTCCAAGGTGGAGTTCGTGGTCATAGACAATGTGTCGACTCTCCTTACATACAACACGATTGACAGCATCAAGCGGTTCTTCGACAAGTACTCCCAGGTGGTCAGGGCCGCGAGGCCCGTCGGACTCCAGACGCTAATAGCGATGGACAGGGACCAGCACCCTGACCTGTTCAAGTTCATTGCGGGGCTCTCAAGGAAGTCCATAGAGCTCGGCCCCGACATGCTCGTCAAGAACATCAGCGCGGCGGACATGCCGATGCCAGTGCCACCCCAGGCGACCCCGGCCCCCAGCATATCGTCGAATGCCGAGCAAGGCATCCTGAGAGACAAGGAAGTGATGTGAGTATGGCGCAGTCCGCGTTCCCGAGGATTGAGAGCGGAATACCTGGCTTGGACGAGATGATCGAGGGGGGCTTCCCGTTCCCGTCCGTGATACTGGTCGCAGGGAGCGCCGGCTCCGGCAAGACCACGTTCGCCCAGAAGTTCCTGTTTGCCGGCGCTGAGAAGGGTGAGCAGGGGCTGTTCTTCAGCACGCTCTCCGAGCCCGCCCAATGGATGCTCAGGTACGCGGCGCAGTTCGAGTTCGTCAAGCCGGAGTACTACGGCAAGGAGGTCATCTACTGCGACCTCGGAACCCTGCTCAGGAAGTGCACTGGGCAGGAGCTCCTGGACTACATCGACCAGAAGGTGGCCGAGGTGATGCCCCAGAGGATCGTGATAGACCCCATCACCGTCGTGGGCACGATGATGAAGGACGATTACAGGGTGTTCGCGTTCGACCTGACGACGCACCTGAAGAACTGGCAGGCGACAACGCTGCTCACCGGCGAGGCGCGCCCGGGCGAGATGTACCCCGCGGAGATGTCCTACGCCGTCGACGGCGTCATCCTGCTTATGCTGTCGGACGAGGGGGACGCCCGGAGGAAGTATGTCGAGGTCCTTAAGATGAGGGGCACGAACCACCTCACGGGCAAGCAGTCCGTCGACATCACCCGGAAGGACGGCGTCATAGTCCTCAAGGCGCGGTTCTGAGCAACCTGGCCCGGCCCGAAGAGTCGGCCGCTGTTATCGATTCCGGTTATCAGGGCTGATTTCCGGGTCGACATTCGTATAAGTGCGCCAGTCGATGGTCTCCACAGGAGTCGACGGTAGGTCGATTCGAGAGGAACTGGACGATGTCGGAGCAGATCCCCCGGAAGAACAAGGACAAGAAAGAGCACCCGAAAGCAGGGTCGCTCTTCGGCGTCCTGAAGGCAAGGAAGGGCAAGCAGGAGGAGACCGAATACGTCACCGTCCGGGAGGAGAAGAGGGTCGTCCGGAGAGTCGTGAAGCCCAAGCCGATGGCTCGGCAACATGCGTCCGAGGCCTTCCAGGAGCGCGCGCTCTCCGAGAAGGACGTCAAGATCACCGAGGAGGTCATGGAGAGTATTGCGCCAACGGTGTCGACCCCTCCTGCCTCCAGGAAGGAGAGGAGCTTCACATGCGTCCAGTGCGGTGCAGAGGTGCCAGTGGGTGCAGAGAGGTGCCCAGGGTGCAAGACGCACTACCTCAGGGGCATATCAGAACAGGAACTCAGGGAGCTCGAGCTAGCTGAGGCCGCCCAGGCGGACGATGGGGAGACCATGGAGCCGATCGACAAGGACTCCGTCCCCGTCGTGCACTTCGACGCCGAGGCAGGGCTCATAAGCTACCTTGAGACCGACGACAGGGACCCCGATTTCATGCTCGAGTGCAGCCACTGCGGGACCGCAATCCAGTTCAACACGGACAGATGCCCGATCTGCGGGACGAAGCTCGAGTCGGGGGACACCGGAATAGTCGGCCTGTTCACCGACATGGACTTCGACTGGGACGACGCCGGAGAAGTGGATTGTCCTTCGTGCGGGGAGCACGTGAAGCTCGCCAAGGGCAAGTGTCCCGCGTGCAATGAGACCGTCTGCGTTGAGCGCGGCAAGGCCTCTGACAAGGTGGACCCGATCATCCACAACGACAACGTGGTGTTCCTCCACCTGGATGTCGAGAGCGGTGAGCTGAACTTCCTCCAGAGGCTCGCGAGGAAGCTCGGTTTTGAGCAGCTCACGGTGCAGCTCGAAGGCATAGGCAAGGGGGGCTTCGACCAGAACTGGCAGAGCCTCACGAGGATCTGAACGCCAGGAGGCTTCTCATGGACACCTTTGACATATTCCGGCTGATGCTCGACGAACACTCCTCGCGCATCCTCGAGCTGACAGGCCCCCGGCCGATGAACGCCTTGGAGCTGAGCGACGCTCTGGGCATACCGATGGCCGCGTGTTACAGGCGCATAAGGGTCCTGAAGAACGCGGGTATGCTGCACGAGGACGGCAAGGCGGTGTCCATCGGCGGGAAGCACGTGGCCACCTACAGGTCCTCCGTCAACAGCGCACAGGTGTGCCTCACCGACGGCAGGCTGAGGGTCATCATATCCGCGAACGGTGAGGAGCACGCGGACGAGATGGCCTTGATGGACGAACCGTCCATGCTCCACTGGCCCGCGAGAAAGGAAAGCCAGTAGTCCCAGTGCTCTAGATGCCCGCCTTCTCCAGGTTGTCCGCGCGCTTCGCGTAGCGCCTGGACTCGCTCTCGAAAAGCCTGCTCTGCTCCAGGAACTTCGCCGCCTTCGAGCGGAACTTCGCCGCCTTGGCGCTCTGGGCAGCGGCCTTGGACTCGTTCCTGCGGGCGATTTCGTCCTCTTTGGCCACCTTGCGCTCCATCTGGGCGATCCTGGTCCTGAGCGACTCGGGGCTCAGCTCCGTCTTCCCCTGCGCCGCCCCCACAAGTTCGGACTCGTACTCCTTAGCTCGCTCCTTGAAGTCCTTCCCCTTCTCCCTTCTCTCCGCGGCCTTCTCCCTGTAGGCCACCGCCTTCGCGGAGCACTTCTGGGCCTTCGCCTCGTTGGCCTTGTACTTGTGGTTCAGCTTGGCGGCCTTGTGGCCGAACGCGTGGGCCTTCTTGCGGAGTATCGCCACGTCCTGATAAGCTTCCCGCTCCGCCCTGCTCGCCCTCGCAGCCTTGATGGCCTCCTCCTGGTCCTCCTCGGCCGTCTCCCTGACCGGCAGAGGCTCAGCAGGCTCCTTCTTGGGCTCGGCCGGCTTCACGGGCCTCGTCTCGACGGGCGCCTTGGCAGGCGCTGGCTGGACACTCCTCGAGAAGTCGGTCCTCGCGAGGAACGAATCGATGTCCTCGTCGGTCCTCTTCTGGAACTCCTTCTTCCGAGCCGAGTCCTCCTGAGCACCCATCGGCAATCACCTACGCCTTCAGATTTATGTCTTGGATGATAAGGCTTTTGTTCCCATTGGGGGCCTCGGCAACTGTGGCGCCGAACCAGTCCGCGGATAGATTATGAATACGGTACGGTCTAGGGCCTCTGTGTGAGTGCCACGACCCTAGACGGCTTCCCGGAATTCCCGCGGTTCAGAAAGGTCGAGCTGAGGGACAAGGAGACCATCGAAGGGCTGTTCGCGGACTTCCCGACGGAGGTATCCGAGAGGACCTTCGGCTCCTTGTACGTCTGGCGCGGCTACGAGGGCCGGTCCATGCTCTCCAGGCTGGAAGACCACCTCCTTGTATCGTGGCACAGGGAGAGGTCCGGGGGCCTGGTCCTTGCGCCGGTCGGACCTGACCCAGCAAGCGTGATTGCGTACATGGCTCGGAGTCCGGGGACCACCGACTCGCCCGTGCGGACAGTCTGGGCAATCATCGAGCCGCTCGTGGGAGAGCTGCGGCTCATAGGCATGTCCCCCGCCCCCCTGAGGGACGAGTGGGACTACGTGTACAAGGTCGAGGACCTTGTCAAGCTGGCGGACCCGAAGTACCGCACTCAGCGCAAGGAGATCAAGAAGGCCACATCGCTCCCCCGCATGGAATACGCGCCCATAACGAGGGACCGCCGTCAGGCCTGCCTGGAACTCGAGGAGGCCTGGTGCGACATCAAGCACTGCGCTAAGGACAGGCTCTCGAACGCAGAGGACGCCGCGCTGAGAGAGGCGCTGGAGAACATGGACGAGCTGGGGTTCTTCGGCGGCGTCGTGCTGATCGACGGCAAGGTCCAGGCGCTAACGCTGGCGGAGAGGCTCAACTCGAACACCGCCGTGGTACACTTCGAGAAGGCCAACCCTGGCATCCGCGGGCTGTACCAGGTAATCAACCAGAGGTTCTGCGAGCACGCGCTCCCCGGCTATGAGTTCGTGAACCGAGAGCAGGATATCGGCGAGCCCGGCCTGAGGAGGGCCAAAGAGGGCTACCACCCGCACCACTTCGTCGAGAAGCACTTGCTCTCGCTCTGGTGACGGCAATACGTTCCTGGCTGGTCAGAAGGTTATATATCAGTTCAGGGCGTTCCATTCCACAACGGTAGGGATTAGCATGGTCAAGGCATGCATATTGGTTTGCTGCAGGCTCCTGAAGACGAAGAAGATCGTCGAGCTTGCCAAGAAGCAGTCCGGCGTGAAAGACGCCTTCCCGGTCCACGGCAGGTGGGACATCGCCATCAAGACCGAGGACCTGGACCTGAAGAGGATCGCGGAGATAGGCATGACGATATACAAGGCCGACGGGGTCGAGATCGTGGAGACCATGGTCGGGTACCCGGAGTGAGGTGGTCAACATGGTGAAGGCTGTGGTTCTGGTCATGCTCGAACAGCAGACGTTCGAGGACGCAGAGAAGATCAACAAGATACCCGGCGTCGAGGACGGCTACCCGGTGTTCGGCCACTACGACTACGTGTCGTTCGTCGAGGTCCCCGGGCTGGAGAAGGTCGGCCAGATAGCCGACAAGATCCAGAAGCTCGGATTCGTCAGGTATGTCGAAACGCTCATCGAGAGGTGAGCGGCGGCTCAAACCCCTTCTTCTCGATGCCTTTTTTCGGTCGCCCTGCAACCTGCTCCACTCGAAATGAGGGTCGCCGCCAGGCGGCGCATGGCCTTGCGCGTGCCCCGACGCACCAGCGGCTGCCGCGCTTGGTTAAAGATATATATACGAAGCCTAATCTGGCGCATCAAACCAGTTGGAGAAGAGAGACATGGTCGACATAACACTAGTCATCCCGATTGCCGGCTTGGTCGGGCTGGCTTTTGCAGGTTACTTGACTTGGTACGTCTTCAGGAAGGACCTTGGCACGCCCGAGATGCAGGAGATCGGGGAGGCGATCAGGCAGGGCGCGATGGCCTTCATGAGGCGGCAGTACACAACGATCATCGTGATCAGCGTGCTGCTGTCAATCCTCATCGCCGCGCTAATCGACCCGAAGCCGTGGGTGGGGGTGTCGTTCCTTGTCGGTGCGGGCGCCTCTGCCCTGTCAGGTTACATCGGGATGTACGTCAGCGTGAGGTCTAACATACGCACGGCTGCGGCCGCTCGGAGGAGCCTCAACGAGGCTCTGGTCACTTCCTTCAGGGGCGGGGCGGTCTCGGGCATGGGCGTCGTGTCCCTGAGCCTGCTCGGCGTCGCCTGCGTGTTCTACATCTTCCACGATGCTATGGCCTTCACTACGGCACATTCACTGGATGCCGCCATACGTTTCGCATTCGGCGCGAGCTTCGCCGCCCTCTTCGCACAGCTGGGTGGCGGCATATACACGAAGGCTGCCGATGTCGGCGCGGATCTCGTGGGCAAGGTGGAGGCGGGCATACCAGAGGACGACCCGCGAAACCCCGCGGTCATAGCCGACCTCGTGGGAGACAACGTGGGCGACTGCGCGGGCAGAGGTGCGGACCTGTTCGAGTCCACCGCAGCCGAGAACATAGGCGCGATGGTCCTCGGGCTGTCCCTGTTCACCTTCTGGACCTCCGTCGTACCCGCGAGCATGCAATGGTCCGAGTCCGAAGCCCTCGTATGGATCTTCTTCCCCTTGGTCGCGAGGTCGTTCGGGATCTTCGCTTCCCTGGCAGGGGTCCTCGCCGTGAGGCTCCGGAACGAGGAGAAGGACCCCATGTCCGGCATCAACATGGGCTACTACCTGACCTGCGCCCTCGCCATCGGGTTTTTCTATGTCGCGACCAGATACATGCTTGGCGACGAGTACCTGTACTTCTTCGGCGCGGGCGTGATAGGCATCGCGCTCAGCATAGTCATCGTCTACATCACCCAGTACTACACCTCCGGCACTTGGAGGCCGGTGAAGGAGATTGCCAAGGCCTCGACCACCGGCCCGGCCACGAACATCATCACCGGGCTGTCAGTCGCCATGGAGACCACTGCCGCTCCAGTCATCGCCATCATCGTTTCCCTCCTTGGCGCGTTCGGGCTGGGACAGATGGCCGCTCCTGTGGAGGCGGACGCCACCTACAGGCTCATCTATGGGTTCTACGGGACCGCTGTGGCGACGATGGGCATGCTCGCGACCTGCGCGTTCATACTCGCCACGGACACCTTCGGGCCGATAACGGACAACGCGGGCGGCATCATCGAGATGTCCAAGCAGCCCGAGGACATAAGGCGCAGGACGGACAGGCTCGATGCGTGCGGCAACACCACGAAGGCGCTGACGAAGGGATACGCGATGGCGAGCGCCGCGCTCGCGGCGTTCCTCCTGTTCGGAGCGTACTTCGAGCGTGTGTACTTGAAGCTCCAGGAAAAAGATCCGTCGATAACCCTGACCGAGGTCTTCAGGGTGGACATTGCCCAGCCTGATGTGTTCGTAGGGGGCCTATTGGGTGCGATGCTGGTGTTCCTGTTCGCCTCCCTGGCCATAAGGGCCGTGGGCAAGGCCGCCCACGAGATGATCAACGAGGTCAGGAGGCAGTTCAAGGCCGACCCGGGGATAATGGCGAAGACCTCCAAGCCGGACTATGCTAGGTGCGTGGACATAGCTACGAAGGGCGCTCTGAAGGCGATGGTCCTTCCCGCGCTGCTCCCGGTGCTGGTCCCCGTGTCCTTCGGCATCGTGATGAACCTGCTGGGCTACGATGCCCCCCAGGCCGTAGGCGCGCTCCTGATGATAGGTACCATCGCGGGCATCATGGTCGCGAACATGTTCAACAACGGCGGGGGCGCCTGGGACAACGGCAAGAAGTACATCGAGGCCGGCAACTACGGCGGCAAGAAGACCCCTGCCCACGCTGCGGCTGTGGTCGGCGACACTGTCGGAGACCCGCTAAAGGACACCGCGGGGCCGTCGATACACGTGCTCGTGAAGCTGCTCTCGACCGTCACCTTGGTGTTCGTCGGGCTGTTCGTGGCCCTGTGAGGCGGCGTGGCAGTCGGCAAACCATATATATGACCACGGGCATCGAGAAGCCCGCGGGTCATCTCATTAGAGGACTGTCCAGATGTATGTCGTAGCATCGAAGGAAGATGTCGTCAGGATACCCCCGAACCTGCTGGGGGAGGACTTCAGCAAGCTGGCTGTCAGGCTCACCCAGGAGTCCTTCCAGAACAAGGTCGAGGGGGACGGGTCGTTCACTGTCCTGGTCAAGGACATCCAGCCCATCGGCGGCGGAAGGATCATGCACGGCGACGGCGCGGTCTACCAGAAGGTCAAGTTCGACGCGCTCCTGTTCAGGCCCATGCTGCATGAGGTCGTCGAAGGCAGCGTGTGCGAGATACTCAAGTTCGGTGCGTTCGTCAGGTTCGGCCCGCTGGACGGCCTACTACACATAAGCCAAATCATGGACGACAGGATAGACATCGATGTCGAGGGCAGGAGGCTTGTCGGCAAGGACACGAAGCGCGAGCTGCGCCTCGGGGACAGCGTCAGGGCCAGGATAGTCTCCCTCAGCATCAACGAGCGGAGCCCCAGGGAGAGCAAGATAGGGCTCACGATGCGCCAACCGGGCCTGGGCAAGCTCGAGTGGATCGAGGAAGAGCGCAAGAAGCGCGAGGAGAAGGGCAAGAAATGAAGCTGGAGAAGGCCTGCAAGAAGTGCAGCCTCGTCACCGAGGAGGACAAGTGCCCCCAGTGCGGAGGGGAGACCTCGAAGGAATGGCAGGGGTATGTCGTGATCCTCGACCACACCAAGAGCGAGATCGCGAGGAGAATGAGCATCCATGTCAACGGGAAGTTCGCCCTCAGGGTTCGATGACTCGTTCCCCTCCAAGGACCTCGAGCTCCCAGAAAGCCTGAGGGAGGAGCTCGCGAGGCCCATAGGCGAGCTAGTGTCCGCATGGTCCCTCAGGAAGCACATAGAGGGCAGCCCCAGGGTCATAGCCGTCGGGGATGTCGTCACCATCACGCTCCTTCAGATGAAGTTCGAGCCGGACGTCGCGGTCTTCGACTACAAGACCCAACGCTCGGAGGACTACAGGGCGAAGGAGAGGATCGCCAGAATGGGCGGGAGGCTCGTGAAGGTCGACAACCCGCCTGGCAAGATAACCCGCGCGCTCTGGCGCGCCGTCAGGGAGGCCGTCTCGGCCAAGGACCGCGTGAAGATAGAGGTCCGAGGAGAGGAGGACCTGGCGGCGCTGGTGGCAATCGCCACGGCGCCCGAAGGAGCGCGCGTGATCTACGGCCTGCCCAGAAAGGGCCTGATGGTCGTCCAGGTGGACAGGGCTTCGAGGGCGCTCGCGGAGGCCGCAATCAGGAAGATGGCAAGGTGAGACCGTGGAGATCGAGATAGTCTCTAAGAAGGAGAATGAGCTGCTGGACAGGACAGAGGTCAAGTTCAAGGTCGCGCACCCGAAGGAGGGCACCCCCCAGAGGGAGGCCGTCCGGGAGAAGCTGGCCGGGATGCTGAAGGCGTCCAAGGAGCGCGTGATCGTCGACGCGATGGACTCTGAGTTCGGGAAGATGGAGACCCTGGGCTACGCCAAGATCTACAAGACCAAGGACGCCGCGATGAAGTACGAGCGCGAGCACGTGTTGGTCAGGAACAAGCTGAAGGAGAAGGTCAAGGTCGAGAAGAAGGCCGCGGCCCTGCCGCCAGCGAAGGCTGCGCCGGCTGCCAAACCCGCGGAGAAGGCTCCGGAGAAGACCCCGGAGAAGCCGGCAGAGAAGAAGGCGTGAGGTGACCTCGGATGGCTGACAAGGAGAAGGAGCCCAAGCAGAAGAAGCTCAGGATAGCCAAGAAGGATTTCTTCAAGGTTGAGGGCGGGAAGCTCACGCGCACGCGGAGGCACTGCCCGAAGTGCGGCCCCGGGGTGTTCATGGCCGAGCACGAGAACAGGGTCGCCTGCGGCAAGTGTGGGTACACCGAGTTCAAGAAGAGATGAGTTCCTTCTGGCGTGCGGCCAGACCGCACCCACAGGCTGGTCTTGCGGCCCCAAAGCTTCAATAGGGCCTTGGGCTTCGGGTCTTTGGAGCGCCCCCGAGGCCCTCGAGCATGATCCCATGGACGTCTGGTTCGTTCTGGCAATCGGAACCGCGATGATGTGGGGTTCTGCGGGCATATTCGCCAAGCTCAGCACTCCGAAGATAGGCGTGTACCGGGTAGCGTTGCTGATATCCATCGTGGAGGCGCCGATGTACTTCGTCGCGTTCCTCTACTGGAGAGAGAGCGGCGCTATCAGCTCGGAGGAGTTCCTGCTCGCAGTCAGCTCGTGCGTGATTGGCGTCCTCGGCTACCTGTGCTTCTTCGAGTCGATAATGGATGGGCAGGTATCCATAGCTGGGACGATATCCGCCGCGTACCCCGCCCTCACGGTGCTCGGGGCCCTCATCATCCTTTCGGAGTCCCTCACCTCCGTCCAGGCCATTGGCGTCGTCGCCATCATAGGAGGAGTCGTCGCACTGTCCTACGAACCGAACCCTGGCTCTATACACGCGATGTCCAGACGGGCCCTGATCTTCTCGCTCCTCGCGTTCTCTCTGTGGGGCTTCTGGAGCCTCACGTCCAAGATGGCGGTCGACCAGGTGGGCCCGGGGAACATCTTCGGGTTCTATGTCATCTCCTCTCTGACGGCCCCTGTGCTGTACGCCTGGTTCCGAAGGGTGCGGCCAGGAGCGCTCAGAGGAGACGACCCTTCCCGGAGGTTCTGGTTGCTCGGAGGCATCGGGCTCGGCATAAACGTCACAGGGACTTTCCTCTACTCGTTCGCGCTCGGAGAGGGCACCGCGTCCCTTGTCGTCCCGACGTCTAGCGCGTACCCCCTCGTGACGGTCGTGCTGGCCATCGCGCTGCTCCGTGAGAAGGTCGACAAGATGCACCTGGTGGCCCTCGGAGTGGTCGTCGTCGGGCTGGTCATGATCGGCATCACCCTTTGATCCCCTCAGTGCCGTTCCCGACCCGTGCCAATTTACATATACGGACTCGGCTTTTCAACAGCCCGGGCCTGTAGTGTAGCTTGGATATCACTGAGGCCTCCGGAGCGCGCCGCGCGCGGGGAGAGCCTCAAACTCGGGTTCGAATGGGCCTGGCGTGAACCAGTCCCCGAAATTCCCGACAGGCCCGCTTCTCCCACCCATCAGCCTATTATACGGGCTTGGCAATGCCATCCACGATGCACCTCACAGCCCAGGAAGAGCGCATATTGGCGGGGGAGGAAGGCCCGGGCCGACAGAAGGCCATTGAGCTCCTCGTTGCCCTGGGTGACATCTACGGCGCCGAGAGGCTGATCCCCATCGCCTCGGCACAGGTCTCGGGCGCCTCGTTCAAGACCATAGGCGATGCGGGCATCAAGTTCCTGGAGGACTTCTCGGAACACGCCAAGGTGACAGTGCGCTCGTCCTTGAACCCGCTGGGGCTGGACCTGCGGCGCTGGCGGTCGATGGGCGTCGAGGAGGATTTCCACACCAAGCAAGCGAGGATCGTGGCGGCGTATAGGAAGCTGGGTGTAGAGCCGCTCTACTCGTGCACCCCATATCTCGCAGGCAATCGCCCGAGACAGGGAGCGCACATAGCGTGGGCGGAATCGTCCGCCACGGTGTTCGCCAACTCCGTCCTCGGTGCCAGGACGAACCGCGAGGGCGGCCCCTCAGCGCTCGCAGCGGGGATTATAGGTAAGACCGCGGAGTACGGGCTTCATCTGGAGGAGAACAGAAAGCCGAAGGTGATGATAGACCTGGGGCCAGTTCCTGAAGGCCTCGCGCCCCTCGCGGGGTACCTCGTGGGCAAGATCGCTGGCAGGCGCGTCCCCCTCGTCCGCAACGTCAGGTTCAGCGAGGACGAACACAAGTCGTTCGGCGCCGCCATGGCAGCTACCGGGGCGGTCTCCATGTATGCTTATTCTGGACCCATGTCCCGGTCCCGGGTTGACGTTTCTGATGTGGAGGAACGTGTTGCGCTCTCTCGACAGGAGATGATCAGGTGCGCGGAAGACCTCTCTGGGGACGGCCATTGGGATCTGGTGGCGATCGGCTGTCCGCACTGCTCCGCACCTGAGCTGAGACGGATGGCGAGGTTCCTGAAGGGAAGGACCCCGACCAAGGAATCCGATGTGTGGTTCTGCACCTCGCGAAAGGTGTTCGCCAGCTGCCCGGAGGAAGTCGGGGTTCTGAGGCGGTTCGGGAAGGTGCTGTGCGACACCTGTATGGTCGTCGCGCCGGTCGAAAGGATCTACAAACGCACGGCCTCTGACTCGGGGAAGGCCATGGTCTACCTACCTACCCTGGGCAAGCAGCGCGCATCTTTCAGGCCCACGATGCAGCTCCTGGAGGCAATCTCACGATAGTCAAGGCGAGGCGCATAAGGGGAGGCAGGGCGTCCGGGAGTGCGGTCGTCTGCTCGTGCCCGATATCATTCCTCGGAGGCGTAGACCCCGCCAATGGCAGGATACTCGACCGGGAATGCGAGGCCACGGGCGAGAGCATCGCGGGGAAGGTGTTCTGCTTCCCGTTCGGCAAGGGGAGCACCGTGGGCTCGTACGCCATGTACCAACTCAGGCTCAATGGGATGGCGCCTGTGGCCATTGTCAACGGCACTGCGGAACCGATAGTCGCCACCGGCGCGATTATCTCGGACATACCCATGGTGGATGGCGTTGATGTGGGGCTTCTGAGGACAGGGGACGAGATCGTCGCAGACGCGGATATGGGCTCGGTCGAGCTGCGGGGAGTGGCCGAGAAGCACGTGGTGACCAGCATCGTCCGGAACAGAGGCAGGATTCTCCTGCTCCAGAGGAGCGACCATGTGGGGTCGTACCGGGGCCAGTGGGCAGGCGTCTCGGGGTTCATAGAGCACGGCGAGGACTCAGAAGCCGCAGCCCGTAGGGAGCTGGGGGAGGAGATTGCGTGCGGCAAGGCCACGCTCGTGAAGCACCTCGAGCCCGAGAGGTTCAGGGACAAGGAAGTCGTCTGGTGCGTCCACGGTTTCCTCTTCGATGTCAAGGACCGCAAGATCAGGACGGATTGGGAGCACCAGTCCCATGCCTGGGTGGCGCCCGAAGAGGTCGAGCGGTTCCCGACCGTGCCAGGCCTGAGACGGATAGTGCAGAAGCTGCTGTGAGCCTTCAGCCCGCTATCGTGTAGTCGACCTCCCTCTCGAGGAGGTTGAGCTGGTGGCTCTCGAGCGTGGACCTGTTGACAGCCATCAGCAGGATGGATTGGTTGATGGCAACCTGGTCCCGCAAGGACTGTATCAGCCTGAGGACAGTGATGAAGTTGTTGTTCGTGATGAGGTACTCGAGCCCGTCCAGGAGCACTATGCCGCCGCCCGACTGGGACAGAAACTGCTCCAGGGACAGGCTGAGCTTCTCCAGGTCCTTCGGCCTGATTGCGTTCTCCCTTCCGACGTTGGAGAGCCACACGACGGGCGTATCCTTCAGGTCGAACTTGCTCCTTATCTTGGCGGGGTAGTTCCTCGTGACGCAGTACCCCTTCATGCCCTTCCCAAGGGCGTTCATGAACAGGTTGTACGAGGTCTCCGGCTTGTCCTCCTCGATCAGGTACGAGAACGACCTCTCGAGCTCCGCCACTTGCGGCGCCATCTTGGCCTCTGCGCGCACGGGCCCCGCCTGGGCCGCCTCTGGCATGCTCATGAAGTGCTCGATCAGCCTCGTTGCGGCCGCCTCGGAGACGCCCTTGACCTTGGCAAGGTCGGTGACCGCGGCCGTCTTGATGGACTGCGCGGACTGGTACCCCGCATCGTATATCGCCGTGGCGAGGTTCGGGTCAAGCCCCTCCGTCTTCCTCAGAGTGTCCAGGAACGACTCGGGACCGGGCGGTCCGATTTCGGAGGGCGGCTGGACCATGGCTGGAGCCGGCTGAGGCTGTGCCAGGGGGGCCGGCTCAGGGACCGCGACAGGTGAGGGTGCTGCGCCGGGCGCGGGCCTTGGCTCCTCCTTGTGATAGTACTCCCATATCCTCCGAGCGTCCATCTTGGTCACACCCTCGACGAGCGAGAAATCGTCCGGGCTGGCCTCCCGGATCGTCTCGACGGTGTTGTAGCCCGCATCCATGAGCATGATCTCCTTGTCGGCGGATATGCCCGGGATGGTGGTGAGCAGGTCCATGCTCTGCTTCATCTTGAGCGAGGTGACGCCAATCACGAGCGCCTCGGACTCCACGTTCCACTCGACTATGTACTCCCCCCTCGGGGAGTCGACGCATTCCAGCCTCCTGGCGCGCGTTTCCCGAGCGATCTTGTCCTTCCAGTTCTCCAGGAAACCCTCTACGCGTCTGCTGCACTCGATCTCGACCCTGATGAACTCCTCGACGTTGAGGCCCATGTCCTTCCTCATCTGCTGTATGCGCCTGATGACCTCCCTGGAGAAGCCCTCGGCCTCGAGGGCTGGCGTCTGCTCGAGGTCGACGTACATGATCCCCTTGCTGAACTCCGAGCTGACGACGTCCGGCGGAAGAGTCGATGTGAAGGAGACCATGTTCGGCAGGATCTTCACCAGCTGGCCCTCGATGCCCAGCGAGTACTCGCCCTTGTCGATGCCAGCCTTGATGGTCTTCGCTGGCCTGTTCTTCAAGAGCACCGCGATCTTGCTGGACCACTGCCTGTAGACCTTGCCTATGGCGTTCGGGTTGGGGACGACGCTGAGTATCATCTCGTCCCACTCCTCGCCCACGGGTACCAACTGGAGGTCCTTGACGTTGTTCTGGGACTGGAGCGCGTCCTTGAGGCTCAAGATCGACTCGATGACCTCGTCCGACTGCGCCTTGACTATGATCCTCTTCACCGGCCACCTGAGGTTGACGTTGGCGTCCTGCCTCATCCGAGCGACTATCTCGGACATCTCCCTGATGAGCCTCATGCCCTCCTCGAGATTGGTGTCGATCCACCTCGGGTCGAAGCTGGGCCACTGGACCATGTGGACGCTCTCGGGCCTGCCCGTGAGGTTTCCGTGAATCGACTCGGCTATGTGCGGGCACATGGGCGCCATGAGGGTCACGGCCGCCGAGAGAGCCTCGTGGAGCACCTTGAACGCGGCGTACTTGTCCTTGTCCTCGCCCTCCTTCCAGAGCCTGTCCCTGACGAGCTTCACGTACCACCTGGACAGGTCCTCCACTATGAAGTCCTCGAGCGCCCTCGCCGCCCTGTGTATCTCGTAGACCTCCATCGCCCCCGCGACATCGCGCTTCAGGGACTCAATCCTGGAGAGCATCCATCTGTCCTCCGCCCGGAAGTTGTCCTTGAGGGTGTCCAGGCGCACGTTGGCCGCATCGAACTTGTCTATGGACATGTAGAGAGTGGCGAACTTGTAGACGTTCCACAGGATGTTCAGCGTCCTGTTCGCAGCCTTCGCGCCCTCCTGCTGGAACGCCACGTCCTCCCAGGGGGCGTTCGCCTTGAGCAGGTACAGCCTGAGCGAGTCGGCGCCCAACGAGTTGACCACGCCCACGGGGTCGATCGCCGTGCCTTCGCTCTTCGACATCGCCTCCCCCGTCGTGGTCAGGGCCCAGCCGTGCATGAGCACCGAGTTGTACGGCGACCTGCCGAACGCCAGCACCCCCGTCACGAGCTGCGAGTAGAACCAGCCCCTGGTCTGGTCATGCGCCTCCGTGATCCACTCGCCCGGCCACCAGCGGTCGAACTCGTCCTTGCTGGCGGGATATCCCAGGGATGCCCATGAGCACACGCCCGCATCGAACCAGACATCGAGAACGTCGGGAACCCTGGTCATGGTCTTCCTGCACTTGCCGCACTCGAACGTGAGCTTGTCTACCCAGGGCCTGTGGACGTCCATCCCGTCGACGTATCCCCTCGCCGTCCTCAGCTCGTCGATGGACGAGACTATCCGGATGTTGCCGCACTCGCACTTCCATATCGGGAGCGGCGTCCCCCAGTACCTCTGCCTGCTGATGCACCAGTCCCTCGCGTTGGCTATCCAGTCCTTCTCCCTGCTGGAGCCAGCCCATTCGGGATACCACTTGACCTTCTCGTTGGCCGCGTTGAGATCGGCCTTGAAATCGCTCACGCGGAGGAACCACTGGTCCGTGATCCTGTATATGATTGGCTTCTTGCACCGCCAGCAGTGCCCGTACCTGTGGGTTATCGTCGCCTCGTGGAACATCGCGCCGTGCTCGACCAGGTCTTTGATGACGTACGGGTTTGCGTCCCTGACGTTGTGGCCAGCATAGCGCTCGCCCACCTCGTCCGTGTAAGCGCCCGTCTCGTCGACTGGAGAGAAGGCGTCGATGTCGTGCGCCTTGCCTATGTCGAAGTCCTCGGGGCCGTGCCCCGGGGCTATGTGTACGATGCCAGTGCTCTCGTTCGTGACCGTGGTCGAGGCAAGCACGGTATGGACATAGGTCCCCTTGACCTGGCGCTGGTACGGCACGAGGTCCTCCAGCGGGTGGTTGTACCGCATCCCGACGATGTCCGACCCCTTCGTCGTCTCGAGTATCTTGAGCTCCTCGATGCTCGCGGCCTTCCTGAGCTCCTCGACCTTCTCCTCGAGCAGGATCAGGTTCTCCTCTATCATGCCACGCTTGACCCGCACGAGCGCGTAGGTGAAGTCCGGGTGGACCGCCGCCGCCAGGTTCCCAGGGATCGTCCAGGGAGTGGTCGTCCACACGAGGAGGTAGGTGTTCGGCTCGCCCTCGACGGGGAACTTGACGTATATGGAAGGGTCAGTCTCGTCCCAGTACTCGATCTCCGCCTCCGCGAGCGCGGTCTCGCACCTGGGACACCATGGCAGGACCCGCAGGTCGGTCATCAGGAGGCCCTTGTCGTGGGCCTGCTTGAGGGTCCACCAGACGGACGCGATGTACGAAGGGTCGACAGTGAGGTACGGCTTCTCCCAGTCTAGCCATACGCCCAGGAGCTTGAACTCGTCCGTCATCTTGGCCTTGAACCTCAGCGCGTACTCCCTGCAGGTCGAGACGAACTTGTCTATGCCCTGGGTCTCGATCTCCTTCTTGCTCTTGATGCCCATCGCCTGTTCGACCTTCACCTCGATGGGCAGGCCGTGCATGTCGTACCCAGGCTGGTCCCTGACCCTGTACCCCTGCATGCGCCTGTACCTGACAACGGTGTCCTTCAGGATCTTGTTCCACGCAGTGCCTATATGGATCGAGCCCGTGGTGTAGGGCGGGCCGTCTAGGAAGTAGTACGCCTTCCCAGACTCGCCCGCTTTCTTGACCTTCTCGTAGATCCGAGTTCTTTCCCACAACGTCCGGATGTCTTTCTCTAACTGGATGGGGGAGTAGTTCTCGTCTACCTGACGCATAATCAATCGTCCATAGGCCATATTGCTGGGAGGTATTTTAAACATAGCGTGCTGGGAATCATGCCACGCCCGCGGCGGTGGAGCCTGGCTCGGCCGGTTTCAGGCGTGTATCACGACCACGAGTCGAGGCTCCTCTGCGCACTCGCGTCGCTCTTCGCGAGCACCTTCGCGAGCACGGCATCTATCCTGTCGACGGAGAAGCTGTGCTTGTCGCACATGACCTTCCTGACTCCCTCATGATCGACCATGTCCCACTCCAGCGAATAGACGTCCGTCACCTCGGGCTCGAGGAAGATCCTGCGGACCTCCTCGAACTCGTCGGGGACGAGTACCTTCCCCTCCGCACGGACGTCTTCGAGGCTCCCGAGGCGCTTGATGAGCGCGTATGCCTTCTTTGGGCCGATCCCTCTGACGCCGTCGTTGAAGTCCGTGCCCATGAGGATCGCCATGTCCACCAACTGCTCGCGGGATACCTCCAGCCTGGACAGCACATCCGCGAGCTCGATGACCTCGGGGCTCACGTCGACGGTCTTTCCCGAGGGCAGCCTGCGCTTGCCAGCTAGCGTGAGGTTCCTGACCAGGTTAGGCGCGCCGAACAGGATGGCGTCGAAGTCCTGCGACGCGCCTGCCCAAACGTCCCCCTTCCTGACCATGTGGCTCATCTGAGCCTCCCCCTCGCTCGGGGCCCTGATCCACGGTATGCCTAGCGCGTCCAGGAGGGAGAGCGACTCCTCGATCATGTCCGAGTCGAGCTTCGCCGTGCGCGAGGCCTTCGAGAGCGCACGCTTCAGGTCGCCCTCGACGAGCGCCTTCTTCCATTCCCTCTCCGCTTCCTCCTTCGCCGCCCTTCGCTCCTCGATGGTCTTCCTCTTCAGCTCGGGGGGCTTGCCGTCGAACACGTACACCGGTTTGATGCCGAGCTCGAGCAATGCGGCGCTGCGGTAGAAGAGGCCGGAGAGGTGCGATGTAACGCGTCCGTCCCTGTCCATCAGGGGAGTGCCGTCCGGCTGCCTGATCATCGAGAGGAACTGGTACAACGTGTTAAAGGCGTCTATCGCGATGGATCTGCCAGATAGGTCCGCGAGTGCCACCTTCCTCGCCTCAACCAGGTCGGAGATGTCAACGCCCATACGCCCTCCATCGGTGGCGGAAGCGTTTCGAGCCCGTCACTGGGACGAGCCGTTGTCCGAAGCGACCGGCAGGAACAGAATCAGCAGCGCGACCCCCAACCAGGCCATGACTGCTATCAGCTGGAGCACGGAGGCCCCGAACACGATGCCGAGGACCAGGAGCACGATCGGCAGCACGAAAGTCAGGTACAGCACGACCGGATGCTCGGAAACCCTCTCCGCCATTGTGACCGACCCCTTGAGCGTGCTCACCGATATTAATCCTTCGAGGCGCCGCAGGCCCTCAGCCTGGCGATGGCGGCGCGCATGTCGGGCGCTTTGAACACCGACGTGCCGGCGGCGAGGATGTCGGCTC
>DYTN01000016.1:29449-37963 GCA_020725925.1 Methanobacteriota archaeon
CCGCCCGCGTGGCCAGGTCGCCGGTCTCCGGGGTTATGCCGCCATCGATCTCGATGGGCACCTGGCTCCCGAGCTTCTCCATCTCGGCCTTCGCGAGGCCTATCTTCGGAAGCACATCAGGCATGAACTTCTGGCCTCCGAGGCCCGGGTTGACGGACATGATCAGCAGGAGGTCGATCTCCCTCAGGTAGGGAAAGGTCTTCTCGACGGGCGTCGGAGGGTTCACCGCGAGTCCGGCCATCTTCCCCAGGCCGCGTATCAGCTTCAGAGTCTCCCTGAGCTCCTGCTCTGCCTCGATGTGCACCTCGATTATGTCGGAGCCGCTCTCCGCGAACGCCTTCGCATGCCTCTCCGGATGGGTGATCATGAGATGGGAGATGAACGGCAGGCGGGAGTGGCCCCTCAGGCTCTTGACTGTCGAGGGGCCGATCGTTATGTTGGGCACGAAGAATCCGTCCATGACGTCGATGTGGATGTAGTCCGCCCCTGCCTCGCTGACCTTCCTGACCTCCTCCCCGAGCCTCGAGAAGTCGGCTGCTAGAATCGAAGGGGCGACCAAGGGCATATGCGTGGCAAAAGCACTCGCGCGGTATTATCGGTTTTGGTGCGCGGACTGCGAACGGTTTTAATAGTGTCATCAGGATTAGCGAAGCATGCCAGAGCCGAGGCACGCGGTCGAACAGGTCAGGAAGTGCGATATCGAGGGGTGCAAGGCCGACGCTGAACGGTCCATAAGCGGCAAGAAGGTCGAAAAGGCCGGCATGAGCCTGGCGTCGGACCCGGACAAGAACGCGCACCTATGCAGGGAGCACTACAGGGAGTTCAAGAAGAAGACCAAGAAGGACCGCACGCTGGAACGGCTCGGCTGGTGACCTGTTGCCGCCACCTCATTGACGTTTTTCCCCAAAAGTGCGATATACTACCCCAGGGTTCCCGCACCAGATGAGATCAGAGGCCATTCAGTTTCTCTCGAGCGCCGGCCTCTTCGGCCCTGTCATCATTGTCCCGGTGATCCTGCAGGACGAGTTCGGTGCGTCAAAGGACCTCATAGGGCTCATCGCAGGCCTGGTCGCCGCGATGACCTTCGTATCGTCCTACATCTTCGGCCGAGCATCGGACGTCTACGGCCGCAGGGTCATGCTCCTCGGTGGCCTCGTCCTGTCGGGGATGGCCTCTGTCCTCCAGGCGGCATCGGTTCTCTGGGGTGGCATCGAGTTCTTCGCCGCCGTCAGGGTTCTCATCGGGTTCTGCTCGGGCATCTTCCCCGCGGCGCTCCTCGCATATGCCTATGATGCCAAGACCAAGATGGGCAAGTTCAGCTCTTGGGGCTCGGCCGGATGGGGCCTGGGGAACCTGTCCATCGGCTTGTTCGGCATCTTCTACGAGTGGGCGTACATCTACAGCGCCCTGCTCCTGTTCGCATCCTTCGCAATCGCCCTACACCTGCCCTTCACGAAGGAAGTCAGGATGCAGGTGCCGCTCTTCCCCGTCGCGCTCATCAAGAGGAACGCCCCGGTTTACGCATCGATGCTGATCAGGCACACGGGAGCGAACATGATCTGGGTCACCTATCCTCTGTTCCTCGCGAGCATAGGCGCGGACCCGGGCTGGATAGGGGCGATCTATGCGGTGAACGCGTTCGGCCAGTTCTTCGTGATGAACCTCCTCGACAGGTTCGACCCCGCATTCCTCGTGGCGGTCGGCCTCGGTAGCTCAGCCCTGACATTCTTCACATTCACCCTTGTTGGCAGCTACTGGGAGATCATCCCATCACAGGTTCTCCTCGCCACGGCCTGGGCCTGCCTGTACGTGGGCAGTCTGAGGTATGTCATGGACAGGAACGCCGAGAAGGCGACCGCGACGGGCATTCTGTCGAGCACCATGAGCATATCAGGCATATTGGGACCCGTACTCGGGGGCCTCGCGGCGACTGCATTCGGGTTCAAGGGGACGATAATGATCGCCACGGTCATGGCAGCTGCCTCCCTCGCCGTGTTCGTGTATGATCTGTTCAGGTCCGGTGAGCTTTATCGTATGAAAGCGCTTTCGAGGGCCTGATATGAAGATAGTCTTTCTCGGGACGGGCGGCACATACCCGTCCAAGGCCAGGAACGTGGTCTCGATCGCGGTTCAGATGCCGGGCGAGGTGGTCATGTTCGACTGCGGCGAGGGCACCCAGAGGCAGCTGATGCGCTCGTCGGTGTCGTTCATGAAGATCTCCAGGATATTCATCTCCCACCTGCATGCCGACCACTTCCTCGGACTGCCAGGGCTCATACAGAGCATGAGCCTCAACGGGCGCGAGAGCCCCCTCCGCATCTATGGCCCCAGGGGAGTGGCCAAGACCGTGAGCTCTCTTCTCAATCTCGGGTACTTCAAGAGTGGGTTCGCGGTCGAAGCCCGCGACCTGAAGCCAGGCACGAGGCTGGACTTCGGCACATACTCGGTGGAGTGCGTCGAGGCCACCCACAGCATCCCTTCCCTGGCATTCTCCCTGGAGGAGAAGGCTCGTCCAGGTAGGTTCGACGTGCGCAAGGCAAGGAGGCTCGGGGTACCGGAAGGCCCCCTCTATCGCAGGCTGCAGGGGGGCAAGGCGGTTGAGGTGATGGGCAGGAAGATCACCCCGGAGATGGTCCTGGGTCCGTCCAGGCCCGGCAGAAAGGTCGTGTACTCAGGAGACACGAAGCCGAGCAATCGGATCGTCGCCCTCGCCAGGAACGCCGACGTCCTCATTCACGATTCGACCCTTCATTCGGAACACTCGGCGCTCGCGGCGAGGTTCGGCCACTCTACGGCAGCCGAGGCTGCCGCGGTAGCGAAGCGCGCTGGCGCCAAGATGCTGTTCCTGGTGCACCTGAGCCCGAGATACGTTGGCCACGCGGTAGTCGAGAGGGAGGCTAGGGGGATCTTCCCCGAGGCCAAGGTGGCCCATGACCTGTCGGAGCATTTCGTGAGGTTCCGCGACTGAGACCGCATGTGTTATTTCGGTGCGCGCAGATACGCGGGGCATGCGCGCCGGGACGTTCTCCATAGTGGCAAGGGACCCGAAGACCAGCGAGTTCGGGGTCTCAACGGCCACCGCAGCGCCTTGCGTCGGCGCCTTTCTCCCGTTCGCGCTGGAAGGGGTGGGCGCAATCGCGACACAGGCATGGGTGAACGTGAACCTGGGGTACCAAGGCCTGGAACTCATGCGCACGGGCCTCTCCGTCAAGCACGCGATCGAGGCACTTCTGGACGATGACCCGGGAAGGTCTAGGCGGCAGGTCGTGGGCGTGGACGCGAAGCTGGTATTCGGTTTCACGGGCGAGGACTGCGGGGACTCCAAGGGTCACATCCTCGGGGACGGCTTCGCAGTCGCCGGCAACATCCTGGCGAACGATGAGATCCTGACTGCAATGGTCGGCACGTACAGGAAATCCAAGGGGGAGCTCAGTCACAGGCTCCTGGTGGCGGTGGAGGCCGGACAGGAGGCCGGGGGAGATAGAAGGGGGAAGCTGTCGGCCGCGCTCCTGGTCGCCTCGAGCAAGCCGAAGCTGTATCACAATCTGAGGGTCGACATGAGCGAGGACCCCGTGAGGGAGATGAGACGGCTGTTCGAGAAGTGCGAGAGGATGCAGGAGGAGTACGGGGACGACGAGGACGGCGAGGAGCTGAGGCGAAAGGTCTCATGCGTCCGCAGGTGAATGGCCCTGTTGTTCGGTAGGCTGGGTCCCGAGGCTGCAATGCGGTTCCTGTTCATCGACAGCGGTTTCTGTCGACCCATAACGCATTTATAGCGAAAGGCGGTTCACCGGATGTCCAGAGAGTGAGGGGATGCCGCATGCCGCAAGTGTCCCCCGGCTCTGGGGTTGCGGACGAGCGACAACGAAAGCTGTTGAGGGGGAACGAAGGCATGACCTTGCTCGAAGTCAACGATCTGAAGACCTACTTCAAGACGCAAGAGGGCACGTTGAAAGCGGTCGATGGCATAAGCTTCGACCTCGAGAAAGGGCAGGCCATGGGCCTTGCCGGGGAGTCGGGATGCGGAAAGACCACCGCCGCCCTGTCCATAATGAAGCTCCTGCCCGCGAACGGATACATCGCCGGGGGCAACATCAATTTCATGGGCCAGGAGATGTCGAAGGTCACGGGCGACAGGCTCAGGGCGATCAGGTGGAGGGACATCTCGATCATATTCCAGGGCGCCATGAACGCGCTCAACCCGGTCAAGAGAGTCGGGGATCAGATCGTGGAGCCAATACTCCTCCACGAGAACGTGGAAGAGGAGGTCGCTCTGAGGCGGGTCAAAGAGCTTTTCGAGCTCGTGGGAATCAACCCGAACAGGATCCGCGAGTACCCGCACGAGCTCAGCGGCGGCATGAGGCAGAGGGTGATGATCGCCATGGCCCTTGCGTGCAGGCCGAAGCTCGTGATCTGCGACGAGCCCACGACAGCCCTCGATGTCATGATCCAGGCGCAGATCCTGACCCTGCTGAAGAACCTCCAGAGCGAGCTCGAGCTCGCGATGATAATCATATCCCACGACCTGTCCGTCCTGGCCGAGACGTGTGAGCTGCTGGCGATCATGTACGCCGGCAAGATAGTCGAGAGGTCATCGGCGGTGGAGGTGTTCTCGAACCCGCAGCACCCGTACACGAAGGGGCTGATCGCCGCGTTCCCGAACATCAAGGGAGACAGGAAGATGCCCGCGTCGATAGCGGGCAACCCGCCGGACCTGATTAAGCCTCCGCCTGGCTGCAGGTTCGCAGAAAGATGCTACATGGTCCAGGATGTGTGCAACAAGGAGGAGCCCCCGCTCGTGGAGGTGCTCCCCGGGCACTTCGCTGCCTGTCACTTCGTGAAGGCGAAGGGGTGAGATGAATGGCAAAGGATCTGCTCACGGTCGACAACTTGCAGGTGTGGTTCCCAGTCAGGCGAGGCTTCGTCGAGAGCCTCACGTCGAGGGAGCAAAGGTATGTGAAGGCTGTCGATGGCGTCTCGTTCAACATAAAGGAGCGGGAGATCTTCTGCCTCGTGGGGGAGTCGGGATGCGGCAAGACGACGACGGGCAAGGCCATCCTCAGGCTGGTCGAACCCACGGGCGGCGTCGTGAGGTACTCCGGCCCGGGCCTTGACGATGCGATGATGAAGGAGGCCGCGGACCGCGCAGTGGCCAAGAAGCTTCTGTCCAAGAAGGACGCGGAGGGGCTCGTCAAGGAGAAATCGCTTGACGTCAGGTCCCTGCCCAAGGACAAGATGAAGCTCCTGAGGCAGAAGATGCAGATCATCTTCCAGGACCCGTACGAATCCCTCAACCCGAAGCAGTCGATATACGACATCGTCGCCGAGCCTCTGGTCGTCAACAGCCTGGGCGCGAATGAGGCCGAGAGGGAGCAGAGGGTCGCCAAGGCGATAGACGACGCTGGCCTGAGGCCCCCGAAGCACTTCATGTGGAGGTACCCGCACGAGGTGTCAGGAGGGCAGAGGCAGAGGGTCGGCATCGCGGGAGCCCTGGTGCTCGAACCGAACTTCCTGGTGGCTGACGAGCCCGTCTCCATGCTCGACGTCTCCATCAGGTCCGAGATCCTCAAGCTCATGCTGGACCTCAGGGACAAGAAGGGCCTCACATACCTGTTCATCACGCACGACCTCAGCGTTGCGTACGTGTTCAGCGACAGGATCGGCATCATGTACCTGGGCAAGATCGTGGAGCTCGGGCCCACCGAGGAGGTCATCAAGAACCCGAAGCACCCGTACACGAAGGCCTTGATATCCGTCGTGCCCAAGCCGGACCCGCGCATGAAGACGGAGAAGATCATTCTCAAGGGCGAGCGGCCCGACCCATCGAACATACCACCTGGCTGCAGGTTCCACCCGAGGTGCCCGTTCGCGATGGACAAGTGCAGGCAGGCGGAGCCGGAGCCGATGTACGTGTCCCAGGAGCACTGGGTCTCGTGCTGGCTCGAGATGGGTGAGGGGAAGAGTTGAGCAGGCCAAGGGCCCGTGAGGCTGGGATCTGGTTCGGCGAGCTGCCGACCGGCCCGAAAAACGCCATCACCGATGTGCCGAGGGTCAAGGTGGGCCACAGCACCATCGTTCGAGGTAGCGGCAAGCTCCAGCCGGGGTCCGGCCCGGTGAGGACGGGCGTCACGGCTGTCATCCCCCTTGGCGGCAACGTCTACAGGAGGCCGGTCAAGGCTGCGTTCTTCGACTTCAACGGCTGCGGAGGCCTCCAGGGTTCTCTCCAGATACGCGAGTTCGGCACCATAGACACCCCCATCATGCTGACCAACACCATGTCGATGGGCTCGGTGGCGGATGCGGTGATCAGGTACATGCTCAGGCAGAACCCGGGGGTCGGCATCGACGACGAGACGATCATTCCCATCGTGACTGAGTGCGACGACAGCTTCCTCAACGACGCCCGGGGGCTCCATGTGAAGGAGGAACACGTCGTGGCCGCCATCGAGGGGGCCGGCTCGGCGGTGCAGGAAGGGGCCGTGGGCGCGGGCACGGGGATGACCTGCTACGACTTCAAGGGATCGGGACATCGTCGAGGGTCGTCACCGCCGCTGGCCAGAAGTACTCGCTGGGGACTCTCGTGCTGACGAACCACGGCGACTGGAACGAGCTCAGGATAGATGGCGTGCCCGTCGGAAGCCTTCTCGGCAAGCCCGAGAGGAAGAGGCCGGAGAAGGGCTCGATCGTAATGATCGTTGGGACGGACGCCCCAGTGGACGCAAGGCAGCTCGGGCGGATCGCCAGGAGGGCCGTCATGGGGCTCGCGCTCACAGGCGCCTCCTCCCAGAGCGGCAGCGGGGACATCGTCCTGGCCTTCTCGACGGGCAACGTGCACGAGAGGAACGAGAACGAGAGCTTCGTCGTCGACAAGCTCCTGAGGGACTCAGAGCTGGACGGGCTCTTCAGGGCGACAATCGACTCGACCTCGGAGTCCATAGTCAACTCCCTGTTCAAGGCTGAGACGGTCGAGGGCAGGGACGGGAACATGTCCGTCGCGCTGCCCATTGAGAAGACCCTGCAGATACTCAAGGAGTACGGCAGGCTCAGATAGGTTTTTCCCGGTCCAGACTAATCAGAGCCCACGCGTTCAGGCCAAGGCCGTGATCCGATGGCGACGAGACAGGTGGACAGGTTCGAGAGGGCCCGGAAGGCCGTGAGGAAATCGGAGCTCGAGAAGCTCGTGAGGGACCTGGTCAGGATTCCGAGCCATCCGGAGGTGCCCACGCAGGAGAAGGAGGTCGCGCAGTTCCTGAACGAGTTCTTGACCGACGAGGGCATCGACATTCGGCTCAGGCCAGTGGAAAAGAACAGGCCGAATGTCGTCGCCTCGCTCAAGGGCTGGGGCAGGGGCAAGAGCCTGATGCTGAACGGACACTTGGACACCGTGCCCGTGTTCGACATGGACATCCCCCCGTTCACGCCCAAGGTGGAGAAGGGCAGGCTGTACGGCAGAGGCGCCCTGGACATGAAGGGAGGGCTGGGGGCGATGGCGCTCACCCTCGTAGCCCTCGACCGCGCCCGGGCGAAGCTCCAGGGGGACCTCTACCTTACGGCCGTCGTCGGCGAGGAACGGAGCAGCGATGGCACGGAGGACATCGTACTCAGGGGTCCCAAGGCGGATATGGCGATCGTCGGAGAGCCGACCGGCCTGGAGATCCAGCCGTCCCACAGGGGTCTCGAATGGCTCGATGTACATTTCTACGGCAAGGCTGCCCACGGAGGGCAGGCCGAGAAGGGCATCAACGCGATCTCCATGGCCTCGAAATTCATAAGGAAGGTCGAGGAGGAGCTCCTGCCCAGGCTCAGCGAGAGGAGGTCCAGGCACACCCTGCCGCCCACATTGAACCTGGGGGTCATCCAGGGAGGACAGCAGCCGAGCTCGGTCGCGGACCACTGCGTGGTCAAGATGGATCGCAGATGGATTCCTGAGGAGTCGCTCCAGAAGGTCTTCCAGGAGATCCACCAGCTGTTCGATGAGTTGAAGAGGGAGGATCCTCGGTTCAAGGCGGAGCTGAGGCGCGACCCCTCCAGCATGAGGACGATGACTCACGTGCCGAACGTCGTCAGCCGGGGGCACCCCCTGGTGAAGTCGCTCGAGCTCTCCGTGAAGACCGTCACGGGCAGGCCGGCCAAGGTGACGAGCTTCTGGGGCTGGACAGACGCTGCTCTTCTGACGCATTTTGCGAAGACGCCAACAGTCGTGTTCGGTCCTGGCGGGGCTGGCGCGCATGCGCGGACGGAGTACGTCAACACGGACGATTTGGTCAGTTGCATGCAGGTATACGCACGCACGGCGCTGGACCTCTGCGGCTCAGAGTGACCATGTTCACGCGATGCCGGGCCTGTGCCTGATGACCAGACCCGCGCGCTCCTTCGTGTGCTCCCCTTCGGATATCGTGACCGTCCCATTGACTATGACGTAGTTGATCCCCTCGGGGTACCTGTGGGGGTCCTCGAAGGACGCGATGTCCCTGATCTTGTCGGGGTCGAACACAACGACGTCCGCGGCCATGC
>DYTN01000036.1 GCA_020725925.1 Methanobacteriota archaeon
GATAACGAACGGCGGGCCGTGGGGCACGAGCGCGTTCGCGACGGGCGGGATGATGCTCAAGAAGGACAACGGCGTGATAGGAGCCGCCACCAACACCCGCCCTGGCCTCTATTTCTGCTACTTCATGTACGACGACCAGGAGAACGCCGACCGAGACGACATGAGGATCGTCTTCGACGCGAACGGAAACAACGTGATCGACTGCAACGACACCTATTTCCGCCAGACGATGGACGACGGGGTAAACGACAACGCCGTGCAGAAGGCGACCTTATCCTGCACGAACGATTCCTGGAACCCCTCCGCGATCCTCTCATACCAGATGGGCGCGTTCGCCGGCGTCTCAGGCGGAGGTGCGGAGCGCTGGGGAGCGACGGCGGACGTCTCGTACTGGAACATGGAAGGAGGCCTGAGCTTCTACGACATCTACGGCCCCGCGTTCTCGGGGATGGACCCGGACAAGGACATAAACAAGACGAGGATAGCGTTCCTCACTAACGACCTCGGAGCGACGGGCGACGCGGACGTGGGCAACTTCGCCCGCATCGGGAACATGACGGGCGCCTGGAACAACGGGACCGCCGTCGGGAACTGGATAGGCGACAGCATAAACATCGTCTACAAGGACGCCCTTGACAACACCGCCCCTAACGTGACGATAAAATCGCCCGCCAACAGTTCCTATTCCTCCACCTCCTTCCTCGCGAACCTCTCGGTCTCGGAGACCGCCGACGCCTGCTGGTATTCCCTGAACGGCGTGTCCAACGTCACAATGGCGAACACGACAGCCCTGCGGACGAACTTCTCCAACAGCGTCACGGGCTTCCAGCAGGGGCTGAACAACCTGACGTTCTTCTGCTACGACATGGTCGGGCTGTCCAACCAGAGCGTCATATACTTCACGATAGACAACCAGCCCCCACAGATAACCCGCGTCTCCCCCCAGAACACGACGTACAACATCCAGCCGATAAAATTCAACATCACGACCGACGAGCCCGCCTCGTGGTGCGGCGTCGCCATAGACGGGGCGGCCAACAAGACGATGGCGAACGCGAGCCAGACCGTCTGGTACAACTACACGAGCCTCTACGACGGGCTCCACAACTCGACCTTCTCCTGCAACGACACCGCAGGGAACATGAACGTGTCCGCCCAGCTCGTTTATTTCACCGTCGACTCCACCCCACCGACGATAACCTTATGCTCCACGAACGCTACGAACCTGCGCTCCGGCCAGGCCTCGCGCGCGTCGTGCGTCTCGCAGGACAGCGGGAACGTCTCGAGCGGGGTGAACAGCACGTACCACCAGATCTGGAGCGAGTGCGGCTCGGAGGACCTCTTCGTCTACAGCTCGGCGAACAACGGCCCCGCCTGCGACTACGACGGAAGCACCTGGAACGACGACGGCTGGTCAAGGACGTTCAGCGGGTCCGCCATAAACATAGGGTTCAACTTCACCCTGCCTGACAAGAACATCTCGTCGGCAGTCCTCCTTGCGAACACCTGGACCTCTACAGCCGCGTCCGTCACCTACAACTTCCGCGTCTTCAACACGACCAGCCAGAACTTTGACATCGTCAGCACGATATCCCCCGCGACCGCCGACTACGGGGACTGCACCGGCCAATGGGGATTGCAGAGCTCCTGCGTTGTCGTGCCCCTCTGCGGCAGCCAGGCCTCCTGCGCCGAGATAAGGATGGCCGGGAACCGCGTGGAGGTGGCATACGACGTGAACAAGTTCGGCGGCGTCTCCCTCTACATAGACCGCCAGAGCCTGGCGGCCAACCTCACCGGGGTCTCCGGCGCGAACAACTACTGGAACCAGACGATAGGCTGCTTCGACACCGCGAACTACACCTGGACGACGACGTATTCCATGGACGGCATCGGCAACTGGAACTCGACGGCCGCCCAGGGCCTCCCCAAGACGGTGAAATGCGACGTGCGCCCCCCGAGCGTGAACAACACCGGCGTCCTCAACCTGACTAACTCCTCCCAATCGGTCTTCTTCATCGGCGATTTCGTGCGCCTCACAGTCAATGCGACGGACTACGAGACGGGCCTGGACAAGGTGTTCGTCTCGGTGCTAGACCCGCTCGCAAACGTCGTCGTGAACAACGTCACGATGTCCTCCTCCCCAGCAAGCTTCCCGTTCCTCTATTACTACGTCTTCCCGACCGACTCGCGCCCGAACGGCACCTACACCATCTCCCTCTGGGCCAACGACACGAGCGGGAACCTCAACATGACCCAGAACACCTTCATCGTGAACAACGAGACCTTCTACTCGATGGCCTCCGCCGTGAACATAAGCGATTTCAGCAAGACGACCCCGATAGCATTCAACTGCTCCTTCAGCTGCAACGGGACGGTGTGCAACAACACCGAGGTGCACGCCCAGTGGAACAACACCGGGAGCTGGCTGGATGTCCCGACCGCGGCGACCGCCATCACGGCGAACACCACATTCTACTCCTGCGGCAACATGACGAACGCGAGCTCCTGCCAGCGGACGTGGAAGATGACGGGGAACACCGCCGGGACGTACTACCTGCGCTGCCTGTCCAACTCTACGAACGCGATAGCGAACACGACGCCCCTCCAGACGGTGAACGTGCGCGTCGGGACCCTCGCCGTGAACATCTCCCTCCCGTCGACCGAGCCCTTCATCGTCAACAAGACCGATTTCTTCACCGTCAACGTGACAACGACCTGCTACGACTGGTACTGCGGCATACCGACGATAACCGCCCTTGTCAACGATTCATTCTCCGTCCCCCAGAGCATAATAACCGGCGCGACGAGCCTCAAATACGAGGCGGGCGACGCGAACCCCTTCGCCTGCTCCTCGGCCCTCGACCCCGGAGGCTTCGGCAGCTCCAGGACGTGCAACCTCACCTTCACCGGCAACATGACCCTTGCCTCAACGAGGCTCCTGGGGGCCAACGTCTCCTCCAGCGACGGCCAGGTTGCGTCCAACGTGACGCTGACGAACCGCACGATAGACGGCCGCGTCGGCTATTTCACCCTCTCCTGGACGAACGTCCTCGTCTCGGACCTCAACAAGTGGTCGGCGGACACCGTGACCGTCAGGACCACTTGCAACTCCTACCGCTGCTTCACCGGGACGGTCTCGGTCCTCAACACGACGAGCGCGACCGCGATCCCGACCGTGCCGACGGCGGAGAACCTGAACACGACGGTGGGCACCCAGGCCTGCGCCTCGATGGTACCGGGCCAGACGTGCGACCGGAGCTGGGTCCTCTACGGCGTCAGGAAGGGCAACGAGACCGTGAATTTCCGGACGACCTCCTCTGACCCCGACGTCCCGGCGAACTCTTCGACAAACATGACGACGACCGTCCGGGTCGGGACCCTCGCCGTGAACATCTCCTTCCCCTCGGTCGAGCCCTACCTGATCAACAAGACGGACACCTTCACGCTCAACATAACGGCGATCTGCTACGACTGGTTCTGCGGGCGCGTGACGATAACATCCCTCGTGAACGACTCGGTGGCCCTCCCGACGGTCAACATCTCGGGGGCGACCTCCGTCAGGCGCGAGGCGGGCGATGCGAACCCCTACGTCTGCGCATCCGACCTCAACTCGACGGGCTTCGGCGTCACAACCACCTGCAGCGAGACCCTGACGGTCAATATGACACTCGCGGCGACGCGCCTCGTCGGAGCCAACGTCACGACGGCGGAAAGCGAGGTCCTTGCGAACGTCACGCTCACGAACCGCACGATCGCCGGGAAGGTCGGGACGATCACCTTCACCGCGACGCCCGCGAGCGACACGCTGAACAAGACCGACTCGCGGAACGCGAACTACCAGATACTGTGCAGCAACTACAAGTGCTTCAACGTCAGCATGTACGTCGAGAACTCGACGAGCGGGGCATTGGTCCCGACCGCGCCCACTGCCGAGCCCCTCAACATCTCCGCCGGAGCCCAGCCCCAGGCCTGCGGCTTCATGAACCCGGGCGATGCGTGCAGCAAGACATGGACGATCTTCGGCGCGAGGAACGGGACCGAGAACTTCAACGGCAACGCGAGCACGAACGACGCGGACGTCCTCGCCGTGGATTCGGCGCCCTCCAACTACATGGTCTTCGTAGGGACGCTCTCGATAAACTGGCAGGATGAAATCATCGCCAACATAAGCAAGACGAGGAAGGACTGGGTCAACGCGACCCTCTCCTGCGCCGGCTACAAATGCTTCGCGGTAGACCTCTACCTGCGCAACACCACGAGCAACACGAACGTCCCGGCCGGCGTCACGGGCGAGCCCCTGAACGTCTCCAGCGGCGCCCAGCCGCAGAACTGCGCGAGCATGAATCCGGGCGACACTTGCACCAAGAGCTGGGAGGTCTTCGGAGCCCACAGGGGGGACGAGACGGTGAAGTTCGTATCTGCTCCCGCCGACGACCAGGTCGTGCAGGTCAACACCACCCCGAACACGACGAACGTGCGCACCGGATGGCTCGACATCGTCATAAACCAGCCCCCGACCCTCCCCAGCCCCTACCTCCTCACGGTCAACCGCACGCTCTGGACGTTCAACATGACACTCACGTGCCACGACTGGTTCTGCAACGCGCCCAGGATAACGGCCCTTGTCAACGACTCCACGGCCCTCCCGCGCGACACGATAGTCTCCGGAGGGGCGACGACTGTGCGCCGCGAGCAGGGCGACGCGAACCCCTTCGACTGCGCGGTCCTGGACCCCAACGGCGTCGGGCTCACGGCGGTCTGCACCCAGAACTTCACGGCGAACCTCACCGTGCCCTACCTCGAACTGATAGCCGGGAACGTGACGACGTTCGACTCCGAGGTCCCGGCGAACGTCACCTGGGTGAACCGCACCATCCTCGGCGTCTATGCGGGCCTCAAGCTCAACATCACGAACGCCCCCAACCCCATAAGCAAGACGACCAACTACACGCACACCTGCGCGGTCAACTGCACGGACGCGGTGTGCAACGACACCTACATCTACCCCCAGCTCTACAACAACACAGTCTGGATAATGATGCCCCAGGACCTGACGTCGCAGCTGCAGGCCAACGAGAGCGTCTATTCGTGCGGCAACGTCCCGGCCAACGAGGTGTGCTCGCACGACTGGTCCGTGCGCGGCAACAGCGTGGCGAGCAACCTGATACGCT
Organism: Methanobacteriota archaeon; assembly: GCA_020725925.1. Classification (GTDB taxonomy): domain Archaea; phylum Thermoplasmatota; class Thermoplasmata; order UBA10834; family UBA10834; genus COMBO-56-21. The sequence goes on from DYTN01000036.1 coordinate 5,172, forward strand.
GCTATGCGAACTCAACATCCGCGGTCCCGACCGAGGACACCTCGACGTCCGTCTACGAGAACGTGACGGTGGGCACCCTGACCCTTTCGGTCTACCAGCCCACGGACGCCCAGAAAATAACGATCAACCAGACGGTCAAGAACTTCACCATCCGCGCCAACGTCACGTGCAACGGCTACTTCTGCTTCGACGTCACGGTCTGGGCGAGGTACAACAGCTCCGGCATGACGATGACCAACGCGCCCGTCTCCTACGCCCCACCGATACTCTACTACGTCGAGGCGCAGCCGAACGCGACGGCGGGGAACATGACGGCCGGCCAGACAGTCAACGTCTCCTGGCTTGCCAACGCCACCTTCATCGGCTCAACCCTCATTGACGTCGTCTCGAACCAGACCGACAACGCGACGCTCAGCGCCTCGCCAGCGATAAAGACCGATTTCATAAACACCCCGCCCGCGACGCCCGCCTTCTCCGTCAATTCGACCCAGACCGACAGGTACAACGGCGGATGGGGCGAGGCCTTCCGCTACAACGTCACGATCAACGACAGCGAGTACGACAACGTGACGTGCGCCCTCTACGTCAACAAGAGCTCCGTCTCGGGCTTCAAGATCTACGTCGCCAACCAGACGGTCGTCACCAACGGGACGTGCTCGCTCACCTACAACGGGTTCAACTCCACCGACATCGGCGGGAGCCACTACTACCTGTTCAAGTTGAACGACACGTTCCACGACTTCAACACGAGCCAGGTCGCGGGCCCGGTGGTGGAAGTGGACAACACAACCCTCTACATCCAGGGAGGCAACAACTCGGCCGTCAACCGCGCGGGGGCTGCCTCGACGCCCCTCCACTTCCTCGTGAACGACACGGACAACAACCAGCAGGTTTCCGGGATCTCCGGCTACGTCAACGCGACCTGGAACGGGGTGAGCTACTTCACGTACGGCTGCACGACGAACGCGACGGGCCACTGCGCCATAACCTTCGACCCGAACTCCACCTACGGGGTCGGGACGCAGTACTGGTACGCCGGCGTGAACGACTCCCGCTACCAGCGCTCGGTGAACGCGAGCGGCTGGGTCAACATAACCGGCAACATCTCGACTATTTCCAAGCTCTACCCAGCCGGCCAGAGCTTCCGGGCGGGGAGCGATTCGGTCAACTTCACCTGGAGCGTCACCGAGGACAACGCGACCGCCCTCTCAGGGGCGGCATTCACCGTCGAGGTCAACTCCTCGACGGCCTCCTGGACGGACATAACAAGCTCCTGCTCCGCGGCGGAGAGCCCGGTGAAGGGGACATACAACTGCACCTGGGCAGTCCCCTCCAACCAGTCCTACGACACCTACAACCTGAGGATCAACGCCTCGAAATCCAACTTCAACCCCAACTCGACGATGTTCCAGTCGGCCTTCGCCGTGAACACGACCGACCCAGTCCTCTCGGGCCTTGCGTACGCATTCACGGAGGACGGCGGATGGGGCGAGACGTGGCAGTTCAACGTGACGCTCACGGAGAGGAACCCGGACAGCGTCAACGTCTCCCTCTGGTACAACGTCTCCAACAACTGGGTCTTCAGGAACGCGTCCCTCGTCTCCTGCGCGCCCAGCAACTGCACGCTCAACGTGACGACGTTCTCGAATTTCCCCGGCTGGAACGGCTCGGACGCGATGGCCATGCGCTCCTTCAAGTTCAACGCGACCGACCAGGCCGCCGGGAGCCAGGGCCTCGCGATGTCGTCCTCTGGCGTCTTCCAGGTGAAGAAGGACAACACGACCTCCGCCGCGTTCACGGGCGCCGTCTCCACCGTCAACAGGAGCGGGGTCCAGTCGACCCTCCTCGCCATACAAGTGAACGACACCGACCGGAACCAGCCCGTCCCGACGGGCGTCAATTGCGCCCTCTGGGCGACGACCGACCAGGCCTCCACCTGGGGCAGCGGGACGACGAACACGACGAACGGCACCGGCATCTGCGTGACGAACTTCAACCCGGACTGCCTGTATTCCATCGTCGCCACGGGCGACCACACCTGGACGGGCGGGGCGATCACGGACCCCGCCTACTACGAATCCAACATGACTTCATCCACCGTGACGATCAGGGGGGATTACCAGCCGGCGCCGTTCAACCCCGTTGGCGCCCTCAGGTATCGTGGCGAGCAGTTCCAGCTGCAGGGCAACCTGTACGACGAATGCTCCGCCACGCCCCCTACCATAGCCCCCGGGAACGTCAAGTTCGTCGTGCTGAACGCGAGCAACCAGTACGACGCCTGCAGCGGGACCGCCTTCTTCTTGGACTACTACTACTGCACCCTTGACACGAGCGCGCTCCCCGTCCAGACGTACGCCGTCAAGCAGAACGTGACCAACGTCGGGTTCTACAATGCCGGGACGAACACGACCTCCTACGTCGCATTCACCCTCCAGGCCTCCAACACCACGCTCTCAATCCTCACGAACCTGTCCGCGAGCTCCTACACCGTCCGGGGGATCAACCAGTCGGTCGGGAACTACACGACGATAAACGTCACGCTCAACAACACCGGCCAGGGGAACGCCTCCAACGTCAACGCCACCTGGCAGCTGCCCGGAGGATGGACTGCTGGCCCGGCGACCCTCCTCTACACGACGATAAACGCGAGCTTCTCGGACTGGAACGTGTCGACGATAACGGTGCCGCCCGCGACGGCCCCCGGCGCATACCAAGTCAACATCACCGCGAACTGGACGAACCCCAACGCGTCGATAACCGGCTACAACTACACCAACGTCACGATAATCGTCTACCCCAACCCGACGCTGAACGTGCCCGAGGCCCTTGTCCTGGGGACCGCCGAGCACGCGAGCACGACGAACATCGGGTATTTCACCATTAATTCGACCGGGAACACCAACATCTCGGGAATCAACTTCACGAGGGTCGACGGGACGCTCCCCGGAGCCTGGATAACCTTCAACAACACCAACATCTCCATGATCCTCGCCGGGCAGGACAACGCGACCTCCGTCACGGTCGCGGTCCCCAACGGAACGGCTGCCGGGCCCTACTGGTCCAACTACACAATGAACGCGACGCAATCCCTCTGCTCGCCCGCGACGCTGTGCTGGGATTACGTCAACCTGTCCGTCAACGTCCCGACGAACCGCAACTGGACCCTCACACCGACGACGTTCGGGACCGTGACGGTCGGCTTGGGGACGGCCGGGACAATAGGCAACTTTACGATAATCAACCAGGCGAACGTGCCGATCAACTTCACCGAGGCGATCGTCGGTAACGCGAGCGGCCTCCTCGCGCTCGCCCAGCAGTACACCTACACCCTCGTCCAGGGCGCCAACAACACGACAGTCACCTACGACATCCCGTCGACCCAGTTCCACGGCATCTATTTCGCGAACCTGACGGTCTCGAATGCCACGGCGAGCCCCGTCCAGAGGAACGTCACGATCTGGCTCAACGTCACGGACAACACCGCGCCTTTCCTCTACAACCTGACGTTCTCGCTCTCTCCCCTGGACATGACGTACGAGAAGACGAACATCACGGCGAACGTCACGGACAACAACGACATCCAGTATGTCTGGTTCCAGCTCGTCCTCCCCAACGGGACGAAGGAGAACCTCACCGCCGCAAACATCACGGCGGGGGTGTCCTCCGCCCTCTTCAGGCGCCCCGACTACTACCCGCGCGTCAACGGCACGATCAGCGTGACGGTCTGGGCCAACGACACGAGCGGGAACCTCAACTCCTCGTTCCTGGGAAGCTTCGTTTCCGTAGGCTACACGAACGTCTCGGTGATCAGCAACCTGACGAACGACAAGTACACGATAAACGGCATCACCCAGGTGAGCGGCAACTACACGACCGTCAACGTCACACTCAACAACACGGGCCTGGGCGCCGCGTACAACGCGAACGTCACCTGGGCTTTCCCGCCCGGATGGAGCGTGAGCCCGTCTACCCTCTACTACGGGAACGTCACCGAGGAGACCGCCCCGAAGAACACCTCGACTGTGACAGTCCCGGCCGCCGTCCCCCCCGGGGACTATTTCGTCAACGCGACCGCGACGTGGCTGCAGCCCAACGACAGCCTGTCGACGAACACGACCTACCTTAACATAACCGTCGCGAAGAACGTCTGGTTGCAGATAATGAACTCCTCGATAGCGACGACCGTGTTCCACAACTCATCCAATAGCTCCTCGTTCCTCCTCAATTCCAGCGGCAACTACAACGCGGCGTCGATAGAGTTCACCTGCGACAGCGGGACGGTGTGCACAGACCCCAACTTCAGCGTCGCGTTCGCCCCGCCTAACGAGCCCGACCTGCCGGCCGGCTCCACCGAGCCAATAACCGCGACGGTCACGATGACGCAGGGCGGGTACGCCCCGGGCACCTACTACGCAATCCTCAAGGCCGACGCGGCGGGCTCCTCGGACAACTGCAACCCTGCCTCCAACTGCTTTGACACAGTACAGCTCAACGTGGTGGTGCCTGCCTCCATGAACTGGACGCGGACCCCTGCCTCCTTCGGGACGGTCGTCGTCTACACGGCCGCGAGCGGGACGGTCGGGAACATAACGCTCAACAACACCGGGAACGTGTTCATCAACTCGACCAACAACGTGCAGGGGAACGGCTCCTCCCTCGTGACGATCTCCGGCTCCTACACGGAGCTAGCCAAGCAGACGATGAGGAACCTAACGCTCAATTACAACATCCCGCTCCACCAGCCACCCGGAACCTATTTCGTCAACGTGACAATCCAGAACACGAGCGCCTTCCCGCCCTTCTTCGACACGATCGCCTACCTCAACGTGACGGACAACATAGCGCCGCAGTGGTCCTCGGCGTCCCAGCTGATGCAGACGATATCGCGCTACGGGGAGAACAACCTCTCGGCGTACTGGACCGACAACATAAACCTCTCCTGGGGCGTCCTCTCGACGAACGAGACCGGCTCCTGGGCCAATTACACGGCATCCCCCATCCTCTTCCTAACTAACGAGAGCTGGAGCAACTTCACCTGGTCCAACTCCAGCGTCCCGGTAGGCGCCTCAATCGGCTGGAGGATCTGGGTCAACGACACGAGCGGCAACTGGAACTCCACGCCGGTCAACGCCTTCGGGATAGACGACATCGCGCCCAGCATAAACACGGCGTCGTCCTCCCCGCCGGTGATGGACCTCAACTACGAGGTCCTCCAGGTCAACGCGAACGTGACCGACAACCTCAACGTCTTCCTCGTCTGGACCCATCTCTACAACACTACCTACGGAGTCAACATATCCCTCGTCCCGATATCGGCCCAGCTCTACCAGCTCAACCACACGCCCGTCCTCGCGGGCCAGTACAACCTCACCGTCTGGGCCAACGACACGAGCAACAACCTGAACTCCACGTTCCTGGGGAACTTCACCGCCGTCGGCGCGACGGACCTTCAGGTGATAAGCAACCTCACTAGCGACAAGTACTTCGTCAACGGGATAACCCAGGTCCTTGGCAACTACACGACCGTCAACGTCACACTCAACAACACGGGCCTGGGCGCCGCGT
>DYTN01000017.1 GCA_020725925.1 Methanobacteriota archaeon
CTGGCGTCGTCATCGGCACCAGGGGGTTCGGGCTCTGGCCTATCGCGACCAGCACGGTCTGCGCGTCGATCACGAAGTTCGAGCCCTCGATCTTGATGGGCCTCCTCCTGCCGCTCGCGTCCGGCTCGCCCAGTTGCATCCTGATGGCCTCGACCTGTTTCACGTTGCCGCACTCGTCCCCGATGAACTTGACCGGCGCGGCGAGCAGCTCGAACCTGACGCCCTCCTCCTGCGCGTGGTGGATCTCCTCCCTCCTGGCGGGCAGCTCGGCGTCCGACCTCCTGTAGAGGATGACTGACTCCTTGCACCCCAGCCTCAGGGCGGTCCTGGCACAGTCCATCGCGACGTTCCCCCCGCCGATTGTGACCACCCTCTCGCCCACGCGGACCGGCGTGTCGTAGTCTGGGAACTTGAAGGCCTTCATCAGGTTGGTCCTCGTGAGGAACTCGTTCGCGGACATGATGCCATTCAAGTTCTCCCCCGACAGGTTGGTCCAGTCGGGCAGGCCTGCGCCCGTGCCCACGAACACCGCGTCGTACTGCTTGAGCAGGTCGTCGACGGTGTCGAGCTTGCCCACGACGAAGTCGTTGATGATCTCGACGCCCATCCTTCTGATGTAGTCGACCTCTGCCTTGACGATGTCCTTCGGGAGCCTGAACTCGGGGATGCCGTAGATGAGCACTCCGCCGCAGTACTGGAGCGCCTCGAACACCGTCACCTTGTGTCCCATCTTGGCCAGGTCTCCGGCGACGACCAGGCCGGCTGGCCCGCCCCCGACGACGGCGACCTTCCTCCCCGTGGGCGGCGGGACCTCTATCTTGCCGTGCTTCTGCTCATTGCGCTCCCAGTCCGCGAGGAACCGCTCGAGCCTGCCTATGCCCACGGGCTCGTTCTTCTTCCCAACGATGCACTTGCCCTCGCACTGGTTCTCGTAAGGGCACACCCTGCCGCAGATCGCCGGCAGGTTCTGCTTCTCCCTGATGATCCTGATGGCCTCAGCGAGGTTGCCCTCCTGGACCTGCTTGATGAACCTCGGGATGTCTATCTCGACCGGGCAGCCGTCCACGCATGTTTGGCGGTTCGGCCCGCGCTTGCACTGCAGGCACCTCTGCGCCTCCAGGATGGCCGTCTGGGCGTCCTGGCCGAGGGGCACCTCGTCGAAGTTCTTTGTGCGTTCCTTCGGGTCCTGCTCAGGCATCGGGTACTTCTTCGGGACGATCTTCTTCGGCTTCTTCTCCTCCTCGGCCATTCACTTCGCCCCCTGCCACTTCCTGAGGGCGACCTGCTCCTCAGGGATGTACCTCTTGTTCCTGGCGGTGAGGTTGTCGAAGTCCACCTGGTGGCCGTCGAACTCGGGCCCGTCCACGCAGCCGAACTTCGTCTTCCCACCTATGATGACCCTGCACGAGCCGCACATGCCCGTCCCGTCGACCATGATGGGGTTGAGGCTCACAACGGTCTTGATGTTGTGCGGCTTGGTGATGTTCGCGATGACCTTCATCATGATTATCGGGCCGACGGCGTAGACCATGTCGATCTTCTTGTTCTCGGCTATGAGCTTCTTGAGCACGTCGCTGACGAACCCGTGGTGCCCCTTCGAGCCGTCGTCCGTGCACACATAGAACTCGTCGCTGACGGACTTGATTTCGTCCTCGTAGATGAGGAGCTTCTCGTTCCTGGCACCGATGATGTTGATCGTGTAGTTGCCTGCCTGCCTGAGCGCCCTGACCACGGGATACATGAGCGCCAGCCCGATCCCGCCGCCTATGCTCACCACGTCGCCGTACTTGTGGAGCTCGGTCGGCAGTCCGAGGGGCCCGACGAGGCTGAAGAGCTTGTCCCCCGCCTTCATGGTGCCCAGCTCCCTGGTGGTCTTCCCGACCTCGAGCGCGGCGATCGTCACGGTTCCCTTTTCCGGGGAGAAGTCCGCCATGGTGAGCGGTATCCTCTCGCCGTGCTCAGTCGGTGTCACGATGATGAACTGTCCCGCCTTCGCCTTCCTCGCGATGTGTGGCGCGCGGATCTCCAACTTTATGACATCCGGCGTGAGCTTGTCCGATTTGACTATGTCGTACATGTTCGCACCCTTCCCGCCTCCCCGCCAGAACCCGTCGCTGGGAGGCTCGGAACGAGGCCGTGATGCCTAGTCGGCGCTGCATTCCGACGTTCATATATAAGCTTGCTGACATCACATTTTTCTAGAACTGTCTTTTTCCGACGGAGACGCGTCTCGAAGCGTCGTTCTTAGAAGCTTTTGTGAAAAAGGGGTTTTTCTTTTGAAACGGCGCCAGGGCTCAGTCGCCGATGTCTTGCATCTGGATGGCGCCGGCCAACGTCACCAGCGGGACTGCCTCGATCTTCCTGTAGACCTCCTCTGGCGACTTCTGGACGCCGTCCACCTGTAGGAGGAATCCCTCGACCGGGATTCCGAACAGCCTCTCGTTCTCCCTGAGGTGTGGGAGCATCAGCTTCCAGTCGGCATCCGTCAGCCGCGAGATCCTGCCTCCGTTCAGCTGGTCCTCGCCCACGAGCTTCTTCGGGTCGCGGATGTAGATGGCGCCCCCGGACGCCAGGGAGAACAGGTTGCCGCCCGGATACGGCGTGGGCAGGTCGACTGGTCTGCCGTCCGAGTCGAATGTAAGGGCGTTCAGTACGACGAAGCCCCCGCCGAAGAGCGGGTTGCCGGCCATGAACGACTCCGCCAGATAGTCCAAGCAGGTGCCGTTGATCACGACCTTGGGCTTGCCCACCGCATTTATGAGGGGCCTTCCAGCAGCGTTTCCGAGGACGTACGACTCTCCGCCCTTGGCGCCGTAGAGGAACGTCTGGCCGACATCGCCGTGGACCACGAGCTTGCCGTCGCTCAGGATCTGCCCAAGCTGGTCCTGTCCGTTCGAGTGCACGACCAGTTCGGCACCGTCCAGGCCGGAGCCGAGGTAGTCGCCAGGGCTGCCGTAGACATCTATCCTGAGGCCCTTGGACCTGGGACCAAGACCCGCCCCCAGGAACCTCTGGCCGTGAGTGCCGATGACGAGGACTCGGTTCCAGCCGCGCTCCCTCGCTGCCCTGATGAGGAAAGAGACTCCGTCGTCACCTTCCATCGGGAAGCCCTCGGCATCGATGACCAGCTTGTCGTATGGCGATACCGCATCCCTGAGCTTGTCCTTGTTCTTGAGGTCGACGAGCGAGTACAGGGATCGGTCGCCCTTCTCTATCCTCTTCGCCGACCTGAGGAGTATGAGCACAGCCTCGTTGGCCTTCTGCGAGAGCCTGCTCCTCCTGAAACTGCCAGGCGAGTACCTGCCGTCCATCATGAGAGTCAAGAGCTCGACGCACTCGTCCATGGCCGCGTCGGATTTGCGTGCCTGCTGGACAAGGTGCGCGAACAGGCTGTTCAACTCGGTGCCCGAGAGTTCGTTCAGCCTCCTGACTAGGAGCTCGAACGCGCTCCTCGGGCCCTTCTTCTCGACGAGTTCCTTGCCGAGGGCGCCTGCTCTTGGCCTGTCGGGGAGGGGCTTGGCGAGAGCCAGGTCCTCCCTGGGATCCCAGCTGTTCGTCTGCGAGGTCACGGGCGTGCCGAACTTGTTCGTGCAGATCAGCCGCATTCCAGCCGGCGATGACTCCTCCGGGAACAGGCTGAATATGAAGGCGCCGCCGTCCGTGTGGCTGCCTCCTCTCGCGTTCCAGTACCTGTCCGCGTGCCTTGGGACGGTGGGGAACTCACCTGATAGACTCTTGAGCGCCGAATCGATCGCCTGCTTCTCAGAGGCGATCAGGCCGAGCTGCACATCGCCGTCCACGAGCGCGAAGACCTGCGGCCTGAGCATCGATGTGTCCGTGATGCCCATGAGCTGGAACTTCCTGTCATAGAAGCAGTTCCTCCCGATGATGAAGAACCACGGACCGTCTGGAGACCCGTGCATGTGCGTTGCCTGAATCGCCCTGTAGACCTTCCGCTTCGCCTCCGGGAGCAGCGTGAAGTCCCTTTCCGTGGTCGGGGCGAAGGCCTCGATGATGTACTCGAGCGGATAACCGTAGGTTCTGCTCAGCAGGTCGAACAGCAGCACGGAGACCTCGGTGTCCGTGAGGAACAGGGGCGCTATGTTCCTCTGCGCGAGGTACTCGGTCACTGAGTGGTAGTTGGCGAAGTCGCCGTTGTGCACCAACGCCTCGTCGAGCCCGATGAACGGGTGGGCGCCGCCTGGGTGCCACACCCTCCCCTTGGTCGGATACCGCTGGTGTCCGATCCAGACATAGGCGGTGAGGTCCTCGAGCTTGTAGTACCTAACAACGTCCTCCGCGTATCCGACGACCTTCATCACGATCATGTTCCTGCCGTGGGACATGACGAACGCGGTCATCTCGGAGGAGGCGTAGTACTTCTTGTTGATCTGAAAGCTGGTCTGGTAGACGAACTCGTCCTCGGCCTTCCGCGGGTCGAGCTTGTCCAGTTTGTTTCTCTTCACGAACTCGTCGAGGGCATCCTTCTTCGCTCTGCAGAAATACCTCCAGACCTCTGGTGGCGCGACCTCCAGCGATGAGACGAACTTCTTGTCGGCCGAGACCTCTACCTTGTACCTCTTGTCGACCCTGTAACGGGGCTTGATGAACTCACCCTCGAGCGCCTCGCGCACCTCGGGCTTTAGGTACGCCACCTGCACGAGGTAGTCCTCCTCGAGCACCTTCTTCGAGACGCCCAGCTGGTCCGGCGAGAGGCCGACGGCCGCGATGCCTCCGCCCTTGCCATTGCCCCTGTTGTGCATCTGGGCGAGCGGCCCCAGTATGTGTCTTCCAGGAATCTGGACCGAGCTTGCGATGCCGAGCACGCCGCAGCCGCCCTCGGCCTCCTGTGAGTGAGCGGCAGAGTCAGGGGCCGAGTCCCTCATCCAGCTCCTTGAGTTGATCAACAGCTCAGAGCCTTCGCTCACTTGCCCACCTCCTTCGCGGGCTTGTCAGCGTGCCTGAGCAGGTCTGTCCTGCCCCGCAGCTGCGAGATATCGCTCATCCCGAGCCTGTGCAGGAGCTCGCACCACTGCAGCCTCCAGGCGTTGTACAGGTTGGAGATCCGTCCCGCGCCCCAGTCCGCATCCGTGAGCTTCTCGAGCTCCGGGTCCGTCGTGGCTATTCCCCTCGGGCATCCACGTCCGCTCTCGCAGTTGCCGCAGCGGACGCACCCAAGGGCGACCAGGTCCGCCGTCCCCACTACCGCGCCGTCCGCGCCCAGGGCGATGGCCTTCGCGACATCCATGGCGGTCCTCAGCCCTCCGCTGGCCAGCAGGACTACCTGCTCCCTGATGCCCTCCTTCGCGAGGAACCTGTGCACCTTCGGTATGGCGTACTCGATAGGCATGGCGATGTTCTTCTTGGCGATCTCGGGGGCGGCCCCAGTGCCGCCATAGCCTCCATCCAGGTGCACGATGTGTGCTCCCGCGTAGTAGCTGCCGACGGAGACCATCTCGACATCGTTGGGCGTGGACACCTTGACGGCCATAAGTGCCCGCGGGTTGATGCTGAGGGCCCAGTCGAGGTGCTTCTTGTGGTCCTCGACCGAGTAGACGCTGTGGAACGGGAACGGGGAGAAGAGGCTCGTGTACGGGACGGCCTCCCTCATCCGAGCGACATCGGGCGTGTTCTTGTCGTGGAGGAGGTGCCCTCCCAGGCCGGGCTTCGCGCCCTGGGCATACTTGAACTCCACTATCCTGGTGCGCTGGATCGTTTCCTCGCGCACCCCGAACAGGCCGGTCGCTATCTGGGTTATGACATGGTCCTTGTACGGCACCAGAGCCTCGGGGTATCCTCCTTCGCCTGTGCACGTGAACGTGCCCCACATCCTGGCTGCCTTCGCCCTGGCCAGCATGGTGTACACGCTCACGGATCCGAAGGACATCCCTCCCCCGTAGATGGGGATCGGTATCCGGATCTTCGTCCCCGAACCGCGCCTGTTCAGGTCTATCGCGGTGCATATGTCCGCAGGGTCGACCTTGCCCACGGGCTCCGGGAGCTTGAACGACAGCTTGTCGAACCCCCCTCCGGATGCGCCCAGGTTGCCGGGGTGGTCCAGCGAGAGCGGTCTTCCGGTCTCCGCCTGAGCCCAGGTCGCGAGTATCATCTCTGGGGTCCAGCGGGGGTCGCCCATGCTCGCGAATGTCTCGCTTTCCCTGACGGAGAGCGAGCCGGTCGGGCAGTTCGCGACGCAGAAGAAGTAGTTGACCTCGCAGGACGGGCCGATGCACTTCCTGTCGTCCGGCGGGAGTATCTTGGCGTGTCCCTCGATCCTCTTGTGCACTCCGTACGGGCACAGGCTTGCGCAAAGCCCGCATGATATGCACGCATCGCCTCTGGTGACTTCGAACCGATTCACGAACTTGAGGTGCTCCGAGGGCACGAGCGCGCTCTCGGGCAGGTCCTTGGCGCAGGCCTTGGCCGCCTCAGCCATCTCCGACACCTCCTTCTATGTCCGAGAAGGCGTCCCTCTCGACCTCCTCGTAGAATATCGCCCTGCCGAGCTCGCCCCTGAGCCTCCGGACCTCGCGTAGGCCCATCGCCCCCAGCACCTCGAGCAGCTGGTCGCGCCAGGCGCCGACCAGGTTGGATATGCGTCCCTCGACCCACTCGGCAGAGGCGCTGGACAGGTTGACCGGGCATGAGGCCAGCTCGCACGTGATGCAGTCCCTGCACTCGAGAGCAATCAGGAGCGCCTTCTCGAGCGCCACGAGGTCGGCGCCACATATGATGCTCTTCGGGACGTGCTCGGCCGCCGCGATACCGCCACCTGCGATCACGGTGATCTGGTCTCTCACCGACTTCGAGACCATCGCCTTGTGCACTGCCCTGAGGCTCTCCTTCGAGTGCCTCAGTTCGCCGCGGTCGAGCTCCATGCCCTCCTCGTCGTACAGTATGTGAGCGACGTCTATCTTGGCCCTGACAAGGTCCAGCACTCTCTGCTCGACGCCCTTGCCTGCGTCAAACCTGAACGAAAGCACGGTCTCCGGGAACCTCGCCCTGAACGCCTTCGCGTCATCCTTCCACGAAGGAGCGAACGACAACTCCGCCATCCTGGCTCCCTGGGGGAGCTCGATCCTGGCGACATCTGTCCCGCTCGGGTAGACAGGGACGAAGTGGCTGGTCAGCTCAGCGGAGGCGCTTGCAGGCAACGAGCCGGTCGCCGCGAACAAGAGCATGTCGAGGCGCTTCGCAGCTTGCGCGTATCCCTGGATCGTGGCCTCGGTCATGGCCCTCAACCTGGTCACGTCCATGACCATCGGAACAGGCAGCTCCACCAAGGGCGGCATCTCGGTTCTCATCTTCCCGCTGCCGTCGAACTCGAGCACGGGCGGCTTCCTTCCGACGTCCGCGCTCGTCGAGATGTACTCCCTGCCGTGTATGCCGTCCCTGGTGGGCCGGACGATCTCCGACATGTCCGTCCACATGCCATCATAGCCAGAGCCAGCGAAGATTCCACGGTATCCGGCCCCGAACACAGGTATCTTGCCCGTCTCGGCCTCTCCCCAGATTGTCGAAATCCTCAGGGGCGACCAGACGCCCTTTCCCAGCGCCTTGTACTCCGCCCCCGGCGCCATGGACAGGGACCACTGTGGGCAATCGTGGATGCACCTGAAGCAGTTCTTGCACAGGTTGTTGATCGGGTCGGCCATCTTGCGGGAGTCGAGCTCGCTCCTCACGTGCACGCCATAGATGCACGCCTTCTCGCACTTCCCGCAGTTCACGCAGTTGTCCGCGCGGACGATCACGAACTTCGGGACTGGCCCGGCGCGGTTGGCGATGACCTTGATCGGGACGTGAAATCGCTCAAACATCTGCGTCGCCACCTCCCATGCCGTGTTTCGGCGCGCCTATCACGAGCCCACGCTCTATCAGCCTGTCGTACTCCGGCAGTCCCTCCGCGTACTTGACGAACCTCTCGATCTCCTGCGCGTCCCTGCCGTGCATCCGCTCGAGCTCCTTCTCGAGCACATCGAACGCATCGATGAGATGGAGCTTCGACTGACAGATCTGTTCGCATGCCTTGCACCGCATGCAGAGGAATGTCCTGTCGGCGTGCTCCTTCGTTATCTTGGAGCCTCTGGCCATGGCCTTCGCGGTCAGCAGCTTCCCCCTTGCTGTCACGCGTTCATCACCGACGACGAGGTAGGCTGGGCAGACACCGATGCACGCGCCGCACATCGCACATTCGTCCGCGATTCGGAGGAGCTCGGTCCTCGTCTTGGGCCTCAGCCTCCTCTCGGCGATCCCGTAGACCATGTTCATGAGCCGCACCGTGAGCGGCGAGAATACGCGGAGGGTCTTCAGGGCAGGTCGCATGAGCTTCGGGCTGAACATCAGGCCCGCGGCGCCCCAGAGCCGTCCGGAAAGGGCGAAGTACTTGCCCGAGTTCATCACGCCGTTCGGATCTAGTGTGGCCTTCGCTTGTCTGAGATTGGCGACCCTTTGCTTGTCCTCCGAGCCCGAGAACGCGTGGTTCCAGATGCCTATCGAGTAAGGGCTCGCGCCCAGGTCGAGCATGAGAGATGTGAGGAGCATGGACTTGAGAGCAGCCATGGTGAGCCTGATCGTGTTGCCCTGGTCCGTGACATAGTAGCACAGCAGCAGGCCATTGCCATCGTTCAGGAAGTGCACCTCGAAGAGCGGGTCGATGCCCAGCTTGGCGCAGAGCCCGTTCGCCCCCGAGATGACCTCCGCGAGCTTCGGGAGGGGCACCACGACCTCGGAGCCGAGCATGCCAGGCCCGAACTTCCGGACCTTCATGGGGAAGTAGCGTTCATTCCACATGTAGCGTGCGAGGTACTCCTTCTCCTCCTCGACTCCCGTCGACTTCATGAACCCCTGGAAGGCCGCCTCGGACGCTTCGCCTTCGACATTGAGCAGGATAGCATCGTCCGTCCGGAGACGCTCCGTGCCTAGCATCCTGTTGATGAGCGCGAACTTCGCCCTGCTCTCATAGACGATGTGCGTCGGCCTCACCTCACTGTTCGCGAGAGCATAGGCAAAGCTGAAGGCGCTTCTGAAGTCGGAGAAACACACGAGGTGCGGTTTGGACACCTTCGGCTTCTCCGCCACTGCGAGAGCGACAGATGTGATGATTCCGAGCTGGCCCTCGCTGCCGAACAGCGAGGGGAAGAGCTTGTCGGAACCTTGTACCCGAGCGACCTCACCAGCGGAGGTGACGAGTTCGATCTCGCGCACGCTGGCACTGATGTGGCCCCTCGAGAAGCTGTTGAGGCCCATGCCGCCCGTGGCTATCCAGCCAGCGACGGTGGAGAACTTGCTAGACGGGCTCGTGTTGAGCATCAGCCCGTGCTTCTCGAGCTCATGGTCGAGGTCGGCCCATCTCGCGCCCCCCTCCACGCGGGCGACCTTCTTCGATGAGTCGATCTCCAGAATCCTGTCCATGTCCGAGAGGTCCATCACGATCCCGCCCTTGACGGGGACGGAGCCCCCGAACGGTGAGGAGCCCGAGCCCCTGGGGATGACGACGACGCCCCTCAAGGCAGCGAACCGCAGCACAGCGGCCACGGCATCGACGCTCCTCGGCTGAACGACGACCTCGGGCATCGACCTGAACATGATCTCCTTGAGGAACCTCGGGATCTCGGCTTGGTCCCGCGAGAAGAGCATCCTCTCGCCCCAGGCCGAGGCTATGCGCAGGTCCTTGATGCCCATGGCCGCGAGCTCGCATGCGATGCGCCCTTCGAGCGGCTCCTGCTTCGCGCTGAAGACCTCAGGAGCTGGCGAGGGTGCCGTACCAGGGAAAATAGCCCGGCCTACACCCTTATCGTCCACGTGCATCCCCCCTCAGGAGCCGAGGCCCCGCGAAGTCCCTTCCGGAAATCGGGTGCGAGCACCCTGAAACCTGCGCTCCGAACCGGAGCAGGCCACAATGACTTGTGTCCCAACAGGTCTCGCCAATGCTCTGCTCCCTAAACAGAATACGCCGTACGCAGGAGTCAATATATAGCCCTTTCCAAGAACGGACCGACGATATGGGCCCACTGACGAACGCAATATGGCCCACAATCGGCAATCTGACGGCGGACTGGCCCCCGTAACGGGGAAGATTATTAATACTGTCATGGGTAGTAGTCAGTTCAGCACTAGTTGTGCCGCGTGATACGACAAGCCGAACATCGCATCGTTTTGAAGCCGATAGTTTGACCTGCGTCATAGCCGGATGCAATTGTGCACACACAAAGGAAGAATAGCCATGGAAGAGAGCGTTGGACCAAGCGCAGAACAAGAGCAGAGCGTAGAAGTGAAAATAGCGAACCTGACGCCACAGTCGAAGCGCGTGGATGTCACGGCCAAGTGCCTTGAGGTCAGCGAGCCCAAGGACATACCCGGGAAGTTCGGGAACAGCCGCAAGGTCGCGGAGGCGACCGTCGCGGACGAGACAGGGGCGATCATCCTCTCCCTGTGGGACAGCCAGATCGGCACAGTCGCAAAGGACGATGTGATTGGCATCAAGAACGGCTATGTCTCGCTCGTCAGAGGACACATGCGCCTGAACGTCGGCAAGTACGGCCAGCTCGCGAAGAGCGACAAGGCGATCGACAGCCCGAGCACTGCCACGAACATGAGCGACAAGGAGTACGAGCAGGAGCGCAGGCAGTTCGGCGGTGGCGGTGGCAGGCGCGGCGGATACGGTGGCGGCAGGGACCGCGACCGAAGAGACCGCGACTTCGGCGGGTCCAGTGACAGGCCGAGCTATATGAACAAGGGCCGCAGAAGGTTCTGAGTCGGTACCGGTTGAAGCTGGCTGGTCCATCGGTTCGAGATGGACCGGACAAACCATTTCCCCCTCGGGGTACATTTTGTCTGCTTAGTTGTAGTCGACCAGCTCGTCTGGCGGAGGCATCGTGCCGGGACGGTCCTTCTCTGGGCCGATCATCTTCGCGAACATCAGATAGCCCAGGCTCGTCGCGAACCCGAAGGCGCCGAATATCGGCCAGAAGTACTGCGTCTCAGGCAAGGCGCCGTACAGCCACATGCCGAAGAAGAAGCCCAGACCAATCGCGAGGCTCTGGACGAACCCCGCGAAGCCCATATAGACGCCCCGCTGGGTCTCCGGCGACATGTCCGCGATGACCGCTGACACGATCGACATGTACACGATCTCGCCGATGGTCAGGACGACGATGCACGCCAGCAGCATCGTGAGGTCCTGGGCGAAGAACACGAGCGAGAACCCGAGGGCGCCGATCATCTGCCCGCTCATGAGCACCAAGGAGCGCCGGAACTTGACCATCTGGGCCGTAATGGGCAGTTGGAGTGAGACGACCATCACCGCATTCACCGCGAACAACAGCCGGGCACGTACGACTCCAGCTCGATGTCCGAGGTGGCGTACAGCTGCAGCACGGACATCCACTGGGCCATGAAGAACCAGAGAGTCCCTGTGAGCGCGACTAGCAGGAAGAACGGCCTGTTGCGGGAGACGGCCATCACCTTTCTGAAGGAGACGTCCTGCTTCTCGACGCTCTTCGGCCTCGTCTCGGGGATGTATATCAGGTTCATCACGAAGGCTCCCGCGAGGATCACCGCCCCGAACACGAACAGCTCCCTGATCGAGTAGGCGGCGACTATGAACACGCCGATCGCGGGGCCGACGAACATCCCGAGGTTCCACGCGATGCGCAGCGTGCTGAACGCCTTGGGCCTGTCTCTAGTAGGGATCACATCAGCTATCATTGCGTTCGCGGCCGGCATATACATCGAGCCCACGAACGAGTCTGCGAGCACGACGGCGAGTATGCTGTAGAAATCGAACGTGAAGAAGTACAGCAGGAGCGTTATGGACATCAGCCCCAGGCTTGCTAGGAGCACCGCTCGCCTGCCGATCTTGTCCGCGAGCATCCCCCCGATGATCATGGCCGGTATCCCGGACATCGTGTAGCCCGCCAGGACGACCCCGGCGGATATGCTGGATATGTCCAGATCCTTGACCATGAAGATGGTCAGGTACGGGACTATGAGGCCGAAGGCTACGTTCTCGATGAGCGCGCTCGCTATGAGCACCTTGAACGCCCTGGGATATCCTCTCAGGTCCGCAAGTACGATGGTCTCAGCTCCAGACTCGACACCAGAGGACCGCCCCGCGATGGAGCGACTCGATCATACGCCCCAGAAGCCGATTGGTTAATTACCCCGTCTTCATACTCTGGTTTCGGAGCGGAAGAATGGCGGTTGCCCAGATAAGCATTCTGTCTAGGCAAGATGTCGAGTTGGTGCATGGGAAGACCCTCGAGATGCTCGAGGACCCAGGGGTCATGGTCAGGAGCGAGAAGGCCCTGAGGGTGCTGGAGGAGGGCGGAGCCACGATAGACTGGAAGGCCATGCGCGCGAGCATCCCCGAGAGCCTCGTCGAGGAGACTGTCAAGAAGCTCCCGAGATCGATCAGGCTGTGCGCGAGGAACCCCAAGCAGGACATGGTGGCGCCGAGGTCGGGCCCGCCCCACATGGCCACAAATGGGACGGCAGTGTACATGACGGACCTGGAGACGGGAGCCAGGAAGACCACCAAGGGAAGTGACCTCCGGGACTTCATGGTCCTGTGCGACGCTATGGACCCGCTCGACTACGTGTGGCCGATTGTGACCGCGCACGACGCTCCCGAAGCGACCCACGCGATGTCCGAGCTGACGATCTCCCTCACGAACACGACCAAGCATGTCCAGGGAGAGGCGATGTCTGCCCACGAGGCGAGAGGGGAGATCGAGGTTGCCGCTGCGATCGCAGGCGGCCCTGACAAGCTCGCGAAGAGGCCGCTTTTCTCAGTGATCCAATGCCCCATATGTCCCCTCGAGTTCGAGAAGGGGTCGATCGAGGCCACGATGGAATTCGCGAAGGCCGGCATCCCCGTGGTATCGATGTCCATGGCCCTGTGCGGCCTCACATCGCCCGTCACCCTCGCAGCGACGACGGCGATAGTGAACGCCGAGAATCTGGCGAGCTTCGCGATCTCCCAGATGACCAGGAAGGGCGCGCCGGTCGTATACAGCTCGGAATCCACCGCTCCGAACATGATGACTGGCGAGATACACTACGGCGCCCCTGAGGAGCTGCTCATCGCAGCCGCGGTCGCGCAGATGGCGAAGCACTACGGCGCCGCGACCATGGTGGGAGGGTTCGGCCTCGGGCTCGGAGGGGAGTCTCCTGGGATCTTCATCGAGCCGCCCGAGCTGATATCGACAAGCATGACCTCGCTGGCACTCACCGACTTCGCATCCGGCATAGGCGGACTCGACCAGGCGAAGGGCGCCGCGTTGGAGCAGGTCGTGATCGACTGCGACGTGTGGGAGCAGGTGCGGGAGCTTCGAAGGGATGTCGCGTTCGACGACGGGCACTTCGTGCTGGACATGATCAGGAAGGTCGGCCCCGGCGGGAGCTTCCTCAAGGAGATCCACACGCTGCGCAACATGAAGAGGGAGCTGTTCCTCCCGTCCCCGGCGAAAGCAGGCGTCTACGGGCGCTACAGGCTGGACAAAGACATGAAAGCTGTGCTGGGGAGTGCGAGAGCAAGGGTCAGAAAGACGCTCGCGGCTCACAAGCCCGAGCCTGTCGATTCTGATGTCAAGAGGAAGATCGACCAGTTGCTGAGGAAGTACCAGGGCTAGGATTTACGCGCTGTACGGTTTGATGGCATCGACGAACTTCTGCCACCTCTTCGCGTCCTCCACTCGGTTCATCACCTCGGACTTCCTGAATTCAGCGACTTGCTGGCTCTCGACTGAGCGCAGCTCGTCGATCGCCCTGAGGAGCCCGCATGTCTCCTCGAGCAAGCTCTTCGCGGTGTCCCTGGTCATCGGGTCACGAGCGAGCCTCTTCTCGAGCGACCGCTCCTTCTGTTTGAGCAGCCGGATGAGCTCGTTCACCTTGGCCACATCGTCATCCGTCAGCTTCTCCTTGGTGGTTAGGTTGTACACGACCTCCCGGAGGTCCATCTCGGAATCGCCCAGGATCTCGTGCTCAGGGATCAGCATCCCGACCCAGTAGACGAGCGAGTGGATGCGCGCCAGCATCTTGGCACGCTCCTCAGGCGTGAGCATGAGCCGCGCATCTATGGACCCGCTCTCCTCAGTCCCGGCTGCAGGCGCCTCGCTCATCTTCCCGCAGGGGCATGACGCTCATCACCCTTGAGGGTTTTTCCACACGTTGGGAGGGCCTCATGAGCATGCCTGCTCAGGAAGATTCCTTGGCGATGAGCCTGAAGGCATCGTCCGAGATCTCGAGCGACCTGCTGATGTCATCCTCTGAGTGCGCGAGCGATGTGAAGAAGTGCTCGTCCGCATGCGGCACTCCGAAGAAGGTCCCCCTGCCGAGGCAGTGCATGAACCAGTGCTTCCACTTCTCCCGGTCTATGTCGAATGCGTCCCTCCAGGTGCTGACCTCCTTGTCCGTGAAGTAGAGCTGGCCGAGCGAGCCGACGGATTCGATCCAGACGTCCACGCCCCTGTCCGCCGCGACATCCGCGAGCCCGCGGAACAGGGAGCCGCCGATCTTGTCCACCCTCTTGTAGGTCCCGGGCTTTGAGAGTATCTTGAGAGTGGTGAGACCCGCGGTGACGGACACAGGGTGCGCGTTGTACGTGCCTCCATGGTACACGTTGCCCTCGTCCTTCGGTATGATCTCCTCCATGATCTCCTTCCTCCCGCCGAACCCAGCCAGCTGGTATCCGCCGCCCGCGACCTTCGCGATGGCCGTCAGGTCGGGCTTCACATCGTATCTCTCCTGGGCGCCTCCGAAGGCCACCCTGAAGCCGGTCAGCACCTCGTCGAAGATCAGCACTATGCCCAGCTCCTTGGTCAGCCTCCTGAGCTTCTTGAGGTAGTTGTCCCTCGGCACGAAGCATCCCCCGCCCGCCTGGACAGGCTCGACTATCACGGCGGCGAGCTCGTCCGCGTTCTTGGTGATGACCTCCTCCGTGGCGGGCCAGTCGTTGAACGGGTAGATGGCCAGCAGGTCCGATATCCTCTTGGGGATCCCTTTCCCGAACGGGACCGCGGGCTGCATGTTCTTCGGTCCGAGCTTGTCGCTGGGGATGTCCACGGCCTGCAGCACGTAGTCGTGCCCTCCGTGGTACGACCCCTCGGCCTTCGCGATCTTCTCCTTGCCCGTGTAGGCCCTCGCGACCCGGAGCGGGTGCATCGTGGCCTCAGTCCCGGAGTTGGCGAACCTGAACATCTCTATCGAGGACATGGCCTTGTGGACGATGTTGACGTACTCGTACGCCATCTCCGCGGACGCGCCGAACATCGTGCCCCTGTCCACCTGCTCCTTGACCGCCTTCACCACTGCGGGATGGTTGTGCCCGAGGATCATCGGTCCGTAGCCGAGGGCGTAGTCGACGATCTTGTTCCCGTCCAGGTCCCACAGGTACGGGCCCTTCGCCCTCTTAACGTAGAACGGGTACGGTTCGAAGAACCGCACGTTGCTATCCACGCCTGACGGGATGAGCCTCCTCACCTTCTCCCAGTGCGCTTTCGACTTCTTCGTCTTCGCGACATACTCCTTCTCGTAACTAGCTGGTGGTGTCATGTTGCACTACCTCGTAGCTTCCAGAAGGACCGCTTGGATGAGCCCAGCACCACTTTCGGCAGTATCAACGAGAATTGACCCACACGGATAATGCCATAGCCTCGGGCAGTCCTTGCGCCGACCCGGAATCAGAAGAGGGCTAGAAAAGCCTTCCGAAGGCGACCCTGGACATCGTTGTTGCGCACTTCGACGACGGCCCGGCGAATAGCAGCGGGCGACGACGCCCGAAAGGGATTTTTGGGGGCACAGCAAATACCTATCCGGATGGAGCCGAGGTACAAGCTCAGGAAGCGCGTGGTCGACGGTCTTTGGACCCTGTTCGTCCTCATCAAGTATCCCAAGCTCGCGCTGCTAGCGTGCACGATCTTCCTCGCGTACGTGACCTTCAGGACGGCCACCGTGCAGGAGTTCTTCCACTCCCTCAGGGAGCTCGGATACGTCTCATCGTTCATCGGAGGCTTCCTGTTCGCCTTCGGGTTCGGAGCGCCCTTCGGGGTCGCCATCCTCGCGACAATCGCCAACGACGTGAACATATACCTCGCTGCGGCCATCGGCGGGGCAGGGGCGCTGGCTTCCGACTTCCTGCTCTTCACATTCATCCGGACGACCTTCGACGACGAGATCGAGCGCTTCAAGTGCTCCAAGGCGTACGGCCTCTTCAACGGCATGCTCCTGAGGAGGATACCGCCAAAGACGGCGTTCTACATGCTGCTTGGCGTGGCCGGCATCGTGATCGCCTCGCCGCTGCCGGACGAGTTCGGAGTGGCAATGCTGGCAGGCATCACGACGATAAGCAACAGGACCTTTGCGGCAGTCTCATTCGCCCTGAACTCGCTCGGGATTCTGGCCGTCCTCTGGATCGGACAGGCAGTGTGACCGGCCGGTCCGGGATCACCTCTGAGGCTCGATGATGACCTTGATCGATTCGTCGGCCTTGGCGACAAGCCCGAACCCCTTGCCCGTGTCCGCAAGGCCGAACCTGTGCGTGACCATGTCGCTGACCACGATCTGCCTCGTCTTGAGGTACTCGATGGCCTCCTTGATGTCCTGGGGGCTGCCGGCGTAGGTCATCGTGATGGTCAGCTCGTCCTTCCAGAGGTCCCCGAAGGGCACAGGGACCTGCGTGCCTGGCAGAGGAGGCGCGAAGAGCAGGATCGTGCCTCCCTTGTCCACTGAGTTGAATGCCTGGTCTAATGCCTTGACGGAGCCCGCGCACACCATGACGTAGTCCGCTGGGCGGTTGCCGTTCCCTTCGCGGACGAGCTTCGGAACATCCTTTCGACCATCGATGACGACATCGGCGCCGAACCTGCGCGCTGCCTGCATCCTGTACTCCGAGATGTCCGTGGCGATGATCCTCTCCGCCCCGAGGGCCTTCGCGAGCTTGATGTTCAAGAGGCCTGCGATGCCGCTCCCCAGCACGAGCACGGCCCTGCCTGGCTGGAACCGCATCGCTTTGAAGCCTCTGACAACGCAGGCGAGTGGCTCGATGAACGCCCCGTCATCGTAGCTCAGGATCTTGGGAAGCACATACACGCCCTTCTCGACGTTGATCTTGGGCACTCGGACAAACTCCGCGAAGCCCCCGGGATAGAAGTTGGTGGTTCGCAGGGTCTCGCAGGTCGACTCGTGCCCGTTCTTGCAGTACCTGCACTCGCCGCACGGCACATGGTGCGAGACGAACACGCGCTGGCCGATCTTGTAGTTCTCGACCTCGTTGCCCGCCTCGACGATGTCCCCTGCGATCTCGTGGCCGAGGACCAGCGGCGCGCGCTTGAGCCTGTACCATTCCATGACGTCGCTGCCGCAGATGCCGCTGGAGACGACCTTCACGAGGACCTCGTCGGGGCCTATCTTGGGCTTTGGCATCTCCTCGAGGCGGACATCGTCGTTCCTGTAGTACATCGCTACGCGCATGACATGACGCTCCGGTGACCAATATCACTTCAGCTTCGAGAGCTTCCTGTAGAGTTCGAAGCCCTCCTTGGCAGTGGCATCCTCGTGGACGATCTTCCTCACGGCCTTGATCATCGGTATCGGGTTGTCTGACTGCCAGATGTTCCTGCCCATGTCCACGCCCGTGGCGCCGGCCTTGATGGCGTTGTATGTGAGCTCGAGGGCGTCCTTCTCAGGGATCTTGGTCCCACCCGCAACGACGACGGGCACGGGGCAGCTCTCGACGACCTTCTCGAACCCGTCGCAGTAGTAGGTCTTCACGATGTGCGCCCCGATCTCGGCAGCGATCCTGCAGGCCAGGGACATGTACCTGGCATCCTTCTTGCCCAGCTCCTTGCCGACGGCTGTGACTGCGAGCACGGGCATGCCGTGCTTCTGCCCTTCGTTCACAAGCTCGGACAGCGCGAGGAGTGTCTGCCTCTCGTGCTTGCTGCCGACGAAGATCGAGAGCGCGACGCCAGAGGCGTTCAGCCTGAGCGCGTCCTCGACGCTGGTGATGATGCCTTCGTTGGAGAGGTCCTCGCCGACGATGCTCGTCCCCCCCGAGACCCTGAGCACGATCGAGTTGAGTATGCTGGGGTCAATTGACGACCTGAGCACGCCGCGAGTGAGCATTATGGAGTCAGCATATGGGGCCAAAGGCATGATGGTCTTCCTCGGCACCTCCAGGCGCGACGTCGGGCCGAGGAAGTAGCCGTGGTCGACTGCGAGCATCACTGAACGGCCCGTGCCGGGCGCGATTATCCTGGACAGCCTGTTCCTGAGACCCCAATCCACAACATCACATCCGAGCCTTCCACGGAGAATCCGTCCGGCTCGCTTTGAAAGAGAACCCACGATATTTATGCGTGTCGGGTCCGGGCTCACTTCTTGTCCGACTTCTTCCTGCCGATTAGGAACTCCCAGTCGAATATCCGCTCGACCTCGTCCTTCGTCAGGAGGCCCTTCTCCAGCACAAGGTCCTTCACGGACATGTCCCTCGCCAGCGCCTCCTTGGCGACCTCCGCGGCCTCCATGTAGCCTATGTGCGGCGCCAGGAAGGTCGCGATCGACGGGTTCTTTTCCAGATAGCTCCTGCACTTCGCCTCGTCCGCCTCAATGCCCGAGACGCACTTGTCTATGAACACGGGGACGTAGTTGTTCAGGAGGACCATCGACTCCAGGATGTTGTGGATCATGACAGGGTTCATCACGTTGAGCTCCATCTGCCCCGCCTGGACAGCCATCGAGACGGAGAGGTCGTTGCCCACGATCTGGAAGCATATCATGTCCATGCACTCGGCCATGACGGGGTTCACCTTCCCCGGCATAATCGAGGAGCCCGGCTGCGTCGCGGGCAGGCGTATCTCCGCGAAGCCTGTGGTGGGGCCGGAGCCCATCAGCCTGAGGTCGTTCGAGATCCGGATGAGCTCGAGCGCAAGGGCCTTCAGCGAGCCGCTGACGCCCGCGAAGTCGAGCCTGCTCTGGAGCGCCTCCCTCGGGTCCTCGGCCTCTCGAAGGTTGAGCCCCGTGATCTCCCGCAGGTGCCTTACGACCTGCCTGTGGTAGTCCGGATGAGTGTTCGCGCCCGTGCCCACCGCCGTCGCCCCGAGGGGCACCTCCTCGAGTAGCTTGAGCTGCTCCTTGAACGAATCCCTGGCCTTCTTGATCGCAACGGAGTACGCCATGAGCTCCTGGCCCAGGGTCACTGGCAGGGCGTCCATCAGGTGCGTCCTGCCGGACTTGAGCACCCGTTCGAACTCCATGCCCTTCTTCACGAACGCCCGCTTGAGCTTCTCGAGGTTGTCCATGAGGTCCTGCGCGATGATGAGTATGCAGAGCCTCATCGCCGTCGGGTATGTGTCGTTCGTCGACTGGGCCATGTTGACGTGGTCGTTCGGGTGGATGATTGAATACTCGCCTTTGGCCTTCCCTATCAGCTCGAGCGCGCGGTTCGCGATGACCTCGTTGAGGTTCATGTTGAATGACGTCCCGGCCCCCGCCTGGAAGTCGTCCACGACGAACTGGTCGTGGAGCTTGTCCGAGAGTATCTCGTCGCATGCGGACACTATGGCCTCGGCGATGCGCGGCTCGAGCCAGCCGACATCCATGTTGGCCAACGCAGCCGCCTTCTTCACCATCGCGTAGGCGCGAATGAACTCTGGGCGCGCGCGGATGCCGCTCACGGGGAAGTTCTCGGTCGCCCTGAGCGTCTGTATGCCGTAGTACGCGTCCTCGGGGACATCCCTCTCTCCGATGGAGTCGCGTTCCTTCCTGACTCTCGAAGAAGCCATGACCGTCCGACCAGCTGCCGCTTGTCATTCTGGTGCATGATATTTCTATGTTGTCCCGATGCGCGCCAGAGGTCGAAAGGTTATAGCCTGGAAGCTGCATTCCGAAGGCGGAGAGCGAGCAGCATGAACGAGAGGATCCACGCCCGTCTCTCACACGAGGGCGGGTACAAGTTCAGCATCACGTTCGACGAGCTCCCCGGGGCGAAGATCTGGATGGACGAGCCGCAGCCGCTGGGCGGGTCGGAGGGGCCGACCGCGGCGATGATGCTCTCGTCGGCCGTCGGGCACTGCCTGTCATCCAGCCTCTTGTTCTGCATGCAGAAGTCCCGGGGCGCCCTGAAGGGGATCGAAACCGATGTCGAGACCACGCTCGAGAGGAACGAGAGGGGCAGGTGGAGGATTGGCGGGATAAAGGTCAAGCTGAAGCCGTCAATCGAACCAACTGACCGGGAAAAGTTGAGCCGGTGCAGGGGCCTGTTCGAGGACTTCTGCATCGTGACTGCGAGCGTGAGAGAGGGAATCAAAGTAGAGGTGGAGCTGGAGGAGTGAGAGAGATGGGCCTGATCCAGCAGAAGGAGAGGGACTACCTGGTGAAGGAGTTCGGCCAGAAGCTCGTCAACGACCTGCGGCTGGTGGTGTTCTCCCAGGAGATGCCGTGCCTGTTCTGCAGGGAGACCGTCCAGGTGGTCACGGAGCTGGGCGAGCTGTCGCCCAAGATCAAGGTCGAGGTGTACGACTTCGTCAGGGACCAGACGAAGGCCAAGGAGCTGAGGATAGACAAGATCCCGGCCCTGGCCGTGATAGGGGCGAAGGACTACGGCGTGCGGTTCTACGGCATACCGTCGGGGTACGAGTTCACTTCCCTCATCGGGGCGATGCTCGACGTCTCCCGCGGGGACAGCGGCCTGTCGCAGAAGACGAGGGACGCGCTGAGGCAGGTCGACAGTGCTGTGCACGTGCAGGTCTTCGTCACGCCGACCTGCCCGTTCTGCCCCGCGGCTGTGAGGCTCGCGCACAGGTTCGCCATCGAGAGCGAGATGATCTGGTCGGACATGGTCGAGTCGACCGAGTTCGTGCCGCTCGCGCAGAAGTACGCGGTCACGAGCGTGCCCAAGGTAGTCATAAACGACAGGTTCGAGATAGCGGGCGCGCTGCCCGAGGACCTCTTCCTCGCGCATGTGATGCACGCGCTCTCCCATGTGGAGCCGATCCAGCCGAGGTAGCCAGGACCGAGGAGCACGGGCAAATGCCGGCGTCTAAGTACGAGGGCAAGATACTGGGGCAGGTGCTCGCCACGCTCTCTGGCCTGAAGGGGGTCCGGCACAGCTTCTACTTGACCAGACAGATGAGGGCCGGGCTCGGGAGGATCGAGAGGCGCTATCCGAGCATCGGCCCGCTGACGGTGGAGAACATCGGCTTGTTCGACTGCCTCACGAGGAAGCACGTGGCCTGCATAGTGAAGGACAAGAGCTTCAGGGGCCCGCCCCATCCGACGGTCGTGCTCGTGAACGAGCACGGGACGGTCATAGGGAGGGAGATCCTGCCGGGGGAGAGGATCGACTCGGAGAGCAGCGGCAAGACCATCTTCCTCGGGAAGGACTTCGTGATATTCGTGGACAGGGGCTCCGGCAGGGGCGCGAGGCTCGTCCTTCCGACGGTGCCGTTCAAGGAGGTCGAGGTGATCCGCGGGGTCAGCAACGTTTGCTCCTCGAGCCCCTCGACGATCGGGGACCTCTTCCTCCGCGAGGCCAAGGGGCTCAGGGATGACCCGAGGCTCGCATCGATCCTCATAGGCTTCGACCTCGCGCGGCCTTAGCACCGTTATCGGCCGTCCGCGAGTGCTTTTCGGAATGGCCTGTCGAAAGGAGCAAGGCGCCTCAGCAGTCCGTTCCGACCCCGTCTTGAGCTCGGGAGGGCGTTTCCAAGGTATTGGCCATCCGTTCGAAGAACCTTTAAAAATACCCCTTGGATAATCGCACCGTTTCCGGCGGAACACCTAGTTAATAGGCAACCTTTAAATTCAATCTAGGCATGCTCTCCAGCAATCATCCCGCGCGCTGAAGCCGATGCGAGCGGATGCATAGGCCAATGGTGTTAGAATGGCAGGCAAAGTGAATCCGTACGAGGAAATGAAGAAGATGGTCGACAAGGCGGGGAAGACCTTGTGCATCGACCCGGGAATGGTCGAGGTCCTGAAGAGCCCGAAGAGGGAGCTCACGGTCAACTTCCCGGTCAAGATGGACGATGGGTCTGTGCGGGTGCTGACCGGTTACAGGGTACAGCACAACGAGGCGCGCGGACCTTTCAAGGGGGGCATCAGGTACCACCCACAGGTCGACATCGACGAGGTCAGGGCCCTGGCCTCCTGGATGACCTGGAAGACCGCTGTGGTCGACATACCCTACGGTGGCGCGAAGGGCGGCATCATATGCAACCCGAAGACGATGTCAGTGGGCGAGATCGAGCGGATGACGAGGAGATACGCATCCGAGATATCGATCATCATCGGGCCCACGAAGGACATACCAGCTCCCGACGTCAACACGAGCGGCAGGGAGATGGCATGGATCATGGACACTTTCAGCATGCACGTGGGGTTCGCGTGCCCAGGAGTAATCACAGGGAAGCCGAAGGAGATCGGCGGGTCGCTCGGCAGGCCAGAGGCGACATCGAGGGGGCTCGTGTTCTGCGTCCGCGAGGCAGCTAAGAAGACCGGCATGAACCTGAAGGGCGCAACCGTGGCGATCCAGGGATACGGCAATGTCGGCGCGTTCGCCCACAAGCTCATCGAGCGCGACTTCGGGTGCAAGGTCATCGCGGTGAGCGACTCCCAGGGCGGGATCGTCAGCGAGAAGGCCCTGAGGTACGACGAGGTCTGGGCACACAAGCAGAAGACTGGCGCCGTCAAGAACTTCCCGGGCACGAAGCCGATCTCGAACGAGGCGCTCCTCGAGCTCAAGGTTGACATACTATTGCCCTGCGCTCTCGAGAACGTGATCACCAAGGAGAACGCTGGCAAGATCAAGGCGAAGATCTCTGGCGAGGGCGCGAACGGCCCGACCACCTTCGAGGCGGACGCGATCCTGGCGAAGAACGGTGTGCTCGTCCTGCCGGACATCCTCGCGAACGCGGGCGGCGTCACGGTGAGCTACTTCGAGTGGGTCCAGAACAACTACAACTTCTACTGGACCGAGGACGAGGTCAACCAAAAGCTGGACAGCGTGATCACGAAGGCGTTCCACGAGGTCTGGGACATGCACGAGAAGCACAAGTGCAACATGAGGGACGCCGCGTACCTGGTGGCCGTGAAGCGCGTCGCAGATGCGACGAGGACCAGGGGCTTCTATCCGTAGGCCGGACTCAAACTCCAACCCATCCGGGGCGCGCGCTCCGGGTGGAGCTCATCCCTTTTCTTTTCCGAGCTTCTTCACCCGCTTGGCGATCAGCTTCTTGATGTCTTCGTAGGAAGGAGGCGGCCCTGTCTGGACCTCCTTGTCGTCTATGAACAATGCGGTTGAGATCCCCCATTCCAGGAAGGTGCTCCTGTCGGTGGTGTCGTACGTCCGGAAGGCCACCTTGTCCCCGAGCTCCCCGGACGCCCGCTTGGCCCGCTCGTGTACGATGTTCATCGAGGTGCACCAGCCATCATTGAATGAGGTCACGGTCACCTTGCCCGGGACAGCCGACGGGGATTTCTTCGGCTTCACGTACTTGGGCGGTCTCGCGTCCTTCGAGAACGGCTTCCACAGCAGGACCATCATTCCGTCCTTCTCGGCCTTCAAATAGCCCTGCTTCTTGAACCACGATGCTGGCATGAAGAACGGAAGAGAGAGACCCCATGCGGCCATGCCCTTCGCTCCGAGCGCTCTTGCGTCCTCCTCGGCCGCCTTGAGGAGCGCCTTGCCCATCCCCCTCTTCTGGAAGTCGCCCCTGCCCTGCTTGTGACCATGGACCCAGATGCAGTACACGAAGTACAGGCCCTCTCCGTCCACGATGGAGTGCTCGATCGGGAGGTACTGGATCATGCCTCCGACAATGCCCTTGTCATCATGCGCCATCTTCACGCGGAGACCTTTTGGTCGCATCTTGTTGTACCAGTTCTCCTTGTGCGGTCCCGCCTCGTTCGTCTCCTCGGACCAGTCCTCGAGGCACTTGAAGTAGATGTCCTTCTCATCCGCCCTGAGATCGTCAACTTTCATGACCCGCCCACCTTCACGCAAGCCTGCAGGGAATCGAATGCCAGACTTAAGAATCTGGGCTCCTGAGGATCGTCTTGCCGATCTCGTCGGCCTGGACGACCTCCTGCTTGCCCGTCTTCATGTCCCGGAGCGTGACCGAGCGCTTGGCCATCTCCTCCTTGCCCACGATGACTGCGAAGCGCGCTCCCGCTGAGAATGCGTACTTGAGGTTCTTGCTGAGGGTTCTGCGCATCAGGTCCACATCGGCCTTCAGGCCCTGGGACCTAAGCCTCGCGACGATCCCGAAGGCATACTTCCGCATGTCATCCTTCGCGGGAATCACGTATGCGTCCAGTGGCGCCCGAACGTCGATCGGGCGCTCCTTCTCCAGGGCTAGGAGCACTCTGTCAATCCCTATTGCGAATCCTGTGCTGAACACGGGCTCTCCGCCGAAGAGCTCCGAGAGCGTGTACGAGCCGCCTCCCAGGACCTGCTTCTCGGCCCCCAGCCTCGGCGCGTCAATCTCGAACACCATGCCAGTGTAGTAGTCCAGGCCGCGCACGATCCCGAGGTCGACCTGGCAGTCGTCAATCCCGTACAGTCTGAGCGTGTCGAATATCTCCCTCAGGTGCGCCGTGGGTTCGCTGTCCTCGAGGTTGTTGAGCTCGTCGACACTGCCCTTGATGTCCGCGATCGATGTGATCTTGTCGAACAGCTTCCTGGGCAACGCCTTCGCATCGAACATGTCGCCCAAGGAGTCCCAGTCCTCCTTGTCTATCATCCTGAGGGCCTCCGCGGCGACGACCTCATCCTTGATCTCCTTGCGCACGAGCGATTTCAGGATGCCTATGTGGCCTATGCGCACGAGGAAGTCCTCCAGGCCAGCACCCCTGAGGCAACTGATTGCGAGCGCGACCACCTCTGCGTCGGTCTCCGGGGTCTTCGTGCCGATCAGCTCTGCCCCCAGCTGGAAGAACTCCCTGTACCTGCCGCTCTGGGGATTCTCGTACCTGAAGCAGTTGCCGACGTAGAACAGCTTGAGCGGCTTCGGGTGCATCGACATGTCGCTGATGTAGAATCTGATCACCGATGCCGTGATCTCCGGCCTAAGGGCCATCTCCCTGTCCCCCTTGTCCCTGAAGACGTACATCTCGTCGACTATGCTCTGGCCCGACCGCAGCGTGAACAGCTCGGAATGCTCGAAGGTCGGTGTCACGACCTCTCCGAACCCGAACCGCGCGCACGCGTCGCGCATCGCCTGCTCGACCTTTCTGCGCTTGGCCATCTCGGCAGGGCCGAAATCCCTGGTGCCCCTGGGCCTCTGAATCATCGAGCGCAACAACGGGAACCGGTTTCTTAATCCTTTTGGACAGGGCCTGGGCGCATATTCATATCCAGCCTTCTGATTCTCGGTCCTCGGATGGACACGCTCTGGATCGCCTTCGCCGTCTTCCTGCTCACCTACGCGCTCATCTCGATAAGGCGGTTCCCGCGTGTCAAAATCGACCGGCCTGCCGCAGCCCTGCTGGGCGCGGCCCTGATGATAGTCCTCGGCGTGGTCGACCCCGAGGACGCAATCTCCGCCATCAACATGGACATACTCATCCTCCTCGTCGGCATGATGATCCTCGTCGCGGGGTTGGAGCTGTGCGGATTCTTCGAATGGGTCTCCCTCAGGATGATCAGGTACTCGAAGAACCAGTTCATGTTCCTCGTCCTGACTATGGTCGTCACGGGCGCGTTGTCGGCACTCGTCCTCAATGACACCGTCGTCCTCCTGTTCACCCCGATCATCATCAGGACCTGCAGGCTGCTGAAGTCGAACCCGGTCCCGTTCCTGGTGGCGGAGGCTATGGCGGCTAACATCGGCAGCGTGGCCACGGCAGTCGGCAACCCGCAGAACGCTTACATCGCCACGAAGACGGGCATCTCGTTCCTCGAGTTCTCTGCCAGGCTGGTGCCTGTCTCTATCGTATGCATGGCGGTCGCCATCGCCATCCTGTACCTGGTCTACAGGAAGGACATCGAAAGGGGGAGCGCGCAGGAGTTCAGGCGGAGGATTCTCGCAGAGGGTTGGAGGGCATTCGAGGAGGAACTCGTGAAGGGCGATGAGAGCACGACATCTGGCATCCGGAAGCTGAAGGAGAGGAGGCTCGGGCTGTACGCGCTCCTCGCGATAACGACGGGCACATTCGCAGCGTTCGTGGCCAGCCATTGGATAGGCGCTCCCATAGCCGTCATAGCATTCGTCGCTGGTGTGACATCCCTGTTCCTCGTGCCGCTCCTGAGCGACGTGCGGGCGAAGGATATGCTCGCAGGTGTGGACTGGACCATCATCCTCTTCTTCGTTGGGCTGTTCGTGGTGCTCCAGGGCGTCAAGGATTCCTCGCTCATGAGCGAGATAGAGGACTTCTTCCCAGGCTTCCACGACGGTAAGGTGCCCTCGGTCGAATGGCTCACGGCGCTCTCAGCGTTCCTGTCGAACCTGGTGAGCAACGTCCCGGCGGTGCTCCTCCTCGGAGAGCTCATCCCAATCAGCGAGACGGACCTGTGGATAGCACTGGCTTCGAGCTCGACACTGGCTGGTAACGCCACCATCCTGGGCGCTGCAGCGAACGTGATAGTGGCTGAGAAAGCTGAGGCGAAGGGGGTCGAGGTCAACTTCTGGAGGTTCACGCTAGTGGGCTTCCCGATCGCGCTCGCTACCCTGTTCGTGTCGACCCTCATGCTCATGTGGCTGTTCTGAGCATGTCCGGCCTATCGTCTGACGGGAATCCAGCACATCGAGGGCCATAGGCCAGCGAAAGGAACTTATATGTCGGACGGCAATGTACTGACTGTCGGAAGGAATCCGGCAACACGGAGGGATGCACGTGCCAATGAAGCCAATCTCTCTCGACAGGGCCAAGGCGATAGCTGCCGAGAAGAACTTGAAACCGGGCAAGGTCAGGGGAACATCTGAGATAGAGTTCACCAGAGCCGCGGGAAGCGCCCGAGTCGAAGTGATCGACTGGCCCGAGTTCGAGCAGATCCTCGCCTCGAAGAATCTCGAGATTCACGAGGGCGGCGGATTCATGAAGCTGATGAAGAGGGCCTGAGCGAACTCTCGTTCTCCTTCACCGGCAAAAACCCCTTCCCATAGGTTTTCATTGCATTGCTTTGTAGCTGGCATGCCATCGCTCAGCGCTTGACGATGATAGTCACGATGTCCTGGTCCCTGACCGTGTGGTCCAGCCCGACCATCTGCCCGGGGAACCTCGCGCTCTTGCCCCAGATCTGCGCGTACCTGAAGTTCTTCCTGAAGTCCCTGTGGATGGCATCGCAGATCATGCCTATGTCCGAGCCGTCCTTGATCACGAGGGGCTCGACCAAGTCGGCCTCCTTCCCCTGGGGCTTCATGTAGATTCGGATGAACCTGAGAGCGCCGTAGATCTCCTCCTTCAGGGCGTCCACGCCAACGTCCTTCTCGGCAGATATGGGCACGACCCTCCAACCCTTGATGCGCTTCTCGACGTGCTTCAGATAGTCCTTCGTGACGAGGTCGGTCTTGTTGATGAGCGCGATGGCTGGCACGTACAGTCTGTTGCCGGAAATGTAGTCGATCAGCTGGTCCTCGACGATGTCCTCCCTGATCACTATGTCCGCGTTGATGTACCCGTACTCGTTCATCATCTCGCGGACCAGGTCCTCGTCCAGCGTGGACTGCTTCGTTGTGAAGTTGACAGTGATGCCTCCTCTGTTCTTCTTCGAGATGACTATGTCCGGAGGACGCTGGTTCAGCCTCAGGTTGGCGGTCCTGAGCTCCTCGACGAGCACATGGATGTTCGTCTCGAAAACGTCGATCATGAGGACGATGAGGTCTGCCGAGCGGACGACCGAGAGGACTTCCCTTCCCCTGCCTTTCCCCTTGGAGGCGTCCTTGATGAGACCTGGAAGGTCGAGGACCTGTATCTTCGCGCCCTTGTATTCCATGACCCCAGGGACCACCGTGAGCGTCGTGAACCGGTACGCGGCGACCTCGCTCTGCGCGTTCGTGATCTTGTTGAGGAGAGTGGACTTGCCGACGCTGGGGAACCCGACCAGCGCGATAGTGGCGTTGCCCGACTTGCGCACGGCGTAGCCAGCCGTCTTCGGCCCCTTCGAGCGCCTCAGCTCCAGGTCGTCCTTTAGGCGCGCGAGCTTCGCCTTGAGCTTGCCTATGTGATGCTGGGTCTTCTTGTTGTACGAGGTCCGGGACAGCTCGTCCTCTATCTCCTTGATCTGCTCCTCGATGGTGACCATCGCGTCACGCCTTAACGTCGTCCCTGTAGATATGAGTTCCAGCGCCCTCCTCGAGGGCCTGGACGAGCTTCTCCGTGGCGCATATGATGACCTCCTCGCCGCCCCCTTCCAAGAACCTGATCGCGGCGAGTATCTTCGGGCCCATGCTCCCTGGAGGGAACTGTCCAGTTGCGTACAACTTCTTCAGCTCGGACACGGTGCCCTTGAGGTACGGCCTCTGGTCGATCGTGCCGAAGTCGAGGAAGACGTTCTTCACATCGGTCGCCATGATGAACAGGCGCTCCTTGATGCTGTTCGCCAGCATCGCGGCCGCGAGGTCCTTGTCCACGACCGCCTCGACGCCATGATACCTGTTCCCCCTTCTCACAACGGGGATCCCACCGCCTCCGCAGGCGATCACCACCTCCGCCTGGTCGACGCCGCCGAATATGAGCCTCTTGACGGGCTTGCTCTCCACGATGCCTATCGGCTCCGGCGAGGGCACGACGCGCCTCCAGCCTCCTCTCTTCTTGTCGTAGCTCATCCTCCAGCCCTTCTCCTTCTGGAGCTCCTTCGCCTCCTGGGGCGTGAAGTACTTCCCGATCGGCTTCGTGGGGTTCTTAAACGCAGCGTCGTCCTCAGAGACCACGACCTGCGTCACGAGCGAGACTGCGACCTTGTCCATGCCCCTCTCGACGAACTCCGAGGAGAGCGCCTGCTGCAGCATGTAGCCGATCTGCCCTTGGCTCTCGGCATCGCACACATCGAGCGCCATGGGCGGGATCTCGCCCTTGGCCATCTCGTTCCTGAGAAGTATGTCGCCCACCTGAGGGCCGTTCCCGTGAGTTATCACGATGTCGTAGCCCCTCTGTATCAGGTCGGCGAGGCCCTTGCACGTGGCCGCGACGTTTCGCATCTGATTCGCCTGGGTGGGTTTCTCACCGGAGCGCAGGATGGCGTTGCCTCCGATGGCTATGACCGCGGTCTTCAGCGCTGGGGCCTCCTCTGGGAATGGCGTCGATGGCCAATCCCACTATATAACTGCTGCTTACGGACAATCCAGCGAAAACAAGGTATTTATCCGAAGACCCATTTGCCTCACGAGATGGAAACGCCAGCGAAGCGGGTCGAAGCCTACCTGAAGGGCCTCTTCGTGAAGTTCCTGAAGACCCCCCTGCCCATCCCCACCGCCATCGCACTGTCAGCGGGCGTGTATGCGCTCGTGCTGCTCTTCGCGGGGAGCTTCTGCTTGGGGGGGATCATCACGCCTCTATTCATGCTGGGCGTGTTCTGGAAGTTCGGGGTCAAGGACGTCAAGCGCCTCCTGATCGCAGGCGCGGCTGCTTGTCTGGCCTTCGCCGCCGTCTGGACGGTCTACTTCACCGACTTCTATCAGCACGTCGAACAGGACAAGGCCATGAGCGCCGACGGCGTGCTCGTGAACGGGACGGTGACACCGCAGTTCGGCACAGCTGACACGACCTACATCTACAGCCTCGAGGTCAGGCTCTCGAGCAACAACACGACCGTCGAGCAGGTGAGCGTCGATACTGCCAGCGTGGGTTTCCCGTTCGCCGGCTCGGTGAACTACTCAATGACCCTCGTGAGCGAAGACCTCGTCAACAACACCCATTACTACGAGTACAGCACCGGCGTCTCGAAGCCCATCAACCAGTACATATTCTGGGCGAAGGTCAACAGCACCTGGCTGGTCGCCACGGAGCACACGGACGACGGGGAGTTCGTGCTCATAGGTCCCGTGTACACGGACACGTGGTCCGTCGCGGGCTCGCTCATACCGATATCGTTCATCCAGACCTTCGTGGCTGTGTATCCCATCTACGGGCTCCTGCTCCTGATGGTCTGGTGGACCAGGCGAGCGAGGAAGATGAGGGTGGAGGCCTACGAGCGCGCCATCGCCGAGCGTGAGAAGGAGGTCAAGGACATCCCCAAGGAGGAGGCGAAGGTCCCGAGCGCAGCGAAGGCTGCGGGTGTGGAGCGGGTCGAGGGGTTCGTCTGCTCCGAGTGCGGCGCCGATGTGCCGGCGGATGCGACCGTGTGCCCGAAATGCGGCGAGAAGTTCGACTGAGGCGCCAACCACCACCGCGCAACACATTTATCTGGGAAATCCATTTGGTCATGCTGGGATGCACCCTGGGCAGAGCGCTTTGATGCTGTATGCGGAGGCGCGGGCACTTGTCACCGTCGATTGCACATGAGCTAGCGAAGAAGCAGAAGGAGATCTCCGTCTCTGAGTTCTTCGAGAAGAACAAGCAGATCCTTGGCTTCGATTCGCTCACGCGCGCACTGATCACATCGGTCAAGGAGCCCGTGGACAACAGCCTCGACGCGTGCGAGGATGCGGGGGCCCTGCCGGACATCGTCGTCAAGGTCGAGAAGATCGAGAACACGGAGTACAGGGTCACGGTCGAGGACAACGGGCCCGGAATCGTCAAGAACCAAGTCCCGAACGTCTTCGCCCGCTTGCTGTACGGTTCGAGGTTCCACACCCGCGCCCAGAGGAGAGGCCAGCAGGGCATAGGCGTCTCCGCCGTCGTCATGTACGGCCAGCTCACCACGGGCAAGGCGGCCAAGGTGAGGTCCAAGATATCGGACGAGGAGGTGGCCTACGAGTGCGAGCTCATCCTTGACACGAAGAAGAACAAGCCCGACAAGATCACCGAGGACTTCGTGATCTGGGACAACAAGCCGCACGGCACGAGTTTCCAGGTGCATGTCAAGGGGAAATACATCGGGGGAAAGCAGTCGATATTCGAGTACCTCAAGGGAGTGGCCATAGTCAACCCTCATGCGAAGATAACCTTCATGCCGCCCGAGGGGGGCACCATCGTTTTCGAGAGGGCGTCGGAGCAGGTGCCCCCGCCGACCAAGGAGGTCAAGCCCCACCCGGAAGGCGTCGAGCTGGGCGAGATGCTCAGCATGGCCAAGTACACGGAATCGCGCAAGATGACCAGCTTCCTGAACACCGAGTTCTCGAGGATATCGTACAGGGTCGCGAGGGAGATATGCGACCTCGCAGGCGTGCCGCAGGACCAGGACCCGCAGGACATGACCCTGGAGCAGGCAGGGGGGATCCTCGAGGCCATCAAGAAGGTCAAGATCATGGCCCCGGAGACGGACTGCCTGTCGCCAATCGGCGAGACGCTCATCCGCAAGGGCCTCAAGAACGTGCTCGGCGACCTCAAGGCCGACTTCTACGCCCCACCGGTGACGAGAGATCCGAGGGTCTATGGCGGGAATCCGTTCATCGTCGAGGTGGGCATAGTCTACGGTGGAGGGCTCAGCAGCGAGGAGCCCGTCCAGATACTGAGGTTCGCGAACCGCGTGCCCCTGATGTACCAGCAGGGCGCGTGCGCCATCACACAGGCCATCGAGGCCGTCGACTGGAGGAGGTACGGGCTGGAGCAGCGGGGCGGCCAGGGCATACCATTCGGGCCCGCTATCGTCCTCGTGCATGTGGCCTCCACCAAGATACCTTTCACCTCGGAATCGAAGGAGGCCGTCGCGAACGTCCCCGAGATCCGTGAGGAGATCGAGCTCGCCCTCAAGGCGTGCGCGAGAAAGCTCAAGACGCACCTGAACAAGGCCGCGAAGAAGAGCAAGACCAGGGTCAAGTTCGAGATCGTCCAGGATATAATCCCGATGATAGCCGAGAAGAGCGCCAAGATAGTCGGGAAGCCGGTGCCCGACATCGCGGGCACGATCACCAAGATCATGAACGTCGTCTGGATCGAGGACGAGGTGGCCTTCGAGAAGGGCAGGCACCACGTCTCCGTGAAGGCCTACAACTACACGCCCAAGTCGCAGAGCTTCCACCTGCACATGCTCGTGCCGTACGATAAAATCGATGAGAAGACGCTCAAGGCGAAGCCGATCGAGACGAGGGACGAGAACAAGGCGACCTGGGACGTGAAGCGGTTGGGGTCGACTGATGTCTTCGAGCTGGCCTTCGACCTGAAGGGCGTACCCCAGGAGCAGTACGACGAGAGCGAGGTGTACGTCAGCGGGATAGACGCCGCGTCCGTCATAGGATGCGAGGTCCTCCCAGGGGACTGGGACCTCGAACACCTACGGATCACCGAGGAGGGCGTCGCGGAGGAGGCCGAGGAGGGGGAGGAAGGCGAGGTCGACTACGACGAGGGTGCGGAGGTGATAAACAACGAAGATTGAGCAGCGTCACCAGAAGGCCATCGACAAGCTCACGGAGCTGGCCGGGAGCGTCTACGACCAGATCGACGACGGGAAGGTTCCCAAGATGATGATCCCGCTCAGGACCAAGGGCAACATACGGTTCGACTCGAAGAGCGCCGTCTGGAAGTACGGCAAGGCCATGGGGGCCAGGTCGGCGAAGAAGCTCACGGGGGCGCAGATGCTCCTGCGGACGATGTATATGCTCGAGTTCATCGAGGAGATGATCAAGGAGAGCAAGTCGTCGACGCTGAGGGAGATGTACTACATCTCCGAGGGATGGGCGAAGGCGAAGTTCTCCACCCAGGACGAGTCCAACCTGCTCGCTGAGGACCTAGAGATAATCACCACGTGCATGAGGGAGGACTTCAAGCTCAGGCCGGAGGAGGACGGAGCGCGGGTCATGGGCAACATCACCATCCAGGAGATGGACAGGAAGGGCAAGAAGAAGAGGATAAACTGCCGGGACGACGTCGGCGACTCCGGGTACGGCATACCCTACAACGTCGAGAAGGAGAAGATAGAGTTCGTCGACTGCGACGCCGACTTCATCATTGCCATCGAGACCGGCGGTATGTTCGACAGGCTCGTGGAGAACAAGTTCGACGAGGACTCGCATGCCGTCCTCGTCCACCTGAAGGGCCAGCCTGCGAGGAGCACGAGGAGGTTCATCAAGCGCCTGAACGAGGAGATGAAGCTGCCCGTGTGCACCTTCACTGATGGCGACCCGTGGAGCTTCAGGATCCATGCGTCCCTGGCGTACGGCGCCATCAAGACCGCGCACCTGTCGGAGTTCCTTGCGACCCCGACCGCTGAGTTCATAGGCATAACCGCCTCGGACATACTGAACTACAAGCTCCCGACGGACAAGCTGAACGACAAGGACATCCAGGCCCTGAACGCGGAGAAGACGGACCCGAGGTTCAACGACCAGTTCTGGAAGCACGAGATCGACCTGATGCTGGAGATAGGCAAGAAGGCTGAGCAGCAGGCGCTCGCGAAGTACGGCCTGGACTATGTGACAGACACCTATCTCCCGGAGAAGCTGGCCGAGCTCGGCATCATCAAGTGAGGTTCATCCGGACCAAGAGCACAGGTTCATCGTCTTGTCGCTCATGCCGGAGCTGCCGAGCCAGACCAGCCGTTCGAAGGACTCGATGACAAAGTATCCCCTCGAGAAGGCGGAGTCTAGGGCGCGTCTGCAGACGACGGGGATGCCGACGGAGATCTCGGACATCCTTGCTTCCGCGGCCATGAGTTCGGCCGAAGAGAGAAGAGGCTCCATGACGTCCCACTTCGCCGCTGAGTCGACGGCGAGAACGCGCACCGACCCCCCGGTCATGTTCTGCCTCCGCGGCCTCGTGTGCACGACGCAGAAACCCACGACCTTGCCCTTGGAGCTCGCCACGATGGTGTCGCCGAAGGCGAACTTGTGGGTGAGCTCGATCTCCTTGGAGTAGTCGAGGCCCTCCCTGAGCGAGCTCGAGATCCTCTTGATGTGCGCCTTCAGGTGGCCCTGGACATCGGACTCGGAGTATCGTTCGACCGCGACATCCCTGGCGTCCTCCTCCTGGAGCTCCGCGTGTTCGAGCCGCTTGCCGAACATGAGCACCAGCCCCTCTGGCCTCAGGCCGGCTTTCAGGTACATGCCGAGGTTGGTCGGGTTCTCCGCCATCGTCTCGAGACCTATGTCCACACAGCCAGTGTCCTCCAGGTGCCGCAGGGAATGGCGCAGGAGCTCCTTGCCGAAGCCCCTGGACTGATATGCCGGGAGCACGGAGAGGGGCCCGACCCAGCCTGTGGTGCCCCAGACGTGCGAGAAGCAGGAGCCTATGACGCCCGCGAGGTCGTCGGCGGCGACGAAGGCGCCCTCCATGTCAGCGTGGAGGTAGGATAGGATGTTCTCGTCTGTCCTTGCAGAGAGCATGCCCCTGAGGCCGTATGCCCTCTCCATGAGCTCGTTCCAGCAGACGAGGTCGACGCTCTTGACGTCCACGAGGTCGTCGACCCTCATCTTCCTTATCGCGACCGCCATCTCTTCGCATACCACACACAAATGCATGCATATGAACGTAGGGAGTTGGTTATCGGAGGCCGGATTTTCCAGGGACCGCTGAGCCCGTCACGTCAAATGACCCTGAACCACCCTCTCGATTCGGCCAGATGTATCGATGCTTTATATCGGAGGACTAAGATTCCCCGGAACGCAATGCGGATGACTCCGGAGTGCGTCCCCTGTCTGATAGGCCGTGTGTTGTTCGAGGCTGAGGAGGTCGACGCCTCCAAGAGCGTCGAGGCCGTGAGAAATGCTTCTGAGATGCTCGGCTCCCTCTTCGGGGAGGATGTGTGCTCTGCCGACGTTGCGACGCAGGTGCACAGGGAGACATACAGGATACTCGGCACGGACGACCCGTACAAGGCCTTGAAGCGCAAGAGCAACGAGATCGCTCTGGAGCTGTACCCAGCAGCGGAGAGGTTCGTGAAGGCCTCGAAGGACCCGCTCAGGGCGGCCTTCTTGTGCTCCATCGTGGGCAACATCCTTGACTTCGGGATAGGCACGGGCTATGACGACCCCGCGAAGCTGAGGCGCGGGTTCGCGAAGCTGCTGGAAGAAGGGCTCGGGCACGACGATACGCCCAAGGTCAAGAGGCTGCTCAGGAAGGCTGACAGAGCTGTGTTCCTCGGCGACAACTGCGGCGAGGTGGTCTTCGACAGGCTGGCATTGAGGGAGATCAAGCGCTTCGGTGTCGACCTGACCTTCGTGGTCAAGGAGAGGCCCATACTCACAGATGCGACGATGGAGGACATCAATGGGCTCGGCATTGAAGGGATTGCCGACAGGGTGGTCGAGGCGCCTGGGTTCGCCGTCGGACTGGACATGGACGCGCTCGAGGGCAGGTTCGGCAAGATGCTGAGGGACTCGGACCTCATCGTCGCGAAGGGCATGGCGAACTTCGAGGCGCTCTCGGAGACGGACATCGCGCCGGTCGCGTATCTGCTCAGGGCGAAGTGCTCGCCCGTGGCGAACGCCATGGGCATCAGGAAGGACATCAACGCGGTCAAGCTGTTCGAGGGGAGAAGAGCGGGATGATAGACTCTATCCAGTTCAGGACTTTCGTCAACAGGCGGAACAGCACTTTCAGGATCGCCACCGGTGCTTCGGATGCCGAGGAGAACGTCATAGTCAAGGTGGTCTCGAGGGACGAGTTCGGAGTTGGCAACGCGAACCCTACGAATGTGACTCGCGAGACAGTAGCATCGATTGAGGCGTTCCTGTCCGCCGTCCCGAAGAAGCTTGTGGGGACTGACGAGACCGATGTCCAGAAGCTGCATCAGAGGCTGGATTCCCTCGCCGAGGGGAACACTGCGGCGAAGGCGGCCGTGGACATCGCGGTGTTCGACCTCCTGAGCAAGCGTGCCCGAAAGCCGCTCTACAAGTTCCTCGGGGGGAAGAGGAGCAGGATGCTCACGGACATGACCATCGGCATCGAATCCAAGGAGACGACCGTCGCCAAGGCGCTAAGACACTACAAGGCCGGCTTCAGGGCGCTGAAGGTCAAGGTCGGGCTCGACTTGGAGGAGGACGTGAGGCGCGTGGCTGCGGTCAGGGACGCCGTCGGGCCCAAGGTGGAGCTCAGGGTGGACGCGAACCAGGGCTACAGCGTCGAGCAGGCCATCATGTTCTGCCAGGAGATGAGGTCGCTGGACGTCGTAGTCGTCGAGCAGCCGGTCAAGGCCGAGGACTACGCCGGCCTGAAGAGGGTCACCGAGGCGAGCGATGTGCCGATCATGGCGGACGAGTGCGTCAAGAGCGTGCTCGACGCAAGGAAGGTCGCGAGAGAGGGCATCGCGGACATGATCAACATCAAGCTGATGAAGAGCGCGGGGATATTCGATGCCGTCATGATCGACAGGCTGGCCGGAGCGGCGGACATGTCCACGATGGTCGGGTGCATGGGGGAGATTCAGGTCTCCATCGCTGCTGGCCTGCACTTCGCCCTCAGCTCCGAGAACGTGCGGTTCGCGGACCTCGACTCCCACTTCTGCATCGTCGACGACCCATCGTCAGGGATCGTGTTCGAGGACGGTCACCTGATAGCGCCCAAGGGGTTCGGCCTCGGGATAAAGACCCCGCTCGATGGCTAGCCCCTCGACATCAGCGTGAGAGCGGACCTGCACACATGGTCGCACGTTCGCCTCACCTTGGGCCCGTGGAACTCAGGGACCCACTTCTCGCCGAAGGCCTCGTCTGATATCACCAGCACAGAGGCGAAGTCCACCTTCCTTGCCATCGCGACCGCCATCAGCGCGGTCGTCTCCATGTCCACGGCCATCACGCCCATCTTGGCGTACTTCTTGATCTTGCTCTTCGTCTCCCTGTATGGGGCGTCCGTCGTCCAGACCCCGCCCGTTCGGCACATGCCCGTCCCGAGGCTCTTCTCAATCGCGGAGACGAGATGCTTCGAGGGCGCGACCTTCGCGCTCGGTGGGATATAGTGGTATGAGGTCCCCTCCTCCCTGACGCCCCACGTGGGCACGACGATGTCGCCTATCCTGCAGTCAGGCAGCAGCGATCCAGCGACGCCCAGCATCAGGAAGTGCTTCACGCCTGACGCTATGAGGGACTCCATCAACATCGCGGCCGCAGGAGCCCCGACTGACGAATCGTACACAACCATCCGATGACCTAGCCTGCCATCGTCAGCACCGTTCAATCCGGGCGCTTTCCCCTTGTCCCTGAACCCTGGCAGCTTCACGATCCGGGGATAGAAATGGCTCGTCATCGTGAGCACTGCGTTCTGCGCCCGGAGCTCGGCAGCCATATAGTTCGTGCCTATGAACTCCCGC
>DYTN01000037.1:0-6655 GCA_020725925.1 Methanobacteriota archaeon
GAAGGCCATCTACGTCCCGTTCCCGCAGGCCGTGCCCCTCGTGTACACCATCGACCGCGGCCTGTGCATCGGCTGCGGGGTGTGCGAGAAGTTCTGCGAGGCCAAGGCGATCCAGTACTCCCAGGAGCCCGACAAGGAGGAGGTCGTCGAGGTCGGCTCCATCATACTCAGCCCGGGGTACAGCGTGTTCGATGCCGGCAAGAAGGTGGAGTACGGGCACGGGCTGTACCCGAACGTCCTGACGAACATCGAGTTCGAGAGGATGCTGAGCGCCTCGGGCCCCACCGAAGGACACGTGATCAGGCCCTCGGACGGCGATGTCCCGAGGAAGATAGCGTTCATACAGTGCGTGGGCTCGAGGGACGCGCAGACGGGCAACACCTACTGCTCATCCTATTGCTGCATGGCCGC
Source organism: Methanobacteriota archaeon (assembly GCA_020725925.1). Taxonomy (GTDB): domain Archaea; phylum Thermoplasmatota; class Thermoplasmata; order UBA10834; family UBA10834; genus COMBO-56-21. The sequence continues at coordinate 412 of DYTN01000037.1, forward strand.
CCTAAAGCAGGCGGTCATAGGCCAGGAGCACGTGCCCGGGCTCAAGACCAAGATATTCTTCATGGACACGAGAGCCTTCGGCAAGGAGTTCGAGGAGTACCTGAGCAGGGCGGAGAACGAGTACGGCGTCGGCGTGCTCAGGAACAGCAGGGTCCCCAAGGTCATCGAGGACCCGGCTACGAACAACCTGATCCTGTTCTACCACGAGGGCCCCGAAATCAAAGAGGAGGTCTTCGACATGGTCGTGCTCTCGGCCGGGGCCAGGCCTCCCGCCAGTGCCGAGGCCGCCGCCAAGGTCCTCGGTCTCACGCTCAACCAGTTCGGCTTCTGCGAGACGGACGAGCTCTCGCCCGTGGAGACTTCGGTGCCAGGGATTTTCGTTTGCGGGGCGTTCTCTGGCCCGAAGGACATCCCGGACTCGATAGCGCAGGCGAGCGGCGCGGCCGGGAAGGTGGCCGCAATGCTCTCCAAGGAGAGGGGCAAGCTGGTCAAGAAGAAGGAGTACCCCCCGGAGAAGGACGTCTCCAAGAAGGAGCCCAGGATAGGCGTGTTCGTATGCCACTGCGGCATCAACATCGGGTTCGTGGTCAACGTGCCCGAGGTCGTCGAGTACGCCTCGAAGCTCCCCAACGTCGTCTACACCGAGCGGAACCTGTACACGTGCTCGGGCGACACCCAGAAGAAGATCAAGGAGATGATCGAGAAGCACGACCTGACCAGGGTCGTGGTCGCGAGCTGCACGCCCAGGACGCACGAGCCCCTGTTCCAGAACACATGCAGGGAGGCGGGGCTCAACAAGTACCTGTTCGAGATGGCCAACATCAGAGACCAGTGCTCGTGGGTGCACAGGCTGGAGCCGGAGCTGGCCACATTGAAGGCCAAGGACCTAGTGCGCATGTCCGTCGCAAAGGCCGCCAAGCTCGAGCCTCTCCCGCAGCCGAAGATACCCGTCACCCCGACCGCCCTTGTGATCGGCGGAGGGCTGAGCGGCATGGTCGCCGCCCTGGAGATAGCCAACGCCGGCTACGAAGTCCACATCGTCGAGAAGAACAAGGACCTCGGGGGACACATCAGGAGCATCTATCACACCCTGTCAGGAGTCGATCCCCAAGGGACCCTGAAGGCCCTCAGGAAGCAGCTCGACGAGCACAAGGCCGTCAAGCTGCACCTCAACGACGAGGTCAAGGAGATCAAGGGCTACATTGGCAACTTCGAGTCCGAGCTGAAGAGCGGGGAGAAGTTCAAGCACGGGGCGATCGTCGTCGCCACGGGCGGCATCGAATACGAACCCACCGAATACGAGCACGGGAAGCACAAGAAGGTCATCAAGCAGACGGAGCTTGGCAAGATGCTGGCCTCGGGCAAGTTCAAGGCGGACAATGTCGTCGTGATACAGTGCGTCGGGTCCAGGAACGAGGAGCACCCGAACTGCTCCCGGATATGCTGCTCGACCGCGATGGCCAACGCAGTCAAAATCAAGAAGGAGCACCCGAAGACCAACGTGTTCGTGCTGTACAGGGACATCAGGACCTACGGGTTCGCCGAGGAGCACTACAACGAGGCCGCGAGGCTCGGGGTCACGTTCCTGAGGTACGATCCCGCATCTCCCCCGAAGGTCACGGGCAAGGGGAACGAGCTCTACGTCGAGGTCGACGAGGTGTTCATCGAGCAGAGGGTCAGGATCAGGGCTGACTACCTGGTGCTGAACGCCGCTGTGCACCCCAACCCGGACAACAAGGAGCTGGCCAAGCTCCTCAAGGTGCCCCTGAGCAAGGAAGGATACTTCCTCGAGGCGCACATGAAGCTCCGGCCCGTGGACTTCGCAACGGACGGCATATTCCTTTGCGGGCTCGCGCACTCCCCTAGGCTGATAGGAGAGAGCATATCCCAGGCGCTGGCTGCCGCTGCGAGGGTCAACACCGTCCTCTCGAAGCCGTTCATCGAGGCCGAGGGAGTCGTGAGCGTCGTGGACGAGGACAAGTGCATCGCCTGCGGCAGATGTGAGGAGATATGCGAGTACGGCGCGCCCAGCGTGACCGAGGTCAGGCCCGGCGTGTTCAAGTCGCACATCAACGAGGCCCTGTGCAAGGGGTGCGGGTCTTGCGCGGTCGAATGCTGCTCCAGGGCCATCAGGCCGAAGCACTTCAGGACGGACCAGATACTCACGATGATAGAGGCGTGCCTGAAGAAGGACCTCGAGCAGGAGGAGGCGAAGGCATGAGCGACGGGAAGTTCGACCCCAGCATCGTCGCCTTCTGCTGCAACTGGTGCTCGTACGCGGGCGCCGACCTAGCTGGCGTCTCGAGGATGCAGTACCCGACCAACGCCAGGATCATCAGGGTCATGTGCTCGGGGAGGGTGGAACCGTACTTCGTGCTCAGGGCCCTTGAGCTCGGTGCGGACGGGGTGCTGGTGGCAGGATGCCACATCGGGGACTGCCACTACATATCGGGGAACGTCGAGGCCGAGAAGAGGATGGCCGCCACGAAGGAGGTCCTCGACAAGCTCGGCATAGGCCAGAAGCGGATGAAGCTCGAGTGGATATCCGCGTCGGAGGGGCAGAAGTTCGCGACGACGATGAAGGAGTTTACCGAGCAGATCAGGTCGCTGGGCCCGAACCCACTCCCCAAGGCGGCAAAGGCGAGGAAGGGCAACCCGGCCAACATCAAGCAGAAGATGGACCGGATCATCGAGGACACGGGCGCCTTCGACTGCGTGGAGTGCGGGAAGTGCACCACGGTCTGCCCGGTCGCGAAGTACAACCCCAACTTCGCCCCCAGGACGGTCGTGCTCAAGGCGTCCGAGGGCATCGTGGAGAACGTCGCCTCGAACAGGGACGTGTGGACCTGCGTCACGTGCGAGATGTGCAACTCGATGTGCCCGTACAAGGTCGACTACTCAGGGTTCATAAGGGGCATGAGGAACGAGGCGGTGGAGTTCGACAACGTCCCAGTCTGCTCACAGGGTGGGCTGATGCAGTCGATCATGCGCATCCAGGCGCACGGCAGCCTCAAGCAGAACAGGCTCGATTGGGTCACCAAGGACCTCAAGATAGCGGACAAGGGCGAGGTGTTCTTCTTCACCGGATGCGTGCCCTACTACGATTCCATATTCAAGGAGCGGAACCTCGGCCTCAGCGATATTCCGAGAGCGGCAGTGAAGATTATGAACAGGGCGGGCATTACGCCGGTCGTCAGCAACGACGAGGTGTGCTGCGGGCACGACCTCAACTGGACCGGGGACGAGGCCAGCCTGCAGAAGCTGATGAAGAAGAACGTCGACCTGATCAAGGCCTCGGGAGCCAAGAAGGTCGTGTTCTCATGCCCGGAGTGCATGCGCACCTTCAACCTGGACTACCAGGACCTCATGGGAGACTTCGAGTTCGAGATGGTGCACATCTCCGAGCTCGTGGACGACCTGGTGAAGGAGGGCAAGCTCAAGCTGAAGAAGGGCTCCAAGAAGGTCACCTTTCAGGATTCGTGCAGGCTGGGGAGGCATCTTGGCATATATGATCCCCCCAGGGAGGCCCTGAAGGCCGCGGGGGCGCAAGTCCTCGAGATGGACAACACAAGGGACAAGGCCCTGTGCTGCGGCGTCAGCGCGTGGGCAACCTGCGACGAGATCTCAAGGAAGCTGCAGGTCGACAGGCTCAGGGAGGCCAAGAAGACCGGCGCGGATTGCCTGGTCACTGGCTGCTACAAGTGCCTCATACACCTGAGCTGCACGCTGGAGAACAAGACCCAGGTGCCCAAGGAGCAGATCGACATGCCGATCAAGGACCTGAGCGTGGTCATCGCAGACGCGCTCGAGTGAGATGAAGGAAGGACGAGAAGAATGACTCCACAGGAACAGAAAGCGCCGAAAGGTGAGGAGAGATACCTCCTGGTCGAGCTGTCGTGCAGGGACCGGAAGTGCTCGCCGTGCACGTACCCCAATTGCCAACGATTCGTCAGGACGGTCCCAAAGAAGAAGCCGTTCGAGACCCGCATGACGAAGATGTTCGAGGTGAAGAAGCCCATCGCCAAGCCCGACGACACGCGGGAGAGGCTCATACTCATCGAGCTCGCCTGCAAGGACAAGAAGTGCTCCCCGTGCACGTACCCGAACTGCCAGAGGTTCGCGAGGGAGGCGCGGAAGGGCAAGGCGCCATTCAAGGTGAAGGTCACGGAGATTGAGAAGGGCAAGGAGGTGGCGAGCCTTCTTGGCAAGTAGCGTCTCGGGCGTTGCCCGTCATCGTCTCGTGACGAACGAAAACCAGAAGAGAGCGAGAGTAGGAGGCAAGGAATCGTCGTGCCCCCAACGAAACCCATAAAACGGAGTATGGAATACGGCAAACGCAGAAGAAAGCGAGAACTGCCCACTGTACAGTCAAGAATCGGTAGTAACCTAGGTCGACAAGGAGGTCATTGAATGGAGAAATCGGTCATGGTGATCGGGGGAGGGATAGCCGGCATTCAGGCATCTCTGGACCTCGCAGACAAGGGAATGATCGTCCATCTGGTCGAGAAGACTCCCAGCATAGGCGGGAGGATGGCTCAGCTGGACAAGACCTTCCCGACGAACGACTGCTCTATATGCATACTGGCGCCCAAGATGGCGGACTGCTTCAGCCATCCCAACACGAACGTGATCACGTACGCGGAGGTAGTGGGAGTCGAGGGGAAGGCCGGAGGTTTCAAGGTCAAGGTCCTGAAGAAGGCCAGGTACGTCGACGAGGCCAAGTGCACCGGGTGCGGCGAGTGCCTCGAGAAGTGCCCGGCCAAGGTCCCGAGCGAGTTCGAGATGGGCCTGGCCAAGAGAAAGGCGATCTACATGCCGATGATGCAGGCCGTGCCCAGAGTGATGACGATCGACAAGGAGCACTGCCTCACACTGACCAAGGGCAAATGCGGCAACTGCAAGAAGGCCTGCAAGAGAGAGGCCATCGACTACGAGATGAAGGACCAGATCCTGGAGTTCGAGGTGGGCTCGATCATAGTCGCGACCGGATACGACGTCTGGGACCCGTCCTCGTCCACGGAGTACGGCTACGGCAAGTACCCAAACGTGTTCACTGCGATGGAGTACGAGCGGATGATCAACGCGGCTGGCCCGACCCACGGACACATCGAGCGCAGGTCCGACAAGGAGCGCCCGGTCAAGATGGCGTTCATACAGTGCGTGGGCTCCAGGAACCCGCAGGTGGGTCACCCGTACTGCTGCGCGGTCTGCTGCATGCACTGCACCAAGGAAGCCATGCTGGCAAGGGAGCACCACGACGACATGGCGTCGACCATATTCTACAAGGACCTGCGGGCGTGCGCGAAGGGCTTCTGGGAGTACGTCGAGAGGGCCAAGCGCGACTACGGAGTCCGGTACATCAACTCCGACGCGACCGTCCAGGAGAACCCGGATACCCACAACCCCATAGTGGTCTATGACGTCGGCGGGAGACAGCAGTCCGAGGAGTTCGACATGGTCGTGCTTGCGACGACGCTCGTCCCGAGAAAGGAGACGGCGGACCTCGCCAAGATACTCGGCCTCAAGCTGGACGAGTTCGGCTTCCTCGAGTCCGCTGACAGGATCCTGGGGCCGGGCACGACGAACGTGCCTGGCATATACATAGCAGGGTATGCCGCGGGACCTGCGGACATCCCCGAGTCAGTTGCCCAGGGCTCGAGCGCTGCCGCGAAGGCGGTCGAGATGCTCGCGCAGGCAGGAGCGTGATGACCGATGGCCGAGAAGAACTCCGAGCCCAAGGAGAAGCCGAGGATAGGCGTCTTCGTCTGCCACTGCGGGACGAACATAGGCGGGTTCGTCAACGTCCCCACGGTCGCGGAGTACGCCAAGACGCTGCCCGACGTCGTCTACGCGACGGACAATCTGTACACCTGCGCTGAGGACGGCCTCAACGACATCAGGGAGGGCATCAAGAAGCACCAGCTGAACAGGGTCATAGTCGCGAGCTGCACGCCGAGGACTCATGCGCCGCTCTTTCAGGCGACCTGCGAGTCCGCAGGCGTGAACAAGTACATGTTCACATTCGTCAACATCCGGGAGCACTGCTCCTGGGTGCACATGAAGGAGAAGGAGAAGGCTACGAAGAAGGCCAAGGACCTCATCAGGATGGGGGTCGCGAGGGCGAGGCTCCTCGAACCCCAGGAGGAGGCGAGGGTCGATGTCACCGCGGCAGGGCTCGTCATCGGCGGCGGCGTGTCCGGGATGATAGCGGCGCTCTCGCTCGCGGACATGGGCTTCTCAGTGC
>DYTN01000037.1:6665-10441 GCA_020725925.1 Methanobacteriota archaeon
CTGGTGGAGACGGAGGGGGAGCTCGGGGGATTCATCAGGAACCTGACCAACCTCTATGTCACGGAGAAGAGCGCAGCGGAGACGATCAAGCCGTTGATCGAGAAGGTCAAGGCGCACAAGAACATCGCGCTCCACCTGAACTCCGCCGTGAAGAGCGTCGAGGGGTTCATCGGGAACTACAATGTAGTCATTGGGAACAAAGGCGGCGAGGAGACGAAGGCCAAGTTCGGGACGATCATCGTCGCGACTGGCGCGCTCGAGTTCGTGCCCGAGGGGCTGTACGGCTACAACCAGTACCCCAACGTCGTGACACTCACGGAGTTCGAGATCCTGTGCAAGAAGAAGACCCTCCCGAAGCTGAAGAACGTGGCGTTCATCCAGTGCGTTGGCTCCAGGGGGCAGGTCAAGAGCTACTGCTCGCGCATCTGCTGCAACGTCGCGACTAAGAACGCGATAAACATCATCGACAACTACGAGAACATGTTGGGGCTGATGGAGAAGCAGGGGGCCGTCGTCGAGAAGATCCCTGTTGAGCAGAAGGCGCCAGAGGAGATCCTCGAGAGAAGGCGCAGAAGGCGCGGCAGGGAGAGGGGCGAGGAGGGTGAGGCCGAAGAGGTCAGGCTAGGCCCGTCCGAGAAGATCGAGGTCACGGTGTTCAACAGGGACGTCATGGCCTACGGCTTGGAGCACGAGCTCGCCTACAACAAGGCGAGGGAGAAGAGGGTCAAGTACGTCAGGTACACGACCGACAACATGCCGAAGGTCTACATGGAGGGCAACCAGCTGATGATCGCCTACTTCCACGAGACCCTGAAGCTCGAGAGGACTATGCCCATCGACATGGTCATCCTGTCGACCCCGCTGGTCGCCCAGCCAGATGCTGGCGAGCTGTCCCGGATGCTCAAGGTTCCTCTGGGCCAGGAGGGGTTCTTCCTTGAGGCGCATGTGAAGCTGAGGCCCGTCGACTTCGCGACGGACGGCATCTATGTCTGCGGGACCTGCAGGGGCCCTGCCGACATCACGGAGTGCGTGACCCAGGCATCCGCCGCGGCGTCAAGGGCTGCGACACCCCTCAGCAGGGGGTTCGTCCTCGCAGAGGCGATCACCTCGGAGGTGGACCAGGACCTGTGCGTCGGGTGCGGGATCTGCGCAGCGCTCTGCCCATACTCGGCCATAACCGTGGCGCGCGGTCCCAAGGGCATGAAGGCAGAGGTGATCAAGGCAGCCTGCAAGGGCTGCGGAGCCTGCGGGGCAGGATGCCCTGAGAAGGCCATGACGATGCAACACTACACCGACGAGCAGCTCATCGTGGAGGGCCTGGCCGGCATCAAGGAGGTGGTCCTGTGACCAACGAGAAGGACGCCGTGAACGCCATAAGGACGGCCTGGCTGTTCAAGAAGCACGTTTCGACTCTGCCGCGCTGGGGAAAAGTCCAGCAAGAGAGCGTCGAGCTGGTGGAGAGCTCGCTGCCCAACGTCGATGCAGTGACGAAGAGCCTGATAATGAGGAACATCCTCTTCGCATTGCGCTGTCACACATGCGAGCGAAGACTGACGGACGAGTGCAACTTCATGATCTGCGTGCGCGGGCTCATGTCCGGCACGATAGGGAGGTAGGAAGATGTCCTTCGAACCGAAGCTCATGGGCTTCATGTGCAACTGGTGCAGCTATGCCGGAGCGGACCTGGCGGGCGTGAGCAGGTACCAGTACCCGCCGGAGATAAGGATCATCAAGGTGATGTGCAGCGCACGCGTCGACCCGGACATCGTCCTCGAGATGTTCATCCAGGGCGCCGATGGTGTGTTCGTGGGCGGATGCCACATTGGCGACTGCCACTACATCAAGGGCAACTACTATGCGCAGCAGCGCATGAAGGTGGTCAAGAAGATACTCGCCAAGTGCGGGCTTGAGCCTGAGCGGCTGAGGCTCGGATGGGTGAGTGCGTCCGAGGGGGAGCGATTCGCGAAGCTGATGACGGAGTTCACAGCGCGGATCATCGAGCTCGGCCCGAGCCCGGTCAGCGGAGAGCAGCCTGACCTCAAGAAGCTCAGACTCCTGTTCGCGGCGAAGAACGTCGTCGACGACTTCAGGATACGCTCCCTGCTTGGCAAGTACGTTGAATTCTCCGAGAAGGGGAACATCTATGGCAGGAAGATGTCCGAGGAGGAGCTGGACGCACTGCTGGATTCAGTGATGGATGATGAGTTCGCGCGAATAAGCATACTGCTCGAGGCATCTGGCAAGCCGGTCTCTGTGAAGGACCTCGCGAGGGCCCTGAACCTGTCAGCGGCGAAGGTCCTGCAACACATCGTGACGCTGAAAGAGCGCGATCTGTTGAGACTTTCCCGCATAGAAGGCATCACACCGCTCTATCAGAGCTCACAGGGTGTCGGTTTGGGAGGTGTCTGAGATGGCTGGCGGACCTGTTGGCGCTATTCTAGTGGTCGGCGGTGGCATCGCCGGGATGCAAGCGTCTCTCGACTTGGCGGACTCGGGGTTCAAGGTCTATCTCGTGGACAGGAGCCCGAACATCGGAGGCGCGATGGCTCAGCTCGACAAGACCTTCCCCACGAACGACTGCGCCATGTGCATCATGGCGCCGAAGCTCGTGGAGACAGGCAGACACCACAACATCCAGATAGTGTCGAATGCCGAGGTCGAGCTGGTCGAAGGCTCGCCTGGCGACTTCCGCGTGACGGTGAAGAAGAAGACAAGGCGTGTGAAGGAGGACAAGTGCACCGGGTGCGGAGTCTGCACGCAGCGCTGCCCTGTGGAGGTGCCTGATGAGTACAACAAGGGCCTGAAGCTCAGGAAGGCCATCTATGTGAAGTACCCCCAGGCGATCCCGCCGACGCATGTCATCGACGAGGACCACTGCATCGGCTGTGGGATCTGCGCGACCCAATGCGAGGCCGAGGCGATCGAATACGCCGAGAAGGACAAGATCCTCGAGATGAGGGTCGGGTCGATCATCCTTTCTCCGGGCTATGAGGAGTTCAATCTGAAGCTCAAGCCTGAGTTCGGCTACGGCGTATATCCGAACGTCGTCTCCTCCCTGGACCTTGAGAGAATGCTGTCTGCGACCGGGCCCTATGGCGGCCTCGTGCTCAGGCCGAGCGACGGTGAGTTACCGCGGAAGATCGCATTCATCCAGTGCATAGGGTCTCGCGACAAGCAGATAGGGAAGACGTACTGCTCTTCGGTCTGCTGCATGTTCGCGATCAAGGAGGCGATAATCGCGCAGGAGCACACGCCTGGCCTGAAGCCCTACATATTCTTCCTCGACATCCGGGCGTACGGAAAGGAGTTCGACGAGTACTACATCCGTGCGGAGGAGGTCCACAACATAAAGTTCGTCAAGAACAACCGCATCGCCAAGGTGGAGGAGGACCCGGCAACGAAGAGCCTGACCGTCTGGTATCTCGAGGGCGAGGAGCTCAAGAGCGAGGACTTCGACATGGTCGTCCTCTCTGTTGGCACCTCGCCGCCCAAGGACATCGAGCGGATCAAGCATGTCTTCGGCGTGAACCTGAACCAGTACGGGTTCGCGGGCACGCACATCTTCACGCCAATGGACACCAACGTGCCCGGGGTCTATGTCTGCGGTGCGTTCACCGCGCCGAAGGACATCCCCGACTCGGTTGCACAGGCGAGCGGGGCCGCGGCGAAGGCGTCGGCCCTGATTTCCAGTGCCCGGGGCACGCTCGTGACCGAGCGGGAATACCCGCCCGCGACGGATGTCATCGTGCTGGAGCCTCGCGTTGGCGTTTTCGTGT
>DYTN01000066.1 GCA_020725925.1 Methanobacteriota archaeon
GTTCAACAGGTTTTATCCGCCATGCTGTCGCACGACGGATAAAAGCCTATTCGTTGGGCGGACATTGACAGCACACGTCGTTAGGAGCTGACATGGCAACTATGAACCGGGGGGCTCGGGGCCCGGGCAGCACGATCTGGAAAGTCACGTCGCGGCAGGGTGGTCATGAGTGGAGCGGGCCTCTTATCGCGTACTGGGAGGTCGATCGAGACCCTATTTCTGACGACTACACGCCCCAGGAGATCAATGCAGCCGAACTCCTCAGCCGCTGGGTCCAGAAAGTACGAGGGGCCTACCCCGACGACCTCATACCTATCCACTGGTTTGTCGAGATCTCCGAGCAGGGCAAGTTCGAGAGAATGCCTTTCCAGTTCCATCCGGCCGCCTCAGGACGCGGCTCCTTGGAAGACTTCCTCAGCTTCTATTCGTGGCCGATCAACGCCCAGTCCGGAGAGCCTCTCAATTGGCTCACGCTTCCGGTAGCCGACAAGAGGTGGAATAGCAAGTGGGCCGACAAGGGTGGGTTCATCCAGGAAGCCACCGGCTGGAAACCAGCCATCTTGCAGCCCTTCGTCTTTCTTCCAAGCCTCACCTCAACGAGACGTTGACCTGCGCTGGCTGGCCGCCGAACACCACGCTTCAACGGACCGGGGCCTCGCGTTGCTCGCCCCTCGGCCGCTGATCGTGACCGTTAGACCGATTTTCGTGTTTCGAGCGTTGCGGAAGGGGAGACATATGGCCCTGTCAGTTTCACATTCAGCGTTTGCTGCCTTTCTTGTCGAGGCCAAGCGCCAAACATATGCAGCCCAAGGCGACGATGCGACTGTAGCGCCCCTCGTACCAGGGGCGCGGCAGTTGGAATATCGGCAGGGGACGTTCCTCTACCGTGACATCTACTTCGGGAGCGCGTTCTTTGTTGGGCAAGAGACCGTCTACGAAGGGGACAGCCCGGTGTGGGCCATGGGCTATGCAGGTGGCGTGATTCCGCCCGACCTGCCTTCGAGCGTGATACGAGGGGTCTATGGGTTCCTTCGAGCGGCGCTGCGACGGGTAGGGCTAGAACGACCATACCGCGGGCCGAACCAGTGGCAGGAAGGACTTTAGGCGTACAACGATAACGGCGAAGGTGATATCGAACGGTTTCAGGGCGTGGAAACCATTACGCATGACGGCAAGTTAATCTATAAACTGCGGTACTCCGGGGGTTACTTAGGCGAGGGTGAAGCACGCTTGTGAGACTTCAGAATTCAGTTCACAGCCGTCCCCTGGGCGATGCCTGACCCGATCGCACGCGGTGGATGTCGAACTTGGGTTGGACGAACGGCCCAACCCTTATGAGGCCTCCTCCCGTCAAGAGGTAAGGACCTCCCTCCCGCGGCGCTGAAGGTCCCGCAGAGATGATTCTTCCGTGCCGCGAGATCAGCCCTGCCGTACTGGTTTCACGGTTTGGGTGCTGGGCGGTGCCTGCACCAAACACTTATCGAGGCTCACAGCTTCCTCACGTTGAAAGCCAGAGGGAGCTGGCGGAGGGTCTCCCCGCGACCTAGAAACCCATCGGTACCCTCATGCCGGCCCAGTCAAGCCCGGACTTGTGCAAGTCGCGTGACTTGAGGGCCTTGACGGTATAGAATCTGCCCA
>DYTN01000067.1 GCA_020725925.1 Methanobacteriota archaeon
CAATGTGCCCTGACACCTCTATAGCGGCCTGCAACCCCAACTTGCGCAAGTCCGGGTTGAAGTCCATTACGTATCCTTCAAGGTACCGCCCCACGTCTCCCCAAATCAGAGGCTCGAGGGATTTCTTATCAAGGTTGTAGAGTCTCCCCTTGAGGACAACCTCCTGAATGCGTCGCCCACTGCGGTCCCAGAGATACTTCGGAGCTTTCTCTCTCACCGGGTACCTCACGCGAACGAAGAAAGTCCACTCGGATGGAGGAAACGTGACGTGACCTTCCCGCTCTCTTGCTCTTATTTCGACCCCGCCTGACTTCCCAACATCACGGACCTCCAAGACCGTAGCCTGGACGCCCGGCTCATACAGAAAGTCCCATAGCCACCAATTCGTGACTGAACCAACAGAGGCGTTGAGCTCTTTTTGTACCTGCGCCTTTAGCCGGTCAAGATCGGGTTGCCAGAGAGATTGAGGCAACCGCGCCTTCACCTCAGCCGTACGCACACGGAAATCCATATCGTAGGAAAAGTATGCATCAAGGCGCCCGCTGGTTAGCGCGCCCACGTACGATGTGATGACCGACTGAGGAGATGGTCCTGCGGCAGACACCGGCACCGGAGGCGGCCACAGTGTAATCACGACTATCAATAGGAGCGGAATGGTGTTCCTCATTTCTCGAGCCCGCCTCTCTCGGTCATGATTTGGGTTACGAGATTGGTCGATCGCTACAGACCGCACGCTCGAACCAGCCATATAACCGAGATTGTGCTTATCCGGTTTACTCCGAATGACCCCAGGGGTAGTGTACGGATGTGCTCCGCCTACAGACGTGGCTCCAGGACACCCACCACGGTGTCACCACGAGCACCTGCAGACTGCCTGGACGTATTCCCGTTCCGGTTTGACCCCGCCGGGAGTCCGGACCACGATGGGGGGCTTCCAGACGCTCCTGGTGTACTGGTTCAGCGTGAAATGGAGGATCGCCCCTCCGATCTAGGCGGCTAAAGGGTTAGGTTTTCGCTGCCACCTCCAAGGCCTTCTGTGCTCGCGTGCGCTGGCGGCTTTCGGCTCGGCGCTGCCGTGCTGCCTCGAGCTTCCGATCCCGCGCTGCGAAGATCTCCTCGGCCCGTCCCGCCAGCTTGTCCGCGGGGGTGATGTACCCGATGGCGCTGTGGAGGCGGACCGCGTTATAGTAACGGACAAACTTCTCCACCACCTTGTTGGCCTCCTCCTCGGTTCTCGGAGCGCGAGGTCTGATCCCTTCCTCCTTGAGGGTCCGGTGGTACCGTTCGAGTTTGCCGTTCGACTGCGGGTACCCCGGGCTGATGCGCACGTGCGTCAGGCCGACCTCTCGGATGAACTCCTTGAAGTCCCGCGCGATGAACTGCGGGCCGGCCTCCGAGATGATGCGGGGGTTCTCGTTCGGGTACTTCTCCCGAGCCCGCTGGATGACCAGCTCGACGTCCCCCTCGGTCATCGTCGCCTTGATCTCCCAGTGGGCGACGTCGCGACTGAAGCCGTCCAGGATGGAGCACAGGTAGAAGAAGGTCCCGCCCAGGTTGAGGTACGCGACGTCCACGTGCCAGTGCTCGTGCGGCTT
>DYTN01000038.1:0-9509 GCA_020725925.1 Methanobacteriota archaeon
TCCAGGCGACCCAGCATATGGCCGAATTTTACTAAGGCAGCGCAGTCACCTTAAGAGGGTCATAGTTACCCCCGCCGTTTAACGGTCCTTCTTCCCCTTGTAAGGGGTTTTCAGATACCGTCACTGGGCAGGTTTCAGCGGCAATACGCATCCTTTCGGACTAGCTGCCACCTTTGTTTTGGTTAAACAGTCGGGGCTCCCTTGTCACTGCGACCAGCTCATCGCTGAGCTGGCACCACTTCTCCCGAAGTTACGTGGCTAATTTGCCGAGTTCCCTCGCGTCAATTAACGCCGACAAGCCTTGGACTTCTCATCCAGGGGCACCTGTGTCGGATCTTGGTACGGTCATCGCAGTTGATTTAGCGCACTCCTTTTCACGGGCACCGGGGATAGGCTGAATGGGGCCTACGCCCCACTACTCGTGCTTTCCCCGGGTTCTCACCGTTACGGTTCTTCCCCAGGATATGCACTTGAACAGATTGGCGCTCCTGCTCAACTTACCCAGATGCGTCCGAGTGCGCGCAGAGACTGCGATGGTGCAGGAATATTAACCTGCTTGCCCTTTCGGCGTTCTCGATTAAGAAACGCCTTAGGACCGACTAACCCTCGACTGACGAACATTGTCGAGGAACCCTTGCCCCTACGGCTGAACGGATTCTCACCGTTCTTTGCTGCTACTCCCACCAGGATCCTCATTCGAACTCGGTCCATTCGACCTCACGGCCGAACTTCTGCCCGAGCACGACGCCCCCCTACCAGATCACCTTTCGGTGCTCTCAAGTATCGGTGGCTGACTTAGCCCCGTCCATTTTCAGGGCCCTTAATCTTGACTGGTGAGCTGTTACGCTATCTTTGAATGATGGCTGCTTCTAAGCCCACATCCCAGTTGTCTGAGACTAAGGACTCCTTTTGCCCTTTCGCACTTAGTCAGCACTTAGGGACCTTAACTTGAGGCTGGGTTGTTCCCCTTTTGCGCATCGAGCTTACCCCTGATGCGTTCACTCCCAGAGTCTTCAGCGATGACAGGTTCGGAGTTTGGCAAGGCACCGACGGATTTCTCCACCTAAATGCCTAATCGGTCGCTCTACCCCGTCATCCGCCTCGTCCGAGATCTACCTGCGAGTAGTTTCGGGGGGAACCAGCTATGTCCGGTTTAGATTGGCCTTTCACCCCTAGACGCAGATCATCCCAATGATTTGCACCTCAACACGGGTTCGGTCCTCCACCCAGGTTTCCCTGGGCTTCAACCTATCCGCGCCTAGATCAACCGGCTTCGGGTCTCTCACCGATGACTACAGGCGAGCCCACCTCGTCCCTGGCGCTTGCGCGTTGCGGACTTGTCGGTTTCCCTGTGGTTGCTTGGTTGTCCCAATTAACCTCGCCATCGGTCCGAACTCCCTGGCCCGTTATTCGAAACGGATAATACGACGTCGGTCCACTCTTGCGAGCTTCGTCCCTTGCACGCCGTATATTAAAGTCACCATCTGGTTTCAGGCTCTTTGCACCTCCCGCTAAGGGTACTTTTCAGCTTTCGCTCACGCTACTACTGCACTATCGGTCTCGGGTCGTATTTAGGGTTGGAAGCAAATGGCTCCCAAATTCCCACGCCATATCCAAGGCGCAGTACTCGAGAACATCCAGAATCATCTTTCCCGCTCGCCCCTACAGGGCTATCACCCTCTCTGGCACGACATTCCAGTCGATTTCGGGTTGGCGAGTTAAGATGTACCGGAGTCTTCAACACCACATCTCCGGCCTGTTTCCAGGCAGGATTCAGTTTGCCCTATGCCGCGTTCGATCGCCTTTACTGACGGCATCTCGATTGATTTCTTTTCCTCGGGGTACTAAGATGCTTCAATCCCCCCGGTTCCTCATCCTCACGGATTGCTCCGAAGAGCAGGAAGTCCCATTCGGTGATCGCCGGATCAAAAGCTCCTTGCGCTTACCCGGCGCATATCGCAGCTTGGCACGACCTTCATCAGCGCCCGAACCGAGCCATTCCCCAGACGGTATAGCTAGCCGCTAGCATGTCGACTCAGCACACGTCCGTTATCGCACATGATCGGTATTCACTGGGGCCCGCGGTCCTTCCAGTCCGCTGTCCCTCAACCATCTTCCCCGAACACAATGTGGCCGGGTGCACGTCTCCCACCTGCCTAATCTAGAGGGCACTCCGTATTTAGGTGTTGCCCTCCCCAGGTGGGGAATCACGCTATGCATGGTCCCGTATAAAAGCGTTGCCGTCTGGCCCGCGGATCACCAGCGCTTCCGTTGGAGCCTCCAGAAACCACCGACGCATCGTGCCGAAACCTTGATTTGAGCGGGCGCTGTTGGCGTGTCCAGATGGGGTGCGCTGGATGAGCTCTGACGAGCAGAAGCGAGTTGACGAGGTCTCGGGGAAGGTCGGGGAGAGGCTCTCGCCTTTGAAGGAGAAGGTTCCTCCCGAGCTGCGGAAGGAAGTCGAGCCCGTTGTCGAGGAGACCGCCGAACCTCCGCCCCCGGAGGACGAGTACCCCAAGGAGTACGAGGAGTTCGTCGAGGCGCCCGAGGAGCCCCCGAGGCCGCGCAGGAAGAAGCGGCCCTGGGGAAGCATCATCATAGTCGTGGCTATAGTGGTGGTGCTCCTGGCATGGACGCTCCTCAGCCCGAAGGTCATGCCGGAGGTCGGGGACACGTACACGGACTCCCAGAGCTACGCCAGCTGGGGGAACTACACGGGTCACAGGGACATCTGGGCGGGCAACATGACCTGGGGCGTGTCCGTGAGCGGGTACGCGGTCGCCGCTGGCAACAGGGAGATCGTCGTCGACGTGCTCGTCACGAAGATCCAGGAGGGGCCCGGGAACTGGTTCTTCAGGGGCACGGACATAGCGCTCCGGAACGTGTCCGTGTTCGACGAGGACGGGACCTTCCTGGGGACGATGTCCAACCACACGGACCTCGGGTTTGGCGTGCTGGCCAAGGTGCCGGTGAGCTTCGACACGAACGGCACCTACGACCTGTACGTGACCGTCAAGTTCCTCGTGTACGAGGTCATGAGGATAGGCTTCTTCCCCCTCGAGATGGTCAATGTCCAGAAGGTCTTCCTGGATGTGCCCGTGGTCGTGACCTGACCGCTGTGATCGGGCCTCCGCGAGAGCCTAAATAGCGCGAGTGTAATCTGAGCCGCGATGCCCAAGATGGAGATCATCCTCGTGAGGCACGGGGAGACGGACTGGAACGCGGGCGGCATCTTCAGGGGGCACGAGGACGTGCGCCTGAACGCCACGGGCATCGCCCAGGCGGATGCCGTCGGTGAGGCGCTCAAGGACAGGGTGTTCGAGGCGATCTACTCCAGCCCGCTCAAGCGCGCCACGGTGACGGCGCGGAGGATAGCCATGCCCCACGAAATCGAAGTCCGGCCAAAGGGCGGCTTCGTGGACATCAACTACGGCGCTTGGCAGGGGCTCAAGGAGAGCACGGTCAAGGAGAAGATGCCTGCGGCGTACGATCGCTGGACCGACACCCCGTGGAAGATGCGGTTCCCCGGAGGCGAGAGCACGCGGAAGGCCTGGAAGCGCGTGAACACGGCCCTCAGGGAGGTCCTGTTCCTGCACGGGATGGGCACGATCGTTATCGTGTCTCACAGGATCCCGCTCAAGCTGATGACCACATATCTCCTGGGCAGGCACCTCAAGGACTTCCAGTCGGTGAGGCACGACCCGTGCGCCATATCGGTCTTCCAGGTCCAGGATGGCGTTCACAAGCCGCTGCTGCTCAACGACTCGAGCCATCTGAAGGGTCTCGGCCTTCCTGCGCCCAGGGATTTCTGACGGCTCAGAAGAACCGCTTGAAGAAGTTGAGGTCTCTCACCCTGAGGCACGGGCAGTCGGGGAACGCGTCGTGCCTGTCGACGAGGACGCCGTGCATGCCCATCTCCACCGCCGGGAGCACATCCAGGGCGGGCTTGTCTCCGACGAACACGGACCTGTTCGGCTCGGTCCCGGCCCGGTCGAGGGCGAGTCTGAAGATACCCCTGGCCGGCTTCCTGATGCCGACCTCGTCGGAGATGACTAGAACGTCCAGGAACTCGGAAAGGCCCAGCTTGTCCACGACCTTTCGCGCGAGATCCGTCGCGTTGGACACGACCCCGAGCTTGAAGTCCCGCCTGCTCAGGCCTTCCAGGATGGGCCTGGACTCAGGGAAGAGCACCCAGCTGTCCACCTTCGGGATGACCTCGTCGAACGCGGCGGAGACGCCCGATGCCACGGCGTCTATGTCGAGCTTCAGCTTGAGCTCGTCGAGGATGAAGGCGTCGAACCTCGTCCAGAAAACGCCCTCGTCGTGCCCGTCCAAGAGGGCCATCTCTCTGTCGAAGATCCTGTCAGCCTTGGCCATGGCCTTCGCGACCTTCGCGGGGTCGACCGCGGCTCCGAGGCGAGACAACACGGAGGCGAACATCTCGTGCCTGGGAGGCCTCAGGTCAATGAGCGTGCCCCCGAGGTCGAACATTATGGCGTCTATCTCTTCGGTCATGTCGACTCCGAGTTGGCCTGATGATATCTAAATCTATCTGAGTTAGCGCCTGAACTTGTCTCAGAGCTCTTCGAGGAGCGTCGGCACTTCCGTCGGCAGCTTCGCGACCCTCGCTCCTGCCGCTTCGAGCGCCTTGACCTTGCTCTCCGCCGTCCCTCGGCCCCTGGCTATGATGGCACCCGCATGGCCCATGCGTTTCCCCGGCGGCGCGGTCCTGCCTGCGATGTACGCGACCATGGGCTTCGAGACGTTCTTCTTGATGTACTCGGCTGCCTCCTCCTCTGCGGTCCCGCCGATCTCGCCCACCAGGACGATCCTCTTCGTCTGCCGGTCCTTCTCGAAGAGCGCGAGCACTTCGACGAAGCTCGTGCCGGAGACCCTGTCGCCCCCTATGCCGACGCATGTCGACTGGCCCATCCTGCTCTCGGTTATCGCGTTGACTATCTCATAGGTCAATGTGCCGGATTTGGACACGACCCCGACGTCCCCCTTCCTGAATATCTTGGTCGGGAGGATGCCGACCTTGGCCTTGCCTGGCGACGCAACTCCTGGACAGTTGGGCCCGATGACGGTGACGCCCCTGCCCCTCGCCACAGCCACGATGTGTATCGCGTCGAGCACGGGCAGGTGCTCCGTGATGATCACTACGGTCTTGACTCCGGCATCGATCGCCTCGAGCGCTGCGTCCTTGCAGGCAGGCGCGGGGACGAATATGCAGGACGTGTTGGCGCCTGTGGCCTCCACAGCCTCCGCGACGAAGTCGAACACGGGGATGGCGTTGACCTTCTGGCCGCCCTTCCCCGGGGTAACTCCTGCGACGACATCGGTCCCGAACTCCCGCATGGCCTTGGAGTGGTAGTTGCCCTGGTAGCCCGTGATGCCCTGGACTATCAGCTTGGTCTTCTCGTCGACGATCACAGGCATTCACACCACCCTCGCCGATTCCTTCGACGCGAGCTCGGCCGCCTCGCTCAGGCCCGAGGCTGGTATCAGGCCAGCGTCCTTGAGCATCGTCCGCGCGATCTCCTCGTTCACTCCCTTGATCCTCGCTACGATCGGGATCTTCGCCCTCTGCCCCTCGATCGCCTCGAGCACCCCCTTGGCGACGGTGTCGCACTTGGTGATGCCTCCGAATATGTTCAGCAGGATGACCTTGGGGTTCGCCTCGTGCATCAGGAGCATCGCGTTCTTGACCTTCTCGGGGTCGTCCGTGCCTCCGAGGTCGAGGAACACGCCCGCCTTGCCGCCGTAGGTGTTGAGGCTGTCAAGCGTGGCCATCGTGAGGCCCGCTCCGTTCGCTATCACGCCTATGTTGCCGTCGAGCTGCACGAATGCTATGTCCAGCCTCTTCGCCTTCTCCTCCAGGGGCGTGAGGTCCTCCTTGAGGGAATCGTACTCCCTGTGCCTGAACAGGGCGTCCGAGTCGATAGTGATCTTGGCGTCGCCGGCGACCACCCTACCGTCCTTCGTGATGACCAGCGGGTTGATCTCTGCCAGCTCCGCGTCCTCCCTGAGGACCAGCTCGCACAGGCGCCTGCAGATGTCTTCGACATGGGCAGCCCGCTCCTTCGCGACGCCCAGGAAGCCAACCACCTTGCGTCCAATGTAGTCCTGGTATCCTATCAGCGGGTCGATGGGAAGCATGAGGATCTCGCCCTCGGGCACGCTCTCGATGTCCATCCCGCCAGAGGCGGAGGCCATCATCAGGAGGCACTTCCTGCTCCTGTCGATCGTCATGCCCAGGTACAGCTCCTTGGCAACATCGAGCCTGCGCTCGACGAGCACCTCCTTCGCGATGTACCCGCTTATGTTCAGATCGAGGATCGCGGACGCCGCCTTCCTGGCGTCCTCCACAGAGTCCGCGGGTCTGATCCCTCCGGCCTTGCCCCTCCCGCCCATGAGGACCTGCGCCTTCACCATCACAGGCCCTCGAACGGACCTGATCTGGTCCGGGGAGGAGACCACGAACCCTTCCGGCACGGGGATCCCGTGCCTCGCCAGGATCCCCTTCGCATAGTACTCGAAGAGCTTCATTCGCCGCTCGCCTTCGTCCGAGTAACCCCGGAACAGGCTATTTATTTGTTCCCAAGAGACACCCGCTCCAGGCCGTTCCAGCGCGGCCAGTCAGCCGCATCGAAAGCCTTATCACACGACCCTCCAATCATCCAGTCTGATGGAGCAGGACATCAGGATTGAAACGCTAATCATCATGTCCGTCGCCATCTTCGCAGTCCTCGCCGTCGTGGCGTTCGTGGTGCCTTTCGAGGACCAGGAAACGAAGCTGTTCTTCATTGCGGTCGTCGCAGCCCTCACGGGCATCAACGTGGTCGGGCTGTTCATGGTCTGGCGGTCGTCGCCCACGATCGTGGACGAGGTGTTCCTCATGACCCCGACGGGCATGCTCCTGAAGCACTACACGAGGCGCCTCCGGCCGGACCAGGACGAGGACATACTCGCGGGCATGCTCACGGCCGTGCAGAACTTCATCAGGGACAGCTTCGACGAGGCCGGCGGAAGGCTGAACGAGATCAGATTCGAGAACTACGACATACTGATCTCGCACGGGAAGAGCATCGTCATAGCCGCGATCATATCCACCAAGAAGCCCGAGCGGCTGAGGGACCAGCTCAAGACCGCCACCGCGGACCTCGAGGCGGAGTTCGGGGACAGGATAGCCAAGTGGACGGGGGACAAGAAGGACCTCGGCGATGTGGACGTCATCATGAAGAGGTTCCTGTCGGGCAAGTACAGGCGCTGAGGCCTCATCTGACCAGGTCCCCCATGTGAAAGGTTTTAATGCCCCTGTCCACTATTGCGCATCTGGATGGAGCTCCGGGAGATACTCAAGAAGATAGTCCTGCTCGGGGACGGAGGGGTGGGCAAGACCTCCCTCATAGCCCGGTACGTGGTGAACAAGTTCGATGACAAGTACATAGCCACGATAGGCACCAAGGTCTCCAAGAAGGACATACAGGTCGTGAAGCCCAACCTGATCGTCAACCTCAGGATGATGATCTGGGACATCCTTGGGCAGAAGGAGTACTCGAAGATCCGGACCTCGAGCCTGAGCGGCGCACAGGGCGTGATACTCGTCGCCGATCTTTCCCGCCCGGAGACCGTGAACAACCTCCAGAGCTTCTGGCTGAAGGAGGTCCAGCAGGTCGTGGGCAAGGTCCCCACGGTCATGGTCGGGAACAAGACAGACATGGTCGACAAGGGCAGCATGGCCGCGACCATCCTCGAGTCCACGGGCCAGAAGCTCGGCATCCCGACGCTCCTGTCAAGCGCGAAGACCGGGGAGAACGTCGAGGAGATGTTCTTGACTCTGGGGGACATACTCGTCGCGGACGTGGTCGCGGCCCAGCCGAGGGCCAAGGAGAAGGCCCCGCAGACCCTCGCAGAGGTCGTGGACTTCATAATCCAGGACTTCTGCGCGCAGTACGGGGACCTCGAGAAGGCCATGCTCATAGTCCAGCACCAGTTCGAGGACGCCGGGGTTGACATCCGTAGGCCGAGCAAAGAGGCCGTGCTGCAGGCCCTGGACGGCCTCGCCAAGGCGGAGGAGCTCTCGTTGACCAAGAGCGTCGCGAGGGTCAACTTGGAGGAGCGGCAGAGGATGGTCATCCTGTCAAAGGGCTGACCGAGCCAGCATCCCCTTTTTCGCCCTAGCCCTTAAATTGTCCGTAGGCCAAGGTTTTATAAGGCGCGCGCTATCCCCTCTCCGAGATGAAGGTCCACTACATCGCCGGGGTGGGATACGACTGCAACGTGTATCTCCTCGACGACGAGGACCCGGTCGTGGTGGACACGGGCACTGGGATGTTCGCCGACGCGGCCCTGGATGAGCTGTCCAGGATCGTGCCCCTGAAGAAGGTCGGGAGGATAGTCCTAACGCACTGCCACTACGACCACATGGGGGGTGCGGCGAGGTTCCAGAAGGCCACAGGAGCCAAGGTGTACCTGCACGAGGCCGAGGCGGGGCCGCTCATGGCCGGAGACATGTCCCTAGCGATCTCCGACATGTTCGGGCAGAAGCTGAGGCAGCTCGAGGTCGAGCCGCTCAAGACGGGCCAGAAGCTCAAGACAGGCTCGTCCGAGCTCGAGGTCCTGCACTCGCCCGGCCACTCGCCTGGGAGCATCGTGCTCCACGAGAAGGCGTCCGGGACGGCCGTAGTGGGCGACACGGTCTTCTGCGACGGAGGCGTGGGCAGGTGGGACCTGCCCGGAGGCGACCTCGGCCAGCTCATGTCATCTCTGAAGCGGCTGGGAACGATGGAACTGAAGAACCTGTACCCTGGACACGGGCCCTATGCCGAGGGGGACGCCCCTCAGCACCTGAGGCTCGCGGCGAAGTACATAGAAGAGGGCTACTGATGAAAGTGATCAAGTGCGCCGACAGGAAAGGATGCAAGAAGTGCGACCTCAAGGAGAAGGACATGGACGAGGTGGTCTCCCTGCTGAGGGCAGGAGAGCTGGTGATATTCCCCTCGGACACGCTCTACGGCGTCGCAGCGGACCCGTTCAACGAGAACTCAGTCAAGAAGGTCTTCATCGTCAAGAACAGGCCCTTCGACATGCCCCTCTCCATAGCAGTGAGCAACGAGAAGATGGTGGAGAGCGTCGCGGTCCTGAACGAGCCCGCCAGGAAGCTCATCAGGAAGTTCCTCCCGGGCCCGCTGACCATCATGCTGACCAAGAAGCCCACGATACCGGACATACTCACATCGGGCTCCAACCAGGTCGGGATACGCATCCCTGACCACCCGTTCGCCCTCAGGCTCATAGACAAGTTCGGGCCCATCACGGCCACGAGCGCCAACCTGCACTCGCACCCGGACCCCGTCGAGGCCTCGATGGCCCAGAGGGACCTGAAGGACCATGTCCCTGTCTGCGTGGACTGCGGGAAGACCAAGTACAACGCCCCGTCGACCATCGTTGACCTGTCGGACGGTGCGGCCGAGATCATCAGGAAGGGCGTCATCACTCGGGAGCAG
>DYTN01000038.1:9519-10149 GCA_020725925.1 Methanobacteriota archaeon
CGATGAGCCCGAGGCGCTGAGGAAGTACCTGCAGGCGGGCAAGGTGGCCAGGGAGGCCCGCGAGTTCGGGATCGCGCACGTCAAGGCCGGAGGCAGCGCCCTCGAGCTCGCGAATGCCATAGAGCAGCTGATCCGAGACAGGGGCGGCAGGTGCGCATTCCCCGTCAACATCGGCGTCAACGAGGTCGCTGCCCACTACACGCCCTCGAAGTCGGACGACATCACGTTCAAGAACGGCGACGTGGTCAAGCTGGACGTCGGAGCCCACGTGGACGGCTATCCGGCTGACACGGCCGCGACCGTGGAGGTCGGCACGAGGAACCATGCGGACCTCATCCGGTGCGCCGAGGACGCCCTCAAGATGTGCGTCGAGATGGTCGCCCCCGGGACGAGCATCTCGTCCATGGGCGGGACGGTCGCCAGGACCATCAGGGCGGCGGGGTTCAAGCCCGTCCAGAATCTCACCGGGCACAGCATGGTGCGCTACAACCTGCATGCAGGCCTCAGCATCCCAAACATCGAGTCGAAGGACAACCACACAGTCGAGGAGGGCATGATCCTGGCCATCGAGCCGTTCTCGACCGCTGGCGCCGGCAAGGTCGGCGGGAGGGGCAGGGGCAACATATACCG
>DYTN01000039.1 GCA_020725925.1 Methanobacteriota archaeon
TACCCAATCGCCAGCTTCACATACATGCTCGTCTACAAGGAGCTGTACAATGATCAGAGCAAGATGAACAAGACGGCCGCGAAGGCGTTGGTGGACTTCCTATGGTGGGCCGTGCATCAAGAGGGACAATCATTTGCGCCCGGTCTGTACTATGCCCAGCTGCCTGCTTCTGTTGTTGCGATCAACGAAGCTACTCTCAGTTCAATCACATACAATGGACAGGTGCTCAGGTAGACAGACACTGTGGACCCGCTGAAGAATCCTTTCTCTCAGAGAGCTGACAAGGACTTTCGGGGAATGAGGTAGATTCGACTAGGATGCAATCATGGCGAAGAGGAAGGGCTTGAGATCCAGAAGAAGACCGCCTAGATTCGGCGGCGATCTAGTATTCGAGTATTCGGTCATGGGGGCGGCGACCCTAACTCTCGCACTAGTATGGTTGCTCGTTGTGAGAATGGTGTTCGATTCACAGGCGTCCATTGAGAGATTCGGCTTTGGATTCCTGAGCGGTGGCGTTTGGGATCCGAACCGAGACGTCTACGGGGCGCTGCCTTTCATTTTCGGGACTCTTCTGACAACAGGAATTGCAGTGCTTATCGGAGTTCCCCTCAGTATTGGCATTGCGGTCTACCTCTCAGAATTGGCACCACCATGGCTGAGAGGGCCTCTTTCTTCAGTCGTCGAGCTCTTGGCTGCAGTGCCTAGCGTCATATATGGACTCTGGGCGATGTATACTCTTAGGCCAGTGATGGTCAACTCCGTCGAACCCTTCTTGAAGAGTCTTCTTGGATGGACGCCTCTCTTCCAAGGAGACCCTGTGGGACTGGACAAATTCACTGCGGGGATCATTCTTGCGATCATGATCATCCCAACGATTGCTTCTGTGTCCAAAGAGGCCATGATGGCAGTGCCTGAGTCGCAGAGGGAAGCAGCACTCAGCCTTGGAGCGACGAGATATGAGACAACGAGAATGGCCGTGCTCTCCTATGCGCGCTCAGGTATCTTCGGAGCGTGTATTCTCGGCCTTGGCAGGGCAGTGGGAGAGACAATGGCCGTGACCATGACAATCGGAAACGCGAACAAGATCTCGTGGTCGCTTCTGGATCCTGGCCAGACGATGGCGAGCTTAATTGCCAACAACTGGGGAGAAGCTCAAGGCCTGCAGTTGTCCGCCTTGATCGAAGTTGGACTCGTTCTTTTCGCTGTCGCTCTCGCGGTGAATATCTTCGCCAGGCTGATGGTCGGAAGGTTCATGAAAAACATCCCAGCAACAGGAGGTGGCCTGTGAACACCTACGAGTATCGCAAACTAAAGAACACGCTGGCCTCAGGACTGGCCCTCGCGTGCGTGATTCTTGCGCTGATACCTCTGATCTACATCCTTGCCGAGGTCGTGATGAAGGGAGCGCCTGCGATGAGTTGGGAGTTCTTGACGCGCAGGACAACCGGGACCGGGGAGCCAGGAGAAGGAATCGGGAATGCGATTTTTGGCACGCTTCTTCTGGTCTTCTACGCAGCCCTAATCGGGTTGCCCATCGGCATTCTGACGGGCATCTATGTCTCGGAATACGGAAACAACAAGCTCGGAACGATCGTCAGGTTCTTCAATGACGTTCTGGCCAACTTCCCATCGATAGTGGTAGGCCTACTTGCATATGCTTTGGTTGTGGCTTACCTCAACGTCGGCTTCTCTCTGATCGCAGGATCTGTCGCGCTAGCGATCATAATGATTCCAATCGTGGCGAACACCACTGAGGAAGCCCTCAGAATGGTGCCCAACTCACTGAGGGAAGGAGCACTTGCCCTAGGAGTGCCCAGATGGAGGACGGTTCTGAAAGTGATGCTGGCGAACGGAAGGGCGGGAATAGTGACAGGTGCCCTACTTGCCGTAGCTAGGGTGTCTGGAGAGACTGCTCCTCTTCTGCTGACGGCGTTCTACAGCAGCTACTGGTCGCTCTCGCCCACCGAACCCATAGCCTCGCTACCGTTGACCATATTCCGAAACTTCAACTCACCTTCAGAGGTCCTTCTTCAACAGGCATGG
This sequence comes from Methanobacteriota archaeon, assembly GCA_020725925.1. Lineage (GTDB taxonomy): Archaea > Thermoplasmatota > Thermoplasmata > UBA10834 > UBA10834 > COMBO-56-21. Next base: position 2,044 of record DYTN01000039.1, read on the forward strand.
GGTGCAGCCCTTGTTCTGATTCTTCTCGTGCTGACGCTGAACATAGGCGTCAGGTTATTGATGAAGTCGAAAGCTAAGAAGTCCAAGGCGGTGAAGATGAAATGGATGACAAGATTGTCACGCAAGGCTTGAATGCATACTTCGGCGACGTCCACGCAATCAAGGGAATCGACATTCACATTCCGAGTAATGCGATCACTGCGATAATCGGTCCGTCGGGCTGCGGGAAATCCACCCTGATAAGATGTATGAATAGGATGCACGAAGTCATGCGGGGAGCGCGAGTAACCGGTAAGGTGCTGCTGGATGGCCAGGACATCTACAGCAGCCAGATGGATCCCGTGCTTGTGCGGACCAAGGTCGGAATGGTGTTTCAGAAGCCGAACCCGTTCCCGACCATGTCCATCTACGACAATGTGGTGGCAGGAATGAGACTCAACGGAGAGAGAAACTGGAGAAAGCTTGATGCAGTTGTGGAGAGGAGCCTCAAGCTCGCCGCACTGTGGGATGAGGTCAAGCATCAGCTCGATGCGTCCGGGGTCAGCATCTCAGGCGGGCAACAGCAGAGGCTCTGCATTGCAAGAGCACTGGCCGTCGAGCCGGAGGCGCTGCTGTTGGACGAACCGTGCTCTGCTCTCGATCCGATTGCGACTGCGAAGATCGAGGACCTCCTCTTCGACCTCAAAGACAAGTACACCATAGTGATAGTGACGCACAACATGCAGCAGGCTGCACGAGTTGCAGACTTCACAGCATTCATGTATCTTGGAGAGCTTGTGGAATTCGGCGTGACAAAGAAGGTCTTCGAGAACCCGGACAAGGAACTCACAGAGAAATACATCACTGGGAGGTTTGGTTAGCGATGTCACCGAGGAAGGCTTACGAAGCAGAACTCAGAGATCTCGACCAGCTCGTGGAAAAGATGGCAACAAGGACGAGGGAAGCCATTGAGCTGGCGGTCGAGTCATTCGAGAAACTCGATCTTGACCTCGCGGAAAGGGTGAGAGGAATCGACGAGGAGATGTACGCTCTCAACGTCGAAATCGAAAGACGTTGCCTAGAGGTCATCGCACTCCAATCGCCTGTGGCGAAGGACCTCCGCACGATTGGGACATATCTCAAAGTGATCACGGACTTCGACAGGATAGGCCGCTATGCGAGAGACATCGCGGAGGTGACAATCCACGCACAGACCATGGCCCACTTCAAAGCTCTCGTGAGCATTCCACACATGGCAGAAATGGCGGAACGGATGGTCGATTTGTCAGTTGAAGCGTTCCTAGAGAGGGACACAACGCCTACCAAAGAAGTTTTCGAACTGGAAGACAGGGTCGATTCGCTCTACGACGAGATATTCAGGGAGGTCATTACCTACATGATGGAGGACTCCAGGAAGATCGGGCTGGGAATCAACTATACGCTCGTTGCCAGATATCTCGAACGGATCGCAGATCATGCGTGCAACATCTCGGAGAGAGTGATCTACATGGTCACAGGCCAGAGAGTGGTCAAGGAGTAGTTCTCATGTCATCACTCGGCAAGGTCCGTCAACGACACAACACACCGAGACATGGTATGAACTCAGAGAACGATCTCCATGAGTGACACGGGTCAGCGCAAGAAGGTCCTGTTCCTATGCACACACAACTCAGCTAGATCGCAGATGGCGGAGGGCATTCTCAGAAGCCTCTACGGAGACCGATTCGAGGCCTTCAGCGCTGGCACCAATCCGACCGCTGTGAATCCTCTCGCAGTCATCGTATTGTCCGAAATCGGAATCGACATTTCGCACAGCCGTTCGAAGAACGTGAGCGAGTTCGTGGGAAGAGAAATCGACTATGTGGTAACCCTGTGCAACGATGCTGCAGGAGTCTGCCCTTTCTTTCCGGGGGGAAAAGAGTACATCCACCACGGCTTTGACGACCCGGCGGACACCTCGGGTTCGGGCAATGCCTTATCCTCGTTCAGGCGGGTTAGAGATGAAATCAAAGAGTGGACAACAGAGACGTTTGGCCACCGGAGGACTGACGATCTCTCTAAGGAAATGTCTTTCGAATATCGATGAGCATGGACTTGGGATCGACTCCCCCGATTTCTGCACAGAACATGCCGTCGGTTGAAGCTGGACACTATGATTCTCAAATCGACTCCCGAGTGAATGCCCGACCAAGTCATGATGGCAAATAGGGTACGCTAATTTGAGTTTGAGGCTATCGCCAGTCGCGCCTTCCCGGTATCCGACTCAGGCTAGTCTCTTGGCTCATCGCAGAATTCTCATCCATACAACTGAAGCTTGCTAGAACACGCTCTCGAGGCAGTAGACCGTGAGGGCTGTCTTCTTGCACAAGTATCCTGGCCTGCAGTCTTTGCACAGCCTGTCCAAACCCGCGCGATCGATATCGAGCGTGCCCTTCCTTTCGTGAAGTGTGTGGAGCTCCTTCAGGTACTTGCCCTCGACGATTCTCGGCACCTCGTTCCTTCTGTCGAGCTCAAACCACTCGTAGATTCCCTTGTCCCCCCTCGATGAGTTGCACGCCCTGCAGGCGGTGACGGCATTGTCTCCAGACTCCGGACCTCCCCTCGCTCTTGGAATCAAGTAGTCTACAGAGAGATCCTTCTTGCTCCCGCAGTAAATGCACTGTCCTGATACCTCCTGCTCTTTGATGTACTCCCTTATGGAGCCAGACCAATTGATCTCCCCTGATTGGAGTTTCTTGAATCTGTCCATGATGAATCCGAACTTCTTGCCCTGACCAGCTGATCTGGCAATCAGCTTCGCGTACTGCCAATAGATGACTTCCTGGATGGTCTTCACTGCGGCCAGCGGCATCTCCTGTTCGTCACCTGCATGCACATGCGCATCCAAAACCCATTCGTTTCTCCCTGAGGCCTTGTCTGGGTCAAAACAGGCTCCTCGCAATCTGGCTATAAATACGGGCCGTTCTGCGATGTATGGCACAAATGCTCAAGAACTGACTTGGCATAACAGCGACGATTATGCAAGGGCGATGCGGCTCTCAACATCGGAAGGAGTACGTATGGCGAACTCGAAGAGCGGCTCACCGGACATCTTCAGACTCACGCGTGTACCAGCTGACAAGCTCTTCGAGGAGCTGAGGACCGGCCCTGAGGGCCTCTCCAAAGAGGCGGCCCGCCTAAAGCTCAAGGAGCACGGACCCAACATCCTGCCCGAGGCGAAGAAGCAGCCCCTGACGCGCAAGGCCGCGGTCCAGTTCAAGAATCTGTTCAACGTTCTGCTCATCGTTGCGGCGATTCTGTCGTTCATCACTGGGATATCTTCGCAGGACATGAGCTCGATCGAGATGGGCTTCGCGATCATCGCTGTCGTGCTCGTGAGCGTCATCTTCAGCCTGTTCCAGGAACACAGAGCAGAGAGGGCGATCGAGGCACAGCGCCTGCTCGTGCCTGAGAACATCCGCGTCATGCGGGACCACAAGGTTGCGCAAATCCCCACATCGGAGGTGGTCGTAGGCGATGTAGTTGCCCTCGAAGAAGGCGACAAGGTGCCCGCGGACGCGCGCCTGATTTCTGCGTTCCAGTTCTCGGTCGACAACTCGATGTTGACCGGCGAGGCGGAGCCTCAGGCCAGATATGACGCGTGCAAGAGCCCTGAGGACTGCGCCGCTGAGGAAATCACCAACCTGATATTCGCGGGGACGACGGTCGCATCAGGATCAGGAACCGCGGTCGTTCTAGCCACTGGAGCCAACACCAGGTTCGGACAGGTCGTGGGAATCGCAAGAGCCATCGAGGAGCCACTGAGCCCGCTCCAGAGGGAAATCAACCTCACTGCTCGACTCAACTTCCTCGCGGCCATCGCGATCGGTGTTCTCTTCTTGGTGATCGCCCTTCAATTCCTGCGTCTGCCCATCTCGGACAGCATACTCTTCATGATCGGCGTCATGGTCTGCGTGGTGCCTGAGGGGCTGCAGATCACGCTCACTCTGTCCCTCGCGCTCAGCAGCCTAGCGATGTCGAAGCGAAACGTGGTCGTGAAGCGTCTCTCCTCAGCCGAGACTCTCGGGTCAGTCACGGTCATCTGCACGGACAAGACAGGCACAATCACGGAAGGCCAGATGACGGTGAGGAAGATCTGGACGAGCGGGGGAGTCTTCGATGTCTCCGGTGAGGGATACGAGCCCGAAGGAGCTGTGTACCTCAAGGATGAGGAGCTTAGTGCTTCCGAACGCAAGGACTTGCAGACCCTCTGTGAGATCGCAGCACTGGACAACAAGGCAACCCTTGTCCCCCCCTCGACCGGAGGAAGTACCGCTGGACGGCCGTAGGCGACACGACCGATGCCGCCCTGCTGGTCCTCGCTGCAAAGGCCGGCCTTGATCCGAAGAACGCCCTCGAGGAGATGCCCAGGATCGGCATGATCCCGTTCGAATCAACCAGGAAGATGATGACTAGCATACACAAGTCGAGGGAAGGGAATGTCCGAGCGTACGTCAAAGGCGCTGGGAGCGAGATCGTTGCCCGCTCAAAGACCATCCTGTGGAAGGACAAGGTTGTGACGCTCACGGGCGAGCTCTCAATGAAGATACTCGCGCAGATAGACGACTTCGCACGCGATGCCTACCGGGTGATTGCACTCGCAGTCCGGGATCTGCCGGGGGAGTCAGATAAGTACGATTCCGCATCTGTCGAGACGGAGCTGACCTTCGTCGGACTCGTCGCCATCCTGGACCCTCCCCGCAGAGATGTGGCGCAAGCCGTCATGAAGGCCCGCAGGGCAGGCATCAAGATCGTGATGATGACCGGCGACCATGTTCTGACCGCAGAGGCGATCGCCCGAAGGGTAGGCATAATCACTTCTTCTGACAGCCTTGTGATGTCCTGCGAGAAGCTCCACGAGCGGACAGACAAGGATCTCCGGGACGTCCTCAGCATCCCGGAGCTCGTCTTCGCGCGAGTCACGCCCGAGCAGAAGCTGAGAATCGTCCGCATCTTCAGGGAGAAAGGGGAGACCGTCGCTGTCACGGGAGACGGAGTCAATGACGCCCCCGCGCTCCTCGAGGCCGACATCGGAATCGCCATGGGCATCACGGGAACGGACGTCGCCCGGGAATCAGCAGACATGGTGCTCCTGGACGACAACTTCGCATCAATCGTGGGAGGAGTCGAAGTCGGTCGGTCTGTCTTTGACAACCTGAAGAAGTTCATCGTCTACGTGTTCAGCCACAACTGGGCGGAGCTGATGACATTCATAGTGTTCGTCCTCTTCCAGACCCCGCTTCCACTGGCGGTCGTAGGTGTGCTGGCCATCGATCTTCTTCTGGAGATTCTCCCGTCCATCTCCCTCACTATGGAGCCTCCTGAGCCGGGCATCATGGAACGACCACCGCGATCGAGGACCAGCAGGCTCTTCGACATCAAGACCCTCGCGCGGTCCTTCTACGTCGGCGCTCTCACGGGTATCGTGGCGATCCTGTGGTGCTTCACCGTTTGGCGTGATTCAGGATGGTCTCTCGGCACGTCCACGGTCACGGACAACGACGCCTATCTGAAAGGCACGACTGTCGTGTTAGTCGCCATAATGGCAGGCCAGCTCGGCAACTTCTTCGCGACGAGGACGAACATCCGATCATCGTTCGCAATGAGCATCAGGGCGAACAAGTGGCTTCTGCCCAGCCTCGCCGCGGAGCTAGCCATACTGCTTGCCATCGTGTACGTGCCATTCATGCAGTCCGTCTTCGGATCGAGGCCCCTGGAACCGGTCGAGTGGCTGTACCTCTTCAGCTTCGCGCCCGTAGTCCTCCTGCTCGAGGAGGCACGTAAGCACGTTGTGCGGACCGTGCTGCTACCAGCCCCGCCAATGCATGTGCCGCCGCCTGTTCCAATCGCGATACCTGCACCCAAGTACACCCCAATGAAAGCCGCAAGGCGCGCGCCGTTCGTGCAAATCGGCTCGCCGGTAGTAGTTCTGAGTCCGTTCCCGCAGGATGTGAGAGCGGCTCTGCCGCTCGCAGTGGGCGTGGCGGAGCAATCAGGATCGAAGATAGTTGTCGCTTCAACGAAGGCATTGTCGGGACGGGAGAGAGAGTTCCTTGCCAATGCCGGAATACCCGCAGAACACATCAAGCTGGAAACGACGAAAGGAGTCAAGGAGATGAGGTCAGCCTCTCAAGCTGTGAAACGCTACGCGGACCGGGTGGGTGCCGAGATGATTGTCGTGCCGGTCCGATCTAGCATCTTCGCCAGCCGTGGAGCAAGGAAGAGAGCGAGCTGGATCTCCGAACTCTCGGAGAGGCGCGTGGTACTCGTAAGCGCCCCCAAAGAGCAGAAAGCCACTATCGAACCGATCCGCAGGCTCCTGATACCGGTCCTCGACGAATTCCATCCGGAGGTGTTCGCCCTGGCGGGAGCGCTGACTTCGTCCGCCAGGATTCCTGACGTGGATGTGGTGGCAGCGAAGGTGATCAAGATCCCCCAAACCATACCTCTGTACTCAACCTATCGGCCCGAATCACTCGTGGACGCCGAACACGAGATGTCGTTCCTGAAGTCCGTCAGTGGCCTGCCTGTGCTCCGAAGACTGACCCCGAGGATTCTGCTGGTCAGAGATGTCAGCAGGGACTTGGTCGAGTTCGCAGAGCAGAGACGAGCGGACCTGATTCTGTTGAGAGGAGACTGGGCCGAATCCCGCCGGGGGTTCTTGACCGAGAAGGAGAGGAGGATTGCGGCGACCACGCACACTTCTGTCCTTGTGTTGTTGCCGCCAGCGAAACGTCTTCGATAGATCTTTGACCGAACATTAATTCACACTCATGCATTAAAATGTGCGAGGGTCCGGATTCGAACCGGAGGACCCCTGCGGGAACAGATCTTGAGTCTGTCGCCTTTGACCTTGCTTGGCTACCCTCGCTCGGACATTTCGTTAAGGTCGATAGGATAATAAACATTCCCTGTGCGAGCGCTCTATGGAAATGCAAGGCCCCGCCGAGAAGGCTGCGCGAAAACGCCTTGCACCCTCGAGGGATCATGCAATATGGCGATTCTGGTACACGGATGGAACGATTCGACTAGCGGACACCGCTCGACAAGAAGTGAAACCGAAAGGAATTAAAGATAGAACATGGATAAAGATGTCCGAACAGTGCGTGAGGACGCACTGCGTCTCCAACATGGAGAGGCATTACCAACACACCTCGCCCTTTCCTCCAGAATTTCGAACCACCCACAACTTTTTCACAAAAGGGGTGTTCGTCGTGCCTCTCCACCCAACTTTTTCTTGTACAATGTAGAGGGCGTGAGGTTCTGGGGGCTAGATATCGATAAGGTGTGCTCTCGTTGCCGAACTTCCACAGGAAACGGAGGTGCTCAGGTCAGAACCGCGCATCCGTCCTTGGTTACGATGACCGAGTGCTCCGCCTGGGCCACTACGCCGTTCCCCATGTCTGTGAGGACTGGGTAGCTCATGATCATGCCTAGCCTGAACATCTTCGTCACCAGGGCGTCAGTATCGCTCCCGAGAGCCTCGCACCACCTGCCAGCGAACGGGAACGGCCCGAACTCCGCCTTCATCCGCTTGAACAGCTGGTCCACCTCCGCCGGGGCCTTCCGTTCCCTGATGAT
>DYTN01000040.1 GCA_020725925.1 Methanobacteriota archaeon
CCCGACGAGACGCCTAGCGCTTCCTCTTCTGCGAGTACTCCAGAGCAGCCCTGACCAGGCCGTAGTGCAGGGGGGCCGGCCTTCCTGGCCGTGACTTGAACTCTGGGTGGAACTGCGACCCGACGAAGAACGGATGCCCTTGCAGCTCCGCGATCTCCATCCTCTTCCCGTCCGGCGACCTGCCCGTGTACCTCAGCCCCTTCGACTGGATCGTGTCTATGTAGTGTGGGTTGATCTCGTACCTGTGCCTGTGCCTCTCCATGATCTCCGTCGCCTTGTACAGCTTCTCGGCCATGGAGCCCTTCTCGACGATCACCTGTTGCGCGCCCAGCCGCATGGTCGCGCCCTTCTTGGTCACGTTCTTCTGCTCGGGCAGCAGGTCTACGACAGGATGCGCGGTGTGCGGATCGAACTCCGTGCTGTTCGCGTCCCCCATCCCCAGCACGTTCCTGGCGAACTCCACATTGGCCAGCTGGAAGCCCAGGCAGACCCCCAGGAAAGGCACCTTGTTCTCCCTGGCGTGTTTGATGGCCTCGACCTTGCCCTCGATGCCCCTGGAGCCGAACCCGCCCGGGATCAGAATGCCGTCCGCCTCCTCGAGCAGACACCTGCAGCCCTCCTTGTTGATGTCCTCCGACTCCATCCGCAGGAACTTCACACGCGTGTCAAGCCTCGTAGTGGCTCATGTATGAGTCGCGCTGGTCCATGTACTTCCCCACGAGCAGTATCTTGACCTCATGCTTGGGGTTCATCACCTTGTTCAGGAACTTCTTCCAGTCCGCCAGCCCGTCCGGCCTGCTCTTGATGTTCATCTTTGTGAGCAGATAGTCGGTCAGCCCCTGCTCCTCGAGGAATATCGGGACCTGGTAGATCGACTTCGCATCTGGGGCGCTGATCACCGCAGTCAACGGCACATCGCAGAACAGCGCGATCTTCCTCTTCGCGCCCTCGTCCAAGGGCCTCTCGCACCTGGCGACTATCACATCGGGCTGAATGCCCACCGACCTCAGCTCCTTCACGGAGTGCTGGGTCGGCTTCGTCTTCTGCTCCTGCAGAGTTCCCAGGATGGGCACGAGCGTCGTGTGCACGAACAGGAAGCTGTCGTGGCCCAGCTCGGACCTCATCTGCCTCATGGCCTCGAGGAATGGCATGGACTCGATGTCGCCCACGGTGCCCCCGAGCTCGACTATCGTCACGTCCGCCCCGGACTTGATCGCGACGTTCGAGATCATGGACTTGATCTCGTTCGTTATGTGCGGGATTATCTGGACGGTCTTCCCCAGGAAGTTGCCCGTCCGCTCCTTCTCGATCACGCTCCCGTACACCTTGCCCGTGGTCACGACATGGTCGCATGTGAGGTGCGCGTCGAGGAACCTCTCGTAGTTGCCCAGGTCGAGGTCCGCCTCGCACCCGTCGTCCAGCACGAACACCTCGCCGTGCTCGAACGGGTTCAGCGTCCCAGCGTCGAAGTTGAGGTACGGGTCGATCTTCATCGCCGTTACTTTGAGCCCTCTAGCCTTCAGGACCGTGCCTATCGAGGAGGATGTGATGCCCTTCCCAAGTCCCGACAAAACTCCCCCTGAGACCACAATGACCTTCATCTTGTCTCACGGGACCCATAGTATGAGATAGCCCAACATAAAGCTTTCCTGAGGTACTGGCCCGCTCGGTCAGCGGTTGTTGGACTCCATCAGCGATCTCAGCGCACGCGCGACAGCGTCTACGGCCCTCATGACTCTGGGCGACATCTCCCCTCTGAACTCGATCTTCCTGGGTTGGATGCCGATGACCGCCGACCTCTTTCCGCCTCGTTCGAGCAGCGATGCCATCAGCGCGACCGCGACTCTGTGCGTGGATATCTCGGTTTCTTTGATTTCCCTTCTGTCGATGACCTTGATTGCCCCGGGCTCAAGGCGCATGTCCGAGGCGTCGACGAAGAAGACCACCGAATCCTCCCTGCGCTCGGAGATGTCCAGGACGGTCCCCTCGACGCCGTCATGCTCTGAGAACGAATAGTCGGGAAAGGATTCCTTGAGGTCTTTCGCCACGAGCACGCCCGCGCCGTCGTCCGCACGGTCGACGTTCCCCAGGCCGAGAACATAGACCTTGCCCTTGCCAGCGATCCTTCCGAGCCTGGCGGTCAGATCCTCTTCAGCGTCACCAGGTGAGTCGCGCAGCTTATGCATGGGTCGTACGCCCTCGCCACCATCTCGAGGTGGAGCCTTACCTCGTCGTCCTTCTTGCCCTCCGAGAGCATCCTCTCGGCCGTGAGCTTCATGTGCCTCTCGATGTCGTCCAGGTTCTGCGCGGTCGGTGTGATGATGTCCGCGACGTCGATCAGCCCGTCCTTGATCTCGTAGTGGTGGTAGAGGGTGCCCCTCGGGGCCTCGACCGCGCCCGTGCCTGACCCGGTCTGCCTGGTCGGCTCCGCCGTGGCCGGGTCCTCCATGGACGCCACCTGGTCCGCCGCATCCGGGATGTGCTCCAGGGACCAGAGCATCTCTATCGCCTGGGCGAGGTTGTTGTACAGCGGGTTCTTGAGCCACCTGTCGTTGTAGTGCTCCTTGAACAGGTCCGCGGCCTGGCCGTCCAGGCGCTTGCCCATGTTGACCATCCTTGCGTTCGCGCCGACCGTGAAGGTCCCGTCCTGATAGAGCGACCGCTTGGCGAAGGAGTGCGTCACGACCCTCTCGTTCGTGAGTTTCTTGTAGTCCTCCGCGCTGACCTCCTTGCCGTTCGAGATCAATATGTTGTCGCCCGCGAACCCGAAGCTCTTCTTGGGCGCGTTCACGGACATGAACATCATGTCCGCCTCCGAGTAGGTCGGGTACTCGAGCGATGCGAACAGCTCGACCGCGCGGACCGCGTCCGGCACGAGCTCGTGCGCCTTCAGCTTGATCTCCTCCAGGGCCTTCCTGGCTGGGTACTTCCCGAAGCCTCCCAGGACCGGGTTCTCCCCGTGGACGATCCTCCCGCTCGTGACCGCCATCACGTGGTTGCCGTACTTCTTCAGCCTCAGCGCGCGCTTCACGTCGTCCGCATAGTCGTTCAGCATGGCTATCGCGGACGGGTACCCGAGGAAGTCGGGCAGCGCGAGCAGGAAGGTGTGGAGCGAGTTGCTCTCGACGTTCTCCCCGAGCATCATGAGCTCCCTGGTGAGCTGGGCCTTCTCCGGGGGCGTGATCCCGAGGGCCTTCTCCAGGCCCCTGATGGCAGAGTACCTGTGCGAGAGCGTGCATATGGCACATATCCTCGGTATGACGTTGAGGTCGTCCGCGGGGGTCATGCCCTTCACGAGCTGCTCGATGAGCCTCGGCCCCTCGTGTATGTCCAGCGTGACGCTCTTGACCTTCTTGCCGTCCAGGGTGACGGTTATGCCGCCGTCTCCCTCGACCCTTGCCAGAGCCTCCACGTTGAGCTCCCTCATGCCTTCGCCCCCTTGTTCTCGACGTCCTTGAGGAGCTGGGCCACCTTCGCCCCTCCGAACTTCCTGAGCTTCCTCAGGATCTCGTCAGGGTTGTACCCCTTCTCCTTCAGGAGCTTGTACTCAGATGACACATTGAGGTCGTCCGTCGGGCCCCAGCAGCCGACACACGGCAGTCCGTAGGACGGACAAACCGCCCCGCAGCCCGCCTTCGTGAGCGGGCCGCCGCAGAACTTGCCCGCGTACAGAATGCACGGGTTCTCCTTCCACTTGCACTCGGTGCACACTGGGAACTTGTACAGGTACGGGTGCCTCCCGGCAACCAGCTTCGACACGGCCGCGAGGAACTCGCCCTTGTCTATCGGGCACCCGGGGATGTACATGTCCACTTTGACGAAGGCGTCTATCGGCTGCGCCTCGAAGGCCTTCGAGATCGTGATCTTCGCGTTCCCGTAGACCTTCCTGTAGCGCTCCTCCCAGCCGCCCTCGCCCAGCTTCATCGCCTGGGGGCCGCCATGGCTCGCGCATGTGCCTATCGCTATGACGACCTTGGCACGCTCCCGGATCTCCTTGAGCTTCTTGAGCTGCTCCTCGGTCGATATGGAGCCCTCGATGAAAGCGACGTCCAGCTCGCCCTCGTGGTTGTCGCTCTTGGCCATGACGAACGAGCGAATCTCGGTCGCCCCGAACAGGTCCACGAGCTGGTCCTCGCAGTTCAGAATCATGAGCTGGTCGCCCGCACAGCCCGTGAAGCCGTACACGCCGACCTTAGGCGACTGTCTTGTCACTCACACCCCTCCCTATGATCTCCTTCATGTGGAGAACGTCCCAGTATGTGAACACCGGACCGTCTATGCACGTGTACAGATACTCTATCGCGCAGTGGCCGCACTTGCCGACGCCGCACTTCATCCTCCTCTCGAGCGTCATCAGTATCTGGTGCTTTGGCAGGCCCAGCCTGACCAGGTGCGGCATGACGAACCTGTACATGACGGGTGGGCCGCAGACGACGGCGAAGGTGTTCTTGCTGTCGATGGGACCCACATGCTTGAACAGCTCCGTGACCACGCCCTGCCTGAACTGCCACTTGTCCGTGTCGTCCTTGTCGACCGTCAGGAGGCAGTTCAGGTCCTCACGCTCCTTCAGCTGGATGAACTCCTCCCTGAAGAGCATCTCCCCAGGCGTCCTCGCGCCGTGCAGGTAGGTGAGCTTGCCGAACTGATCCCTGTTGTCAAGCACGTACAGGAGCAGCGACCTCAGGGGCGCCGCACCCAGGCCGCCCGCTATGATCATGATGTCCTTCCCGACCATCTTGTCCATCGGAAAGCCGTTGCCGTATGGGCCGCGGACGCCCAGGGTATGGTTCTCCTTGACCTCGAACAGGGTCTCCGTGAGCGAGCCGGTCTTGCGAATGCAGAACTCGAGCATGCCCGGCCTTGAGGGCGTAGACGATATCGAGAACGGGGCCTCCCCCTCGCCTGGTATTGAGACCATGACGAACTGCCCCGGCTTGTAGTTGAACTTGAGCGCCTCCTCCATCTCGACGGGCCTCGCCTGATAGAAGTTGACATCGTTCGTCAGGGGATAGCGCCTCACGATCCTCCACATGTCGGGCCTGTAGGGGTTGTCCTGGACCTCGCGCTCGTCCAGCACGACGCACAGCTTCTTCACTTGCCCACCTCCTGCTCCTTGAGTGCGGTGGACACGGTCACGACGTTGATCTCGACAGGACAGGTCTCGACGCACCTTCCGCAGCCGACGCACGCGGGCTTGCCGAACTCCCCGATGAACGCTTGCAGCTTGTGCGTGTACCAGAGGCGCAGCCTGTCAGACCGCTTGTCCCTGAAGTTATGCCCGCCCGCGACGAGCGAGTACTCTCTGAACATGCAGCTGTCCCAGAACCTGTCTCTGGTGCCCTCAAGCGCCCCGAGCTCTACCTCGTCAACGACATTGTAGCAGTTGCAGGTCGGGCAGACCATCGTGCACTGGCCGCACGAGAGGCACTTGTCCCCGAGCTGGTCCCAGACGGGGCTGCCGTACCCCAGCTCGAATATGTCCGGCATGCCCGTGAGGTCTATCTTCGTCTTGAACTGGGAGTTCTTCCACTTCCTGTACTCCGTGTAGTTCAGGATGTCGTTCTTGTCCAGCTCCCTGCTGAACAGCTCCGGCTTGAGCCTGATGAGGTCGTGGCCCTTGGTAGAGCCGACCCATACGAGGTAGAACATCTTCAGGTCGGAGAAGAACAGGTCGAACCCCTCCGCGACGAAGTCCGTGTTCGTAGCGATGCACATGCACTTGTCGTCCGGTATGCAGCTGTGCCCGAGGAGGAGGGTCTTTTCCCTGCGCTCGGCGTAGTACGGGTCCTTGTAGGTCTCCAGGAACAGCTTGTCCATGATCAGGATGCCGTGGATGTCGCACGGGTGGATGCCGAACAGGACGCGCTTGGGCACATCTCCCAGGCGCTCCGTGTACCCGTCCTGGTCGTAATCGAACATCGTGAACCTCGGCGGGTAGAGGAACTTCTTGGGCGGTATGATGGTCCTGGCAGCCTTGAGGTCCATCTGCGAGAGCGAGTCCACCCTTGAGTAGGTGACCCTGCCCTCCTTCTTCGTCGGACCCCGAAGCTCCCCCCACTCCTTGACGGAGTCGAGGAAGGTGGAGAGGTCCTCCTTCTTCATCTTCAGAATCATCATGCTATCTCTTCCCTGAGCCGACCATCACCTGCGTCGTTCGCGGGCTGGGAACAAAGCAGTCCAGACCCGCTCATGACCCTGGTCCCAGTGTAATCGGCCGAGGTATAAAAACATTAGGAACACTGTCTCGAAAAGTGTTGATGAGCCGGGGCTCTCAGCAGAACGAGTCGCGCAATCCGCAAGTTGATTCTCGTCCATTGTTCGATACTCGGTCTGAGTTGTCGCAAATCCCTCTGACTGCTCTCCGACCTACAATTAAATAGCGAGTATCCCGATAACAGGATGCCACATCAGTTGGCATGATGCTAGAGGAAGGTGCAGAAGGATGGAATGCCAATCAGCGAGAACGAGAACTCTCTCGATGGCAGCTGTCTTGGCGTTGTGCATGACCGCATTCGTCGTCATGACGACCCATGTCGCGGCGGAGCCGTCAGAAGCGTTTTCGAATGTAGGGAACTTGATTCAGCAGCGAGTATATCCAGCAGTGTTCGAGCTGGATGGAAAGATTGCCGTTGTCGGTGGCGAGGTGTTTGGCATAGATGGGTGGACAATGGCTCCTGCCACCATGATGCTGTACGACCCGGACACGGGTGACACGACCTACGGCAAGCCGATGATTTACGGGGTCGAGCTGAGCGCATATGTGAAGGGCTCTGACGGTCGGCTCTATGTCATAGGCGGCTGGAATGTGAGCCACGGCTACACAGAATGGCTCCAGATCTACAACCCGGGCAACGACACCTGGTTCCGCGGAGCTGATGCCCCCGTCGTCGTCGGGGGCTGCCCGGCAGTTCAAGGAGGGGACGGCAGAATATACGTCTTCGGGCCGGTCGGCAGCTACTATTCTACGCTCATCTACAACGTGACCTCGAATGCATGGAGCTATGGTGCCGACCAGCCAGAGAATATCTGGTTGCGGCATGCGGTTGCCTACAACGACACAGCCATAATCGTCATGGGTGGAAGGTCCTGGGCTGGATTCGCCACCGACCGCGTGGATGTTTACGATCCCGTCGCTGATACCTGGAGCACCGTGTCGCCGCTCTTGACTGCAACGACCTTCTCAGGCTCCGCATTGGGCAGGAATGGTTACGTGTACTACTTCGGGGGCTCGGACGCTGGTTGGATCTCTTGGGGCGGCCAGGTTTCGTCAGTTCAGCGCTACGACGTCGAGGCAGATGAGTGGTCGTATTCTAGCTCGGCTGGCGTATGGCCTGCTCGTTCTGGCTTCGGCACGGCCGTCGACGACTACGGAAGGATCTTCCTAGCGGGAGGCTATGACGGCGCCTCGATCTTGGACATGGTCTCGACTCTGGTGGTTTCAGATATCGTGCTGGACAATCTCCAGATCACGTCCCCAGGTGACGGCTCCATCGTGAGCGGCGAAGTCGCGATCACGGCAACGCTCTCGAATCCGATGGTCGGTCTCTCGTTCGTGGACTTCATGGTGGACGGGAGTGTCGTTGCGACGCAGTCCTCTTCCTGGCTGATACAGACCTGGACGTGGGTGTGGGACACGACGGCCCTCCCAGACGACTCCTCGCACACGGTCACGGTCCGCGCCTACATGAATGATGGTGGGATCAAGGAAGATTCAGTCACCGTCACCGTTTGGACCACGTCGGTCGAAGAGCGCATCTCGTTGCTGCAGGACCAGCTCGACGAGATGGAGTCCGACATGGACCTGCAGGCCGCCGACCTTGACGCTCTCCAGGCTCAGCTGGACTCGCTCAAGAGCATCGTCAACGCAAGCGACACCGCCATTATGGATCAGATCGAGGCCCTGCAAGACCAGCTGGATGCCCTTCAGAGCGACCAGGAGGACGTGAAGGCGAGCGTGGACAGCTCAGGACTCTGGGGCATGGTGAACCTCGTGTTGCTGATCATCGTGATCGTGCTGCTCGCGCTGATGTTCATGATGTCGCGCAAGAAGCCGTAGGCGAGTCCGGGCTCAAACCCCCAAACCTCTTCAGCTTCCCATTTCTGAGAGCTGGCAGTTTGACCGAATTCGGCGCGCAGTGCTCACGCTCCTTCATCGGATTGAAGAAAAAATATCGCGCGACGTTCGATGGCAGATTCGAGTCTTAGGTGCTCGGAACCCCACCAAGGTTTGGTGGAGGGGTAGTGCCCCTCCATGTTGCGTAGGAGGTGATCCATCTGCAGGTTCCCCTACAGATACCTTGTTATGACTTAACCCCCCTTGCTGAACCCAAGTTCTAGCGCCCCAATCAGAGACAACATCACTTGGACCCAACTCGGATGGTTTGACAGGCGGTGTGTGCAAAGAGCAGGGGCATATTCACCGCGAGATGTTGACTCGCGATTACTACGGAATCCAGCTTCATGAGGGCGAGTTACAGCCCTCAATCCGAACTACGGCTGGGTTTCGGGATTGCCGTTGCCTTTCGGCATAGGGGCCCATTGTCCCAGCCTTTGTAGCGCGCGTGTAGCCCAGGGGATTCGGGGCATACTGACCTACCGTTGACCTCTCCTTCCTCTGATTTAGCACCAGCGGTCCCGATAATGTGCATCCTTCCTCGCGGAAGGGTTTGCAATTAGCAGCGAGGGTCTCGTTCGTTATCTCACTTAAGAGAACGCCCTACGGTACGAACTGACGACGGCCATGCACCACCTCTCGGAAAATCAGGCAAAGTCGTCGACCTGGCCTTCATGTAACCGTCGCCCCTGGTGAGTTGTCCGGCGTTGAATCCAATTGAACCGCACGCTCCTCCCGTTGCGGTGCTCCCCCGCCAATTCCTTTAAGTTTCATCCTTGCGGACGTACTCCCCAAGCAGCAGGCTTAACAACTTCTCTCCGGCACTGGGCGCCCACAAAGGACCCCCAACACCAAGCCCGCAGCGTTTACACCCTGGACTACCGGGGTATCTAATCCCGTTTGCGCCCCAGGGCTTCGTCCCTCACCGTCGGATCCGTTCTAGTCAGACGCCTTCGCCACCGGTGGTCCTTCTAGGATTACAGGATTTTACCCCTACCCTGGAAGTACCTCTGACCTCTCCCGGTCCCAAGCCTCGCAGTCTCCTCGGAGTTCGGACAGTTAAGCTGGCCGATTTACCCAAGGATTTACGAGACCGGCTACGGACGTTTTAGGCTCAATAATATCGACCACCACTCGGGCCGCGGGTATTACCGCGGCGGCTGGCACCCGTCTTACCCGGCCCTTACTTCTCCTGTTTTTTAGACAGGAGAACAGCCAACACTAAGTGCTGGCACTTGGAATTCCCTCATCGGGATTGCTCCCATTGTGAAGTTTTCGCGACTGCTGCACCCCGTAGGGCCTGGACTCATGTCTCAGAGTCCATCTCTGGGCTCCCTCTTTCAAGGCCCATACCCGTCATAGGCTAGTGGGTCCTTTACACCCACTACAACCTGATAGGCCGCAGACCAATCCTTGGGCGCCGGAGCTTTCGGCCCAGAAGCGTTCC
>DYTN01000041.1:0-1029 GCA_020725925.1 Methanobacteriota archaeon
GGTGGGCAAGACAAGCGTGTGCGCGCTTGTCAAGACCTTGCCGGTCGTTCACGTCAATGACCTCGTCGAGGAGCTCGGTCTGGTCAGCGGCTACGACAGATCGAGGAAGACCAAGGAAGTGGACGTGGCGAAGCTTGCGCGCGCGGTTGCCAGGATGGAGGGCGACATGATCATCGAAGGGCACTTCTCCCACATGCTGAGGCCAGACGTTGCGGTCGTCCTCAGATGCTCTCCGAGGGTCCTCGAGAGGAGGCTGAGGAAGAAGGGCTGGGACGAGAGGAAGGTCAGAGAGAACGTTGAGGCGGAGGCAGTAGACGTCGTTCTGGTCGAAACGCTCGAGAATGTCGCCGAGGTGTGCGAGATTGACACGACGGACAAGAAGCCTCGCGACGTTGCCAGAGCAATCGAGAGGATAGTCGCCGGAGAAAGGCAGAAATATCGTGTGGGCAATGTTGACTGGAGCGAGGAGGTTTTGAGCTGGTTCTAGACAGCTACCGTGGCGAGGCAGACAAGATACTCTCGCCCGCCGCAAAGAGGCTCAGCAACGTCAACCCGAACTACCTCTCCCTCGCGTCCCTCGTGTTCGCGATTCTCGCGGCATTCTTTTTCGCGTTCGACTGGCCGCACTTTCTCCTGCTCGCTGCAATCGCAGTTCTCGTGAGCGGCACCCTCGACGCGCTGGACGGCAAGGTCGCGAGGATATCATCCAAAGCGTCGAAGCGAGGCGACTTCGTGGACCATGTCATTGACAGGTACTCAGACGCCATCATCCTGGCGGCCATAGCCCTCAGCCCTCGTTGCCCAGTGTCCTTCGGCCTGTTCGCGGTCATCGGTGTGCTGCTCGCGAGCTACATGGGCACCCAGGCGCAGGCCCTCGGTCTCACCAGGGAGTACAGAGGGATACTTGGGCGCGCGGATAGGATCGCAGTGCTCGTGATAGTCGCCCTGGTCCAGTACCTCTTCGAGCTCGGGAACGGCGAGTTCATCAACGACATCTTCGGCTACTCGCTCATCGCCTGGATGATGATA
>DYTN01000041.1:1039-9337 GCA_020725925.1 Methanobacteriota archaeon
GGAAGTCACTTGCGTGACCTGAACGCTCTTCTCTTGAACCTGTAGTAGCTCAACGGGTGCTTGATCCGCTGGCACAGATCGTCCGGGTCGAAGCAGATGCCGTAGCTCTTCATAGTGCTGCACTCTGGCGGGGTGTACTCAGTACCGGAGATCTCGCCCGATATGTGCTCCACCTGGTACCTGCTCTTCCTCTCGTCGAAGTCAGGAGCTGTCGAGAAGGTCTCAAGTATCTCCTCGGAGTCCATGCCGAGCGTGTGAAGGAAGGCGACCAAGGCGAACCTGCCAGAGTGGGGCACGTTCTCCCCAGCCCTAATCATCTCGAGCAGCTTCTTCATGCAGGGCGGGAACCGGACGATGCTCACCCTGCCCATGCCCTCGGTCCGCTGCTCCTTCCTGCGCACCTCCAGGACCGCCTTGATCTCCTCGATCTCCCTGGCAAACTTCCCGAGGATCGCCTCGTTCACCTCAAGAGGGAGCTCCGAGGAGAACTTCTCCGTGAGCACCGACTCGATGATCCTTGTCAGTCTGTACTTGGTGAGCTGCACCCTGCCCTTCTGTATCTTCTGGTTCACCAGCTTCCATGACTTGCTCCTCATCTTGGCTGAGAACCTGAGGAAGTCCGCGAAGTCGATGGAGAAGCCTCCATCCTCCGGGCTCACATCGAGTCCTAGCTCCCCCGCGACCTTCATGACGAAGGGAATGTCCTCGTTCCTCAGCCGCTCGTTGGCCTTCTTGGCCTCCGCGATCGCGTACCTCCTCACGAAGCCCGGGTCGGCGACCGCGGAAACGATCATCCTCGCGATCGGATAGCTCAGGAGTTCAATGGTGGCGTCGACCTTGGTCGTCATGGGGTGGTCGTCGATTGAGCCATCAACCAGCATCTCCATCACCCGCTCCCTGCCCTGATAGCGCGCGCGCTCGTATGCGACGCTCGACATCAGCTGGTCAAGGGTCACCCCGGTCTCCTTCAGGAGCCTCGCCGACTCCCTCAGGAACGGGTACTTCGCGGCCGTGATGAGCTCCAGGTTCTCCCCCTACGCCCGACTCAAATCGGGCGTTCGGTACAATAAGTTGTCCACTACACCTTGTCTACGTTCCTGGAGGCCGGGCGAAACTGCCTCGATGCGAGCGCTTCGGACCCATCCGCATATCCGTCAAGAACCAGAACACCGTCGCCGCTGTAAATCGCTTTTGTCGGACGATTTGTACCATTCTCGTCTCGCCGGAATCCATGCTGGCCAGCGTGCCTGCCCTGCGTGGCACGAAAACCTATTAATCGACGGAATCCTTCCCAACTTGTCGGAATTGAGAAATCCAATCGACGAGTTTCGAATCAGGACGAAAAGCATGGAGTAGATTCGAATGGCAAAGAAATCCAAGGCTGTCAAGAAGGCCGTGAAGAAGGCTCCAGCCAAGAAAGCGAAGGTCATGGGAAAGCCGCTCGAGAAGGTCTCGGTGGACCAGCTTCTGAAGAAGGCGTACGAGCCCGCAAGGCTCGCGATGATCTATCACCCGTTCTACGAGGGGAAGATCGAGGTCGTGCCGAAGTGCGCCGTCTGGGACTTCAGCGCATTCGCGGTCTGGTATACGCCAGGCGTCGCCGAGCCCTGCAAGGCAATCAACAAGGACAAGGACCTCTCCTACGTGCACACCAACAGGTGGAACACGGTCGGTGTGATATCCGATGGGACGCGCGTCCTGGGCCTGGGAGACATCGGTCCCGAGGCCGGCATGCCTGTCATGGAGGGCAAGTCGCTCCTCTTCAAGTACCTTGGTGGGGTGGATGCATTCCCGCTCTGCCTGGGCACGAAGGATCCGGACAAGATCATCGAGACCGTCAAGATTCTGCAGCCCTCCTTGGGCGGAGTGAACCTAGAGGACATCTCGCAGCCGAAGTGCTTCTACGTGCTCGAACGCCTGAGGGCCGAGTGCGAGATACCCGTCTGGCACGACGACCAGCAGGGCACAGGCACGATAGTCGCGGCAGGAGCAGTCAACGCGGCCAAGGTCGTTGGCAAGAAGCCCGCAGAGATGAAGGCCGCATTCATAGGCGCGGGCGCTGCGAACGTCGCAATCTCGAGAATAATGCACCTGTCCGGGTTCAAGTGGGAGAACATGGTCATGTGCGACTCCAAAGGCACGTTGCACCTGGGCAGATGCGACGAGGTCCGCGCTGGGTTCAAGGAGAAGCTGTTCATGTGCGAGAACTCCAACAAGGCGCAGGTCGTGGGCGGGCCCGCAGATGCGATGAGGGGCGCTGACATACTTGTTGCCGCTTCGAAGCCAGGGCCCGGCACCGTCAAGCCTGAGTGGATTAAGGGGATGGCGGACGACTCGATCGTCTTCGCGACTGCCAACCCGATACCTGAGATCTGGCCCTGGGAGGCGCTCGATGCCGGTGCCAAAGTCGTCGCCACGGGCAGATCCGACTTCCCGAACCAGGTGAACAACTCGCTTGGATTTCCGGGCATATTCAGAGGCACTCTGGATGTTAAGGCGAAGACAATCTCCGACACGATGTGCGTCGCTGCGGTCATGGAGATTGCCAAGACCGCAGAGGACAACGGGCTGAACGAGAACTACATCGTCCCGACCATGGACGAGTGGGAGGTCTTCCCGAGGGAGGCAGCCGCCGTCGGTACGGCCGCGATTAATGAAGGCGTCGCGAGGGTGAAGGCCAGCAGACAGGAACTGTACGAGAAGGCCGAGGCTATCATCGGACGCGCGAGGAAGCAGACCAAGATGCTCATGAAGACCGGATTCATCAGGCCGAGGCCGAAGGCCTAGATCTCCGGCAGGATTCCTCCGGGTGCAACAAACTCCTTGTTTTGTTCTTCTCTGAGTCCAGCTCGGCAGATCGAGGGCCAGTTCATGTGGGGATTTCACCAATCAGGCAGCCGTAGCTCGCGAACATCACAAGGGCGGCGACAAGGTCATCCTCTTCGACCGGCAGGATGCCTGAGACCCTGAACCTGTATTGAACATACTCGAGTGATTCGACTGAGCGCGGTCTCTCCTCCTTCGGAAGCCTCCTGATCTCCTCCTTCGTCAGCTCCAGAGGTCTCCCTGGCGGAGGCGCGGGCAACCGTCCCATCTCCTCAGACACCGAGAAGTACCCGCTGCCATCTGAATACACCATATCGTTTCTCCCGCCCTTGATTGGGCGGAATACCATGTTCGCTCCTGTCGGAGACAGGAGCGAGAATCCGCCCCTCAGAAGAGAGCCCTTCATGAGGAAGAGCTCGCGGCCGTTCAGGAGGATCCTCACCCCTTCTTTCGAGCTGCTGATGATCCCTTCGCCCCATGGGGTGCTGAGGAAGGAATCCTCCAGCTTCATGAACCTGATCCCCAACTTGGCGTATGCCAGATGCCCAATGACCCTTTCCCTCTCGTCCAGCATGTGGAACCGAAGTTCCTCGGGACGGGCTTTGGTCGGGTCATAGCCGGTGAGGCTCCACATGCCAAGTGATTTCCGCTTCATCCTCCTCAGGATGCAGAGTGTCCTCGCTCCCCCGGGTTCCATGACGTTGAAAGAACCTTGCCGCGCGATAATGGTTGCCCACATAGAAGGCCGCGCACTTCAGAGAAGGCCCATCTCGACAACCTCGGCGCTCTGAACGCCAGCGACGCCGGCGATCGCCGCCTCGACCTGCTCCGCCCCGCCCTTCTTGTCGTCCAGGACGATAAGGACATGAAGGGCCTTGAGCCCGAACGCCACGGGTTTCTGCTCCGAGGCCTTCAGGGTCGCCCCCGCTGGCAGGGCCTTCCTGATGTCGTCCCTGAGTCTGTCCAGGTCCACCTCGAGCCCCTCTGGTAGTACCCTGTACTGAAGACCTACCTCTCCCACGAAAAACACCTCAAGGACCGACGAACCCGCACTCAGAGCACTTGTAGCGGACGCTCTGGTCCCTGCAGTTCATGCACCTTCCGATCAGCACCTTGCCGCAGCTCGGGCAGAGGAAGGTTGTCTCCGTCCTGCCAACCAGGCGTACGCCGCATGAAGTGCAGATCTTCTCCTGGCCCATCAAGCCCTTCGACCTCGGGGCTGAGGTATAAACTGTCTGTATATAACACTATAGCATCGGCGCGGCGCAGATGCGATCGCGGACGCACGCATAGCCAGCATGCGAGAACCAGGGCCAAATGGTTTGCGCTTAGAGGAGGTTCGAGCTCGGGGTTCGACACTCCCCCATGCCGCCAATCCCTCTAAGCGAGACCCGGGGCTGCTCCTTCGAAGTCAGCATGTGAGGCCCTGGGCCCCCATGGGTGCGCCTCTATCTGCGTCTCATGGCGATGCTAACTACTCTCGGCCAGGGTATTTCAGGGTTGCGAATCCGGACTCGTTTGGTGCAAGTCGGCCAGGGGCAGCCTTATATCCTACCAGGGCCCGGAGGCCGGTTCGGCCGCAGAATCATATGATGGTGGGTCGTTGCAGTGTCGGGGAGGACAATGAAAGGTTTGGTTGTCTTCGACAGCGTGCACGGGAATACGAAGCAGGTCGCGGAGGCCATTGCAGAGCAGATCAGGGCCGACGGGCATGGGGCCGAGGTGCGGAACCTCCGGGCCAAGCAGGCGGTGCCGTCTGAGGGCGACTTCCTCTTCGTCGGCTCGCCTACTCGGATGAGCAAGATGACGGGCAAGGCGAAGAAGTTCGTGAAGAAACTGGACGTTGAGGTCTGGAGGGGCAAGCCGATCGTGGCGTTCGATACCATTCTGCCGATGCCGACCGAGGGTGCCAGCGACAAGGAGAAGAGAGACGCAGAGAAGTACATCGTCTACGGGGCGGCGCCGAGGATGCGGGATCTGATGAAGGCTAGAGGCCTGAGCCCGAGGGAAGAGGTTCTCCGCTTGACCGTGACGGGCATGAAGGGCCCCCTAGCGAGCGGGGCTCTGGAGCTGGCGAAGAAGTACACCCACGATTTCGTCCTGTCCCTCAAGAAGTGAGGGCCAGGAGGGCGCACCGGACGCTGGGTTCTGCACACTGTCGATAGCCGTGCCAAGGACCCGCAATCGGAAGGTTGATAATACTTTCCCAGAATCGGCCTTTTATCGCCCCACATTAATCTTAATCGGGCGAAATAGATACGATATTCGCGGTCCGTCACCAAAAAGCTTGAATCGCAAGAAAGCATTATATAATCGAAGCGACTACATGCCCCGCTAACGCAGCCTAGGGTATCCACGCCGCCCAGGGCCCGTAGCTCAGCTAGGTAGGAATCTCATGCATTTTCGATGTATTGGACTCCCTAGAAAGAGCATCTGCCTTTTAAGCAGGTGGCCCGGGGTTCGAATGACTATGCCTAACAGACTAGTCTCGGAAATCCCCGCGGGCCCGCCAGGCGTCGCATTGGGCCTAGAAATGGGGGAGGCCGGGGGCAAACGACCTGGGGCGCTCGACCTTGTGACTGCGGGGTGAAACGCCATGGCCGAAGAGTTTAACGTCCTGGAGCATGAGCTCGTTCCCGAGCATCATCTCCTGCCGGAGAAGGAGGCCGAGAAGGTCCTGAAGGAGCTCAAGCTGACCAAGGACCAGCTTCCGAAGATACGACTCGCGGACCCGTGCATACGCGCGCTCGACGCGATCGCGGGCCCGGTCGAAGAGGGAATGGTAGTGAAGATCGTGAGGCGCAGCTCGACGAGTGGTGTGTCGGTCTGCTATAGGCTCGTAATACGGGGGTGAACCCTTGAGGGAACTTGTTGAAACCTATTTCGGCGAGAGGAGCATCGTCAACCATCACATTGCTTCCTACAACGACTTCCTGCCGACGATAGACCATCCGAACAGCAGGATGCAGAAGATAGTGGACAACGTGCGCGCGTCCCCCGACGAGGCCGACAGGGGCGTCATCCGCCTCGACCCGGACAGGACCGAGGGGAAGATCATCGAGATCTTCATCGGCCGCAAGAGGGACGAGAAGACCGGGCTCATCGACTCGAACGCCCGCCCGACGATCACGGTCGGCAGGCCCGTCATCAAGGAGGCCAACGGCGCGACCCACGACCTCTTCCCGATGGAGGCCAGGCTCAGGAACCTGAACTACTCCGCCCCGATATACCTCGAGTTCACCGTCGTCGAGGACGGCATCGAGAGGGAGCCGGAGAAGGTCCACATAGGCGACCTTCCGGTCATGGTCAACTCCAAGAAGTGCAACCTGCACAAGGACAACATCGAGACGGACCGCGAGCCGACCCCGGAGGAGCTGCGCGCGTTCCTCGTGGAGCAGGGCGAGGACCTGTGCGACCCCGGCGGATACTTCATCATAGGCGGGACCGAGAGGGCGCTCATCTCCCTCGAGGACCTCGCGCCGAACAGGGTCATGGTCGAGCTCAACGAGCGCTACGGCACCAGCCTGCATGTCGCCAAGGTCTTCTCCCAGAGGGAGGGGTACAGGGCGCTCACGCTCATGGAGAAGAAGAAGGACGGTATGCTGGTCGTCTCGGTCCCAGCCGCTTCTGGGCAAATCCCTTTGATAGTTCTCATGAAGGCTCTTGGAATGGAGTCCGACGAGGCCATCTTCAAGGCGATCGTGTCGGACCCGCAGATGGCCAACATCGTGTACGCCAACATCGAGGAGTGCCAGAACAAGAAGCTCTACCCCCCGAACGGCATATACACGACCGAGGACGCCGTGCTGTTCCTGGAGCGCAAGTTCGCGACTGGGCAGGCGAAGGAGTACAGGGCCAAGAAGGTCGAGAGCATCATCGACCGCTCGTTGCTCCCGCACCTGGGCGACACGAGCGACGCCAGGCTGAAGAAGTCCATCTTCCTGGGCAGGATGGCCAGGACCATCCTCGAGCTCGAGCTCGGGCACAGGAAGGAGGACGACAAGGACCACTACGCGAACAAGAGGCTCAAGCTCGCAGGCGACCTGATGGAGGACCTCTTCAGGGTCGCGTTCACGAACCTGATCAAGGACCTGAAGTACCAGCTAGAGCGCGGGTACACGCGCAAGAAGGGCCTCAAGATATCCAGCGCCATCAGGCCAGACCTTCTGACCCACAGGCTGCTTCACGCGTTCGCCACGGGCAACTGGGTCGGCGGCAGGGCCGGGGTGTCGCAGCTGCTGGACAGGACATCGAACATGAGCGCGCTGTCGCACCTGAGGCGCGTCACGTCCCCGCTCACGAGGAGCCAGCCGCACTTCGAGGCCCGAGACCTGCACCCGACTCAGTGGGGCAGGCTCTGCCCGAACGAGACCCCTGAGGGCCAGAACTGCGGGCTCGTCAAGAACTGCGCGCTCATCATTGACGTTTCAGAGGGCTTCGACGAGAAGGAGGTCATCTGGCTGCTCAAGGACCTGGGGGTCAAGGAGGTCGGGGAGCAGTACACGCAGGAGACCAGGGTCTACGTCAACGGGGACCTGATAGGCCTCCACGAGAAGCCCAAGGAGCTCGTCGAGGAGGTCAGGCAGAGGAGGCGCTCTGGCCTGCTCTCGCACGAGGTCAATGTGCGCTTCGACGACAACATGAACGAGATCATAATCAACTGCGACGAGGGGAGGCTCAGGAGGCCGCTGCTCGTCGTGCGCCATGGCAAGACCATGCTCTCGCACAAGCACGTGGACGACATGCGCTCGCGCAAGGTACGCTGGTCAGACCTCATCCGCGAGGGCGTGGTCGAGTGGATCGACGCCGAGGAGGAAGAGGACTCGTACATCGCGGTGTTCGCGTACAAGACCCCCCAGAGATGCGAGCACTGCGGCAAGTTCCTAAGCGAGATAGACGTCGAGTGGCGCAACCCGGGCGAGGAGGGCAAGATCACGCTCGAGTGCAAGTCCTGCGGAGGGACGATGCACGTCGACTCGCAGCTCACGGAGCAGCACACGCACCTCGAGACGGACCCGATGGTCATACTCGGGGTATGCTCGGGGCTCGTGCCGTACCCGGAGCACAACTCGAGCCCGAGGGTCACCATGGGCTCGGGAATGGCCAAGCAGTCGCTGGGCCTGAGCTCGTCCAACTACAGGATCAGGCCGGACACCAGGAGCCATCTGCTGCACTACCCGCAGAAGCCCCTGTGCACGACCAAGGCCATGGACTTCGTCTACTTCAACCAGAGGCCTGGAGGCCAGAACTTCGTCGTGGCGATCATATCGCACCTTGGGTACAACATGGAGGACGCCGTGGTCATGAACAAGTCCTCCGTGGAGAGAGGGCTCGGGCGCTCGACATTCATGAGGACATACAGAGCGGAGGGGCGCAGGTACCCGGGAGGCCAGGAGGACCACTTCGAGATCCCGTCCCCGGACGTCAGGGGCGCGAGGGCCGACCTGTCCTACAGCAACCTGGGCGAGGACG
>DYTN01000018.1 GCA_020725925.1 Methanobacteriota archaeon
TCTCGAAAGGCTCCCGGAGTTCTATGACCACTTCGAGCTTGACAAGGCCGAGCGGGAGTCCATGGACAGACGCATCTGGATACTCAAGCTGATGGTGATCGAGGAGCCGAAGGGCCCCATTTGGAAGGCGAGGGACCGGCTCGGGGAACGCCTGCCGTACTATGAGGAGGTCGAGCACGTCGGGGGCGATGAGTGAACCGCCCCTCAGGTCACCGGTCACATGGATGGGTGTGAGGTCTCAGGGGGGTCGTCCCGGCTCTCACATTCCAGCTGGCAGGCCTTGTGCGGCAATCCGAAGCTGGCGCTGCGGGACTATGTTCTCATGCCTTTCTCACGAGTTCCAGATTCTCAAGCGCGAGCGCATGAGCGTGCCTGTTCCCTGAGGTCTCCGCATGACGAGCTGCTTGAGCGTAATGCTCGGCAGATGACTCGGCCCGGTCCCTCTTCTCCTCCACGATCCCCATCCGCATATGCACCGCTATCAGCCCTTCGGCATTCCCGGCACCCCTGAGGAGCGCCTCAGCCTCGCCAAGCGCGTCCATGGCGGCATCCAAGTGGCCTGAGGATTCGTGGATCATGGCGAGCATCAGCCTCCCCCGCGCCTCGACGCTGGGATCGTCAACGGACTCAGAGATCGCTTCGTACCTCTCGAGCTCCTTCCTGGCCTGCTTGAAATCTCCCGCAGCCCGATGGAGGTCGACGAGCGTGGCAGACAGTGCCACGTCCCCCGAATCATACTGCACGTGTCTCTGGAACAGGCCCCTTCGCCTCCTGAGCTCGGGCCTCGCCAACGCCTTCTCGCAGAGTCCCACCGCCTCCGACAACCTGTTCTGGTCGCAGAGCAGCGAGGCGCACTCAGCCTGCAGGCGCTTGGATTCGGAAAGCTCACCCGCGCGCCGGTATGCCTCGGCTGACTCGAGGAGCAGATTGGACGCCTCTGCGGCCTTGACGTGGGACCTCATGAGCGACGCGAGGTTCTCCAGTCCTCTGGCTTCACCGGAATGGTCCTCCACCGCGTGCGCAAGCCTTATCGACTCCTTAAGACGCATCTCTGCTTCCAGCAGCCTGCCTGAATCCCAGTCAAGCAGCCCGAGATTGTTCAGACATGCAGCCTGAGCCGACCTGTCCTCCTGCATCGTGGCAAACGAGAGAGCCTTGGTGAAGGCCTCCCTTGCCTTCGCCAGGCTGCCCGTCCTGCGGTGCACTCCGCCGATGTTCAGCCATTCCCTGGCCTGGCCGTCCTTGTCGTTCGATGCCTCGTAGATGCGAAGGGCCTTCTCATGAGCCGAAAGCGAGTCCGACCACCTCTGCACCTGCGATTGCAGCTTCGCGATGGTCTCGAGCACGATAGCGCGCCTATCGGGAACGGCATCCGCACCCAGCAGAGCGAGGCTGTACTCGAAATCCGCAAGTGCGGCCTCTGGCCTCCCGAGGGCCTCCTCGAGTTGCCCCTTCAGGAAGAGCATCTCGGCATACTCACCTTCGCTGCACGATCCCTTCGGAATCCGCGAGACGAGAGCAAGCGTCTCCTCCGGGAACTCCCTTGCGAGTTCAATCGCGCCCGCGAGCGAAAGCCGTCTGGCGGCGTCCCACTCAGATGCCTCGACGAAGTGATACAGGGTCTCGAGCTTCCACTCGACCCCCGCGTGCTCCTCGCAGTAAGCGCCGGCCTTCCGGTGGAGCGCGACCCTGGCCTCAGAACTCAGCCGCGACGACAGGAAATCGCGCAACAGATCGTGGACCGTCGCTCCACCCTCCTGCTCCACCAGCAGAGCCCTCTGGCGAAGATGGGCAATAACTTCGTAGTGCACCCCTGAGAGAGCATCCACTTGCACGGGGTGTCTGAAGACGGAGAGCATCTCGAGAGCGGCCCTTTCCTGCTTGGTGACTGCAGAGTACACCTCCCGCTCGATGAAGGCGACGACATCGCCCTTCGTGTCGACGGCCCCACCCCGGGCCATCAGATGGATCAGGAGCGGGTGCCCATGGCTCTCGCTGACGACGCGGACCGAGTCCGGGGCCTGGAGGCTCTGGGCCATCCGCCAGGCGGAATCACGGTCCAAACCGGAGAGCTCGATGCCGAGGAGCCCCAAGTCTCCTTTCGACAGGAACTGCGGGACAGCCCTGGACATCAGCACGACCTTGCATGATTTGGACGACTTGACAGCGTCCAGCAGGATCGAAAGCAACGTGTCGGACTCCCTCGAGGGCTTCTGCACATCGTCCAGGAAGATCAGGTAATCGGCCCCTGAGAGGTCGTTCGAAAGCGGGATGAACAGGTCGACGGAGCTGGCTCCCCGCTTGGTAGCCGACGATGTCGCGGCCTTTCCATTGGCAGCCAGGAACTCGATCAGAAGCGAGAGGAACGACGAGTCCGTGTCCCACTCCCGGAACGAATGCCAGAACATCGACCTCTTGCCGGACATGCTGTCGAACACCTTCGAGGCCAGCGTACTCTTGCCGATTCCAGGCATCCCCCACAGGAGGACGGCGTGCATATCAGGGCTGGTCAAGGCGTCCACTACCTCTTTCAGCTCCCTCTCGCGGCCGAAGAACGCATCCACCTTCGGCCTCCCGTGCGCGCGCTCGACGAACTCCGTCGCGGGCACCGACCCCTTCAGCCGCGGCAACTCCGACGTCCTAATCGAGTCGCTCGAGCGTGCGACATCCACGATGTCGTTGAACGCAGGAGTGAGACCGGCTACGGAGGCGATTCTCCGGATAGCGTCCTCCAGCGGCAACTCTTGCACCTTGCCCTCGTGCTCGAGGACAACAGGCCGTCTCGAGATATCGGTCTTGATCGATTGCGCGGCCTGCCTCCCCCTGTCTGTCAAGAAGTAGGCTCGTCGCCTCTTGGGCGCGCCCCGAACGTGCGCGAGCCGGTCGAAGACGAGGCCTTCTGACTGCAATGTGGACAAGGCCCTCGAGACATTGTGGACCTGCAGCTGGAGCCTCTGGGCCATCCCCTCCTGGCTGGCGGCGATGGGGACCTCGGGGTCATCTCTGAACTTGTCGACCTCCATCAGGTGCAGCAGGAGCCTCTCGTTCTGGGACACCACCAGGCGGGCCATTATCACCTCGAACGGCCGCCTTGCTTAATACCCCTTTCGGAGCAGCTCTCGAAACGCCGAAGGTGCGCAAAACGAGTGCAAAACGCCGGTCAGGGTTCATATACCGTCGTACCGAGTATTCGAGACCACAGAACGCCCAAAAGGAGGCGGAAACAACATGACAGGGATACCAGCAATGAAAGCGTTCGGCTCGATGGCCGCCATGCTGATGATGCTCCTCGGGGTCCTCGCGATCCCGTCAAACGCATCTGCGGGCGCGGCCAACCTGAGCGACCAGTTGACGACAGACACGGGCACGACCACCGACCTCGGCGGAGGGAGCTACTTCTTCGTAAGGTTCGGCACGGATGCGGCTTTTGGGATAGTGTGGGGGACTGACACGGTGGAGAACAACGTCTACTTCGTCGCGATCAAGGCGAGGTACCTCGGTGTTGCACAGGTCTATGACAGTGACGGGGACCTAGTCGTTGGTAACCACACCGTCAAGATCTACACGATGTACGCGGTGAAGCTCGAGAGCATGCTCGAGTTCAACGACACGAACGACAACAGCCTGCTGCAGTACCACAGGGTCTACCAGAACTACAACTTCACCGGGGACTACGTGAGCGCGGAGCCGCTCTACAAGAAGGTCGACCTGAAGACTTCATGGGACTCGAGCCCAGCCCAGTACGCCGAGACCGAGGACGACAGGACCTGGAGTTTCGACCTAACGGCGAACGACCTGCCCTATGAGCCTCTTCAGAACTACACCGGCCCGACGGGCGACGACAAGCTGAACAACCTGACGCTGACCTTCCACCTGACTGCCAGCATGATACAGGTGGACAACGCGAGCCTCCCGCAGTGGAGGATCACCGTCCAGAAGGGGCCCATGGGCAACATGATGATGTTCTACGATGCACAGAGGCTTGAGGACATCCAGGTGAGCGGGAAGATGTTGGCCTACAACGTGAAGTGGGACCAGACGATCGAAGGCTGGGACTACGACGCAACGAACGGCAACCCGATGCTCCTGATGGAGTTCGGGGCGCTCGTGGGGAACTTCGTCCCGGTCGGGGCGGCGACCTGGATGCACATGAACATGGTTCGCCAGATGAATGAGTACGGGTACATGGTGGCGAACGAGGGCACTTCGAGCGAGATCCAGATGACCGAGCAGACGGGTACGCTGTCCCAGGTGAGGACGACGACCCAGAACAGGCTGACATTCGGCGGCGAGTCCACCAGGATCGGCAGGTTCGAGTGGGTCTCCAACGTGACCGTTGACGGCAACCAGGAGCAGCTACATGTCCAGCTGATGGCCGGGATGCCAGTCTGGGCGTACGGCAATGTCGGCGGCGTCCCGCGGCTGTTCGCGGGCTTCGCCGTGTTGGGCGGCGTCGTGTACCCAGGCGGCGAGATGATAGTCCACGACCCGACAGTATCCGCTGAATCGCTCGTAGATGTCAGCACCGGGGACGATGACAAGCCAGGCGTGTTCCTCCTCATCATAGCGATAGTCGCAGCGGTCGTGATCATCGCCGTCGTGGCGCTCGTGCTGATGGAGAAGAAGCCCGGCCAGAAGGTCCAGCAGAGCTACGAGAAGACCCTCACGTCGGAGCCTGGCGCTTGGGCCAAGTACTACAACAAGAAGTAGCACCTGCGGCTCGAAAACCCTTTCCGTTCCCTTCTTTTCTTTCGCCTACCTCTGCTTGCTCGCGAGCTCATTCAGGGCCTTGAGAAGGTGCAGTGCCTCATCGATCGTGTTGTAGTGCACGAAGGTCGCCCTGGTCATCGTCTTCGCCTTGTATTGAGCGGGCACCCTCGAGTAATAGTCCTCAGCTCCCACGGCGATGGCGTAGTTGTCCCAGAGGAGCTTCGAAAGCTGGTGGTCGTCATAACCAGAGAGCTTGAATGCGAAGGTGGGATCCCTGCCGATGCCAGGGGTGACCTCGTGGGGACCGTACAGGGTGAGGCCAGGTATGTACCTCAGGCCGACCTGCTTCCCGTACCCGTCCAGGACAATCCTTGAAAGCTCCTTCTCGTAGGTCTCGATCTTCTCCATGGCCACCCTCATCCTGGCGGACCTCTGCGGCCCCGGCTTCGGGCAGGCCTTTGCCTTCGGGTCGCTCAGCCAGACCAGATAGTCCAGCGCGCCCCTGATGGCGCCGAACATGGCCTGGTCCCGCGTGCCCAGCTCCCACTTCTCCGGGCCGTGCTTCGGGGATGGATCGACCTTGTACGGATGCAGTCTCTCGATCAGCTCCGGTGTGAGGTACATGTAACTCCCGTGTCTTGAGAACAGCTTGTAGCCCGAGAACACGAGCGCGTCGCAGCCCATCCTCTTCACGTCCGTAGGCGCATGAGCGACATGGTGGACGGCGTCCACGACGAACAGCGCCCCGGCCTCCTTCGCGATCTTGCCAACCTCCTGGAGGTCGGTCCTGGTGCCCAGCACGTTCGACGCTGCTGCTACAGTGACGACCTTCGTGTTCTTGTCCACTAGCCTCTTCATGTCCTCGATGTCCAGGAGGCCAGTGTCCAGGTCGAACTTCGAGAACCGAAGCTCGGTGATGAGGCCCATGCCGCCGAGCTCTGCCCACGGGTTGATATTGGCATAGTGCTCGTAGCCGGTCGTGACGACGTTCTCCTCGCCCTTGAAGTTCCTGCTCAGCGCGTAGCTGAGCATGAACAACAGGCTAGTGCAGGACTCACCCGAAATGACGGTCTCAGGCCCGTCCGCCCTCAGGAAGTCCGAAACGGCCTTGCGGCCCTCGAGGATGGTCTCGCCCGCGCCCTTCGACTCCGGGAAGTAGTTCCCTACATTGGCGCTCCAGTTGATGCGCGTGACGGCCTCTGCGAGCGCACTGCGCCTCGTCACGAGGGTGCCGGCACCGTTGTCGAGAAACGCCCTCTTCCTCCCGGCCGGATCCGCAGCCACCCCCGGGAACTCCCTGCGGATCTTCTTGAGAAGCCTGTTGTCGAATGACATGTCAAGGGTTAATGACTAGCGGGTTGATAAGAATTGAGCTATGCCTGACACATGTGCCGCACGGCAGCTCCACAAGTAATATATGGCTCAGCGTTTCGCGAGGGTCTGGCGGATGTGGTTGTACTCCTCAACCGTTATCTCGCCAGAGGCGAGACGCCTGTCCAACAGGGCCTGAGGCTCGATTACCGCGGGGGGCTGGTACTGCGGGTAGTACTGCGGCGGGGCTGGCTGCACCTGGCCAGGCCTTTCAAAGATGGCAAGCAGCAAGACTATGATGATCAGCAGCACAACGCCGCCAGGTACGATCATCATGAGGCCCATGCCGCCGCCCCACCAGTCCATCATGCCGAAATCGCCGTCGCCCCGGGTGCCGGCCAATGCAGCAACGGCGACCAGCACGATAGGGATTACAATCAGGAGCACGAGCAGGATGATGACCGTGTTGGTCAGGGTCTTGTCGTCGCGATCAATAGCCACTAGCATCGCCTCGGCAGTGCATACGGCTTAGTCATATATGCGCGACGTCCCGAACAGGTGGCTTCGCTACCGAGTCACTGCCCGTATGAGTCCGGAGAGGAGCCTCCGAACAACAGCGTGCTCGCGGAGCGCCTTGAGTCCGGGTTGGCATAGTTGACGATCGTACGAATCACCTTGTTCTCAGCCTTCCTCAGGTGCTCCTCGTAGGTCGCCCTGCTGGTGCCGAAGGCCTTTGCCAGCTTGGCCGTCGTAACCTTTCTCGGCGTGCGATAGTAGCCGTGCTTTGCGGCCAACATGATCGCCTGCAGCTGTCTGTCGGTCATGTCCCCAAAGAGCTCGTTCGAGGTCGGGGAGAACAGCTCTCCGGCGAGGCCGCCTTGGACGGACCGCTTGGAGATCAGCTTGGTTGGGAAGCTCTCCTGAAGGGACTTCATGACGGACCGCACATGGGAGTTGTCGAAGCCCAGTATCCGCCTCTGTTCCCAGCCGTTGCTGAACACCCGCGGCGACACGAGCAGGACCCCGAGGTCCGCCGGTATCTCGGTCTCGGTGTCGCTGCAGAGGTCGCACAGACACCTGTCCGTGACGACGACCACTCGGTTGCCCTTCTCGGAGCGCTCCACCTCCGTCCCCGAGGAGCAGAGCCTCTTGATGGCGTTCTCCACAGTGCGTTCGGAGGGCGAGATGAACTCGAGCACGTCCCTTTTGTCGTTGCACGCGACGATCATCGTGGCTTCGGGGAAGTCACGGGAGAGGTTGCAGTAGTAGCAGTCGTGCTTGAAGGAGAAGGTCACATCCAACATTCAGGTCACCGCCCTTCCAATCCAAGCCTCAGCTTATAATGCTAGTGCCTTCATATGAAGGCTTTCCGCAACCCTTCGAACGAAGGGTGAAACCCCAACTCGATGCCCGGGCATTTCATGAATCGATGCAAGCTTTGGAGATAGCCGCAGTGGTCCAGGCGAGAACACATGGAACGAACTGGTCGAGACAAGACCTCGAGCTGGGGAAGTATCTGAGGGGTGAGTGGGGGTTCAGGCCGATAGCCAGGAGAAGCCTGGCGAGGTTCTGCATGAACGATGGCACGGCGCCCGCCCGGACCCGAGAGCTACCGGAACCCCAACCAGTGGACCTGTCCATACTCTCGAGGGTGCGCGCAGAGGGGACCGCCTGAGGACCTGACAGAATCGGGGTTCAGACTAAGATATCGTGTTCTTTAGGATATGAGGCCATACCCCGGACGGCGATATCTATGTCGAAGTTCAAGCTGGAGATTGTCAGAGCCGAGTGCACTGCTTGCGAACTCTGCTCGTCCGAATGCCCCGACCTGTTTGCGATGGCAGACGATGGCCTGTCCACGCTCAAGGGAGGGAATAGGGTAGGGGACAACGACGAACTTGAACTGGATGACCCTGCCTGCGGCCGCGACGCGGCGGCCGACTGTCCCGCGAACTGCATTCACCTCTACGAGGACGGCAACAAGGTCATCTGACCATCGAGCGACTCCTCAGAGGATGTGCTTCCGCCTGAACATGAGCCAGAGTGCTGCCACGGCGATCGCGGAGATGCCCACAACGATCAAGAATGCATGGGGAGAGTCCTCGAACGGCAGCCCGACGTTCATGCTGAACCAGCTCGCGATGAGCATGGGCAGGATCAATATCAGGCTGATCGTCGTCAGGGTCTTCATCACAGTGGAGAGGCTGTTGGCGATGGAGGACTCGTAGGCGTTGATGATGTTGGACATGATCTCCCTGTAGATCGTGGTCATGTCGTACATCTGGGCGACGTCGTTCTCCAGGTCCTCGAAAAGGTCGAGCTTCTCCTTGGTCAGATGGAGGTGCTTGGCCCTTGGGAGCATCGAGACCGCGTTCAGGTTCGACAGGAGCGCGGTGTTCAGGAGGATGAGGCTGTTGCTCAGCGTGAACGCCACGGCGCCAGTCTCCCCTCTCTTCGCCGTGGACAACATCTCCTGTATCGAGGCGATCATGCGCTCCATCGGCCGGATCCTCCGCTCGACGTCCTTGTTCACCCTGCGGATGATGGAGAGGAACAGGTCCTCCTTGGAGTCGATGCGCGGCCGGCGCCGCAGCTCGGACGAGAGCTCCTGGTACGTGAATGAGGAGACGATCCTGACGGTGATGGCCTTTCCCGACGTGACGAAGATGCCTATCGGCATCATCTGGATCCTGAGGGGGCTCTGGTCGCCGTTCCTGTCCTCCATGAGGACGGTCCTGAGCACGAGCAGGTCATAGCCCTCTTCGATCTCCACCCTTGACCTCTCGTTCGGGTCGAGGCAGTCCGCGACGTCCTGGAGGTCAAGGTCGAACTCCTTGTGCAGCATCTCGACCTCCTCGGGAGTGGGCGCGACCGCATCGATCCAGAGCGCGTCCTTCAGCCTGGGCGCGTCGAGGATATGCAGCTCTCCGCCTTCCGCTCGGTACAGCCTTATCATTGTCTGCGCCTCCAGGGATTACACCGGGGAGGCGCAACCCCCACATATAGATTTTCTCGGCGGTGTCAGAGCAGTAGCTGGCTGCTTGTGGGTGGTATTTAACTGAAGGGGTTGCCCCACTTGTCCAGGAAGAAGTTCTCGCCAACAGGTTTCCTTTCCGGCCTGACGGCCTCGGACTCCCTCTGCTTGGCCGACAAGAGCGCATCGTCTCCGCCACCATAGCCAACGATGACCAGAGTGATGATCACGAACTCGTCGGGTATTCCGAAGGCCGCTTTTGCCTTGAGTGGGTCATAGCCTGCAATCGGATGCGCCACCAGGCCGAGCTCGGTCGCCCTGAGCACGAGCTGGCCTATGCCCAGACCTGTCGAGAACAGGAAGTAGTCCCTCTTGTCGCTCAGCTGGCAGTCATCCGGAGGCTTGGCCGCGACGATCATGATTACAGGTGCACGCGTCGCCCAAACGTTGCCCTTCGAGAGCGTGGCCTTCACAGACGCCAACGCCTCCGCCCCCTTGCAGACGACTATCCTCCAGGGCTGGTTGTTGAAGCAGGACGGCGCCAGCCTCACGGCCTCCACGAGCGCCGCAACCTTCTCATCCTCGATGGGCCTGTCCGACAAGGCTCTCTTCGCCCGTCTGGCACGGATCGCCTCCGCCACTTCCATCCTTTCACCGAGGCGACAATCGGGCTAGGTGGATTTAGCTTTGATTCCGTACCTTGACTGAAGGCATCTATGCCTGAACGGACTTCCACTTGATCTCGTAGCCCGTTTCCTTCTTGAGGTTCGCGACGGCGTCCGCCATCAGCCTTACCGAATCCTCCGTCCCGCAGTACAGGACATCGACGCCCTTGCTGACGGCACTCATCGCGGATTCTACTGGCGCGTGGATACTCACCAGCTCACCACTGACCTTCATCAGGAGCGCAGCTCCGACCGCGTCTCCAGCCACGATGAGGCCGGGAGAGAAATCCTCCAGCCTCTGCCTCACCCTGACCAGGTCCGCCCGCTTGGACCCGCCCTCGAACTCGGAGGGAGCAACGATGACGAACAGCCTGCCCAGCTCCATGCTCACGATCCCCTCGAGCTGCCCGACCAGGACATCGTCGCTCTCGGAGGCGTCCTCCTGGGCGACGCCAGTGGAGGAGGAACCTCTCCCGGGGTACGCCATGAGAGTGCCGTCCTCCATGACGAGTCCTACCCTCTGGCCCTTCTTGACCTTCTCGCCCGCGATGGCGACGCAGGTGTCGATGACCATGATCTTGCGCAGCGTCGAATCGACATCGGCCTTGAGCCTGGCGAAATGCTCCTGCAGCATCTGCATGCCCTTCCTAGTGGGCCTGATCCTTCCGGCCTGCTCCCTCACGAGACCTCTCCGCTTCATCGCTGCCATATACTGGCTGACGCCCTGCACTGTGATGCCGACCCTGCCCGCGATGTCCTTGAGCCTCGAGGCGGGGGACTGGACCAGCTCCTTCAGGATTATCATCTCCGTGTTCGTCCTCAGGTCCCTCAGCGGTGATTCCATCTTGGGCTCACCTCTCCTGCCGCGATATCATATCGAGCATCTCCTGGGCATCCTTGACTGGTATCGCGCCCGAGCTAATCAATCGCTTGATGTATTCGTCGGCCTTTCCGCCGATGAAGTCGATTGTCTCGCCCTGCGGGGGCGCGAGCAGGAAGACCTTCTTCCCCGACCTCAGCGCGTGCTCCACCGCCTCCAGGTTCCTGAAGTTGCCCGGGCCGACTGGAAAAGGCGCGACGACCACAACGGAGGACTCGTCCACGAGCCTGAGGTTCTCAGCATGCATCCCTTCGCTGATCTGGGCGAAGGGCGCCTCAGCCAACACGGGTATCCTGAGGTCGCTCGCGTTCTCGAAGTCCGAATCCAGCACGTTCAGCACGCCCGTCGAGACCGAGTAGCCGCCATCGAGAAGCAGTCTCATCAGGGGCCCCCCCGTGCCCCCTCCGCAGAGCACGTGCACCCTCGTGCCATGGCGTCTCCCGGACGTGCTGGATGGGCGGCGCATGACGTAGACCGCGTGGGTGAACGGATCCCGCCTGACAGACACATCCATGCCGTAGACGGACTGGATGGCATCGGCGGTGAGGACCTCGTTCGGAGGGCCATAGGCCTCGAGCCTCCCCTGGTTGAGGAGCGCTATGCTGTCGCAGTACCTCGCTGCCATGTTGATGTCGTGCAGGACGGCGATGATGGTCATGCTCTGCTCCTTGTTCAGGCGTTTGATGAGATCCATCACTTCAAACTGGCCACTCACATCGAGGTACACAGTGGGCTCGTCCAGCAGGAGCACCTTCGGCTCCTGGGCGAGGGCTCTTGCGATGATGACCCTCTGCCTCTCCCCCCCGCTGAGGGCTGTGAAAGGACGGTCCGAGAACTGGAGCGTGTTCGTCCTCTCCATCGCCCTGTGAACCGCCTCGGAGTCCTTCTTCGCCCTTCCCGCCAGACGGCTGCTGATATGAGGTATCCTTCCCATCATGACGATGTCCTCGACCTTGAACGGGAAGTCCGTCGCCGAGCTCTGCGGGACCACGGCGAAGACCCTCGCCACTTCTCTCGGGCTCATATCGGCCAGCGGTCGGGCGTCGACCATTATGGAGCCGCCATCTGCTGGCAGGTACCGCGTCATGCATCTGAGGAGCGTCGTCTTGCCAGAACCGTTTGGCCCCATGATTCCAACGAACTCACCGTCCCGCACGCTGAAGGTCACGTTTCCCAGCACCTTCGAGGAGCCATAGCTGAACGACAGGTTTCGGATGTCCATCCTCATCAGACACCGCGCCCCGAGCTGCTCCTGCGCAGCAGATACAGGAAGAACGGGCCGCCACAGATGGCCGTGATTATGCCCACGGGCATCTCGGTGGGCGCGACGACGGTCCTGGCCAGCGCGTCCGCCCAGATGAGGAACACCGCCCCTGAGAGCGTCGCGGCGGGGACCAGGGTCCTGTGGTTCGAACCGACTATGAGCCTGCAGATGTGGGGTATGATGAGCCCGACGAAGCCGATCACTCCGACGAAAGCGACGGCAGCCGCTGCCATCAGCGCCGCCACGAACAGCATCAGCTTCTTGAGGGACTCGGGGTTGGCCCCGAGGTTGTGCGCCGTCTCCTCGCCGAGCAGAAGGGCGTCGAGATCTCTGCCGTAGAGGAAGACTACGACCGCCCCAGCTACGATCGGGAAGAAGAGCACCTCCACGATGTCCCAGCTGGCGAGGGTCAGGCTGCCGAGCAGCCAGAACACGAGCTGATGGAACTGCTGGCTCGCGACGTATATCATGAAGGAGACCATGGCCCCGAGGAACGAGGCGACCGCGACACCCGAGAGCAGGAGGGAGTCGACATAGACCTTCCCCCTCACAGATCCGAGCATGTACACAGCGAAAGCCGCCAAGATGGCCGACACGAACGCGAGCATCGGTGGTGCGAACAGCCCGATGGCCACGCTCAGCCCCAGCAGGCTCGCCACGGACGCCCCGATGGCCGCACCAGAGGATACGCCGATGACGAACGGGTCGGCCATCGAGTTCCGGAAGACCGCCTGCATGGCCGTCCCCGAGCATGCAAGTGCGGCGCCAACCAGGCCCGCCAGGATGACCCTCGGTATCCGAACGTTCCAGAACACCCAATGGTACTCCGCCTTCGTGAAGATCGCATCGATGGCCTCCGAGAAGCTGATCTCCTCCGGCTCACCCGGCCCGATCGGGCCCAGGGTCCCGACCATCAGGGCGATGAACGCCGAGAGGAACAAGACCCCACCTAGGACGGCGATGGTGAGTGGGCGCGGCCATGCTGCGAGACGATGGCCGCCCCGCACTCTGGCCTGGAGGCCGTCACCAGTCAGCATCATCACCTTCTAATCTCGGCTACGTGAACAGCTCCGGGTGGATTATCTCAGCCAGCTCCTCCAGGCCGTCCACGACCCTCGGACCGTACCGGCTGATGAGGTTGTCGTCCAGCGAATGTATGTTGCCCTGGGCAACGGCGTCGATGTTCGACCAGCCAGGCCTCTCGGCGTAGTCGCTGGCAGTGATGGTCGACCACGGACCGACCGTGTAGATGATGACCTGCGGGTTCTGGGCAATCACGAACTCCGAGTTCAGGTTCGGATACTCGTTGCTCGCGTTGGCGGCGATGTTCGTCCCGCCGGCCAGACGTATGACGTCGTCACCATATGATCCTGGCCCGAAGGTCCAGAGCGGGTAGTACTCGATGTACGTCATCGGTTTCGTGACATTGGCCGCAAGGGTCTTGTTCGTCACCGCGCTGACCCTAGCCTCGAGACTGGCGACGAGCGCC
The DNA here is from genome assembly GCA_020725925.1 of Methanobacteriota archaeon. GTDB lineage: Archaea > Thermoplasmatota > Thermoplasmata > UBA10834 > UBA10834 > COMBO-56-21. The sequence goes on from DYTN01000018.1 coordinate 13,294, forward strand.
TGGGCCTCGTCTGAGTGGCCAGTGAGGCTCCCCGCCAGCTTCAGATCCTTCATGACGTCCTCCATGGTCCTCACGGCGAAGATAAAGTACGGGATGCCCTGCGCCTCGAGCTGGTTGAGCTGATCCCGAGGCACGAGGTCGCTGGACACGATCAGATCGGGCTTCAGGCTGACGATCGCCTCGATGTTCAGGTTCCAGTCACCCACCTTAGGGAGGTCCAGCGCCTCCGCGGGATAGTCGCTCATGTTGTCCACGCCGACCACCTGCGGCCCAGCGCCCACCGCGAAGAGAATCTCGGTGGGGGACGGAGCTACTGACACGATCCTCTGGGGGATTCCGTCCAGCGTCACGGTCCTTCCATAGTCATCCACGATCCCGATGGTCGCCGGCCTGTTGGCCGCGCCGACCAGGTAGCCCCCGGTGAAGGAGGCCACGGTCGAGACGATCACGGCGATGACCATCCACAGCTTCCAATCGAACGAGCTCGTCTTGCCAGATGCCATCTTCTCATCCTTCGCTTGTGAGGCCCAACCGCTCACATGCGTGAGACTTGCCCGGGCCGTCAGTAAAGCGAACTTACAATAATGAAAGTGTATTTTAACTTTGCGCGCGTGCGGCTGGTCGGTGGGACCGAATCGGTCAACGCGTCCAGCGTGTGGACCAAAGGGGGATCGGGGTCTGAAGGGGGTTTCAGGAAGAACGGAACGACGAGACTAGCCCTTGATGCCCTCTTCGAGGCTCGCCTCCAGGATGTCCATCGCCTGCTCGAGCAGGTCGTCGGGCATCATGATGGACGGGTGCAGCCTGATCACGTTGTCGAGCGTGCCACAGCTCAGGAGTATCATCCCCTTCTTCATCGCTGCGACCTTCGTCGCCTTCGTCTCCTTGGCAGCCGGGGTCTTCGCCTTCGCGTCGCTCACGAGCTCGATGGCCATCATGGCGCCCATGCCCCTGACTTCACCAATAATCGGGAACCTGCTCTGCATCTCCCTGAGGCGCTTGGTCATGTAGGCGTTGATCTTGGGGACGTTCTTCATGTTCTTCTCGATGATCTCGAACTGTGCCAGCGCAGCGGCGCAGCCAACTGGGTTGCCTCCGAATGTGCCTCCGAGGCCGCCGACCTGCGGGGCGTCCATGAGCTCGGCCCTGCCCGTGGTCGCGGACACAGGGAAACCGCCCCCTATGCCCTTGCCGCTCACAAGTATGTCCGGCTCGACGCCGGGCCAGTGCTGGATCGCCCACATCTTGCCGGTCCTGCCCGCTCCTGTCTGGATCTCGTCGTCGACATAGACCGCTCCGTGCTTCCTGCATATCTTGGTGACCTTGGCATAGAACTCCTTCGGGGGCACGATGAACCCGCCTTCGCCTGCGACCGGTTCTCCGACTAGGCACGCGACCTTTCCCTGGAATTGCGGGGTGGACCATATCTCGTCGATCTTGTCCGCGCACGCGACTCCACAGGAGGGGTACTCCATCTTGTAGGGGCATCTGTAGCAGTAGGCGAACTCCACCTTGTAGGTCTCGGGCAGGGGACCGAACCCGGCCTTGTACGGCATCTCCTTGGATGTGAGCGCCATGGCCAGGAATGTCCTCCCGTGGAACGCGTGGACGAAGGAGAACGCCGCGGGCCTCTTCGTGAAGTGCCTCGATATCTTGACGGAGTTCTCGACCGCCTCAGCGCCCGAGTTGTAGAGCACAGACTTGGCCAGACCAGGGTGCGGGGCGACGCTCGCCAGCTTCTCGCACAGCCTCACATAGCCCTCGTAGGGCGTGACCATGAAGCACAGGTGCGTGAACTTCTCGGCCTGCTTCTTGACCGCGTTCACGACCTCCTTGGGAGAATGGCCCACGTTCGTGACGCCGATGCCGCTGCCCATGTCTATGAACACGTTGCCGTCGATGTCGTGGATCAGGGAACCCTCGGCTCTGTCCACGTAGACAGGCGCGCTCAGGCCTATCGCTTTCGATATGTACTTCTCCTTCAGCTTGCCAAGCTCGACGGACTTCGGCCCGGGGACCTCGGCGGTCTTGATTGAAGCCTTTTTCGGAGCCGTTTTGATACCTCGAAGTTCGTGCGATGAAATGCGCTTTCGTTCGCGCATAGTTGAAACAATAGATATGTATTTCGCAAGGACTTCAAGGGGTGTTCGGCAGGCCGCGATTCGTAAGGAGGCCCCAGCGGGCGAGCGCGCCGCATTCGCCCTAGCCGTACCCCACGCCCGTGTCCGAGGGCCTGCTCTTCCTCTGGGCGTCCTTGTGCAGAACCTTCAGCTGGGCCTCGAGCCTCTCCGCCTCCTTGCAGAGCGGCTCCACGTTGAGGTTCATGTGGAGCACCATCTGGTCTATGGCGGCCAGGATCAGGGCCGAAGCGCGGGCATCTGCAGTGTCGGGGCGCGCCTCTGCGAGGAGCGTGATGACGTCCATGCCCCGCCGCCTCCCTTCGTTCAGGAGCACTCCTGCAGTCCCGGAGATGACCCCTTCGACGAACGGCTCGGCGTCTGCCTTCAGCAGGAGCTCCTGGGCGCTCTCGGTACTGCCGATGCCGTAGACGGCGATCTCGCCCTTCTCCTCCTCCATGCCCTCCTCCCTCTCGATGATGAGCCCACCCGCGGAGATCACGAGCTTGCACTTCTGATTCTGCGCGTAATCCATGATTGCCGCGCCAATGTCCCTCAGGAGGTTGGCCGAGGGCTGGAGCTCGGTCGAGAAGACCACGATCTGCTGCTCCCCGAGCTTGAGGTTCGGCCTCGCATAGACCCTCGCGGGACCGAGGGGCTCCCCGTTCCTGACCAGGGAGAGCGAGGGGAACGCGTCCGAGTCCATCACCGCTATGTACTCGAGCTTCAGGAGCGCGATGAGGTAGTTCGCGACGATCGAGCTGACGAGGCCCACGCTGGGGAAGCCGTCTATCACCACGGCGTCCCTGAGGTTCATCTTCTTCAGCTCGACTATGTCGACGTTTGCCATCGGCTAGGGGATGGACAACTCACCATATAGAGCTTCACGGGCGCCTGTTCGGTCCATATAACGTAGATGCACGCTGCACGCGCACGCAAGCGTTTCCTCGACGGGCGCGCAGCCAGCCAAGGTTTAATAGAACAGTGCTTCATCTAGACCAAAGGCCAGATGGGCCGGTGGCTTAGCCAGGATATAGCACTGGCCTTCTAAGCCAGTGGTCTCGGGTTCGAAAGGCGCTTTGAGCGCCCGAAATTCCCGACCGGCCCGCTCGGCCTGCCAAAAGGCATATAAAAAGGGTACGATGTACGCCCAAGAGCGCAAGGGAGTCTGACCCATGAAGAGGAGCTCACGAGCCTGGAAGAAGCGCGGCAAGCAGCGATGGAAGTGGCGCAAGAAGAAGATGCGGAGGCGGAAGAGAGCGCAGAAGATGCGCAAGAAGTAGGCCCTTGTGCGATGACCAATGGGGGTATGGGGTAACCTGGTATCCTTACGGGCTCCAGTTATGGGAATGATTTCCGTTGGGTTTGCTGACCAGTGATGACTGACTGGAGCGATGACCCATGTCCGAAACGGGCGGAGTCGCTCTCCGCCTGGTGGAAACCCGTCGATGAGGGTTCAAATCCCTCTGCCCCCACTCCCAGAGTTGGCGCTCTGGCCTCTCTGGGTATGGGTCCTCGAATAGTATCTAGAGGCTAGAAGGCGAACGACCACGCTGCAGAACGGGGGACAGCCATTGCGCGCGGAGACGAGCAAGACGCCCGACACAGAGGGTTACTTGGTCATTGGTGCCCTGCTGATTGGGCTGGGGTTGATGCTTCTCGCTACCAGCTTGTCTGCATACACACACCTGAGGAATGCAGAAACGACACTCGAAGAGACCCTGGAGCATCAGGGCCTCCAGGAGATTCCAGGTGTCAATCTCGATGAGGAGATTATGTTCTGGTTGGCTCTTTCTGTAGTTGGATGTGCCATGACCATTGCAGGGGCGGCGCTGACACTCACTGTGTTGCGTAAGAAAAGGTAGGCAGGATCTGAGACGCATGTCCGTGGCAAATTCTAGTACAACAAGCGTAGGCGATGGTCATCTCAGCAGCCATTCTCTCGGACATCTCCTGAGGCAATGGGTTTGCAGCCTCTCAGGAGGACTTCCCAAGAAGGCCCGTATGCATTGCTGGGCTCGTTCCGACGGGACCCCCCCCCCCAGCGCGTCGACATGCATCCATGAGGAGTAACTCTTATTTTGGCACACATCCTCACCAGTACAAGGTGTGGCTCTGGAAATGGAAAGAGGTTCCGTACCGGCTCGGAATGCGCTGGATGAAATAGCACGGCGAGAAAGGGCGGAACGGGCACTTGCAGCAGTAGCTGTCCTCGCGGTCCTCCTCGGTACTTCCGTCCTTTCCCTTGCGCTCTTGTCCATTCATGAAGGGGGGACAATCGTCATCGAGCCGGGATCGCACTATACAGTCCACGTCGCGTTCTATGGTTTCGGTGCCGTTGAGTACTCCCACAGCATGGATACGGGCCCGGAGATATACCTGCTCGAACTGGACAGACGCAACTACGACAAGTTCATCTCAGGAGAGGACTACGAATACACAGGATACCAATCGCTCGGATACGGCGGCTCTGGAACATCGATGATGGCCGGGTTCATTTTGGAGATCTACTTCGTCTTCGTGAACGAAGAAGAAGAGCCCGCAAGCTTCCATTTCGAAATCAAAGGTACCTGCTACTTCAGTCTCCTGATGGCCATGCCAGTTCTTGGCGCAGTCGCGACCATCGCATACGCTATGCGAAGGCGGTTCCTCGGAATCGAACCGGTGGAGGAGCCATTGGTTCCTGCCCAGGGAGGACTGACCGAGAGGAGGAAGGCTCTTCTCGTTATAGCGGGCCTCGTCGTCCTGCCCATCGCAATCATGTACGTCTTGGGCCTTGTGATCCCTACGGGCATCGCCTTCTTTTTCCAGGCTCCCTTCTATCGTCTCTACGCAGGGGTCCTCATCACCTCCGCGATTGTCTACCTATTGAGATTCAGACTGACAACGATTCCAGGAGAGCCAGAACACGTGCTCCCTGCACTTGCGCACCAGCTCCGAGCCTCGAGAATGCGCGTGACCGAAAGGCCTGGCCTGCTCTCAGTTCAGGTCTCGTCCTTGGCAGCTATCAGGATCAAGGCAAGAGCGGTTCCTGAAGGGACACTAGTCACCTACCGAGCGGATGCGACGCCCGCGGGATGGAGCATCATCGCCATCCTTCTCATCTATTCTGTCGCTTCCCCGCTTTCGCTGGCCTTTTCATTGTACATACTGTACAGATCAGCAGGTTTCGCAGGAAGGCGCATTCTTCCGAAACTATCGGGGCCACTCGTCAGAGTGAGTCCGACCACGGGACTCAGCACGCGCACATTATTGATTGAAGGCCTCTCAGAGGCCCGTCGGCTCTCGGCTGAGTCATATGAAGCTGCGAGATCGAACTACCAGGACGCCATCATAGTAATGGTTACTATAGCCTTCCTGATGTTTCCCATTCTGGCTTGGTTCACTGGTGCGTATCTCCTTGAAGGCTTCACAGCTTCGACGAGAATCCTAGCCTCCTTCGGTGTCGGAATGGCGGCAGCGGTATCGTCCTCCCTTGTCTCCTGGAGGTTGCTCGCGGCGAAGAAGAAGTCGAAAATCGAGGATCTGAGGCTCTGGTCCGCGAGGCTCGAAGTAGCGCTCTCCAGAGAGATTGAATCCAAACCACCCCTAGACGCTGAGCCGAGTTCATTCGAGTTGATTGCCAGCGCATACGAGAAACTCCCCGAATGGCTCAGGACAAGAAGAAGGGCCGGCATGTTCAGGGAGCCAGGGGATTGGCTTCTGATATTCTGGTTCTCCCTCATGGGGGCAGGCCTGGGACTAGCTGGCATACTGGACTTGTCGCGAGGGAGCTTGACCACCGGTGCAATCTTCCTTGCGCTGGCAGTCTGTCTGGCCGCGCCCGCCGCCTTGCTCTACATGAAATGGAACAGACGCCTAGGGGAGGAGACTGCACGTACAACGGCCGACTGGGGCTCGCGCTTCGCCTCATTGAAGGCACAGATGGAGAAGTATCTCGGGAGCGTGTAGCCAGTGGCGAGCCTGTCTTCACTCGATCGGCCCGATTTGTATGTTGTCGCCAGGCTGCTCGAGCGCCTGTGGAGAGAAGACTGTCCCATGCTGAAGACGAGACTCCAGGTCGCCACCAATGTCAACTACGACGTCTTCAGGAAGTACGTCGCCTGGATGGCCGAGCGCGGCCTCGTGGAGCTGGAGAACAGCCTCGACGGGCACGAGCGTGTCATGTTGAGCCGAAAAGGACAGGAGGCATACAAGAAACTAGTACAGTGGATGAACGATGAGATACATGGATGGAACCCTCGGGATGAGCCACAGACTAGGCGAGGAAGAACCTGATTCGAGGGCAGTCCTCATTCTCCTGCTGCTCGTGGTGGCATCCATCGCTCTGATGATTGTACTGGTCAGGCCCAGGAAGAAACAAATGTGAAGAACCGCCATCCCTGCCCTGAGGGGTGGAGAGGCGGGCTCAGGGGCATCATCCAAAGAGCAGAGGCTTTTTCTATCCAACCTCAATTCCTCCGGCGGATGTCAGAAGATGTACCGGTCTTCTTCAGGAACAGACAAGAATGGCGGAAATGGCTCTCGAAGAACCACAACGGAGAGCGGCAGATCTGGATTCTGGCTTACAAGCGGCACACGGGGAAGGGCGGGCTGTTGTACGGCGACGCCCTCGATGAAGCCCTCTGCTTCGGATGGATAGATAGCAGGCTGCGGAGGATTGACGACGAGCGGCATATGTGGAGGTTCGCTCCGAGGAAGCCTGACAGCATCTGGTCCCTGAGCAACAGAAGGAGGGCCGAGAGGCTGATCATGGAGGGAAAGATGGCCGCTCCGGGCCGGGCCAAGATCGAGGCGGCGAAGAGAAGTGGCGAGTGGGACCAAGCCTACGCTCCGAGCAAGCCCCCGAGGATGCCGCGGGACCTCAAGAACGCGCTCGTGAAGGACGGGCAGGCATGGAGGAACTTCCAGGCCTTCGCGAAGTCGTACCGCACGACATACATCTACTGGGTCACGGCCGCCAAGAGAGACGAGACCAGGAAGAAGCGGATACGGGAGGTCGTGAGAAGAGCCCGGGAGAACATCAAGTTCTACATGGGCTGAGCATCCGCTGCATCGAGGTATTAAAAGGGAAAAGGATTTGGGAAGTTTGCCAGGGCATCCACCCTAGCTTATCGGTGCAGCGTCCACGGAGATCGTCGCACCCGACAGGTCCGCCTTCTCGCTCAGCACACTCGCCGTCACACCATATGTCGGTATGTCCATTCCGATGAACCTGAAGCTCCCCTTGTAGAACTGCGTGTAGTAGAACTCCTTGCTGTCATCGAAGGTCGGCGCGGCCGGCAGAGACGGGAACAGCGTGGGCACTCCCACCAGGATAATCGTGTTCTCGACCGTCGGCCTCAGCCCGAAGGTCGCATCCATGAGCTGGATGCGCTGCCTCACGAAGTAGCCGTTGGCCATGTAGGTCGGCTCCGGATGAGCGTCCACGATGCCGAGCCCAGCGTGTCCGGGGTGCAGGCCGGCATCGTTGTCTCCGACTGACATGTCCCTATACCAGATCAGCAGCCCAGGTGTGTGCGACCAGAACTTCACATAGAGGCCTACGAACTGGTAGCTATATCCGAGCGCCACATCGTACCCGACGAAGTTCCTCCACTCCATGATGTAGTACTGCCGGAAGCTCCCGCCAACTCCGGCCGAAGCGATGCTCCAGCCAGAGCCCATGTCGTCTGTGGCGGTGATCGTCCACATCGCCGCGGAATTCTCGTCCACGAGATCCTGGAACGCGACTGTTCCGTCCGAGCCTTTGACCACGATGTCGTCCACGACCCAGCCAAGCCCGTAGACACCGCCGTCCTGGCTCAGTCTGAACCTGAGCAACAGGTCGGTCTGGCCAGCATATGCGGACATGTCCATCACCTCATGGGCATAGTGCTTCGCAGTCCCAGTTATGCCGTTGCCCGGGTTGCTGCCGATCGGATCGGCCGTTGTCGTGTACCTTCCCGCAAGGGTCGTCCAGGTCATCCCGTCATCGGTGGAGACCTCGACGCAGGCCCAGTCGTAGTACGGTTCGATGTCCCACCACTCGTAGAACGAGAGCGTCGCACCGGTAGGGACGCTCGCGATGGTCGTAGTCATCATGTACGATGACCACTCGCCTCCCATGACGTCCGTGAAGTCAGACTTGTAGCCCGAGTACCACTGCGACGTGCCCGAGTGCGGGCTCGGCAGAGGCAGCGTGACGGACTTCCTGGGTAGCTCGACCCTTATCGCCCTTGTCGCGCCCTTGCCTTCCGCCTGCGAGAGGCTGACAACGCCCTGCACCGGCTCCAGCGCCGAGTAGTCAAAGTAGACTGTCGCGCCGTTCTCCCAGCCGAGCACGTACTTGCTCCAGACGTTCATGTGAGCCGGCGAGACCCCCAACGCCATCCTTCCGTCCGGCGTCGGGCCAGGGTTCCACATGCCAGAGGACATCAGAGTCCAGAACCCGGTCGAGCTCTCGCCGATGTACGTCCTGTCGTACTCGTCAGGCAGGCCCAGCTGGTGGGCGTACTCGTGGGCGAAGAGCCCCAGCGTGCCGTCCTCGGCCTCACAGGTGTAGGATCCGACCTTCAGGCCGGGAAGAATCTCGTAACCGTCAGGCCAGTTGGCGAACCAGCTGTGGCCCCAGATGAGCCACGCGGGGCCTGGCTCCTGCTCCTGGCCTGCCCGTATGACCATCAGGCTGTCAATCCAGCCGTCCTTGTCTGCGTCATAGTCATACCACGGAATTGACATGCCATACTGGTCGTACGCCGCCTGGGCCGCATCGATGGCGATGCGCCATACCGGCCCGTTCAGATCATCTGACCCGGCTCCGCCCGTGCGGCTGTCCGCACCATAGTACCACTGGGAGTGGTCCGTGATCTGCACCCAGTCGGTCACAAATCCGTCCACAGTGAACACCCCGTTGGACTGCTCCTTCATGTAGTTGGCGAGGCTGCCACTCTTCTTTCCGAACAGGAGGCTCTTATAATGTGCCGGGCTGAAGTCGGACCTCCAGTAGTCGACATTGTTATCGGGGGACGGCGCCGGAATCGTGTTGTGCAGCGGTCCGGTGTAGGTCGTCCCTCTATAGGTGTCCGAACCAGCGAACTCCAGCAGCACGACTAGGATCTTGCCAGTTCCGCTGACTGCAGGTGGCTCTGGCTGACCGTTGCCAGCAGCAGCTTCCCTCTCCGCAACATCCTTGGCGGCGAACGGGTTGACCCAGCTGCTCTTCACCCGCTCGCTCATACCGGCGACCTTGTCGGCCAACCAGTCCTTGATCTGCGCATCTGTAGCATCACCGGGGATATCGCCGCGTTCAATCCCTGCGTTCACCATTCTCTGCCACTGCAGCGGCACCTCGGACAGCATCTCCGCCCGAGAGGGCTGCATGACCTGCCCCACGACCGCGAACGCCGCCGCGACCATTATGGCGGTCAGAAACGTCGCGAGCAGGGCGCGTCTGCCTCTCACGCTATGCTCGCTCATGCTAGTGCTTGTGCTCTCTCTCATGTATTCTCCTCCCCTCTCATGAGCATGACAAATGCCCGTCTTCGGCCCGAGTCAGTATCGGACCGGCTCGTCGTAATCCTCATGCGGCTATATTAGGTGTTTCCCGAGGAAGGCGTGCCCGTAGAACCGCTATCAATTCCCGCGAACTTCGGAGGTCTTTTTGAATTCCTGCGATCACTGCCCGGGCGGTGGTGGGGGCTGTGGCCATTGCGGTGGTGGCATGGGAGGCCCTGTAGGCGGCGGGACTGGCGCTGGCTCCTTCTTCATGAGCATCAAGACAGCGACCACGATCACCACCACGACCACAAGTCCGACACTGAGTACAATCCACAGGGCCGACGAAATGCCTCCTCCCTTCGAATCGACACTGAAGCTGTCTATGATCGATTGGATTGAAAAGCCATAAGTCGAAAACGACGAATCGTCGCCTGCGAATCCGAGCAGCCAACCGAGGTCCCACTCGTCACTCGCGAAGATCACAATGCGCATGAGGAGTGTGTCACCCAGGAGGCTCATTCTCACAGTGACATCGTTTCCCATCACGCCGTTCACGGTGATGTTCTGCACAGCAGAGACGATTGTGATGCTATACCCCTCTGCCTCAAACTCATCGATGCCCTCCATGACCTCAACGTATAGGGTTCCGCTCGATACTATTCCGGGCCAGGAGTCAGATTCGACGATGCAGAGGGGAAATCCAGTCGGACTCACGATCTGGAGATCGAGGACGTCCCCATCGGAGGTCACGTCTAGTTCATAGCTCCATCCCGTCGGCACTTCGACTGAGAAGTGACTGTCTTCCACATGGACGACTGTGCCCGCGGACCCCAAGGTCGACACGCACAATAGGCTGACGACGAGCGGTAGCGCGCACAATGATACCCTCAACCGAATCCCTCCTACCCTCCGATTGCGCTCTGCGATATATATGTTGCACTCTGCGCTTCAGCCTGAAGTCCAACACGATGGTGGTGCCGCCACCAGTTTGGGCGAAAGGATTATTCAGAACGGCTTGATTCAAGGCACTATGCACAAAGTGGTCACGGTCGACCTCGAGAAGGACATCCTGGCGGAGAACCGACGCATAGCCAACGATAACAGGAGGCGCCTGGAGGAACATGGCATCACCGCGTTCGACTTCCTTGGGGCCATCGGCTCGGGCAAGACCCTGATCATCGAGAATCTCGTCGACATACTGAAGGCCAAGGGGAAACGGTCGGCCGCCATCGCCGGCGACGTGTCCGGGGACGACGACTACCAGAGGTTCGTGAAGCACGGCATACCCGCGGAGAACATCAACACGGGGAAGGAGTGCCACCTGGACGCGCACCTCGTGGACCACGCTCTCGAGGAACTCCCGCTGGCCGACATAGACTACCTGTTCATCGAGAACGTCGGGAACCTCGTCTGCCCGGTGGACTTCCCGGTCGGGTCGCACAAGCGCGTGGTCGTGATAAGCGTCACGGAGGGCGACGACATGGTGAGGAAGCACCCGCCGATCTTCGCCTTCTCGGATGTCATAATAATAAACAAGATCGACCTCGCGGAGGCGATGGATGTGGACCCGAAGATACTCGAGCGGGACGCCAGAAGGACAAATCCCGGGGCGAAGGTCATAATGATGGATGCCAGGCACGGGAAGGGGATGGACGAGCTCGTCGAAGCGCTCGGGCTCTAGAGGACAGGCTCATGAAGATCACAGTATACGGGATCGTCCAGGGAGTTGGGTTCAGGCCTACGGTGTACAGGGTCGCGAAGGCCATGGGCCTGAGGGGTTTCGTCCTGAACAACGGCTCCAACGTAGAGATACACATAGACAGGGATGCCCAGGCCTTCCTCGAGGATCTCCGCAAGGCGCTGCCTGCGCTCGCGAGGATAGACAGGGCAGAGATGGAGGAGATTGACGAGAAGCTCGGCGAGTTCGCAATCGCTCACAGCCATGACGGCAGGCGCGTGTCACTCATCCCGACGGATACCGCCATCTGCGGCAACTGCGCGGAGGACTTCTCGTCCAAGACCAACAGGAGGCACCTGTTCCCCTTCACGAACTGCACGGAGTGCGGGGCCAGGTTCACGGTCATCGCCGACCTGCCGTTCGACCGGGCAAGGACGAGCATGACGGACTTCCCGATGTGCCCTAACTGCACCGAGGAATACTCCTCACCCGAGGACAGAAGGTTCCACGCGCAGACCACCTCGTGCCCACGATGCGGGCCCAGGTACTCGCTCTACGAGAAGGACGGGAGGGCCGTGGACGGCGACCCGTTCTCGGAGTTCGCCAGAAGGATCGATGCCGGCGAGGTGGGCCTGCTCAAGGGCTGGGGCGGGATGCACATCATATGCACCTTCGAGAGCGCCTCCAGGCTCAGGAGGGTCTACCGAAGAGGGGACAAACCATACGCGGTCATGATGAGGGACCTGGAGACCGCGAAGAGATATGCGACAATGAGCGCACAGGAGGAAGAGCTCCTCACCTCGTCACAAAGGCCGATTGTGCTCCTCCACAAGCGCGCTGACGCGATGGACCGGCTCGAGAAGGTCTCCCCAGGGCTGGGCAATCTGGGCGTCATGCTGCCGTACTCGGGCGCGCACCTGCTCATGTTCCATCACCTCAAGGCCGAGGGCGTGATCATGACCTCCGCGAATCCGCCAGGAGAGCCGATGGTGACGGAGAACGCCAAGGCCTTCGACCTGAAGCTCGACATGTACCTGATGCACAACCGGAGGATCATCCACAGGTGCGACGACTCCGTCGTCAAGGTCAACTCAGGGCGGACGAACTTCACTCGGAAATCCAGGGGATTCGTGCCCGTGCCGATCGAGGCGAACCACAAGCATCCGGTGATTGGCGTCGGGGCGCAGTGGGACGTCACGGGCTCGATCTCGAGGGACGGCGAGATATTCCTGACGCAGTACATCGGCGAGTCGCAGCAGTACCCGACTCTGCAATACCTCGACGACGGGATACACCACATGTGCGGCCTCCTGGGCACGAAGTGGGTCGAGGCCATAGGCCTCGACAAGCATCCGAGGTACTCCACTAGGATAGTCGCTCGGAGGCTCGCGAAGGAGTTCGGGGCAGAACTCGTGGAGACGCAGCACTATCACGCTCATGCCGCGGCGCTGAAGATCGACAGGAAGGTGCAGGGGCCACTCGTGTGCCTCACCTGGGACGGCACTGGCTACGGCGATGACGGCACTTCCTGGGGCGGGGAGACGCTGATCGCAGACTTCCACGAGTACAAGCGGCTCGGCACGCTGGAGGGGATCCCATTGCTCGGCGGGGACAGGGCGGTAGTGGACCCGAAGAGAGTGGTCACCGCCATCCAGATGATGCTCGACAGGGAGGCGACATTCGCCGATGCTGGTGAGCAGGACCTCTACTCCAAGATGCTCGACAAGAGCATCAGGGCATCCAGCATGGGCAGAGTGCTCGATGCCGTCTCGTGCATACTCGGCGTCTGCTGCAAGCGGACTTACGAGGGGGAGCCCGCCATCAAGCTGGAGAGATGGCTCGAACTGGGGATGCCGGAGTATAGGCTGGACCTGGAGTTCGGCAAGAAGGGGGATATCGACCTTGCGAGGACACTCCCGATGTTCGACCAGCTGATGGACATCGATGTCAGGAGCGACTCACACCGGGCGGATGCCGCGGTCTCGTTCGTCAGGACCCTTGTCATGGGAATCGCCGAGAGGGCATGCGACCACGCCGACGGGCAGGGGCTGAGGCAGGTCGGGCTCTCCGGAGGTGTCTCGTACAGCGGCCCCATCACCGCATGGGTGAAGGAGACCGTCGAGGGCAGAGGCCTGGGATTCGTGGGCCACGAGCGCATCTCGAACGGCGACGGGGGCATCTCGACGGGCCAGAACGCGATTGCTGGCTCGCTCATCGGGTAAGGGTTTATTATGGGGCCCCGCATACTCGAATCCCGATGTGCCTAGCCGTCCCAGCCGAGGTCAAGTCCATCGAAGGCCACACCGCCACGGTCGACTACGGCGGGGTCTCGAGGACGGCCAACATATCACTCGTGGACGCCAAGATCGGGGACTTCGTGATAGTCCACGCGGGCTACGCCATCCAGGTGATGGACAGGGAGGAGGCGGAGAAGACCCTCGACCTCTTCAGGGAGCTCCTGGAGTTCGAGGATTCCGAGGCGTGAGGGATGCACGAGTTCTCAGTCATGAGCCAGATCATCGACAGCATCCTGTCGGAGACCAAGAAGAGGAATGCCAGGAAGGTGGAGCAGGTCGACCTCGAGCTCGGCGAGTACACGATGCTGGGCGAGGAGCAATTGAAGTTCGCATTCGAGATCCTCGCCAAGGACGCCATCCTCGACAGGGCGAAGCTCGTGATCAAGTACATCAAAGGGAAGATCAAGTGCGGTTGCGGGTACGAGGGGAACGTCCAGGTGTCCGAGGATGCGCCCCATAGGATCATCCCCATCCTCGAGTGCCCCCGATGCAAGGGCGCTGCGGAGATCGTCGAGGGCAGGGAGTGCGTTCTGAGGAACATCAGGATGGTGGTCCCCGATGTTTAGGCTCCGGGACAAGGAGATGTCCCGCAAGATCATGCAGAAGCTCGAGGGCATGGACCTCAAGCTCACGCTCATGCATGTGTGCGGGACTCACCAGGACACGCTTATCAGGTTCGGCCTGGACAGCGAGTTCAGGCGAGTGGGCATAGACATACGGCAAGGGCCTGGATGCCCTGTGTGCGTCACCCCTCCGCGGGAAATCGAGGAGATTCTCGCGCTTGCCAAGGCCGGGCTCACAATCGCCGCCTTTGGCGACGTCATGAAGGTTCCCGGGCAGAAGGGCTCGTTGAACGACGCGAAGGCTGAGGGCGCGGACGTGAGGATTGTGTTCGGCGTGGACGATGCGGTCGCGCTCGCCCGCAGGTCGCAGAAGGAGGTCGTGTTCATGGGCATCGGCTTCGAGACTACCGCACCTACGGTCGCATCCGCCCTGCTCTCAGACCCCCCGCCGAACTTCTCGGTGCTCAGCTGCCATAGGACGGTCCCTCCAGCTCTGGAGGCGATTGCGAACATGGGGGAGATCAGGCTCCATGGGATGATTCAGCCGGGGCACGTCAGCACGATCATCGGCACCAAGCCCTACGAGTTCCTTTCGAGGAGGTACAAGATGCCGCAGGTCGTCGCCGGTTTCGAGCCGCTGGACCTGATGATGGGCATCTACATGCTAGCCAGGCAGGTGAAGGAAGGGCGGGCAGTGGTCGAGAACGAGTACACCCGCGTGGTCCATACGGAGGGCAATCCGGCGGCAATCAAGACGATGCGTGATGCCTTCGAGCCCTCCGACGTTGTCTGGAGGGGGTTTCCGGTCATAAGGCGCAGCGGGCTCAGCATCCGAAAGAAGCTGCAGGAGCACGACGCGAGGAAGCGGCACGAGGACTTCCTCGCACATGTGCATGCGCGCGAATATTCCGAGGCCAAGGGGTGCAGGTGCGGCGAAATGCTCCGCTGACTGCTCACCAGCGAGGACTGCCCGCTGTTCGCCAAGAGGTGCAAGCCAGGCAGTCCAGTAGGTCCTTGCATGGTGTCCAAGGAGGGCAGCTGCTACATCTCTTACCGGTACCTCAAGAGATAATGCATATCCCTCGACGGTCATGCTTGGGGAGCTGGCAAGGGCAGAAGGCGTTTTACTGGACGACGCGTCTCCATTTACGAACGACAGGATCAGCATGACCAGGCTGGATTCCACTCACTCTGCTTGATTGCATCACGTCCAGCAAGTGCTGGACGTGCTTCCCATCTCGTTTTTCGAACGGGCCGAAATGTCGGTTTCGAATGACGTCGATTAATCGAATTTCGAATTCCGTGGGAATGAGTTGTAAGATAATCTACACGCTCTCGGTGACGGCCTGATGGATATCGCTACATGCCGCTCGCTTTTCGAAATTTTCGCAACGAAACCTATATAAGCAAGGCCTTTATTAACCGCAATTGTCAGACCACTCAATGGACCGAGTGGATGCGCCAGATAGCCAGAAAAGGGCGCCCTTTCGCGGGGTCACTCGGGCCGGTCGAGGAACGTCTAGCCCAAGGGAAGGGAGGTGTGACATGACCGCACCCGAACCGCAGAACAAGGGCACGCCGCAGGGCGAGCCAGCGAAGATAGCCGGTGCAGCCCTCGTGCCGAAGGTGGGCGTTTTCGTGTGCCACTGCGGCAGCAACATCGCGGGCGTGGTGGACTGCGGCAAGGTCAGGGAGGCGGCCGAGAAGCTCGAGGGCGTGGTCGTGGCCAAGGAGAACAAGTACACCTGCTCCGACCTCGGCCAGGCGGAGATCATCAAGGCCATCAAGGAGCATGGGATAGAGAGGGTCGTCGTCGCATCGTGCTCCCCGAGGCTTCACGAACCGACATTCAGGAAGTGCATACAGCAGGCGGGGCTGAACCCGTACCTTCTCCACATGGTGAACCTGAGGGAGCAGTGCTCCTGGGTCCACTCGCACGAGAAGGACAAGGCTACGGAGAAGGCGATCGACCTCGTGCTCATGGGCGTTTCCAAGGCGACGAGGCTCGAGCCCCTGGAGGCCAGGGAGGTGCCCGTCGAGCCCACTTCGCTCGTCATCGGCGGAGGCGTAGCCGGCATACAGGCCGCGCTCGACCTCGCCAACATGGGTTTCAAGGTCTACCTGGTCGAGACGCAGCCCAGCATCGGCGGGAAGATGGCCCAGCTGGACAAGACCTTCCCCACGGGCGACTGCGCGATCTGCATACTGGCCCCCAAGATGGTCGAGCTCGCGAGGAACCCCAACATCACGCTCCTCTCCTACGCGGACGTCGAGGAGGTCAAGGGCTACATCGGCAACTACGATGTCAAGGTCCGGAAGAAGGCCCGATACGTTCACGAGGACAAGTGCGTCGGATGCGGCCTATGCTCTGACGCGTGCCCCGTGAAGGTCGACAACGAGTTCGACCTCGGGTTCGGCCAGAGGAAGGCAATCTACATCCCCTTCCCACAGGCCGTCCCGCTGAAGTACACCATAGACAAGGAGCACTGCCTGCACTTCAAGACGGGCAAGTGCCTCCTGTGCGTCAAGGCGTGCACGAACGAGGCCGTCGACCACGAGATGGAGGACGAGATCCTCACGCTCAAGGTCGGGACGATCATAGTCGCGACCGGGTACGAGACTTACGTCCCGATGAAGAAGGGCGTGTACAAGTACTGGGAGTACGACAATGTCATCACTGGCCTGGAGCTCGAGCGGCTCATAAACGCCTCGGGCCCGACCGGCGGACACCTCATCCGGCCCTCCGACGGCACTACCCCGAAGAGGATAGCACTCGTCCAGTGCGTCGGCTCGAGGAACAAGAAGATCGGGAACAACTACTGCTCGCGCGTCTGCTGCATGTACGCGATCAAGAACTCGCAGATCATCATGGAGCACGAGCCCTCGACTGAGATCGCGGTATACTACAACGACATCCGAGCGTTCGGCAAGGGCTTCGAGGAGCTCTACCACCGGGTCAGGGAGGACTACGGGGTCGAGTTCATCAGGGGCCGGCCGGCGAAGCTGAGCGAGGACCCGAAGACCAAGAACATCAAGATCAGGGCAGAGGAGACGCTCCTGAACAAGATCACCGAGAGGGAGTTCGACCTGGTCGTGCTCTCCACGGGCCTGCGCCCGTCCGAGGGGAGCAAGAGGATCGGGAAGATCCTCAGCCTCACAACGAGCCCGGACGGCTTCTTCCAGGAGGCGCACCCGAAGCTCAGGCCCGTGGACACCGCCATGGACGGCATCTACCTGGCGGGGTGCTGCCAGGGCCCCAAGGACATCCCTGACAGCGTCGCCCAGGCCAAGGCCGCTGCTTCGTCTGCCGCCGCGCCGATGTTCGCGAAGAAGGTTACCATAGAGCCTCTCACGGCGTGGGTGAACGAGGAGGTCTGCCAGGGATGCGGCCTCTGCGTGGAGCTGTGCCCGTACGGGTCTCCTGAGCTGGTGCCTGGCCAGAAGGGCGGCACGAAGGCGCACATCATCGAGGCGCTTTGCCACGGCTGCGGCACGTGCGCGGCGTCGTGCCCACAGAAGGCCATAGTGACGAGGCAGTTCACGGACGATCAGATCTACTGCGAGATACAGGCCGCGCTGAGCGAGCACGGCAGGAAGCAGGCCCCCAAGAAGAGGGCGGAGGCGGAGGTGTCTGGATGAAGGGCCCCAACCAGGAAGAGGAGAAAGAGGTTGAGAAGGTCTTCATCGGCGGCCTCCACGAGCATCTGACCGAGGAGAAGGTCATCGACGAGAGCCAGCTCGTGCCGAACTTCGCGGACGAGATACAGAAGTACGGCGGCAAGGACGTCATGACCTGCCTCCAGTGCGGCAACTGCACGGGCGTGTGCCCCATAAGTCTGAAGATAGACTACAAGACCAGGTCGATAATCAAGTATTGCCAGTTCGGGCTGAAGAAGTACACCCTCGGGACGAGGTGGGTGTGTGCCACGTGCTACAGGTGCTATGAGCACTGCCCGGCAGACCTCAACCCGGCCGAGGTCATGATCGCCCTGAGGCATATTGCCGTGAGGGAAGGCATCATTCCTCCGTTCATCAAGACGGCCGCGACCAACCTCGTCAAGTACGGCCAGAGCGTCAAGCCCGACCCCGAGATCGACAAGATCAGGCACGAGCTGGGGCTCGGGCCGATCCACTCGCAGGACCCAGAGTACCCGAAGGTCATCAGGGAGATTCAGGTCCTGATCCATGCGTCGAAGTACGACAAGCTGATTGGCATCCAGGAGGAGGTGAAGGTGTGATCTCCTACGTCTACTTCTTCGGATGCGTCGTCCCCAACAGATACCCGGGCATAGAGTACGCCGTCCGGTGGGTTACGGGCAAGAACGGATTCAACCTCGATGTGGCGGACCATAAGGAGTTCTCCTGCTGCCCCGTCCCAGGCATATTCTACTCCACAGACAAGGACACATGGCTCCTGCTTGCTGCCAGGAACCTCGTGCTCGCCCAGGACGAGAGGAGGCAGATACTCACGATCTGCAACGGCTGCCTCGCGTCCCTGCTCAAGGCGACGGAGTACCTCCAGGAGCCCAAGAACATGGGCAAGGCCAACAGGGTGCTCGCGCAGATAGGGAAGAAGTACACGGGCATCCCGCAGAAGGCCGAGGGCAAGAGGAAGGTCTTCGAGCCGGTCAAGGTCAGGCACTACATCGAGGTCATGGCCAACGATCTGGGCTACGACGCCATCGCGGCGAAGGTCAGGCGCCCGTTGAAGAACATCAGAACTGCGGTCCACTACGGCTGCCACTACCTGCGCCCGACGGAGCGAGCGACCTTCGACGACCCCAACGACCCCGTCATGCTGGACAAGATAGTAGAGGCGTGCGGGGCGACGAGCGTCGACTACGAGGACAAGCTCGACTGCTGCGGCGCTGGTGGAGGGGTTAGGTCGCACGTGGTCGAGCTGGCGAACTCGCTCACCCAGGACAAGTGCGTCAACATCTCCGCTGCGGGGGCGGACTGCATCGTCACCGGCTGTCCGTTCTGCCTCTTGCAGTTCGACAACGCTCAGAAGTCGTTCTCCAAGGACGGTATCCCCGTCATGCACATCTCGCAGTTCCAGGCGCTCGCGATGGGCATCGACCCGATATCGCTCGGGTTCGACACGCACCACGTGTCTGCGCACTCGCTGCTCAGGAAGCTGAGGGGGGCCTGAGGATGGAGGCTGGAGCACACAGGCCGGAGCACGACCCCGGGGCCTACGAGCCCAAGATAGTCGCGTTCTGCTGCAACTGGTGCTCCTACGCGGGAGCGGACCTGGCAGGCACGACGAGGCTCCAGTACCCTCCGAACGTGCGGATCATCAGGGTGATGTGCTCCGGGAGGGTCGACCCGACCTTCGTGCTCAAGGCGTTCGCGCTCGGAGCCGACGGCGTCATCGTGGCGGGCTGCCACCCGGCGGACTGCCACTACATCAGCGGGAACGAGAAGGCGGCCATGCGGGGGGACTTCCTGGAGGACTTCCTCGAGGAGGCCGGCATCGAGTCCCAGAGGTTCAGGGTCGAGTGGATCGCCGGATCTGAGGGCAGGAAGTTCGCGGACACGATAAAGAAGATGGTCGCCGAACTCGAGAGGCTAGGGCCGATCACAAAGGAGGCGCGGGCGGATGAGTGAGGGCAGGATCGTCGGCGCCGCCATGGTCATCGGCGGCGGGCCAGCAGGCATGCCGCCCTGGACCTAGCAGACTCAGGGTACAAGGTCTACATCCTCGAAGGGACCCCGAGCATAGGCGGCACCATGGCCCAGCTCGACAAGACCTTCCCGACCAACGACTGCTCCATGTGCATCCTGTCCCCCAAGCTCGTGGCCACGGGAAGGCACGAGAACATCACCATGCTCACCCACGCCGACCTGAAGAAGGTCGAGGGCGAGGCTGGGGACTTCAAGGTCACGATCACCAGACACTCGAGATACATAATAGAGGACAAGTGCACGGGCTGCGGCGTGTGCGCGGAGCACTGTCCCATCGAGGGCGTGAGCTCCTTCGACAGGGAGATGGCGCCCGCGAAGGCCATCT
>DYTN01000042.1 GCA_020725925.1 Methanobacteriota archaeon
TATGAACGCGCCTATGATGATGTAGCCTATCATGACGGACTGGTTCAGCTTGCCCGCCAGCGAGGCCGCTATGAACGCCAGGAGCATTATCGAGCCCAGCTGGAACATCAGCTCTGCTTCCGATACCATCTGACCCGCACTTCCCTAGCGTCGGAGAAGATGCCATCTGAACCAGGAAGAGTCGGTTCGCATCCCATCCGAGGCGTGAATTGGACTCGACGCTACTTATAGTTTGTCAGAGGACACGCGCGAGCCAGATATCGAGAAATCTAGTAGCTGCGCTACTAGGCCGAGCTGCCGGGCCCGATGACGACGAGAAGGACTATGTACATCATGTAGAGCGAACCCGACGCGAGCATCATCCTGAAGCTGATTCCGCCCTTGCGCCTGATTGAGATGAACATCCAGGCGGATGCGGCAAGGGCGATGACTATACTCGCGACGTTGATGGCCTCGAGCTCCCAGTCCGTGAAGAGCAGGCCTATGCTGACGGGTATGCTGCTCTGGAACACCATGGCCCCCGTGATGTTTCCGAAGCCCAGCGTGTCCTTCGACCGCAGGTACCAGATGATGCTGTTGAACTTCTCCGGGAGCTCGGTCGCGACAGGCGCGATCAGGAAGGCCAGTATCATGGCGGGCACGCCGACCGCGAGCGATACCTCCTCGACCTCCTCCACGAAGAACTTCGCGCCAATGATGATCCCGAGGAGCGCGGCCACGACCTGGAGGGAGATCAATGTCATGCCGAGCCTTCCCTTGGCTGGGTTGACGCTGCACACCCTGCAGATGTAGAGGTCGGGACAAGTGTTTCCCTTCTCCTCAGCCTCGTCCTTGAGGGTCCTGTGAAGGTATACGACGTATGCCACCAGGAGCAGGGCCGCGAGGCCGTAGTTGATGTACCCGTGGTCGAAGTACGTCTGCATGCCGAGCAGGCCTGCGAGGAGCGCGACGCAGTACATGACCATGAAGTACTTCATGTCCCGCTCGGCGTGGTCCCTGCGCAGTATGAGATGGTCTCCCCGGGTGCCCCTCCTGACACCTATCCAGACGGCGACGCCGCCGACGAACATGGCTAGGGTCCCGAGCATGAACGGGGCCCCGAGGATCGCTCCCTCGCCGATCTCCTCGCCCTGAGCATCGGTGCCCAGGAAGATGGCGATGATGGGAATGATGGTCTCCGGCATGGCCGTCCCCACGGCAGCCAGGACGCTCCCAGTCGCGGTCTCAGCGAGCCCGAGCCGCATGCCGAGCCACTCGATGCCGTTTGTGAAGACCTCGCAGCTCACCAGGATTATGGCGAGCGCGGCGATCAGTATCGCGACAACCTCTAGATGCACCACTGGTAATGCACCGGCCACGGCTATCAACGTGGCCTACTTAAAGGATTCCTAGGGACATCCCGGAGGCCGACCAATCCCGAACCGCACCCAGCCCACAAGGATTAAGTACGCAAGAAAGCTCACTTCGCCCTGATGTTAGGGATCTTCAAGGGCAGGGGCGTGAAGACCCCCTGGCACCTGCGTGTTCTGTACATCTCCACATTCCTCCTGAGGACCGCGTTCGGCGCCCTCCTGCTCCTCATCGCCGACTATGTGCCGTACGAGACCGACTACGAGGCCCTCCTGAACGTGGCGATCATCGCGGTCCCCTACCCGTTCGCGGAGATGGTCACGGCCAACTACTTCGGGATACTCAGCGATAGGAAGGGCAGGAGACCCATCATCATCGCCGGTACCACGCTGGCGGCCGTCATCGTCACGCTCTACACGCTGTCCAACAACGTCTGGTACCTTGCCCTCATGCACGGGGTCCACGGCATCGGTGCCGCGGCAACTGTCGCCCCGGCGATTGCCATGATAGCAGACCACGCAGAAACCTCCGACAGGGGCAGGCAGATGGGGTGGTTCGACTATTCCACTTTCCTCGGGTACATCATAGGAGCCGTGGTGGGCGGGTTCCTGATAGACCAGACGGGCGCCAGGGTCGGTTTCGCCATCATCGCGGGCCTGCTGGCGGTTTCCGCGTTCATGCTGTATGCGCTCGTGAAGCAGGAGAAGGCGAAGGAGGGCGTGAGGCACTATGCGGGGTTCGCCGAGCTGAAGGTGGTCTTCAAGGTCAGAGAGATCCGTCTGATGTTCCCCATCTGGCTGATAATCGCCACATTGCTCGGGCTCGCCATAACTTACCTTCCCAGGATCATGCTCAGCCGGGACATAAGCGGGACGACCATAGCCCTCATGTTCGCTGCAGCGGGCGTCGCCCTTGGCCTGTTGCAGCCGTTCTGGGGCAAAGTCTCCGACATTGTTGGCAGGATCCCGGTCATGGCCTACGGAGTGTTCAGCATATTCGGGATCGTCGTGATGCTCCTGTTCTTCCCCCACGCCGCCTTCGAATCGACGGACGGTGAGATAGAGTTCAAGCTCCTCGGGATGATCCCGCTGGCCATCATGGGCTTGGGAGCCGGGGCGTTCGTCCCGGCCGCGCTCGCGCTCATGGCCGACTCCTCAGACGCAAGCTGCTACGGAGCAACCATGGGGTTGTACTCGTTCGCGCTCGGGTTCGGGGCGTTCATCGCGGAGGGGCTGGGGCTCGGGGTGATAGTGGCGAGCGGGGACGACCGCGCTCCCGCATGGTTGCTGTACCTGGCCACAGGCCTCATTGCCCTGGCAGTCGTCATAATGATCCTATTCTTCGTCTCGGCGCTCGTGAGGAAGCGGCTTCGGAACAGAAAGGCTGAGGCGAGATGATAGAGATTGACGGGTCGCACGGCGAGGGCGGAGGCCAGATACTCCGGACATCGATGGCACTGTCCGCCGTGACGGGCGACGCCGTCAGGGTATTCAACATTAGGGCGGGCAGGCCGAACCCTGGACTGTCGCCTCAGCATGTGACCAGCATCGAAGCTGTGGCCGAGATCGCAGATGCTGAGGTGGATGGCCTCTTCCAGGGCTCGAAGGAGGTCGTGTTCAAGCCCCGGTCGTTGGTCGGCGGCGAGTTCGAGTTCGACGTGGGTACGGCCGGCAGTGTCTCGCTTGTGCTCCAGAGCTGCCTGGTGCCGAGCGCGCTCTCCAAGTCCAAGGTGAGGATGACGATCAAGGGAGGCACCGATGTCAAGTGGTCCCCTCCCATCGACTACATGCGTCTCGTGCACATGCGCATCCTTGAGATGTTCGGCCCTTCGTGCGAGCTCGAGCTCGTCGGGCGTGGGTTCTTCCCTGAAGGAGGCGGCGAGGTGGTCGCAACGGTCTCTCCAGTCAGGCAACTGGCCCCTGTCGACCTCGACTCTCCCGGAAAGGTGTTGTCGGTCGAGGGGGTCGCGTACGCTCAGAACCTGCCGGAGCACGTGGTCTCGCGCATGAAGCACTCTGCGACGAAGAGACTCATCGATCTCAAGCAGGTGAGGATCGAAGCGGACATACGAAAGGGCCGAAGCACGGGGGCTGGGATCGTCCTCGTGGCGAACTCGGAGCGGACGGTGGTTGGCGAGTCGGCACTCGGGGAGAGAGGCGTGAGGTCGGAATCGCTGGGTGAGGGCTGTGCTCAGGACCTCCTCGAGACAATCAGGACGGGGGCGACCGTGGACCTCCACATGCTCGACCAGATTCTGCCCTACATGGCACTCGCTCAGGGGAGATCGAGGGTCGTTGCTGAGGAGATGACGGGCCATGCAGAGACGAACATATGGGTCATCGAGCGGTTCCTGGGCAAGAAGTTCTCCGTCAGGAAGACGGACGGGCTTGTGGAGGTCAGCACTCTCTAGCCGTACATGCTGGGCCTGGGCGCCGCCTTCTCGTCCTTCTTCGTCACAGCCTGCTTCTGTATCTCCCTGATGTGCTCTTCTATCCTCTGCGCTTCCTCGAAGAGCGGTTTGGCGTCGAAGTCGATGCCGAGCAGGATGTCGTCTACGGCCTCGAGAACCAAGGCCGCCGCCTTCGCATCCGGAAAGTCCGGATGCGCCTCAGCCAGGAGAGTGATCACATCGAAGTCTCTCTTCCTGCCCTCGTTCAGGAGCACCCCAGCAACGCCTGAGATCACTCCCTCCTCGAAGGACTCTATCCCGTGCTGCTTCAACAGCTCGCGCCCTCGCGCCGTGCTCGAGATTCCGAACACCACGTCGGATATCTCGGCGCTGTCCCTCAGCTCCGGGTCCACGACAAGCCCCTCTGGGGACACGATCATCTTGCACTTCTGCTCCACCGCCCAATCGACGAGCGTGTAGGCTATCGGCCTGACGAGGTTCGGGGGTGCCTGGAACTCCGAGATGAAGGCGACGATCTGGTCCCCTCCCCGCTCCTTCTTCCCCGCATAGATCCGCACGGGGCTCAGGGGCCTGGCCTCCCGAATCAATGAGACCGTCGGGAAGTGCACGGAGTCCATGATCCCGATGTGCTCCATGTCGAGGACCTTGATGAGGTAGTTCGCGGCGATGGAACTGACAAGGCCGACGCTGGGAAACCCGTCGATTATCGTGGCTCCTCTGAGGTCGACCCTCTTGAGCTCGTAAATCCTGATGTCGTTCCTGCCCATCGGTGCCCAAATGAGATAGTGCTCTTATAAGTCTTGGGAGAATGGAATCTCCCGCAACTCGACTGCTGGCTAGCCTCATGGCCGGTCGATTGTGTGCCGGTCCGGAAGGCTACGGGACGCATGAATCGATTGCGTTTCTCCATCACACTGACTCGGCCAGGACAACATATCGGCCGTCCGATGGCCACCGCACCCGTCTCTTTCGCACTGGCGCATCCAGGTCGAAAGGTTCATACCGATGCCGGACATGCTAATCCTCGGTTCGCGTGAGGGTAATCATCAACTGCGCGATGTCCGCAGACGGCAAGATCGCGCTCAGGACCAGGAGACAGACGCAGATCTCCAACGAGGAGGACAAGCTGCGAGTCCACAAGCTCAGGAACTCGGTGGACGCCATCCTCGTCGGGATAGAGACCGTGCTCTCCGACGACCCGAAGCTCACCGTCAACACGAAGTATGTCAAGAAGCCGCGACACCCGATCAGAATCGTCCTCGACTCCTCGGGCAGGACGCCGAGGAGTGCTCGCGTGCTCGACGGCACCTCGGAGACCTTGATCGTGACCAACGAGAGATGCAGGAGGACCTTCCCCAACGCGGAAACCATCAGGTGTGGAAGGCGCCAGGTGGACCTGCACAGGCTGATCCCACTGCTGGCGAGGCGGGGCGTCAGGAGGCTGCTGGTCGAGGGGGGCTCCAAGGTCATCTGGTCGTTCCTGGAGTCGAGGCTTGCGGACGAGGTCAACATATTCGTTGGCAGCATGGCCATCGGGGGCGAGCGGGCACCGACCCCTGCAGGCGGAGCCGGTGCCCCCGACGAGAAATCGATCGTGGCCCTACGGCTCAAGAACATGAAGGCCGTTGGGAGCGGCGTCCTGCTAACATATGAGGTGGTGAAGTGACCGAGCCGGTCGCAATCCCGAAGTTCGTCGCGGACCACATGCTCGGGTCTCTCGCGAGATGGCTGAGGATGATGGGCTACGACACCGTGTACGACAAGGACCTCGACGACGGTGAGATAGCGAAACTCGCGCGTGGGGAGAGCAGATTCATCCTCACAAGGGACAAGGAGCTGGCCAAGGAGCCGGGGGCGCTCCTCCTGGAGCACGAGGATCTGGACTCGCAGCTGAAGGCCGTCGGCACGAAGTTCGGGCTCAGATACAACGACAACCAGATCCGCTGCTCTGCCTGCAACGGCGAGCTCCAAGACCTTCCGAAGGACCAGGCCAAGGAATCGGTGCCTGAGGGAGCGCTCAACAACAACGACAGGTTCTGGAAGTGCTCCAAGTGCGGCAAGGTCTACTGGAAGGGTACTCACTGGCGCGGCATAATGGAGAGGTTCCAGCGGCTCAGCCTAGTCTAGACTCCGGGGTCGAGTTGGTGCCGTGGAAGTGCTCACTGATGATCTTGCCGCTGGACGAGTTGACTATCATGGCGCCGCCCTTGCCCTCTACGCACCAGACAGGCAGGTAGACCAACCCCTTGGGCTCCATGAGAACTGAATCCTTCTCGGTCTTCTTCCGCTCGATTATCTCCGAGTGGCCGAAGTCCTTGACCGTCTCGACATGCGCCTTGTACTCCTTCGCGACCATCTCCTGGGCGAGCTGCTTCGCCTTCTCGTAGTCGATCTTCGGCTCGCGCTTCGAGTGAGGCAGGTCGATCGAGTCCACGAGCTCGAAACCCCAGCGCCAGGTCTCGACATGGCTCGTGAGGGCGTTCACGGCGGCGATGCCCGCCTTCTGCTTGCCCTCACCAGCATCGAGCACGAAGTGGAACAGGTAATGGGGGACGAGCTCGAGGTCGTACTTGTACCCCTGGATCTCGTGCCTCGCGAGGTACTTGACGTCGTCGAGAGTGAAGTTGGGCTTCACTATGCGCTCGGTCCGCTCCTCGGCGCTCTCCACGATGACTGGGATGGACTGCTCAGGGGGCTCCACGGTCCTCTGAGGCAACTCGTCGGAGACCACGTCGTCTATGAGGCTCCTGCTCCTGCCGCTTCCGACGGTGGCGAGATGCAGACTGCCTATCTCGTGCTCGATCTCCTCCCTGCCCCAGTAGTGCACGCTGTTCTTCTGGAGGTACGACTGCACGCTCTCGTCGGCCTTGCCGAGTGAGGCGACCACCTTCCTGCCGCTGAAGCCTGTGACGTTCCTGATGAAGTCCTGGACGTCCTCGAGGATCATGTCGCTCGCTGCCATGACCACGACCGAGACGTCGTCCCTGGTCCCGTACAGGTAACCGTCCCGCTCCTCGACTGAGAAGTCCCTGGACTTGAGTATCTGCACCATGTAGTCCTTGAGCGTGGCCAAAGCGGCCCCCCCAACCCAGATTGTGCGCGTCGGATAAAAGGCTTCTCAGATGACTGGCCTGGTCGGAAAGTTAATTAGGCCTCAGAGCCCGTTAGACGGCTGGACATAGAACGGAGCTGATGGTCGATGCAGCCACGGATCATTCTCCCGATATCGCTCTTCGTCTCCGGTATCGCGCTCATAGCCGCGGCCGTCGCCACTGGGAAGGCTGAAGTCTCACTGTTCATCATATTCCCAGTGTTCTCCGGGTCCAGCGCGCTCTTCGTTCTCGGGACCGTGCTCATAGTACTCAGCTTCGTCGTCGGGTTCGTCATGCTCGCGCTCGGCCAGCTAGAGCTCGCGCGGTTCGAGGTGGAGCGTCAGGCGCTCCGCGAACGACCGCAGACGGAGAAGCGGACCAAGTACGGCGGGGTCGTGCTTGTGGGGCCAGTGCCGATAGCTTTTGGCTCCGACAGGAACCTGGCCGTCTTCATGCTGATTCTAGGGATCGTTCTGGCGATTGTCTTCCTAGGAATCCTTGTGACCCTCGGCTAGGAGCTGCTGCGCGATGTCCTCGACTTCCCTCTTCTCTTTGATGGCCCGCTCGCGGAGCTCACCCATGATATCAATGTACACCTTGAAGTCCAGGTTCTGCCTTCTGACCGCCTTCCCGAGTGCCTGCTCGAACGATTCCTTGCGGAGTTTCTTATCGAGGGAGTCCTTCAGAACATGCAGAAGGGCATCGTCCATCGCTCAGTCCTTCTTGTGCGCCTGGCAGATGTCGATGAACGCCTGGAACATCTCGTAGCCGTTGTCCGTGCGCTCGACCTCAGGATGGAACTGCAGGCCGTAGAGAGGTCTCGATGTGTGCTTCATCGCCTGTATCTGGCAGTTGTCCGAGTGTGCAAGTGCGACGAAGCCCTTTGGCATCTCCAGAACCTCATCGTTGTGAGACTCCCAGGCGACGAGGGTCTCTGGCAATCCCTTGAACAGGTCGTCCTCGTCGTCGATGGTGACCAGGACCTTGCCGAACTCGGGCACCTTAGAAGGGCCGGCCTTGCCGCCCAGGTGAGAGGCCATGAACTGGTGCCCTGCACATATCCCGAGGATGGGGACTGTTGCCTTGTCGATGTAATCCCCGCACTTCCCCATCTTCTCCTGGTTGACGCCGACCCGCGGCGCACCACCGGACAGAACTAGCCCGTCGGCCTTGATGTTCTCCAACGGGGTTGTGTTTGGGATGATCTCGGTCTCGACGCCTAGATCCCTGAGCACTCTCCATTCCCTGTGAGTCCACTGACCGCCGTTGTCAACGACCAAGACGCGCATGATGAGGGGAAGGGCCGAGGGATATAAATCACCTGCTGATTCGCCTGAGTGTGCCACTGGAGAACCGTCGAAATTCGGCCGGCCAGAGTACGACCTACGATGCTGAGCTGTTTATAAGTCGCCCAGGAAAGAACAGTGGATCCATGGAAGTCCTTCCAACCCGGGGCTCTATTCCCATTCTATCGTCGCCGGGGGCTTGTTCGTTATGTCGTATACGACCCTGTTGACCTTGTCCTTGAGCGTGTTGGCGATCCTGATTGATATCGTCTCAAGCACGTCGTGCGGGATCTTCGAGTACACGGCCGTCATCGCGTCGACGGAATCTACTGCCCTCACGCCAATCGTGTAGCCATATGCACGTATGTCGCCCTGGACCCCCACGCTCTTGACCGGTAGAAGTACCGCGAAGTACTGCCACGGAAGCTTCATCTTGCCAGCTGCGGCGGCCTTCTCGATCTCCTCCTCGACGATGGCGCAGGCCTCCCGCACGATGGTGACCGACTCGCGCGTCGGGTCCCCCATAACCCTGATGGCCAGCGCTGGCCCTGGGAACGGCTGCTTCTCCGCGACCTCGATCTTCAGCGCTCGCCCGACCTTGCGGACCTCGTCCTTATAGAGGTCCCGGAGGGGTTCGACGAGCTTCACCTCCATGTCTTCAGGCAGTCCACCGACATTGTGGTGGGATTTGATGGTATCCCTGAGGCCGCCCCCGCTCTCGATCCAGTCCGGAGCGATCGTGCCCTGCACGAGGTATTCTGCCCCGAAGGCCTTTGCCTCGCGCTCGAACACCCTGATGAACTTCTCGCCTATGATCTTCCTCTTCGTCTCCGGCTCGGTGACGCCCTTGAGGGCCTTGAAGAACTCGTCGCTGGCGTCGACTACCTTATGGTTGACGCCCAGTCGCCTGAGCATCTTGTCCACGGACTCCGTCTCCCCCTTCCTCATGAAGCCGGT
>DYTN01000068.1:0-1035 GCA_020725925.1 Methanobacteriota archaeon
TTGGGCTACTCCTTCGCCTCGGCCTTGTCCTGGGGGTTTGTCTCTACCTTGGGCTCGTCCTCAGCGACGACGATATTGAAGTCCTTTATGTCGAGAACGAACTCGCCTCCTGGACCTTCGTCGACCCGGCGGCGGATGCGCAGCGTATAGGTGCCCGCTACCGACAGGTCGAAGAGGCGGTTGAGGTTGAGCTCGATGCGGTAGGAAGCTCCCGGAGCCAGTTCTCGCCTGCTGTATTTAAAGATCATGCCGAATTGTCCTCCGTCGCCGCCGATTTTGGATTGGCCGAACCGCGTCAGGGGCACGGCTTTCCCCATAGCATCGGTCATCTGGAGGTCGAAATTGTAGTAATAAGTGATATGGCCAAATGCGATCTTCTTTTTGCTGTTATTAGAAAGCGACATGGCCACTTGAATAGCTCTTCCGGCCACGCAGGGAGCCGTCACCTTGGCGTGGAGCCGCACGCCTTCATGTTCAACACTGGCTTCAGTCTTCACCGCCTTCTCCTCCTCCGCCCGTAGCGGGACGGCCAGCAGGCCGACCAACAGACACATGGCGAGTAAAGTTCTCATATGACGACCCTCCTCTGCTCATCCCGAACTAATCGTTGTCCAGCACTGCCACCACGTCCTGGCCACCGGTGTAGCCCGCGGCGGTCCCCGCCACTGCGACCTCCTGCGTGCCGTCCTTTACCGCGTCGTCCACCACCGTGAAGTCAGAGCCTACCGAACTCCGCCCGGCGGGGATAGTCACGCTGGCGGGCACCGTGATCTCCAAGAGATTGCTTGAACGGAGAGTAACCACCAGCGGAGCGCTCACGCGGGCGACCACGCTGACGGTGGCCTGGCCCCTTACGGTTCCAGCACCTTCGCGTACCGCCGCCGAAGCGGCTAGGGCGCGCAGGCGACCGCGTGGCCTTCGGAATCCCGAAGGCTACCCTTATTTTGGGCTACTCCTTCGCCTCGGCCTTCTCCCTGAGGCTCGTCTCGACCTTGGGCTCATCTTCGGCGACGACGATCTTGAATTCCTTTATTT
>DYTN01000068.1:1045-1363 GCA_020725925.1 Methanobacteriota archaeon
TCATCATGCCGTCGTTGACTCTGCGGCGAATTCGCAGCTTGTAGGCGCCCGCCACGGACAGGTCGAAGAGGCGGCTGAGGTTGAGTTCGATACTATAAGAAGCTCCGGGGACCAAGACTCTCATGCTGTACATTTTGTGTGGTCCGAATTGCCCACCCTCACCACCGATCCTCGATTCTCCGAACCGCGTCAAAGATACTGCTTTTCCTTTGACGTCCATCACTTGTATGTCGAAGTCGCGATAGTCATTGATGTGGCCGTAGGAGACTTTCTTGTCGCTGTTATTCGTGAGCGACATAGCCACTACGATGGCTCTCC
>DYTN01000069.1 GCA_020725925.1 Methanobacteriota archaeon
GAGGAATGCATTCGCTTGCTGTTGTACACATCGTCTATGAACCTCCCGATGTTCTCCATCGCGTCCTCGAACGTCTCGTATTCGTTCAGATATACCTCCTCGTACTTCAGCGTCTTGATGAAGCTCTCCACGAACGCATTGTCGTACGGATTTCCCTTTCTGCTGTGGCTTATCTGGATGCCGTGGTTCCGAAGGCACTCCGTGAACTCCGCCGACGTGTACTGGCGGCCCCGGTCAGAGTGGTGGATCAGGCCGCTCAGGTCATCGTTCCTTCGTGTGTATAGTGCCATCTCGATGGCGACCAGAGCGTTGTCAGTGTCCAGGCTCCTGCTCAATGACCAGCCGATACACCGCCGTCCATAGAGATCCAGCTCGACGGCAAGATACACGTACTCCTTCTGCAACTGGATGTACGTGAAGTCCGCCGCCCAGACCTGGTTCGGCCCGGTCACCTTCATGCCTCTGACGAGGTTCGGATAGACCGGGTTGTCGTGCTCCGAGTCCGTCGTTATCGGCGAGAACTTCTTCCGCTTGAACGTCAGGTTGTTCTCGCGCATCAGACGCAGCACTCGCTTGTGATTCACGACGAGCCCGTGCCTGTGTAGCTGGTGCGTCATCCTGCGGTAGCCGTAGCCAGGGTTCTCGTGGACGATCTTGTGCATCTCCTCGACGACGGGGCGGTCCCGGGCTGTTCTGCTGTTACGCCCTCTTCGTTTGAGCCAAGCGTAATAACCGCTCTTGCTCACGTCGAGGAGGGACGCGGCGGATTTCACAGCTATCGGCCCCGGCGAGCGTTGGTTCTGCCAGATCATCTCGAATCGCTCCTGTGCCTTGATCTCTGCCGCTCCTCCTCGACACGCCCGTTCATTTTCTCCAAGGTTTTTTTTAGAAACTCGTTCTCCGCGTACAGCTTGCCGACCATCCGCTCCAGCTCGGCAATCCTCGCCTGGTCCTTGTACGGATTCCCAGAGCCGGAGAACGCCTTCTCGGGATTCTCCTTGTATACTTTCCTCCAGCGTGCTATCAAAGCCGGATGAAGACCATTCTGGCGAGCGACCTCTGCTATTGGTATCCCTGATTCCACCTGCGACATTATCGCTATTTTGAACTCTCTGCTGTAACTAATTTTATTCTTTGTCATGCACCACCTCCAACGCTTTCATTGCTATTCCAAGTGTCCATTGGAAGGGGTGCAGTCCACCGAAGATTGCACGCTGACCTGCCCGCCCAACATTGGCTACTCAGCAAGCCTCTCCTAGGATAGGGACTTGGTTCCCTGTCCTATTGGTTAGCTACCAGGTTGTCTTGTCCATCC
>DYTN01000019.1:0-13578 GCA_020725925.1 Methanobacteriota archaeon
CTGATCATCAGGCTCTCGATTGCCGAGCTCCAGTTCCAGTTGCCGCGCCATTCAGTGGTGTTCCAGTAGCTGTCCCACGTGGCGTTGTCCAGGTAATCGAAGAATATGCCCATCTTCGCTTCCGCACCCGGGACGTCGGGCGTCCCGAGGACGGGCATGAACTCCGGGTCGTGGACGTTCACTGTGCTCATGTTCACGGCAGTCGTATTCCACCTGTAGGGCGCATAGATGATGCCCTGCCGGTTCCTCTTGTCCGGGTTGTAGACCATCGTGTACTCGTGGGGCACGTTGTTCAGGACTATGTCCGTACGATACGCTTTCAGACGCCACGGCCACCAATCGCCCCAGGGCTGCTCGAACATGTCGTAGAGGCGATAGTCGATGTCCGGAGGCAACGTTGTCCTTATGCCAGTCGCTGTGCCCGTAGCCGTGGGCACGTCCTGGTCGAACACCGTGAGGCTGAACACCCCCACCTCGGAGAAGATCAGCCCGTCTATCACGGCAAACCCGTTCATGGACGGGTCGAACGTGAACGCCGGCGGGAGCGTGTACGTGCTGGCAGGCGCATCCGTCGAGAAGTCGATGGTGCCGCTGTAGCTCTTGAACACGCGTCCGCCGTACTGGTTGTGCGCTGTCACGTGCACATTCGTCGCCTCGTCCACGATGACTATGCCCTGTATGCCAGGCACGGACACAGTGAAGTGATCTATCACCTCAGGGACTGGTATGACGTATATGTCAGTCGTGAACCCGTTTATCGAGGCGTTGTCCACCTGCTGAGCGCTCACGTTGTACTCCCACAGTCCATGGAACGTTATGTTCTCGAACTTGTGCACACCGTTGTCTGCGATTGTGAACGTGTAGTTGCCCGGCAGGTCGACATCGGACCTGTTCGACGAGAACGTGATCGTCCCGTTGTAGCCAGGATACAAGGCGCCCCACTGGTCCAGCACACGCACCGTGACGTTGGCAGGAGCGTCGACCAAGGGGAGTTCAGGCACGACCGTCAGTTCCAATGAGTCAGGATACCTTTCCGGCGGTTTGGCCGGCTTCCACTCCAAGTAGGGGGCGCCGTACGGCAATATGCCCATGCGGTCCCACTCGCTCTTCAGCCAATCATGGGACGTCTGGGTCTGTGACCAGTGCCACATGTCGATCGGCCCTGTGAAGGTCATCACCCTGGCCGCATTGTCGACCGTGACCGAACCTGAGGAGAGGTCGTCGCCGGGCATAGGCTCGCCATAGACCGCGACCATCTCGCTCATCCAGTCTCCCGTCACGCCCTCGTCGACATGCACCTTGAACAGCTGCTCGCCTGCAGGCCATACGAACGACAGGGTCTCGCCCTCGGTGAGGTTGAACGCGCCTGGGGCGTAGTCGTAGTCCATTATCTCGTCGTACCAGTAGCTCCCAGGAGCGGTGTTGAGATACTGGAACGGTATGTACTTGTCAAAGGCAGACACGGGGTGTTCCGGCGGCGAGGAAGAAACGTAGTCCTGAATCATGGCCTCCCAGGTCCAGCACGGAATCCCAGCCTCGAGCGTGGTCTCGTAGGCATACATGCCATAGACCACAACTGTGTCGATATCGAAGTCGGTCCACTCAGGTCCGATGGTCATGTGGAAGTCCATGTCCTCGAAGTACCATTCCGTGGACATGAAGGACTCGTGCATCCACTTGGTGAGCAGGACCTCCAATCCCCAGGACACGCTGTCGTAGGTCAGGACGATCTTGTCGCCGACCTTCGCCGCGTCGAGGTTCCATGTGAGTATCTGGAGGTTGGCATCACATGCCGGGTAGATCTCGAGCCTCTCCTTGCCGGCTTCGTACTGGAACCAGTCTGAGAAGTCACGCTCCACCTCGGCGCCGTGGGCCGCCCACCAAGAGGCGAAGCTGTCATAGCCCTCCGAGGTCAGGCCCTTGATGACGCTCAGCGCAGCCACCCTGTCGAGGGTGACCGTGCCGTTCAAAGCCACGACCCAACCGTCGTTCCAGCCAGCGGTCGCATCCGGGTACCTCTCCATCTCTTCCGATGTGAGATACTGCAGATACCAGTCGATGACTGCAGTCCCGCCCCTGGCGTTGCCATGGAGCGGCAGGAACTCGGGCCTCTCGTTCATGTTGACCTCGCTGACGTTCCGACCAGTCGCGTTCAGGCGGAGGTCGCTGTAGATGTAGTCGTTGCCTTCGGGCTGACCGTGCCACTCGAACAGGTACGGGTAGCTGTCCGTGATGGGCTCCTCGATGTGGTAGGTGCTGTTCCTCATGTACCACCACTCTCCGAACGGCACGTTGAACATGTCATACCACAGGTAGTCCGCGCTCTTCGGAGGAAGCGGACCGATTGTGACCGCGGCCGTGCCGATCTTTGTCACGCCTTCATGTGACGCGGTTGCGCTCAGAGTGACGTTGCCGTATGTGGCTCCGGCCGTGAGAGTGACCGAGGTGCCAGAGGTTGCGTTCAGAGTCGCGGCGCCTGTTCCTGCCACCTCCCACGTGAATGTGAGGCCCATTATCGGGTCAGCGACGCTGTCGAACGCACTAGCGGTGAATACGGCGGACATGCCGGTGTCCAGCGTCTTGGTCGAAGGAGCTATGAGTATCTGGTCCAGGTAGGGCTCGTTCACGGTGATAGGCTTCTCCACCTTGACCTGTTCATCCTTGTAAGTGACAGTGCAGCTCACCGTTCCAGTGCCCTCGACCTTGCCCGCAGTGAGATTGACTTCTGCCTTCGAACGCAGGTTGAAACTCCCAAGTGTGTCAGGCACCAACGCCCATCGGTATTCCACATCCGGGTCGTCCGTAAGCTTGCTCAAGCCCTTCTTCACGGACACGGAGAGAGTAATCGCCTTTCCCGCATCGACGACAATCTCATCCGGATGCATGCTCACCTTGAGTCCGGCAAAGACAAACAGGTATAGCGAGCTCCCAATCAGGGCCGCGACCACGACGATGGCCGTGATCATGATCCAAAGCTTTCTCTTGTTCTTCCCTGTCGGGGCCGGGACGGACTCTGGTTTCTCAGGCTCAGTAGTAGGCACACTAGGACTTGTCCCTTCAGACATCGTATCCCCCAAGCATCAAATCGCTATGCAAACAAACGAGGTGGATAAAGAAATCCAGCTATATAAGCCCTGTCATTTTTGCCTACTAGCAGGGATGCTGGATTGTGCACTGGAATGATGGCGCGTGGTCATCTAGCACCATATAGCCCATCCGCAGTGAGGCCGCGGTGAGGGAGGAATCGAATAGCAGAGTCATGTTCCAGTGGCAACGTAGCTTGTCAGCGGCCAAGAGGACTCGCCCTGACCGAACGCATCGACATCTCAGCGGACATCGAATCGCCCGTGTCTGCGCTTCATGTCCTTCGTGTCTTCCGGCAAGTGCAACTGACCGACTGCGATGAAATTCCGAGCCTTTTTTTCTAATTTCGTTTGACTGAGCATGCCATTGCTTGAACGAAATCGGAAGGAATATGGCAATGTGGCAATGTTCATATACCATCGGCTGTATTCCCGAGATAGGTCTCGCCAGTCTCCGCCTGGAACGAGAACGTCCAGGCTGCGGGCAGGGATGCCGCGAACCTGGGTTGGGAAGACAGGCAACCCTTAGATGAGATCGACAACCAATGCGTGGGGGAACAGAACTTGGGAAAGAGAATCCTTGGGTTTCTCTCAGTGTGTGCAGTGATAATCAGCGCGACCGTGCTGTCAATCCCGATTGGAGGGCTCACCGGCATGCTTGCAGACGCCGAGGCCGCGAAGCAATCGACCCTGACGATCGGATTCATGCAGAAGGTCGACAGCCTGAACCCGTACGTCGGCCTCAACGACGCCGCCTACGTGTTCTACGGTCTAGTATACGACGCTCTGACGGTCATCGACAACGACATGGAGCCGACGCCGGACCTCGCCAAGAGCGTGTGGGCTCTCCCGGAATCGCATCCGGACATGCTGCCGACCGGAGCGCCATACGGCTCTGTGTGGCAGTACAACCTCACCTCCAGCGCTATGTGGACTGACCGTGAGCCGTTCACAGCCGACGATGTTGTGTTCAACATAAACCTCAACGCCGACAACTATGCCTCGATGTGGGCGTACCAGCCGTACTCGTTCTTCATGGACTACGCGGAGAAGATCGACGAGCAGACGGTGCGCATTCACTTCTACGACAGGACGACGTTTGAGCCGATGCCCGCATCCTACGCATACCTGATATCGATACCGATGCTGCCGAAGCACAAGCTCCAGGCGCTCGACCCGTTCTACATCGGTTTCAACTGGACCGGAGTCTTCCCGAACGAGGAGGTGCCGATTGTCGGCACGGGCCCGTTCATGTCGAGCGAGAACATCTACGACGAGTGGTTAGCCGGCGATCACATCACTCTTCTCAAGAACCGCGACTACCACTGGAAGGTCGACAAGGGCCAGGAGATCAAGTTCGACAGGATTGTGATGCAGTTCTTCGACGACTCGACCGCGATGGTCTATGCGCTGAGGAACAAGCAGATCGATGTGGCGGCCTTCCCGCCCCAGGCGTACAACACCATAAAGGAGGATGTGGCAACGGGCGCGCTCAAGAACGTCACGACATTCGACGGCCCGAAGATCACACAGTACTGGACCGAGATTGGCATATGCGCAAACGACGCGGGCCCGAACCCGTCCAGGCTCGACCACAGCATCAGGCTGGCCATGGCCATGGCCACCAACAAGTCCTACATCATCGACCAGTTCTACCTTGGCCTCGGTGACGAGGGTTCCACGCTGATACCGCCGGTCAACACGGACTGGCACTATGAGCCCAACGCAACCGAGAAGATACAGTACAACCTCACGAGGGCAAGGGAGATACTCGACGCCGCGGGCTACATCGACGGCCCTGACGCCGACACCGTGAGGGAGTGCACCGACCAGAGCTGGGCTGTCAAAGAGGGACTGGTGCCTGAGGGGAAGCCGCTGGTCTACGAGATGCTCGTGAGGATGGAGTATCCCGAGGAGAAGGACATCGCCATGTACCTCGAACAGGAATGGGCGAAGATAGGCATCAAGGTGGTCTATTCCGTGGTGGATGAGGCGACCCTTGGGACGCTCGTCTATTCCTACGAGTACGACACGATGATCTGGTACTGGAGCGCGGACATCGACCCGAACTACCAGCTCTTCGTCATCTCGAAGGCTGCATGGGGCGGATGGAACGACGTGAAGTACACCAACGCATCCTACGAGGATAACTACACGAAGAGTGTTCAGACGCTCGACGTCACGCTGCGGGAGGAGTACGTCGACAACTGCCAGAGGATATACTACCAGGACGTGGGATACATCATCCTGGCGTATGCATACCAGACATATGCCTGGAGGAACGACACGTTCTCGGGATGGGGCGACTGGGAGGCTGACCCAGGCAGGAGCGTGGACAACTTCTGGATGGGCAACCCGCTCTACTTCGACCTCGTGTACCTCGGGGACATCGGCGATGGGGGTCCGCCGTGGCTCCTCATAGCTGCGGCCGTCGGCGTGATAGCGGCTGTCGTCGCCGTTGTCGTCGTCCTCAAGGTGCGGGGCAAGAAGGGGGAGAAGATATCCGAGAGCCCGCTCGGGGACTGAGCAGCACAAACCTTTGGCCCGGCAACGGGCCACATATCACTCATCTGAACCTCGCATCTGGACGGGAGTGCGACAGCAGCACGCATATATGGGAAGGTTGATAGGGCTTCGCTAGAAGTGAGCTGACCCAGGGACGCACGGAGCGCTGTACTAGAGGGGGCACACTCGATTGGACATGCGGTCGTTCATAGCTAAGAAGACGGTCTATCTCGTCATCACGCTGTTCGCCATCATCATCTTCAACTTCTTCCTGTTCCGAATCATGCCCGGGGACCCCGCAGCCGTCCTAGTCCCGAAGACGGCGGACGAGGCCCTCAAGGAGATGATACGGGACAAGTTCCACCTGAACGACCCGCCGCACGTGCAGCTGTACTACTACTTCGTCCAGGTGTTCACACTGGACTTCGGCATCAGCAGCGGGTTCCGCAAAGGAGCGAACATCTCCGATTTCCTTGCAGAACCGATTTTCAACACCCTCCTCTTGGTGGGCATAGGCTCTGCCTTCGCCCTCATCGCTGGGGTCATGATAGGCAAACACGCGGCGTGGAGGAGGGGCAAACCGGCGGACACTCTCGGGATGGCTTTCGCGCTTGTCTTCTATTCGATGCCGACCTTCCTGTTCGCGCTCGTGATGCTGATGGTCTTCGGCGGGGAGCTGAAATGGTTCCCCATAGGAAACCCATACGGACAACTGCCATGGGTCTCCGATCCGCCAGACTGGTCGGAAATGTCCCTCCTCGAGAGAATCGTGAGCCGGGGATACCATCTTGTGCTGCCTGTGGCGGCGTTCACCATCGAGATGATGGCAGAGTACGCACTGATTATGCGCAACTCCCTCACCGATGTCTTGACCGAGGACTACATAGTGACTGCTAGGGCGAAGGGCCTGTCCAACAAGGCCATCCTCAACGACCATGCGATGAGGAACGCGTTGTTGCCCGTGGTCACCGTCGCCGCAGTCAGCGTCGGATGGATCCTCGGCGGGGACATCATGGTGGAGATCGTCTTCTCCTATGACGGCCTGGGCATGCTCACGTGGGATGCTGTGAATTCCAGGGACTTCCCGCTGCTCCAGGCGGTCTTCCTGCTGATGGCCATCGGCGTGCTCGTGGCCAATCTCTTCGCTGACATCATATACATGTATCTCGACCCGAGGGTCAAGGTCTGAGGAGGTGGATGCGATGACTGATACGGAGATTTCGGTTACAGGCAGCGTCGCGTCAGTCCGACACGTCATCGGCCTTGCTGCGATATGCTTCCTCATCGCCGTGTTCGCAGCTGCCTCAGCTCCTCTTCTGGCGGCCGTTGCCGGAGATGCGAGCGCATCGTCAATGGCGCTGCCGACTGCCGATGCTGGTCCGGACCGCACGATCCTCATCGGCAACTGGACATACCTCAACGGCAACAAGTCAACCGCGGATGGAGGGAACGAAAGCCTCGCATACAACTGGACCTTCATAGACGGTGGCGAACTCATCGCATTGCTGGGCGAGAAC
Organism: Methanobacteriota archaeon; assembly: GCA_020725925.1. Lineage (GTDB taxonomy): Archaea > Thermoplasmatota > Thermoplasmata > UBA10834 > UBA10834 > COMBO-56-21. The sequence goes on from DYTN01000019.1 coordinate 7,106, forward strand.
GTCTCGTACAGGTTCACCCATACGGGCGTGTTTGTGATCACGCTCACGGTCACGGACCCGCTCAATCAGACGGCGACCGACCAGCTCACCGTCGCCGTGGTGCCCAAGGCCTATGCGGGGCCGGACAGGGTCCTGAAGGCAGGGACGAACACAACCCTCATCGAACTGAACGGCACGTCCTCAAGCAGCGATGTCGCAATCGTCGCATACTACTGGACATTCGTCTATGCCGGCACGGCCTACAACCTCAGCGGCCCCGTTAACGCTTTCGACTTCGCAAGCCCGGGCAAGTATGCCGTCAAGCTCACGGTCGTCGACGCGAACGGGATGGTGGGCAGCGACACGATCACTGTCACGGTCAAGAGGCAGCCTTACTTCTACGAGGAGCATTGGCTGTTCACGTTCGTGGGAATGCCAATCATCATCGCAATCTCATACATGGTGTTCATGAAGTGGAGGAGGGGCGCTGGCATCATCACGCCCACAGACATCGAGAAGGCGAAGCTACAGTGGAAGAACTTCAGGAAGAACTGGTCCATCTTCAAGGCGAACAGGCTCGGCTTCGCGGGCCTCGTCACGCTCCTGGTGTTCGTGGTGATAGCCGTGGCGGCACCGTGGATTTCGACGGTCCCGGACCCGACCGCCCTCGACAACCAAGAGCCCAACGACTACGGGGACAGGAACATCACGACAGACGACTGGGTCAACCCGCTGCCACCGTCCTTCGACCCGTCCCCCTACACCGGCCTCACGCACCCCTGGGGAACAGATCACAAGGGACAGGACGTCTACAGCTTGACCATGTTCGGCACGAGGGCGTCCCTCATAGTGGGGCTCGTCGCCACGGGCATTTCAGTTGTGCTCGGGACGATAATAGGCCTTGCCGCCGGGTACTTCGGCAGGGTCACCGATGAGGTCCTCATGAGGGTGACGGACTTCTTCCTCGTGCTGCCCTGGTTCCCGCTCATGATAGTCATGATGGCCATCCTGGGCAGGGAGTTCGTCTGGGTCGTCGTGGTGATAGGCATCACGAGCTGGCCCTCGACGGCGAGGGTCGTCAGGTCGCAGGTGCTGACGGTCAAGGAGAGGCAGTTCATACAGAGGGCAAGAGCAGTGGGAGCGGGGGATGCGCACATCCTGAGGACGCACATCATGCCCAACGTGCTCCCGCTCATATTCGCCAACACGGTCCTGCTCATAGCCATCGCAATATTCTCCGAGGCGTTCCTCGACTTCTTCGGCCTTGGCGACCCCACGGTCATCAGCTGGGGGGCGATGCTAGAGGCAGCCTACGACTTCGACGCGTTCATAGGCGGCGCGTGGTGGTGGATAGCGGCGCCTGGCACCGCGATCGTGGCGATGGTCCTCGCGTTCTCGCTGGTCGGGTATGCCATCGACGACGTGCTGAACCCGAAATTGAGAAGGCGCTGATCCGCAGCCCTAACCTCTCTTACGCCGTCTCTTCCCAGCTGATGGAGGGCTTCCTGTCCGTCATCGGAGACGAGAACAGTGAAGGGGCTTCGTCGATCTGTTGTGCTCCAGGCTCACTTCTTCTGCGCCGCGGCGAGCTCCGCCTGCCTCTTCCTGTAGTAAGTCAGGTAGCCCATGCCGTACTTGTCCTCTCCCCAGAACAGCTTGGAGGACTTGAGCGCGACCTGCATGTTCGGGTCGTTCGGATTGCCGATGAAGCAGGTCAGGCCCTGGCCGGCGCAGAGCAGCATGAACGCGGCGTTGAGCAGAGGTCTGTCAGGCAGGCCGAAGGAGACGTTGCTGAGGCCGACGGTTGTGTTCACGCCGAGCTCCTCCGTGCATGCCCTGATCGTGTCAAGAGTGGCCCTCGCGCCGCTCTCCCCTGTGCTGCAGGCTAGCGCGACGCAGTCGATGATGATGTTCTTCCTGTCCAAGCCGGCCTTCTCGGACCTGTCGATAATCCTCCTGGCGATTTCGACCCTCTTCTCGGCCGTCTGCGGGATGCCGGAGTCGTCGATGCACAGGCCCACAAGGGCGGCGCCGTACTCGGCCGCGAGCGGGATCACCACTTGCATCTTCTTCTCCTCGCCGCTGGTCGAGTTGATGCCCGGCCTGCCCTTCACGTTCTTCAGCGCGGCCGCGAGGACCTCCGGGTTCGAAGTGTCTATCCAGAGAGGAACATCGACCGCTGACTGGACGATCCTCAACGCCTCGAGCATCGCGTGCTTCTCGTCGATTCCGGGGACGCCAACGTTGATGTCCAGAACATCAGCACCGTTCGCCACCTGCTTCTTCGCCTCGGCCTCGAGTACTTCGAACTCGCCCGCCTTGATCTTCGCGATCAGCTCCTTACGATTCGTCGGGTTGATCCTCTCGCCGACGATTACTGGCGTCTTGCCAGCGCCGATCGTGACGGTCTTCCCAGTCCCTTTGAGCTCAATCACGGGCATGACTGCACAGGGCATTGTACTAGCCTCCTTCGAGGGGGTGAACACCTCGTCCCAGAAAAAGCTTCCGACGCCGTGGCCGAGGCGATTGTCAGGCGCGTACCTCCTCCACGGACACTACCCATCTGAACTCTTTTATAATATCGCTCAGATTGATGTTTGATGTTCCCCGCGACCTTGCTTGGCGAAACCGTCCGCAAGAGGCCACATGAGCGAAACCTTAATTAGGGAATCGGGTATGCCGGTTCAATCTGTAGGGAGAAAACGAGGGCATTCCAAAGGGTGAATGGCCTGCTCTTCCGAAAGACGTCCAGAGGGACGAGATCCCGAAGGACAGCTATTGGGGGTAAAACCAATGGAAGACAATGTGACGCGGCTGAGAAACGCCGTGATAAACTACGAGATGGAGACCATCGCCGACCTTGCGAAGCAGGCGCTGAAGGACGGCGTTGACCCGCTCGTCGCCATCGAGAAAGGATTGGCGGAAGGGATCAAGACTGTCGGTCAGAAGTTCGGGAAGGGGGAGATTTTCCTACCCGAGCTGGTAATGGGCGCTGAAGCGATGAAGTCGGCTCTGGCCGTGCTCGAGCCTGCCGTCCCCAAGGGAAAGCACAGGTCGACCGCCGGCAAGGTCGTCATCGGCACCGTCCAGGACGACATCCACGAGATCGGCAAGAACCTCGTCTCGACGATGCTGTCGTCGAACGGCTTCGAGGTAGTCGATATGGGCGTGAACGTCCCTGCGTCCGATTTCCTGAAGAAGGCGGATGAGCTGAAGCCGAACATGCTTGCCATGTCGGCACTCATGACAACGACCATGCCGAGGATGGCAGAGGTGATAATCCCACTGAAGAAGAAGAACAAATCCATCAAAGTGCTCGTAGGCGGGGCACCGGTCACGGACACGTACGCGAAGGAGATCGGCGCCGACGGCTACAGCGGCGACGCATCTGGCGCAGTTGATGTTGCGAAGAAACTGGTCAGGTGAGCGCTGATGGCATTTGGCATAAAGCGGGGCGTCCGCTTCAACATACTCAGCGAGAGCGATCTCGACAGGATACACTGGGGCACTCTCCACGTCCTCGAGAAGGTTGGCGTCCAGGTCGACAGCGTCGCCTGCAGGAAGCTGCTGAAGGACAACGGATGTGAGGTGGACGACAAGACGAGGATAGCTAAGATTCCGTCCCACCTGGTGGAGGAAGCCCTTGCAAAGAAGAAGAGCTCCGTACTGCTCGCAGGGAGGGACCCGAAGTATGACATGAAGCTGGACATGAACCACAGCTACATGACCGCGAACGGCAACGGCGCCGTCGCCGTGGACTTCGAGACGGGCAAGAGGAGGCCGTCCACGAAGATGGATGTCGTGAACTCATCGAGGATCATCGACTATCTGGAGAACATTCACTGTCACTGGCCGATGGTCAGCTCGACGGACCAACATCCGAGCGTCGTACACCTTCACGACTTCGACGCGTCGCTCAACAACACCGAGAAGCACGTGATGTACGAGACAGGCGTGACGATCTCCGACGCGAAGGACCTGACGGAGATGGGGTACATCGCCGCCGGGGACGAGAAGGAGTTCAGGAGGAGGCCGCTCTCCTCGTGCCTGCAGTGCACCTACGCGCCGCTGCAGCACGACGCAGGCGTCATGGACGCTAGCCTGTACTTCGCGAAGGCGGGCGTGCCGCTGGTGTTCTTCGGCATGCCCCAACCCGGTGCGACCGGCCCAGCGACGCTCGTCGGCTCTCTGGTAGTGGGCAATGCAGAAGTGCTCAGCGCCCTCACGATGGTCCAGCTCTCCACGCCTGGCGCGGCCATCATCTACGGCATGGGCAATGCGCCCCTCGACATGAGGACCACGATCAGGGCGGGAGGAAGCCCGGAGCACGCGATCTCGTCAGCCATGGCTACGGAGCTCGCGCACCACTACGGAATGCCGTCCTGCGTCGGCGTGTCCGCGACGGCGAAGACGCCAGGTGACCAGGCCGTGCTCGAGTACTACACGGGCTGCGTCGGACCTTTGATGGCGGGCGCGGACCTGATGTGCGGCGTCGGCCTGCTCGAGGACTCGAGCTGCCTCTACTACGAGCAGATCGTGATTGACAACGAGATTGTAGGCGCGATCGCTAGGCTGATTAGGGGCGAGTGGGCGAGTGACGACACGCTCGCGTTGGACATCATCGAGAAGGTCGGTGTCGGGAAGAACTTCCTTGCCCAGAAGCACACGATGGAGCACCTCAGGACGGATCACTTCATGCCCACGCTCATCGACAGGCGCTCCTTCGACGCGTGGTCGCAGTCAGGGTCGAAGACGCTCGTGGCAAACGCCAGGGACAAGGTCAAGTGGATCCTCGAGAACCACAAGGTCCCACCGCTCGACAAGGACGTCCAGAAGAAGCTGGACGGCGTAATCGATAAGGCGAAGAAGTCCATGTGGGGCGGAGAGTCCAAGACGCAATGAACCTCTTGACGGCCGTGCCCGTCGAAGGCCGGCCGTCCAATCACTTTCCAAAACGCTTCAAATCACTGTCATATCACCATGACGTGAAGGAGAAGAAGGGGGCGGACGATGGCCAATAACATACCTATCAGGTCGAGATGCGACATCCTGGACCGGGAGGGCGTCCGGATGATCCACCACGCCGCCCTTGAGATACTCGAGAGGACAGGCGTCGCTGTAAGAAGCGAAAAAGCGCAGAAGATGCTATGGGACGCAGGCTGCACTGTTGACAAGAAAAGCGCAGTCGTGAGGTTCCCGGACACGCTCGTGCGGGAGATGGCCGGGAAGAACGACAGGGCCGTCACCTTCTACGGCAGGACGAGGAAGCACGACGCGAGGCTGGACTTCAAGCACGTCCACATCTGCAGCGATGGGAATGGCACTGAGGCGATGGACTTCGATACCAGGCAGAGGAGGGCCTCGAGGAAGTCGGATGTGGCGCGGAGTGCGTTCGTGGCCGATGCCCTGAAGGGCCACGGCATCAACTGGCCCAATGTGACCTCGCAGGACGTGCCACAGGGAACGAGGCACATACACGACCTTCATGCCTCCCTCGAGAACACCGAGAAACACATCACGCTGGCGACGAACACCACCGTCTGGGAGGTTCAGGACATCCTGGAGCTCGCAGCAGCCGCTGTCGGCGGGCGGGAGGAGCTGAGGAGGAGGCCGATCATCTCGTCGATACACACGAGCTCCTCACCGCTTCAGATCGAGGGGGAGGGGCTCGAGGCCGGCTTCGAGGCTGCGAAAGCCGGGATCCCAATATGCTTCTACGTCATGCCAGGCCCGGGAGCCACAGGACCGGCGACATTGGCGGGCTCAGTGGCGGTCGCTGTCGCCGAGGCGCTCGCAGGGAACACGATATTCCAGCTGAACAGGCCCGGGACTCCGTACGTCTTCAGCGGCGGGATGGCGAACCTGGATATGAAGACGTCGACGCGCGCAGGGGGTGGGCCGGAGCATGGCCTCACTTCGGCGGCTTACACGCAGATGGCACACTACTATGGATTCCCGTCCCTCGTCGGGGGGTTTGTGTCGACCTCGAAGGAACCCGACCAGCAGGCAGGGTATGAGAAGTTCGCGAGCGCCGTCACACCGATTTTGGCGGGCGCCGACATGATCGCCGGCATCGGGCTGCTGGAGGACTGCAAGACTGTCTGGTTGGAGCAGCTCGTCATCGACAGCGAGATGTCCCAGATAATCGGACGCATGGCGAGGGGGATCGAGGTGGATGAGGAGACACTCGCTCTCGATGTCATCAACAGGGTCGGGCCAGGGAAGGACTTCCTCGGGCAGAGGCACACGATGGAGCACTTCAGGACTGGGCATTTCATCCCCGTGGTCGCGGACAGGTACTCCTACGATTCCTGGGTCGCGAAGGGCTCTAGGAGTCTGTTGGACAGAGCCGGCGACGAGGTGAGACGGATACTCAAGGAGCACACGGTCGAGCCCGTTAGAGGCGAGGTCGGCGAAGTCGCCCAGAAGCTCCTCAGGAAGCGCGCGAAGCGTGCCTGAGGATTCTATTCCTTCACGGTTGTGAACACTGCACA
>DYTN01000019.1:13588-31676 GCA_020725925.1 Methanobacteriota archaeon
TCCGCGCTACTCCTTTGATGTCCCTCAGCTTGTCAATGACGAGCTTGCCGATCTCCTCCATGTTCGAACCCCTCACCTTGAGGAGCATGTCGTACTCGCCCGAGATCATGTGGACCTCATATATCCCGGATATGGAGGCGATCTCCTCTGCGGTGTCACGCTGGGAGACGCCCTTCTCAGGCTCGAACTGGACCAGGACGAATGCCGTGACGCCCAGCCCCAACTGCAGGTAGTCCGGTACCGCGGTGTACTTCCTGATGACCTGCTTCTGCTCGAGCTTGACTATGCGGTCGTGGACCGTCGCCCTGGGTATGTCGAGCTCCCGCGCGATCGCCTTGGTGGTCTTCCTGGAATCCTTCATCAGCTCTTCGAGGATGGCGGTGTCCTTCTCGTCCAACACGGTCCGACACAATGACGGACTTCGTATATGAATATTGCCACAAAATCGGCTAGGAGCCGAAAATCCTGTCGAAATGATATTATAGTGCGCTTAGCTGTCCGTCTTACTCCCGAGGACGGACATGCAGGAAGCACTCTCGCACATCAAACAGGACAAGCATCAGAGGATCCTCAGGATACAGAGTGCTGCGCTCAAGGCCATACACGACTACCTCTACAGGCAGGGGGTCGTCCAGGCGATGCCGATCATCCTGTCCCCCGCCACGGATCCACTGAACCACCCGCACTTCGAAGCCAAGGTGGAGTACTACGGCCAGAAGCTGCATCTCACGAAGAGCATGATACTCCACAAGCAGCTCTCCTTGCTGAACGACGGCATCGACAAGATCTACTTCATGTCCCCCAACGTGAGGCTCGAGGAGGGGAAGCTCAGGGAGTCTGGGAGGCACCTCTTCGAGTTCACGCAGGTGGACATCGAGCTCAAGGAGAAGACGAAGAAGGAGTTCTTCACTCTGATCGACGGCATGATAGCCCATGTGTTCAGGTTCGTGATCGATGAGTGCTCCGACGACCTCAAAGCGCTTGACAGAAAGCTCTCGGTCCCAAGGCTGCCGCTCAAGGTGTACGAATCGGACGAGCTCAGGAAGAAGCACGGCGAGCACTTCGAGAGGGTCGTCTCGGAGAAGGCGAAGGACCCGTTCTGGATTACCAACTTCAGGCGGGAGTTCTACGACCGGGAGGACAAGGAGCGGAGAGGCTACTTCCACAACTACGATGTGATCTGGCCAGAGGGATACGGCGAAGCCCTCTCCGGAGGCGAGCGCGAGTGGGAGCACGACGAGATCGTGCGCAAGATGAAGGAGAGACAGACCGACATCCGAGCCTACGAGACATACCTCGAGGTCGCGGAGAAAGGGCTCATACCGCGGACCGTCGGAGGAGGGCTCGGCATCGAACGCATGGTCAGGTTCCTGTCCGGCCAGAGGCACATCAGGGACGTCACCCTGTTCCCCAGGGTGCCAGGCGAGAGGATCGTGTTCTGAGGACTGCTAGCCCCGATAGAGGACTGCTGGGTTCGTCCGCGATCAGCTCAGCTCCTCGACCTTGGTCCCGGTTCCGGGCACGGTGACGAACGAATCGGCTTTCAGCCCTGCGCTCTCCCTGAACGCAGAGATCATGGCCCTCCTGATCTTGTCAGCGTTGCCCTCGGAAATCGCGAAGACAGCGGGCCCAGACCCGCCTATGGAGACTCCGTATGCGCCTGCTGACATCGCCGCGGATCGGACGGCCTCGAAGCCCGGCACGAGCTTCGCCCTGTATGGCAAGGCGATCCTATCGTCCAAGTAGGTACCTATCTTCCTCGCGTTGCGCTTGATCATCGCATGGAGCATTCCCGAGGCCCAGCCCACGTTGCACACGGCGTCGTCGATGGAGATCGCCTCAGGGAGTATCTCGCGTGCCTCCCTTGTCTCGACGGATATGTCTGGCAGAGCGACGATGATTCGGAACATGGGAGGACGGATTTGGAGGATGGTCCTGGTGCGCTGGTCCGAGACGACCGTGAAGCCGCCGTAGATCGCGGCCGAGACGTTGTCGAAATGCCGAGAGCCTGCGACGAGCTCCTCCCCCATCGCAGCGGCCTCGAGTATCATCTCCTTGTCCCTTATCCCGAGCAGGGCCGCCATCGCGACGGCTCCGCCCGCAGAAGAGGCCGCGCTGCTCCCAAGGCCGCTGCCGGGCTTCATTCCCTTCCGGATGGTCATCGAGAACCCGACGGACTCGCACCCGCACAGCTCGGCCAGCTTCATCGCGGAATAGGAGGCGGTGTTCTTCGACGGAGCCGTGGGTATGTCATACTTGCCCACCACCCTGACCTCATGCCTCCCCTTTGCCATTCTCCGGACCGTGATCCTATCCCTTGGGCGGTCCAGACACAGTCCGAATGAGTCGAACCCGGGGCCGAAGTTGGCAATGGTCGCTGGGGACGTGACGATCGCTTTCGAGTACGGCATCTCCGGCACCTGGCAGCACAGCATGGAATGCTTGGATATTAATCTGCGCGAGGCGGCTGGCCCTGAACAGTATTGTGCACCGGCCACGTGCCAGTCTGAGCCAGAACGCTCGCTTGTCAAGCATCCAGCAGTGCGAAGGGCTTATATCCACACCACCCATAGTGGGCGCGCCCTGTGGGGATGACGTTTGGCGCCATTCGAGATGAGGTGCATAGAGTGCGGGAAGGCGCACGACATGGCCAAGCCCGTCTACGCATGCTCCTCCTGCGGAAACCTGCTCGAGATAAGGATGGACCGAGCGGCAGCCCTCGCTCGGCTTGCCAAAGGGGACCTCCAGAGGAGGCCCATCTCTGTCTGGAGATACAGGGAGCTCCTGCCCGTGGGCGCAAACTCGAAGATCTTCTCCTTGAACGAAGGCGGCACACCCCTGATCAGGTGCGACGCCCTCGGAAGAGAATTGGGCCTCAGGGAGCTGTACGTGAAGTTCGATGGCACCAACCCGACTGGTTCGTTCAAGGACCGGGGCATGACGGTCGGGATCACGAAGGCCGCCGAGCTGGGCATGAAGGTCGTGACCTGCGCGTCGACGGGCAACACGTCCGCGTCCTTGGCAGCATACGCTGGGCTGGCGGGAATGAAGTGCGTGGTCCTGATCCCCGAAGGGAAGGTGGCCCTGGGGAAGCTCGCCCAGGCCATGATGCACGGGGCGCTCGTAGTCTCAGTCAAGGGGAGCTTCGACGACGCACTGGACGTCGTCATGAAGTCATCTGACAAGCTCGGCATGTACGTGCTCAATTCGGTCAACCCGTTCAGGATCGAGGGACAGAAGACAGCAGCATTTGAGATATGCGACCAGCTCAACGGCTCTCCTCCAGACTACCTCTACATACCCGTCGGCAACGGCGGCAATTCCGCGGCATACTGGAAGGGCTTCGCCGAATACGAGTCGCTGGGCGTCGTCTCGAGCCACCCGATCATCAGAGGAATCCAGGCGGAGGGCAGTGCTCCGGTCGCAAAGATGTTCGCTACCGGCGCAGACACCCTGACGCCAGTGAAAAAGCCGGACACTGTGGCGACTGCGATCAGGATCGGCAACCCAGCCAACTGGAAGAAGACGGTTCGGGCGATCAAGGAGTCCGGGGGAAGTGCTTCGACGGTGACTGACGGCGAGATCCTGGCGGCGCAGAAGAAGCTGGCGACCGTGCAGGGCATATTCGCGGAGCCTGCTGGGGCCGCAGCGCTGGCAGGGCTCATCAAAGACGTCCGGGCAGGAGAGCTGGACAAGTCATCGAGGGTCGTATGCGTGTCCACGGGCCACGGGCTGAAGGACCCCGATGTCGCAATCTCACAGAGCGTGAAGCCCAAGGTCATCGATGCGACCTTGGACGCCCTCGGCAAGATGCTGGAGGGGTGAGAGCCTGAGGACACTGTTGGTGGGATTCGGGGTGGTAGCACAGAGCTTCGCCGACATCATCACAGAGGAGGCGAAGAAGCTCGAACGCGACTACGGCCTCAGGCCCAAGATCGTGGGCGTCGTCGACAGCAAGGGTGCGGCAGCGGCACCGGAGGGCCTGGATGTCAGCAAGGCGCTCCAGGCAAAGAGGAGCAAAGGCACGCTGGAGCAGCTCGGACAAGGGATCTACTCCGAAGGCAGAAATGCGCTGGACGTCATCAGGGAGGTCGAGTGCGAGGTCGTCGTCGAGTCGACCCCGACTGAGCTGAGCAAGGGCGAGCCTGGCCTGAGCCACGTGAGAGCTGCAATAAGGGAGGGCCGGCACGTCGTCTGCGTCAACAAGGGGCCCCTGGCAGTGGCGATGCCCGCCCTCATGGAGCTCGCGCACCACAACAAAGTCATGTTCAAGTTCAGCGGGACCGTCGGAGGCGGCACGCCTGTCCTGGACTTCGCAAAGAAGTGCCTCGAGGGGAGCAAGATCAAGACGATCTCCGGAATCCTGAACGGGACATCGAACTACATACTCAGCAGGATGGCCGCGGAGGGAGTGGCGATGAAGGACGCCCTCGCCGAGGCCCAGAAGCTGGGATATGCCGAGGCCGACCCCACCTACGACGTCGGCGGATTCGACACTGCGTGCAAGCTAGTGATCACATCGAACTACGTCCTGGGGACGCAACTGTCCATCAAGGATGTCGACACGAGGGGAATCGCAGATGTGTCGGTCGCAGACATCGAGCGGGCCAGGGCCAAGGACAGAGTTGTCAAGCTCATCGGGAAGGTGGACAAGGACGCGACTGTCTCGCCACAAGAGATAACGACCACGCACCCGCTGAATGTGAGCGGCACGTTCAACGCCATATCATTCGACACATACCCGGCCGGGGAGATAACGCTCGTCGGAAAGGGAGCGGGCGGGAAGGAGACTGCCAGCGCAGTCCTCAGAGACCTGATAGAGATCCGGAGGACTTTCGCCCGATAGGTATTTTTGCCTGGGCTCGGTTGCAGGTAGGTCCGGCCATGAAGATCGTGATGAAGTTCGGAGGAGTGAGCGTCGCGGACGGCGACAAGATGAGGCGAGTGGGAACCATCGTCCGGAAATTCCACCGGGATAACCACAAGCTCATCATCGTCACCTCCGCCATGCAATCGGTCACAGACTCACTCACAGACATGGCAAGGCGTGCCAGCAAGGGAGAAAAGAAGGCAGTCCACGACTTCATCGACGCCATCCACAGCAAGCACAAGAAGGCCGCAGAGTCGGCGATCATGGCCGAGCAGATCCTCGGCCGCACAATGGCCGTCGTCGACAGCAGGTGCGACGAGCTCAAGAACATACTCCTCGGAATCGCGCACATAGGAGAGCTGACGCCCAGGTCGAGGGACTACGTCCTCGGATACGGCGAGAAGCTGTCGGCGCCTGTGCTCCAGGGCGTGATCGAGGACCTGGGCATGAAATCGAAGGCGTTGACAGGCGGCGAGGCCGGCATAGTCACGGACGACAGGTTCGGGGACGCGACGCCGCTCATGAACGTGACAGCGCACCAGGCGAGGCAGTCCTTGGACCACCTATTGGACGAAGGTATCGTGCCCGTCATAAGCGGCTTCATAGCTTCCACACAGGAGGGGGTGCAGACCACGCTGGGACGGGGTGGGTCTGACCACACGGCCTCCATCATCGGGGCGGCAGTGAAGGCCGACGAGGTCTGGGTATGGAAGGACGTCGAGGGACTCATGACGGCCAACCCGAGGATCGTCAAGTCCGCGAGGATGATCGATACGATATCGTTCGCGGAGGCGATGGAGCTCGCTCATTTCGGGGCCGAGGTCATCCACCCAAAGGCGCTGGAGTGCGCGGCCAAGTACCAGCTGCCATTCAGAATAAAGAGCCTGAAGGATCCTGAATCCGCCGGCACGATCATAGTCAACGAGGTGAAGGTCAAGGCCGGGGATGTGGTCAAGGCAATCACGAACATAGCCGATGTCAGCCTGATAACCGTGAGCGGCGCCAGCATGGTCGGGACGCCCAGGCTGGCAGCGAAGGTGCTTCAGATACTCACGGACGAGGACGTGGACGTGCTCATGATTTCGCAGAGCTCGTCCGAAGAGAGCATCACGCTCGCAATCCCCAAGACGAGCGGGCACAAGGCTCAGAACGCCCTCGAGCTCTCCCTTCTGGGGTCTAAGCAGGTGCGAGAGGTGACCATCGAGGACGGGCTCAGCATAGTCGCCGTGGTTGGTGCTGGCATGAGGGGGACGCCGGGCGTCGCTGCCCGCGTGTTCACCACGATGGCCAGGAACAGCATCAACATCCGCGCGATCGCCCAGGGCTCTTCCGAGCTGAACATCTCGTTCATAGTGAACAAGGCGGATGCGAAGAAGGCAGTGGAGGCTCTCCACTCGGATTTCAAGCTGGGGGAGTGACCCTGTCGAAGGAGAATCCGAAACAGCCACTACGAAGCGACGCCATGAAGAAGGGCATACCCAGGGCGGCGGCACGGGGGCTCTTGAGGGCCCTCGGCATGAGCGATGGCGACCTGGACAAGCCGCTCATTGCAGTCGCCAACTCGTTCAACACAATAGTCCCCGGGCACATGCACCTGAACAAGCTTGTCGCCGAGGTCAAGAAGGGGATCGATGAGGCCGGAGGGGTCGCCTACGAATTCGGAGTCCCTGGCATATGCGACGGGATCGCGATGGGCCTGGACAGCATGAGGTACTCACTGCCCTCGCGGGAGATAGTCGCTGACACCGTGGAGGCCATGGTGGAGGCGCACGTCGCCGACGGCTGGGTGGGTGTGACCAACTGCGACAAGATCACGCCAGGGATGCTCATGGCGTGCGGCCGGCTGAACATACCGTGCGTGCTGCTCACAGGCGGTCCGATGATGCCGGGCGTGTACAAGGACAGGAAGCTCGACGTCATATCGATCTTCGAGGCCGTAGGCGAGTTGAAGGCCGGGAAGATCACGGAGGAAGACTTCGGGGAGATAGAAAGGCGGGCCTGCCCAGGCCCGGGCTCGTGCTCAGGCCTGTTCACGGCGAACACGATGGCCTGTCTCACGGAGGCGCTGGGCCTGAGCATATCCGGCTGTGCGACATCCCACGCGATATCCAAGGAGAAGCTCGACATAGCGCGGCGGACCGGGGCGCTTGCCGTGGAGCTGGTGTTGAAGGACAGGAAGCCGAAGGACTTCGTGACCAGGGACAGCTTCGAGAACGCGCTCAGGGTGGACAACGCGATCGGCGGGTCGACCAACACCTGCCTCCACCTGATGGCCATCGCGAAGGAGTTCGGAGTCCCACTGGAGCTGGGCATGTTCGACAAGATATCGAAGGACACGAAACACATCGTGGCCCTGAAGCCTGGCGGCGAGCATTTCATGGTCGACCTGGACAGGGCCGGCGGGATACCTGCCGTGCTGTCCAGGATGTCCTCTGAGCTCAAGGAGGCCGGGACTGCCGAGGGCAGGAGCATACTCGAGGTCGCGAGGGCTTCGACCGTGATGGATGCGAGTGTCATCAGGGAGCTGAAGCAGGCATATCACGAAGAAGGCGGGATTGCGGTCCTGTGGGGGAACCTCGCAGAAGAGGGTTGTGTCGTGAAGCAGTCTGCGGTCTCGCCTGCCATGCGGAAGTTCGAGGGCCCAGCGAAGGTCTTCGATGACGAGAAGTCGGCGACCGATTCCATGCTCTCAGGAAGGATACGCCCTGGCGATGCCGTCGTCGTGAGATACCAGGGCCCGAAGGGAGCCCCTGGGATGCCAGAGATGCTGGGCCTCACGGCCATCCTGGCAGGGCTCGGTCTCACCGAATCAGTGGCTCTGATAACTGATGGCAGATACTCCGGCGGAACCAGAGGGCTGTCCATAGGCCACATCTGTCCAGAGGCATATGTCGGGGGCGCCATCGCGGCATTGAGGAACAAGGACATCGTGAGGATCGACCTCGATGCCAGGGAGATTGAGGTCCTGCTCTCGCAGAAGGAGATCAAATCGAGGCTGAAGGAGAGGAAGCTGCCGAGGGTCAAGGTCACAGGCTACCTGAGACGCTACAGGGACCAGGTCGGCTCGGCGAGCAAGGGCGCGGTCATGGAGCCTGAGACCGAAACCTGAGCCTTCTCTCCCGCTGCGTGTCCAGCAACACTGGAAAGGTTCTTGACCTGCGACACGTTTCTACTTAGGGCTAGACCGCCATTTCTGCTGGAGGGGCTGTCGATTGGACGTCAGTGAGTTTGCGTTCGAGACTCTGCCGAGCATAGTAGGGCTCCTCCTGGTGGGATACGTCGCCCTCCTGGCATACAGGATGAGAGCGGACTTCTTCCAGGTGGTCAGAAGCTGGGTGCTCGCGGCCTTCGTGGTGTCATTGCTCCTGCTCTGGGTGCTCGAGCTGATGAAGGACGCGTTGGGCGACTGGGCACTCGAGAATCACGTCGCCGTAGACATAACCTTCATCATATTCTGGTCGTGGACATCCATGTTCATGGTCGCCATGGTGACGGTCCACAGGCTCTACAATCCGGTCTCACAGTTTTGGACATGGTTTGCCAAGAACCCGGTGAACGCCATCACCGTCAGTGGTTCGGTCGGACTCGTCCTGGTCATCGGGGCATGGGTCGCGGACATTGAGTCCCCGGAGCAGCTGAAGGACAACGCGTGGCTGCTCCTGCTCGTGCTTGCCTATCTGATCAGCGCGGTCGTCGCGAACATCGCAGTGCCGACGGTGATGGTCAGAAAGGAGCAGATGCCCAGGCTTTCGGCAGCGGCCAACAGAGCGCTCCTGATCATGTCCGTCGCGTGGTTCGGCATCCCCGTCGTCGAATACTCCCTCGACCTGGTCCTTGAGATGACGCTCGGCTTTGAAGACTACAACCCCTACGCCTGGCTCATGGCTTTCCTGTTTGCAGTACTAGCGCGCTCCATAAGAGAAGAGCACTTCACCGCCATCGTCGTGGACGCGGAGGTGGAGACGACCAGGCAGGCAGGGTTCCGGGCATTCGACATCCCCCGCGGCGTCTACCTCGTTCATGACGATAAGGCGGACTCCGCGTTCGCGCTGTTCTCCGAACTGGTTACGCTCCCTCTGCGCCCAGACGCGGAGATTCCAGGGAAGGAGGAGTCCGCGCTCGCGACACTCGAGTTTCTAATCCCGAAGGGGCTGGTGGTCACCAGGGAGTACCCCGACAAAGTGAGGGAGGTACATGGTCTACAGGTGACCCCGATAATCTGGCTCACTGAGTCTCCAGGGGAGAGACGCATCGCTCCGACAAGCTTGGCCGTTCTCACGGACACGCTGATCAGGTTCATGGAGGATAACCCGAACAGCATCATACTCATCGAGGGCATCGAGTACATCATGACCTTCAACGAGTTCCGAAAGGTCCTGAGATCCCTCGACTCGCTCAACGAGACAGCCTGGATCACGAAGGCTAGGCTTCTCGTGACGGTCAACCCCAAGGCGTTCGACGAGAAGGACCTCGCGCTCCTAGAAAGGGACAGGACAGTGGTGAAGGGTGCGCCTGGTATCGAGGAGCTGAAGCGGGAATCCAAAGTGCCGACCTCTGCTGGCTGACAGGTCAGCATTTGCTGCGCGCCGGCTGCAGTCCCCTAGCGTTGTCATGCCCCCGGCCCTCCAAGAAAAGGCTTAATACCGTTGATTCGTTCGCCGGAGGAGCATACCATGTCGAAAGGGGAGGCTGATGGGGCTCTGCGGGCGAGAACAGGCGATCCTGCAGTCGTGGTGAAGTCGCTGGTCAAGGAGTACCCGGACGTGGTCGCCGTGAACGGCATCTCGTTCACGGTGCCGCGTGGAAAGGTGTTCGCATTCCTGGGACCCAATGGTGCTGGCAAGACCACAACCGTCGAGATACTGGAATGCCTAAGGAAGCCGACCAAGGGCGAGGCTTCTGTGCTGGGGTACGATGTCCGCAAGGACGAGAGGAGGATCAGGAAGGTAATAGGCGTCCTCCCCCAGCAGTTCAACACCTACGAGCGCCTGACAGTGAAGGAGAACATCCAGTACTTCGGCAGGATGTACGACCGCGCTCTCGATGCGGATGACCTGATAGCGCTGGTGGGGCTCGAGGACAAGACCAACTCGCTCTACATGAACCTCTCGGGAGGGCAGAAGCAGAAGCTCGGCGTCGCGACGGCTCTCGTGAACGACCCTGAGCTCGTCTTCCTGGACGAGCCGACATCTGGCCTCGATCCCAAGGCGAGGAGGGACCTCTGGCAGGCCATCGAATCCTTGAAGAAGAGGGGCAAGACGGTCTTCCTCACGACCCACTACATGGAGGAGGCCGAGGTTCTCGCCGACGCGGTGGGCGTGATAAACAAGGGCAAGATAGTGGCCATGGGAAGTCCGGACGAGCTCATCACAAGGTATGGCGTCGCCAGCAGGCTGGTCGTCAAGTCCCCGAGCACGAACGCCAGACAGATCCTGTGCAAGTTCAGCGACTGCACCGTGAGGGAGAGCAACGGGGACATCGAGGTCTCCCTCAGTTCCAAGTCCGTGTTGCCGGACATAATCTCGCTCATGGACAAGAACGACATCACATACACAGAGCTGCTGCTCAAGCGTTCGACCCTCGAGGACGTGTTCTTGAACCTTACGGGAGAGCAGCTGGGGAGGGCGGAATGATATGAGGCTGAGCAGGATAGTCACAGATGTTTCGAGCAGCCTCAAGATGCTATGGCGTAACAAGGGCTCCCTCTTCTGGATGATCGCGTTCCCCGTGATGCTCATGGTCATCTTCGGAGCCATCTTCTCGATGGAGGGTGGGACGAACCTGACCCTGTACATCCAGGACAACGACGGCACCGCATTGTCGCAGAACTTCACCGGAGTCCTGAACTCGACGGGCGCCTTCGACATCCATTACCTGGATACGGGCATCGACCTCGAGGAGACCATCCAGGACGAGGAGATACACAGGATCCTGATCATACCGTCCAACTTCACGGAATCGTTGTTCATGAACGGGAGCGCGAGCATAACCCTGCGCCAGGACCCGACAGACCAGACCACAGCATCTGCCACGAGCCAGATAGTCCGGGCGGTCGTGTACGAGTTCAACAAGCAGTTCGCGAACTCATCGAGGGAGATATCGGTCAATGAGCTCGGCATCGTGCTCGAGCAGGAGTTCAGGTACATCGACTTCTTCCTTCCCGGGGTCCTCGGCATGACCATCATGACCTCGGGCATCTACGGCTCGATCGCGGTCAACACGAGGTATCGGAAGAACGGGATCCTCAGGAAGGTCGCCACGACGCCGATGACTAAGGCGGAATGGGTCATCTCGAAGGTGCTCTATCAGATAGTTGTTGCATTTATATCCATGACCGCACTCATCGTCGTGGCCGTGCTCGCGTATGGCGTGGAGGTGAGCATCAACCCGCTCGTAGTCCTGCTCGTCGTGACGGGGAGCATGACCTTCTCGGGCATCGGCATGATCGTTGCGAGGTTCGTGAAGGACGAGGAGGCGGCCGAATCTGCCGGGGGCGCAATCAACTTCCCGATGATGTTTCTGTCTGGCATCTTCTTCCCGCTCGAGTTCATGCCGGGCTACCTCCAGGCCATCGGCAAGGTAATGCCGCTGTACTATGTCGGGCAGGGGCTCAGGGACGCGATGATCAACCTGGACTACGAAGGCGCCCTGTTCAGCGCAGCGATCGTGTTCACCCTTGCCGTCGTGCTCATAGCGATAGGCGCAGTTGTGAGCTCGTGGACGGACGAGTAGCGGTTCAGGACTCGGCCTTCTTGTACGACCCCAGGATCTTCACGAATGCGCCAGTCTTTAGGAGCCCGCCGATGGCGGCATGACAGTTCGGGTCGTCCATGCCGCCCTCGATGTCCGCATAGAACACGTACACCCAGGGCTTGTTCTTCCTCGGCCTGGACTCCAGCTTGCTGAGGTTCACGTCCCTCGAGGCGAACTCGCCTAGGCACTTGTGGAGGGCGCCTGGCACGTTCTTGGTCGCGAAGACAATAGATGTCTTGTTCGCGCCCTGGACCGGCCCAGGGTTCTTCTCGAGCACGAAGAACCTGGTGAAGTTCGTCACCTCGCTCTGTATGTCCTCCTTCAGCACCTTGAGGCCGTAGACCTTCGCCGCGCGCCTGCTCGCAATAGCCGCCAGGTCCATCCTCTTCGCCTCGGCGACAATGCGGGCACTCCCCGCAGTGTCGTACGAGGGCACGAGCCTCCACTGCGGATAGTTTGCGAGGAACTTGCGGCACTGTCCGAGGGCCTGCGGATGGCTCATGACCTCCTTGACCGTCTCGAGGGTCGCGTCGTCATAGGCCATGAGGCAGTGCTTGACGGGCACGATGACCTCGCCCGATATGGCTAGGTCTTGGTCCAGGAGGAGGTCGTTCACCTGCGCCACGCTGCCT
This sequence comes from Methanobacteriota archaeon, assembly GCA_020725925.1. Lineage (GTDB taxonomy): Archaea > Thermoplasmatota > Thermoplasmata > UBA10834 > UBA10834 > COMBO-56-21. The sequence continues at coordinate 25,844 of DYTN01000019.1, forward strand.
TCGATCGAATTCTCGACGGGCACAACGGCATGTGTGACGAGGTCCTTCTCGACAGACTCGAACACAGACTGGAAGTCCGGGGACGGCCTCGTCTCGACGCCGTTCCCGAAATACTTGAAGCAGGCGTCCTCGGAATAGGCGCCTCTCTCTCCCTGGAAGGCCACTAATGGATCTTTGCTCAAGCGTATCAGGCGCAGTACCTAGAACGACGTATTTCTAGTCTTCCAAGCTTGACCTGGCCAGTCGGCTGTACACAAGTGTCCAGCATGGAGGTCGGACTGACATGGTCTGCCAGGCTCCAAAGATTTATATCGGCCCAGGCCATGAGGATGTTTGTCATGCCACCTAGGCATGGCTCAACTGCAACCGGAGGCATGGGAACGGAGCACAAGACCATCGGCCTGCTTATTCTGCCCTTGGGGCTGCTTCTCCTAGCCTGAGTGCTGCATTGAGGGTTTTTGGAGAGTGTTTTGAGATGCCAACACAGTCTCCGAGTGAGATTGCCAAAGAAGCGGTGGAAGCGGCCTTCAGGATACCCGATACGGGGGTGTTCGTGAGCGAGTACAACAAGAAGATCTTCTCGGCCACGCGGATGCCTGAGAGGATCAAGATACTCGACACCACCCTGAGGGACGGAGAGCAAACGCCCAATGTGGCGCTCTCGAGCGAGGACAAGCTCAAGGTCGCTCAGGCCCTGGACGAACTGGGAGTGGACATCATCGAAGCCGGATTCCCAATCAACTCCGAGGGCGAGGCTGACGCGGTCAAGAGGATAGCCGGCGCCGGTCTGAAGAGCGAGGTGTGCGCTCTGTGCAGGGCGACCAAGGACGACATCGACGCCGCGCTCAGGTGCGATGTCGACTCGGCCCACATATTCCTCGCCACCTCGAAGGTCCACCTAGAGAAGAAGCTCAAGATCACGCAGGAGGAGGCCAGGGACAAGGCCGTGAACGCGGTCCAGTACGCCAAGGACCATGGCCTCATTGCCGAGTTCAGCTGCGAGGACGGCACCAGGACCGACCTAGAGTTCCTCGATGTTGTGCACAAGGCGATCCAGGAGGTCGGGGTCGATAGGATCGACATACCCGACACGGTCGGGGTGATGACACCTCCGGCGATGGCGCAGTTCGTCGCCGAGATCAAGAAGAGCGTCAAGGTCCCGCTGGCCGTGCACTGCCACGACGACTTCGGGATGTCCGTAGCGAACTCGCTCGCGGGCGTCCTCGGAGGAGCCGAGGAGATACACTGCACCATCAACGGCCTGGGGGAGAGGGCCGGGAACGCCGCGCTCGAGGAGGTCGTCATGGGCCTGCAGGCGTTCTACAACATCCAGACCAACATCAACACCCGCAAGATGGCCTTCGTTTCGAGGTTGGTGTCACAGCTCACGGGCATCTCCGTCCCGCCGAACAAAGCGATCGTCGGGGAGAACGCCTTCTCGCACGAGTCCGGCATCCACGTCCATGGCGTGCTGAGCGAGTGCTCGACCTACGAGCCCATGAGGCCCGAGATAGTCGGGAAGGAGAGGACCTTTGTCGTGGGGAAGCACTCGGGCGTCCACGCGGTCCAGAACAAGCTCAAGGAGTACGGGCTCGAGATGACCACCGAGCAGTTGAAGGAGGTCGTCGCGAGGGTCAAGAAGTGGGCGGAATCAGGCAAGAAGCTCGACGATGCAGAGCTCCTGGCGGTAGCGTACGACGTCATGGGCCAGGAGACTGAGCCCGCAATCAAGCTCGAGGAGTTCACCGTTTTCACTGGGCTGAACTTCACCCCCACTGCGACGGTCGTGCTGAACATAGACGGAGAGGGCAGAAGGGCGTCGGAGACGGGCGTGGGGCCGATCGACGCCAGCCTGAGCGCCATCAGGTCCGCCGTGTCCAAGAACATCGTGCTCAAGGAGTTCAGGCTCGAGGCCATCACGGGCGGGTCGAATGCGCTGTGCGAGGTCACCGTGAAGCTGGGGGACTGCGAGGATGCGCAGCTCCTGTCCCTTGGCAAGAGCGTCGGCTCCGACATCGTGACCACGAGCGTGGACGCCATGGTCGAGGGGCTGAACAGGCTCTGGCACAGGAAGCTGAGCGCCTCGAACGGCAAGGGTAAGAAGAGGGCCTACTGATACGGGTAAGCTACCCCGGGGTGTCTCCATTGGGCAAGACGATAGCTGAGAAGATACTTTCCGCGAAGTCTGGAAAGCCGGTCAGCGCGGGCGAGATCGTCGAGGCCGCGGTCGACTACGTGATGGCGAACGACATCACTGGCCCGGCCGCATTCGACGAGTTCGACAGCCTGTGCGCGCCGATCCTCAGGGACAAGGTCGTCCTCATCCCGGACCACTACGTGCCCAACAAGGACGTCTCCTCCGCCGTGCAGGCCAAGAAGATGAGGGACTTCGCCGCCAGACACAGGGTGAAGCACTACTTCGAAGTCGGCAGGGGTGGCGTGTGCCACCAGATCATGATCGAGCAGGGCTTCGTCGCCCCTGGGAGGCTCATAGTCGGCGCGGACTCGCACACATGCTCCTACGGCGCCCTCGGAGCGTTTGCAGCCGGCATCGGAAGCACCGAGGCGGCGACCGTGTTCGCGAGGGGCGTGCTCTGGTTCAAGGTACCAGAGTCGATGAATTGCGTCGTAAACGGCAGGCTGGGAAAGCACGTCTCGGGCAAGGACATCATACTCACGATCATCGGGGACATAGGAGTCGAAGGCGCGAGATATGCCTCGATGGAGGTCGAGGGGAGCTCGATATCCTCACTCCCTCTCTCGGACCGGATCACCATAGCTAACATGGGCATAGAGGCTGGAGCGAAGGCGTGCATCATCCCTCCCGACAAGAAGGTCGACGACTACCTCAAGGGCCGAGTGAAGGGCAGATACAGGCATGTGCTGGCCGATGATGACGCTTTCTACTCCGACGTGCGCGAGTACGATGGCAACGAGATTGTGCCCGTCGTCGCGAAGCCGTTCCTGCCCAGCAATGTGGCACCTGCAAGCGAGGTCAAGGTCGAGATCGACCAGGCGTACCTCGGCTCGTGCACGAACGGCAGGATAGAGGACCTCAGGATAGCCGCCAGGATACTCAAGGGCAAGAAGGTCCACAGGAATGTCAGGATGATAGTTGTGCCTGCCACAAAGGAGATCTTCGACCAGGCCGCTAGAGAGGGCCTGATGAAGGTGTTCTCCGAGGCTGGAGCGTTCGTCTCAGGCCCGACCTGCGGGGCGTGCCTCGGGGGCTACATGGGCGTTCTTGCCCCAGGGGAGAGATGCATCAGCAGCACGAACAGGAACTTCGTCGGCAGGATGGGCGCGAAGGAGTCAGAAGTCTACCTCGCCAGCCCAGCCGTGGTCGCGGCGAGTGCTGTCAAGGGCAGGATCGCCGATCCCTCGGAGGTGGCCAGATGAGACAGGTCTTGTCAGGCAGAGCGTGGGTATTTGGCGACAACATCGACACAGACCAGATCATACCAGCGGAGTACCTCGTCACGATGGACAACAAGGAGCTCGCCGCTCACGCCTTCGAGAAGGCAAGGCCGGAGTTCGCGCGCGAGGTCCAGGCGGGGGACATCGTCGTCGCCGGAAGGAACTTCGGGTGCGGCTCAAGCAGGGAGCATGCGCCCAGAGCCCTGCTTGGTGCGGGCATCAGCTGCGTGGTGGCCCAGTCGTTCGCACGAATATTCTTCAGGAACGCCATCAACATAGGCCTCCCTGTCGTGGAGGCCGATGTGCGCGCTGCGCCTCGGGATTCCTTACGCGTCGACCTGGGGAAGGGCGTCGTGAGGAACGAGACCTCGGGCAAGTCGAGCGCGTTCCCAAACTACCCACCGTTCGTAGTGATGCTGATCGAGAAAGGCGGGCTCATCCCGTACACCAAGGAGATGCTGGCATGCAGAAAATAGGCGTCATCCCGGGCGACGGCGTGGGTCCCGAGGTCGTCGCCGAGGCGAGGAAGGTCCTTGATGCTGTCTCGGAGAAGCACGGCATCACGTTCGAGTACGAGGAGTTCCCGCTCGGGGCCGATCACTACCTCAGGACAGGTGAGGTCCTGTCGGAGGAGACCATCCAAAGGCTGTCGAGGAAGGACGCGATTCTCCTCGGAGCAATGGGAGACCCGAGAGTCAAGCCCGGAATCCTCGAGAAGGGCGTCCTCCTCAGGCTGAGGTTCCACTTCGACCAATATGTCAACCTCCGCCCCATCAAGCTCTTCGAGGGCGTGCCATGCCCTCTGGGTGCCAAAGGGCGGAAGATCAACATCGAGTTCGTCCGGGAGAACACAGAGGACTTCTATGTGGGTCTTGGCGGGAGGGTCCATGAAGGGCTCTCGAAGACCTCGCTCTCTCTTCTCAGGAAGGCATACGAGGCGAGGTTCGATATCGGCATCGAACTGAAGGACGAATCGGAACTCGCGTTCCAGCTGGGAGTGGTCACGAGGCACGGCGCCCGGAGGGTGATGGACTACGCCTTCCAGCTGGCCAAGAAGAAGGGCATCGACCTCGTCACCGCGGTTGACAAGGCCAACGTGCTCACCGAAATCTACGGCCTCTGGAGGGAGGCGGCCGAGGAGGCGTCGGCGAAGCACGGCATCGCGAAGGAGTTCCAGTACGTCGATGCCGTGGCACTCCACATGGTCCGGACGCCCGAGAGGTTCAGGCTCATCGTCGCGCCGAACCTATTCGGAGACATACTGACCGACCTAGGTGCGGCCATCCAGGGCGGGCTCGGGTTCGCTCCCTCTGGAAACATCAACCCGTCAGGCGTGAGCATGTTCGAGCCTGTGCATGGTTCGGCACCCGACATCGCAGGCAAGGGCATTGTGAATCCGGTGGGAGCGATCCTATCAAGCGCCCTGATGCTGGAGACGCTGGGAATAGAGAAGGCAGCCGCGGACGTCGAGGCGGCGGTCAAGAAGATATTAAGCGAGGGGAGGCACAAGACCGCGGACATCGGCGGCAACGCATCGACTTCGAAGATCGGAGATGCGATCGTCCGTGAGCTGGCCAAGCCTCGCTAGGCGCTGACTGGCCTCAGCATTCGAAAGGCGTTTATACACTATCGTGCCTAACGGCCGTTGCAGGCCCGTCCGCGAGCTGGACGAGCCTGGGGGAGTTGAGCAACCCATCATCAGGGTGTCCTGCTCGGAGACATGACGGAGTGCTAGCTGCACTGTGACCGATTGAAACGCTGAGTGCCCTGTCGTGCTCCCTCGACACAAGATGGGCCTTGCCCGAACGTCCCATTGACGTCAGATGGCTGGAGGGAGAAAGGCAATGGAGAACATCGGTAATCGTTACTCGTCGAAAGCAGCTATTGTGACAGTGATTCTGGTGGGAATCTTGTGCGCAGGGTTCCTCCTTCCGCTTGTGGCATCGGACGCGACCGCAGAGGGAACCGTTGATGTCGTGACGTCGGAAGAGACGCTCGCCGGGGGAGTCATTGCAGCAGAACCGACCAACGGGACCGTCTTCAGGATATACGACATGTTCGAGCAGCCCTGGGGCGAGTGGTGGCCGTGGCGCCTGGCAATCTATCGTACGGACATAATCCTGAGCAGTGTGCCCCACGAGAACACGATGGTCTACAACCCGGACAAGAGGAATCGGCAGGGCATAATCTACGCGCCATACCGCTGGAACACGACCTCGGCGGACCTCCAGAGCATCGATGTCCACTCACCCGAGTTCATGCCCGTTCTCGGGACGCCTGACGTTCCCGGCGCGAGGGCGAACCTGAGCGTCTACTTCGAGTACCTGAACCATGACTGGTGGGACAACTACTGGAACACCTCTGAATGGCGCGGCAACTGGAACTGGAGCTCGGCAATCGAGAGCCTGATGATCAG
>DYTN01000020.1:0-5605 GCA_020725925.1 Methanobacteriota archaeon
TATACCGAGGAGGACGTGCCCAGGCCGATCTCGGTGTACGGCCAGACCAAGCTGGCTGGTGAGAGGGCGGTCCTGTCGACCCTGCCCGGGGCCGTGGTCGCGAGGCCGGCCGTGCTCTACGGATGGAACCCGCTGGAGGACAAGGACAACTTCGTGACCTGGGTGCTGAAGAGGCTCAGGAAGGGTGAGAGGGCCACTCTGTTCGAGGATCAGAGGATATCGCCGACCTATGCGGACGATCTCGCGAGGACGCTGCTGGAGCTTGCCGAGAGGGATGTGTCGGGCGTGTGGCACGTTTCCGGGCCGGATTGCCTGGACAGGCCCACATGTGGCAGGATGATAGCCAGGGCCTTCGGATTGGACGATGGGCTGATCGCGCCCGTGCCATCAAGTTCCGTCTCTTTGCCTGCGAAGCGGCCCAAGAACTCGTGCCTGGACGTCTCGAAGTCTGAGAAGCTGCTGGGCAGGAAGATGATGCCGTTCGATGAAGGTCTCCGCGCAATGAGCAAGCAGGGGCCCAAGGGCCGATAGATGCTCGTTCTGAAGTCGGGACTTCATCTTTCGCGCTGACTCAATCCCCTGCGGAAGTCTTGGACTTCTTCAGCCTCCTGAGCATCGACAGGCAGTTTCTTGGCGCGTTCGCATCGACATCGTTGTTCCAGTAACCGTACACGCTATCCACGGCTAGTCCCTCAAGCGCATCAGCCCATTCCTTGATCTCCTCCTTCGAGTAGTCGTAGTAGTACCACGATTCTCTGCCGTGCCACCTGACATACGAGAAAGGCGCTGTGACCTCGTGCATCAGACAGAACTTCGGGGAGTCCACGAGGCACAGTGCGACGCCGTACTTCTCGAGGATGGACCTAGTCCCGGATGTGAACCAGTCTTTGTTCCTGAATTCGACGGCGAACATGCGGTCGTCGGGGAGAGCGCGCAGGAACCCCTCGAGACGCTTCGCGTCCGGCTTGAGGCCGGGGTGGACCTGGATGAGAATGGGCCCGAGCTTCTCCCCCAGGATGCCCATCCTCGCTACGAACCGCGAGACGTATTCGTCGCAGTCCTTGAGCTTCTTGATGTGCGTCACCACCCTGCTCATCTTCGGGCAGAACAGGAACCCGTCCGGCGTCCTCGTCCTCCAGCTCTTGACGAGGTTCTCGAACGGCAGCCGATAGAAGGACATGTTGATCTCGACCGTGTCGAAGTGCTTCGCGTACTCCTCGAGCATGGTCTTCGGCGTGCAGTCCTCCGGATAGAACTTGCCAATCCAGTCGGAGTAGCTCCAGCCGCTGCATCCGAGGCGGTGGACCTTCATGCAGTATCATTCCTGACCAATGGTATTTGACAGTATCCCTAGGGACCGTGAGGATTATCCCGATGAGGGCACGTAAGAGAGGAGGCAATGACTGCGAAGTGCGGGCTGTGCGGGCAAGAGCGGTCGCCGATGTCCTCCTTCCTGGGCCTCTGTCCAGCCTGCGCCAGGAAGCTCGAGTCCAAGGCCATCGCCGAGGACGCGCACGTTCGCTCCAGGGAAGGCTTCGGACTGAAGGTCCCCTCAGGCACAGAGGCCCGGTGCGTCCAATGCGTCAACAGCTGTGGGTTGGTCGATGGCGAGAAGGGTCTTTGTGGTGTGAGGATGAACAGGTCGGGGAAGATCGTTCCCGTCCTGGAGAACGAGGCGATCGTGGACTGGTACTACGACCCGCTGCCGACCAACTGCGTCGCAGAGTGGGTCTGCGGCGCGGAGGCCTCCTGCCTCCCAGCGCTGAAGAAGAACCTGGCGGTCTTCTTCTACGGCTGCACATTCGACTGCCTGTTCTGCCAGAACTGGACCCACAAGGAGAGCCTGTCCTCGCATGCGCCGCACAGGACCGTGGAGAGGCTGGTCCGCTCGGTGGACCCGAACACCTATTGTGTGTGCTTCTTCGGGGGCGATCCGACTCCGCAGCTCCAGTTCGCGCTTAGGGCGTGCGACATGTGGCTGGCCCGGCCGGAGACCACACCGAAGATCTGCTGGGAGACGAACGGGTCGATGTCGCCAGCGTTGGCGGACAGGATGGCGGATGTGTCGATACGAATCGGCGGGACCGTGAAGTTCGATTTGAAGGCGTTCGACGAGAACCTGCACTACTCGCTCTGCGGCACTAGCAACAGGCAGACCCTGGAGAACTTCAGGAGGCTGTCCAGGCGGGGGAGAGAGGCCGAGGATGTCTTCCTGGTGGCAAGCACCCTCCTGGTCCCCGGGTATGTCGACGCCGAGGAGGTGAGAGCCATCGCCGAGTTCATCGCGGGATTGGACCCGAGCATACCGTACTCGCTGCTCGCGTTCCATCCGGACTATCTCATGTCGGACCTGCCCGTGACCTCCATGAAGGACGCGACCGCCGCAATGGCCGCTGCCAAGAGAGCCGGTCTGAACAACGTGCGCATAGGGAACGCCCATCTCCTGTCCTGAGGGCCAATCATTCTTGTACAGGCAGGGCCGATTCCAGGAACGTACATGTTCGACCCCGTCGAGATGGCTAGGGCCACGGAGAAAATCGTCTGTGAGGACGATAGAAGGTCATACTACCGCTTCAGGTCCGCAAGGTTCTACGGCGGGATATCGACCGCCGATTGCGTGGGCTGCTGCCTCAGGTGCGTGTTCTGCTGGTCCTGGAGGGAGGTGGAGAAACCTCAGAAGTACGGTCAGATGTACGCCCCAGAGGAGGTCGCGAGGAAGCTCGTGGCGATCGCGAGGAGCAAGGGCTACCGCCAGATACGGATAAGCGGGAACGAGCCTACGATCGGCAGGGAACACCTGCTCAGGGTCCTGGAGGGGATCCCCCGGGAGTTCACGTTCATCCTGGAGACGAACGGGATCCTCATAGGCCACGACGAAGGCTATGCGGCAGAGCTCGCCCGGTTCCCGAATGTCCATGTCAGGGTGAGCCTCAAGGGCGCCTCCGAGGAGGAGTTCTCGAGGCTGACGGGGGCGAGGCCGGAGGGGTTCGCCCTGCAGCTCAGGGCCCTCGAGAACCTCCGAGGGCACGGTGTCAGGGCGCATCCGGCATGCATGGTGAGCTTCAGCTCGGACGAGAGCATAGGCAAGCTCAAGGAGAGGCTGGCAGCCATAGGTTTCGGGGAATTCGAGGCCGAGGAACTAGTACTGTACCCCGCGGTTGAGGAGAGGCTCAGGCGCCTTGGGGTCCAGTTTGGGACTGCCCACGAACCGAGCTGCATTCCGCCGGAACAAATCTGATGACAGTGCGGTGCCATCTTGCCTTCTGACCACTCCTGGTTCGAGTCGAACAAACCGTCCGATCTTCCTCCGGCCTGGGCTACAACCGCACCGACAATTCAAGTACTAGGAGCGCCAATGGTCGGTCGCGAGAAGGAGGACGGCGTGATGCTCTCAGGCCTTCTCGCATCTTCTTGGTTCAAATCGATGGGTTAACCGCCGCTCACGCGGCGGAGGCTACAACCGCGCCAATCATTTAAGTACAAGGAGTGTTAATGATGAATCGTGGGGAGGCCGTCGGCGTGATGTCGATATTCCTTCTCACACCTTTTTCAGCTACCATACTTTCCATCCAGAGGCGGCTCCCGCACGAATTCGATACGGCCTCGGGAGGAAACGCCTCTTGAAGGCCTCAGCATCGTCCTGCCTGGATCCAATTCTTGTAAGAGCCTTCACAGTGGCATCGTTTGACTGCGGGGAAGACCGCATCAGCGACGACGGGGTCGAACCTAGCCCGCTCTCGTCTTCTTCAATATCCAGGCAACCGCGTCTGCAAAGGTCTTCGCCTGAAGATCCGGTCTTTCTCTCGACCGGGCGATCTCATCTGCGACATGGTACTGGTCCCCCGGCTCAGGGACGAGGATCGCCGTCGCCCGGACCGCATGGGCCATCTCGACGTCCATCATGCGGTCTCCTATGACGAAGGACTTCGCCAGGTCGAACCCGTGCTTGTCCCTAGCCTGCAGGAGCATCCCCGGTGCGGGCTTGCGGCACGGGCACCCAGCATCCGGCATGTGCGGGCAATGGAAGATGTCGTCCACCCTGGCGCCCCTGACTGCCAAGGCTTCCTTCAGGCGCTCGTGTATCTCTCCGAGTCCCTCCTCGGTGAAGTAGCCCCGGGCGATCCCCGACTGGTTCGTGACGACGATCACTGGGATTCCAGCGTCGTTCAGCTTCTTGATGCCCTCAGCCACCGTGGGTATGAGCTCCAGGCCCTTGGGGTCCGCGAGGTAGTGCTTGTCGAAGACCATGGTCCCGTCCCTGTCGACGAAGACCGCGAACTTCGCCCTGCCAGCCATCGGAGACTCATCGCTCCTTCTTGCCGCCGCACTCGGGCGAGTCCCTGAGTATGAGCGAGAGCATGTGCTCGATGAGCAGGTGGATGTCCTCAATCTGCTGCATGCAGTCGTTCGGGACGACATAGCATATCCTGGCGAGCTTGGCGAGCTTCCCGCCGTCGAAGCCCGTCAGGCCGATCGTGACAGCGCCTGTGTCGTTCGCGTAGTGCAGTGCCTTGAGTATGTTCGGGGAGTTGCCGGAGCCGCTGATGCCTATCACCACATCGCCCTTCTCGAGGTGGTTCCTGAGCTGCTCGACGAATATGTCGTCATAGCTAGCATCGTTCGCCCACGCGAGCATCGCGGGTATGTTGTCCGTGAGGGCGACAGCCTTGAACCTGGGGGCGTCGTCCCTGTTCGAGCCCTTGTTGAGGTCGGAGGCCATGTGCGACGCTGTCGAGGCGCTCCCGCCGTTGCCGCAGATGTATATGCGCTTCCCGTCGTCCCTCGCCTTCAGGAGCGCTGAGACGATCTCGTTCGCCTTGAACGGGAACTCCCGCTCCATCTTCTCGAGGGTCTTAGCCACCTCGTCCAGGTACTTGGTCGCTCTTGAGTCCACATCGCCCATCAGAAGTCATCCCCGACATAGATTATCTTGGAGCCCTGGGGCTCGAGCTTGAACTCGACCTCCTTCATGCCGTTCAGGGCGTTCCTGACGTTCCAGTGGCTCTCTGGGGGCACGTACAGGACGAGAAATCCGCCCCCGCCAGCGCCGGTGATCTTCCCGCCGACGGCACCCGCCGCCAGGGCCTTGTTGTACGCCTTGTCTATCTCGGAATCGCTTATTCCATGTGCGAGGGACTTCTTCAGCTCCCATCCGCCCTTCAGGGCGTCGCCAAGCTTCGACACCTGGAGGGACGTGAGGTCGTGAAAGAGGTGCTCCGCCTGGTCCCTCATCTTGTCGAGCGCTGCCTTGTTGGTCTTCGAGTTGCCCTTCTGCTTGGAGAGTATCTCCTTGGCCTGCCTGGTCCTGCCCGTGTAGAAGAGCATCAGGTGGCTCTCGATCTCGCGCTTGGTCTTCGTGGGACAGATGACGGGGTCGAGCACTACCGTCTCGTCCGCGTTGAACTTGATGTGTTGGATCCCCCCGTACGCGGCTATGTACTGGTCCTGCTTTCCGATGGGCTCCCCCAGCTTGTCGATCTCTATCTCGCACGCCTCCTCAGCGAGCTTCTTCGGGCCTGCGCGGTATCCCTTGAACGCGTAGAGCGCGTTCAGGAGGCCCACGGTGATGGCCGAGGACGAGCCTAGTCCGGTGCCCCTGGAGGGT
>DYTN01000020.1:5615-30496 GCA_020725925.1 Methanobacteriota archaeon
CGACCTTTTTCAGCGCTTCGTGCACGAGCCCGTGCTCGAGCTTGTCGACGGAGTCGACTATCTCGGTCTTGGAGTAGCTGACCCTTATGTCGTCGTCGAAGCGCTTGTTGACGGTTACGTAGACATATTTCTTGATGGTGCAGCTGACGACGGCGCCGTACCCGGTCCTGTAGTAGTCGGCGATGTCGGTCCCGCCGCCGGCGAAGCTCACCCTGAGGGGGGTCCTGGAGATTATCATCCGGTTTCGGCCCTTAATGAGCGATATCCCAATAAAAGCTGTTGCCCGTGGCTTGCTCGTGGTTGCCAGAAGCCGTTAAATAGGGACTTTGCCCCTTTCGAGGGACGGTTCTGGGATTCGAACTGAACCGTCGGGAGTTGTGTCTGCATCATGAAAGGCTTGGTTTTGGCGGGCGGGTACGGCACGAGGCTCAGGCCTCTGACGCACACGGGCCCGAAGCAGCTGATACCGATTGCGAACAAGCCGAACATACAGTACTGCATAGAGGACCTGAGGGACGCGGGGATAACGGACATAGGGATCGTCCTTGGCAATGTGATGCCTGAGAAGGTCCAGGAGTTCCTCGGGGATGGGTCCAAGTTCGGGGTGAGGTTCACCTACATAGTCCAGGGGGAGCCGAAGGGGATAGCGCACGCGATCAACTGCGCCAAGGAGTTCATGGGAAACGAGGAGTTCGTGGTGTACCTTGGGGACAACCTGCTCAAGAACGGGATCAAGGCGATCCCGAAGAAGATGAAAGAGGAGAAGGCGGACTGTGTCATCTCTCTGATGCCCGTGAAGGAGCCTCAGCGGTACGGCATCGCGGAGCTGAGCCCGGACGGGACGAAGGTCCTGAGGACGGTGGAGAAACCCAAGGAGCCGAAGTCGAACCTGGCGGTCATAGGTGTCTATGCGTTCAACTCGAGTTTCTTCAAGGTCTATCCGAAGCTGAGGCCTTCGTGGAGGAACGAGATGGAGATAACGGACGCGATCTCGTTGCTGATCGAGTCGGGGCACAAGGTCGTTCCTCATCATGTCGAGGGCTGGTGGAAGGACACGGGGAAGCCGGAGGACATCCTCGAGGCGAACCACCTGATTCTGGACGGCATTGCTGAAGAGAACGAGGGTAGGGTCGAGGATGGGGCATCCGTCGTGGGGAGGGTCAAGATAGGCAAGGGGACTGTCATCTACGGCCGGTCCGTGGTGAGGGGGCCCGCCATAGTCGGGGAGAACTGCAAGATCGGTCCTGGTGCGTACATAGGGCCTTACACTGCCATCGGGGACGGGTGCCAAGTGTCCAAGGCGGAGATTGACGACTCAATCGTCATGGAGGACTCGACCGTGGATGTTGAGCGGAAGCTCGTGAGGAGCATGATAGGAAAGTCCTCCAAGATACTGAGCGCGAACGGGCTCATTCCGAAGGGGGAGAGGCTCGTGGTCGGGGAGAACACCTCAGTCTACCTCTGAGGGTCATTCTACTCTTGGCAACTGACTTCGCAGTCTCCCGTAGGCTGTCCTTTGGTTTCATGTTGACGGGCAGGAAGACCTGGTTTGCGCGAGGAGTCGCCAGTATGCCGAGGTCTACAGCCTTTGCCCACATTTCAAGCGAGTGGGAACGAATCGCTCCAGCTATGACGAAGGTGCTGAGCTGCGAGGCTAGATTCTCCTGCTGCAACCCACAAGTTCTAGGTCGGCCTCGACCATTATCCGCACGAGATCCTTGAAGTTCGTCTTCGCCTCCCAGCCGATGCTTTCCCTGATCTTGCTCGGATCACCCCTGAGGAGGGTGTAGTCCACAGGTCTGAGGTTCTTGTCACTCACCTCGAGGATATTCATCGGGTCCTTGATACCCGCGACGTTGCACGCTTCGATCAGGAACTCCCTCACTGAGTGTGTCTCTCCTGTTGCGACGACATAGTCATCGGGCATCTTCTGTTGGAGCATCTTCCACATCGCTTCGACATACTCCGGGGCATAGCCCCAGTCCCTTCTTCCCTCGAGGTTCCCGAGCTCGATGCGGTTCTGTTCACCTTTGGCAATCCTCGCAACCCCGAGAGATATCTTGCGGGTGACAAACTCAGACCCCCGCCTGGGGGATTCGTGGTTGTAGGTCAGACCGTTGGCGATGAACATACCGTTGCTCTCCCGGTAGCTCACCCCCATCCAGTAGGCGTACACCTTCGCGACGCCGTAGGGGCTTTTGGGATGGAACGGAGTTTGTTCGTTCTGGGGGGAGACTTTCGTCCCACCGAACATCTCGCTCGAGCCCGCCTGATAGATTCTCGCATCGGGCACCCTTGCACGGGCGGCGTCGAAGAGTCTGACCGCCCCCAACCCCGCGATTTCGCCCGCGAGGAGAGGCTGTTTGAACGAGCTACCTATGAACGATGGCGCGGCTAGATTGTATATCTCATCCGGTTCCGAGACCTCCAGTGCGCGGTCGAGCGAGGTGTGGTCCAACAAATCGCCCTCTATCAGGTGGAGCTGATCCTGAATCTGCATGATTTTGTCTAGGTTTGAGGTTCCGAGCCTCCGGACGAGGCCATAGACCTCGTAGCCTTTTCTCAGGAGCAGTTCGGCCAAGTAGGAGCCATCCTGGCCCGTGATTCCGGTAATAAATGCCCTCTTAGGCATAATGGTTGCTTGGAACGCAGAGTGACCTATTAAAACCTCGGGATATGATGCTTGTATCGGAGCCGGGGAGGTACGACATCGCGGAGCTGAGTCCTGACGGGAAGAAAGTCCTTAGGGCCTTCGAGAAGCCGAAGGAGCCGAAGTCGAACCTCGCCGTCATAGGCGTCTACGCATTCAACTCGAGCTTCTTCAAGGTGTATCCGAAGCTGAGGCCGTCGTGGAGGAACGAGATGGAGATAACCGATGCGATCTCGCTGCTCACAGACTCTGGATACAAGGTCGTCCCACACCATGTCGAAGGCTGGTGGAAGGACACGGGGAAGCCCGAGGATATCCTCGAAGCGAACCACCTCGTCCTAGATGGAATTCAATCAGTGAATGAGAGGAAGGTGGAGGACGGTGCAACCGTCGTCGGGCGAGTGAAGATTGGCAAGGGGACAGTCATATTCGGCCGGTCCGTGGTCAAGGGTCCTTCAATCATAGGCGAGAACTGCAAGATAGGCCCCAGTGCTCACATCGGCCCATACACTGCAATCGGGGATCGATGTCAGGTGGCAAAGGCCGAGGTAGACGACTCGATTGTTAAGGACGGGTCGACCATTAACGTCGAGCGGAAGTTCGTCAGGAGCATGATAGGTAAGGAGAGCCAGATTCTGAGTGCGAACGGGTTTCTCCCGAAGGGAGAACGACTCGTCGTAGGAGAGAATACGACCATCCACTTGTAGAGATTAGGCAAGCCGAACTCCGATCCCAGTGCCCCCTTCTCTTTGCTAGAGCAGCTTGCGGCCGCAACCACCGCAACCAGCGGGAAGAACAGCTAGAGCAACAGAGGTGAGTTCGATGTTGCTCTCAACACAGAGCTCCCAGAGCATTTCTCGTCGTCGGACAAGGGGAGACGGTTCGGAATACTCTCCAACGGCTCCGCTCGGGAGGAGTGTGTGTCACCTTGGTACCCATTGCAGGCGGAAAGGCGTACGACCTCTGCGGGAGGCCGGCGATAGCGCTTGGCATGCAGAAGGTCGGCCCGGGGAGCCCCCGAGTATCCTGAGCTACCCGGCCTGTGCTAACAGGTCTCTAGTCCCCATAATCAACCTCTGGTCACAGTCTCGTGGCAACAATCGAGAATGACGGGTACATGAAAGGGACGGCTCGATCTGGTGCATACTTCATCGCCCAAAGCAAAAAGCTAGCTGCAACTTGCTGATGCTTAGGCAGGCCTGGGTTAGCCGATTTCAGGTAGAAGTCAGGAGGTCTCAGTATTCTGCATTTGAAGCCGCTCTTCTCTAACACTCTAGCGAGATTGAGCGGGTCGAAGCCTTTCTCAGCGAACTCTCCTGTTACTGGATTCCTGTAAGGGAATGCGGATTTTCGAGGCCTCTCCCCATGCGCAACATACTCGCCAACCGCTTCTTTCACTTGATTACTGGTCATACCTCGGGTCCCTTTCACTAGCATATTGAGTGTCTGCTGATCAACCTGGGGGAACTTCTCGTGAATCATCTCTGCCCGGAGATCCCGAAAAGGAGTCCTGTCGACCTCTCTTGAACGCGCAGCACGCAACATATCCTCTGTTCCGGATTCAGCTTCTTTTCTGCTTTTCCATCGGCTGACAAACGAAAGTGGGAACAGATTGTTGTTGTCGTCGCTAATGTACAGCACTCCTGTCGGAGAAAGGATTCTATTGAGCCGTTCAAGAAGTGCCTCAGTATCTCCTATGTGGGATATCGCATTCTCCAGTATTATCGCGTCGAAGGCGGTCAAGCCGAAATCATGGTCATGGATGTCTCCCTTTACTGGTTTGATGTTGAGCCTTTCGAACAAGGAAACTAGATCCAAGAAGCCGTTCATCATATCACTGTCACGCTCAATTCCAACACCTTCTTGAATGCCCATCAATGAAAGGCACACGAGTTTCATTCCGAAGCCTGCGCCCACATCCAGAACTCTCTTGTTCCTCAAGTTCAGCTCCGTGAATATCGCTGCGTTTCGCAGGAAGAAATGCCTAAGGCTGAGTCTATTGTTTAACATGTTTGCATAATATCCAGAAAAAAGGGGTTCCATTTTGCATCTGAATTCCGTCCTCATCAAGGTATCCTCGAATAGTTGCATATGAGTATCGCAGAGTCTCCCGAGGTCACATTGTCTGGTTTCCTGCACGAGTCAGCCCCTTATCCGTCCCTACGTTCCTCCGTGATTCACTACGATGCACTTTAAGAGTGCGTTTAGGGAATATCAGTCTAATCAAAGAACCATCGTCAGAGCTCATAATGTCTGTCAATGCTCCATCAAACCGACACTCATCCCTTCATCATGGGCGATGAGCAACGAACTGGATAGCCAGTATCTAGGGGAGCTGGATATGCACCAGGGATATCGTATGTTTGAGACGACAGTCTTGTGGTTGATTCAGCTTTGGATTTGGTGAATTGCCAAACCGCTTTGCATCTGTGCTATGCGCGACAGAAGATGCGTCTGGAGAGGGCGTCTCACGGTTATTCGTCAGTCTCGATTTCTGCGTCAAGATCCCTCCGGTCGGGCCATATGAGCTAGTAAAGCAGCTCACATTCTATCGTGCTTTCCTGCTAATCACAATTGCCGTGCCAGGGTTAGCGCGCAACATGGTTGACATAAATCTCGCGAGTGGTTTCTTGAGTGCGTTTTTCCGATGGAATACGCCGAGACATTGAAGAATGCCCTGATTGTTCACCATGTCCACGATCTGGTTTCGTGTGAGAAAGCAAACGATGGCCTGCTTCTGAAGGTAGAGCCAGCTTACATCGATTCCTAGTTTTGACGCGCAGAGGCTCGCATAAAAGACTAGGAAATTGGACAGCTCCGAGCCATAGCACGTCTCATAGATCAAGATGAGCCCGTTGTCGGATGCTACTCTTGACATCTCTGCCAATGCCGCGAGCTGGTTTCTCCTCGAATTCCTCATGGATTTACCTACAAGATGATGAAGTAGGTCGACGCTCAATACGAAATCAAAGCATTTGTCTGTGAATGGAAGTCCAAGAGCGGTACCTTTGACGAGTTGGATTTTAGAGTCGACCTGGCTATTGTATACATCTGCAGACAGTTCGCAGTTGATGACGCATTTCGCTTTCGTAGCTTCAGCAATCGTGCGCAGGATGTAGCCGGATCCCCCACCGACCTCCAATACTCTTGAGTCAGAACTCAAATTCTGGTATATTGACTCACTAAGTGTGTTGATGAGGAGAGGGTCATGCCACCTCTTGTCTGCGTAGGAGTCCTGAGCCAGCCTGAAGTGCGCAATCGTCTCTTCTTTCAATTGGGAGTCCAGGCGTTCTACGGCCATCTTCTCAGAACCATATCAAGTTCTCATCCCTATTGATTTTGCTGTTCCAGACCAATGGCCAGTCTCCAGCAAATTGCCTGCCAATGCAAAGTCCGACGCAAATTGCCACTAGGGAGATGAGGCTCAGTCAGCCGAACATGGACGCGCACTCAGCATGGTCAAGATTCTCTGAGAGCACTGTCTCGGCCAGAAGGGGTGAATGCCGCGTGTCATACATATGTGGAATTCTGAAAAGAATGCTTGTCCCGGACCCGTACTCTCGCTTGCCCACTAGGCTTGTAAGCCTAGGCAAGCCGTGTGCACACGAGGAGAGTCTCCTCTCGAAGCGTCTTCGGCAGTACCTTGTTCAACAACCTTCGGGTTCTGAAAAGGCCTGCCGCATTTTCCAAGTCGATTCTCCTGTTGTAGAACGAATCAACCCCGCAGTAGCCATATGATCGTTCAATTCCGAAACCATTCGATATCACTAGTTCCTGCAAAGCCTTGAACGTGAGCACGCTTCTGTGACCCATATCTAGGGCAATCTGGCCTAAAGGAGAACCAGCCCTGATTCTAGTTGGGTTGTATTGAAATGGCATGTATCCGAAAAGGAACGCAATCCTGCTGTAGATGTCAGCCAGATTAGGGGTTGAGAGAACAAAAGTGCCGTTGTCTCTCAATACTCGATGGACCTCCTTCACAAGGCTATCGGGTTCGCCAACATGCTCTATGGTGTCGAACGATGTGACTACGTCCAGGGATCCGCTCTTGAAAGGCAACTCGGTGCCATCTCCTCTGACACCACAGGGAGTCCCCTTAGTCGTTTCATCCACATTGAGCAGGATGACTTCTCCGAACCGGAAGATGTTACCTAAGATTCTGTAGTAGTAGGAGCAACCTCCAATATCCAGAATTCTACAGCCGTCAAACGCTTGATTCTCGAAATGGCGACGTACGATTGCAAACTTCAGAGGGATCTCTTGTTTTGCGACGCTTCTATGCCGTACTGCTTTCATCTTCGCCTCCTTGTTGATTCCGCTGAATGAAGACACCAGCATCGTTTTGTTTCGGCATCCCCGTCATATGCCGCTCCCCCTCAACTGGCAATAGACTTCACCAATTCCTGTGTGGCGTGTATGAAGGCGCGTTGACGTGTAAGGAAATTGTCCTTGAAGAGCTTATCTATCAGAGTGGCAATTATCCGTCGTCGAGAAAGGCTATTGCGTGATTTGCTTGAGAACAAGAGAAATTGGCCGCAAGAGATCTTTGGAGAGCAAATGGCGAGATGGTCTTCTGAAAGGCTCGTTCTATATGATGCTGACCTCAATATCAAGTGCTGGCGTGAGTTTCCTGTTCTGGGTTCTCGCCGCTAGACTCTACTCTGTCGAGGAAATTGGAGTAGCCACAGCGATGATATCGGCTGTCACGCTGCTGGTTGTCTTGTCACGTCTTGGATTTGACCAATCACTCATCAGATACCTTCCTGAGAAAGGGCCTAGTAGAGTAGTAGGCACCTGCCTGATTGTCACCACGCTTCTATCTCTATTGCTTGCTGTCTTGTTCGTGTTGAGCGCAGGCTCATTGTCTCGCGAGCTACGCCTCGGAGAAGAGGACGCAGTGATCTTCATATCGTGTCTCCTATTGGCGTCTATAACACATATACTTGGAACTCACTTCTTGGCATTCAAGAAGGCGGAACTGTATTTCTGTCAGAGTCTTGTTCTCGATTCACGCATCCTATTCCTCATCCCGCTAGTGCAATTTGGAGCTATGGGCGTCTTCTCTTCAGTTGGAGTCTCGTTCATGTTGGCTGCGACATTCTCCTTTTTCGTGATCCTCAGGAATAATGTGCGCCTTACTGATATGAACTGGCAATTCGTTCGGGAGTCTATTCGCTATTCCATCGGCAACTACGCCATCGGGCTGTTGATGGCTTCCCCGATATACGTCTTGCCATTGATGATTCTAAGTCAGCTCGGTCCAACTGATGCTGCTAGCTACTACATTGCATTTGCTGTTGCATCGCTGCTTTTCATTGTGCCTACTGCTTTCAGCACTTCACTATTCATCGAAGGCAGTCATGGAGCCACCTTGAAAACGAGCACTCTAAAGACAGTGAAAACGATGTTCATCTTGTTGCTGCCACTAGTGTTCGTCCTCTGCGTGTTCGGAAGGGACTTACTTCTATTGATTGGCAGGGAATACGGCGAAGCTTTTGGCTTGCTTCAGTTGATGGCAATATCTAGTCTCTTCTTCTCGATACTTTCCATATTCTTCTCAGTGAAGCGGGTGCAGAAGGACATTGGGATTCTAATCTTTCTGAGCCTGATCTCATTCTCTCTTATGATCGGGCTCAGTTTCCTTCTTATACCTAGGTTCGGCGTTGTCGGCGTCGGCTATAGCTGGCTCGTCTCCTATGGGACGTGCGCGGGGTTTATTGGATTGGCAGTGGTTGTCGAAGGCTGGGCGTAAATCAAGCCTTCTCTTCTTCGGCCGAATCTGATCGAAACGCGCCATTACTGGAATTCCAGTATCACCGGACAGTCGTTTTTTCATGTTTCGGAATTGTGCCTCTGTGCTGCAAAACCCTTTCGGTGTCCTAGATATCCCAAGCTTCTTTCATAACAGTACTTTCCGTTGCCTGCCAGGAGCAGGTCGAGGGAATGGTCCTGTGTCTGATACACGGTTTCATCGTAGTCGGCAAACCGCCCTAGTTCCCGCCTCGCTGATCAGTGGCAGTCGCCGTCTGATGCTATTATCGCTGAGATTCTCGTTCCCATACAGAGCACAATGCTAATGAGGCTCGAGGAATATTCTAAGAAGGGAATCGTCATACACACATCCTCACGAGATTGCTGTGTCGGTTTCTAGGAATCTGAAGGGTACTCATGAATCGGACTGAAAAACTCGCGATTGCATTCGTGATACTTGCTTTTCTTCCTTTCTTCTGGGTATTCTTCTTTCCATCTCCCAATGAGTTTGATTATTGGCACATGGCTGTTGCCGCGCAAGCCGAACGAACGGGTCATTTGCGGTTGTACCTCCAGACACCGGGATTCTACGTTGGCACTGTTGCTCTGTCTGAGGCGACAGGAATCTCGTATGACGCAATTCCGACGCTACCTCTTCAAGCGTTGCCGCTCATCGTCTGTCTTTATTCTTTGATGCGAAGAGTGAGCCGAGGGCGATTACTGTATCTCTCCATAGGAGCCGTGTACTTGTTCCTTCCGGTGTCCGCTGTCAAATTTGACTGGTTTGTTCATAGTTTAGCCTTCATCATGTTTTTGACCTTGTGCATCGTCGTTGGCACATCTATGAGAATGACGTCTGCGCGGAGACGTCTCAACATGTCGTTGGTCATGATCATCCTTCTTGTCGGAATCTCTCTCATGTCCTATAAGGTAATTCTCTTGTCAGTTCTGTTGCTGATCTTTCTGAATGCCTCGAAGATACTTCCCATGCCAGCGAGGCATCCCAAGGTGACTCATACAGAGTCTTCATTTATGGCTCTGGCGCTTTTCGCAGTCGTGTTCACCTTGTGGACCTCCAGATTCTTCTATGACCAGTTCATACCAGCAATAGGCTTGGCAGTTGAAGGTGGATATACTTACTCATCCGGATTTGAGAAGATATTCTCCGGGTTCTTTCATAGGCATTCTGATCCCCTGTCCGAATACTATGTGACAAGTTCAACACTGGTATTCATCGCGAATCTATTGTGGAACGCCCTTGCAGTGCTGGGTTTCATTGGTGGCATGGTGGGCTACGCAAGAAGTGTCTTAAGGGGTGGGAATGTGGAAATTGGGCGAAGAGTTTTCTTCGCAGTAGCTGCAGCTGGTTCACTGGACTTCCTGATCTATGGAACGCTTGGCCATCAAGGACTTGAGTTCATAGTCTTTTCGGGCTTGTTGGGGTATTGCGTTGTCTCCGGCTTTTCTTCGCAGAGAGGAAGAGAGACCGCGATTCTCTGCGTATCATCCTTATTGGTAATCAATTGCCTTCTGATGGTCGGTTCTGCTGCGGGTGAATACACGGCTGGTCCAAGAGACCCTAACCATTTCGAATACATGAACACGGTAGGTGATTGGTATGTCGAACATGGCCGTGACTGTGGCTCCTGCGAGTACGCGACTGATGTCCTGACCTATGGTTTCATCTTGAAGAGCGTGGCAACCGCAGATTCAAACGCGACTGTGAATATTGTTCTTTTTGCTAGGAGTCATCTTGCCTTTCTGCTTGTCGGGAACTTGAGTTCGGCTGCGGATTTCTCAGGCGCTGAGGAACGGTTCATCATAAACTACAGGGCGCAATATTTCCTCACTACGGGATGGGAAGTGTACGAATCGTGGTCCAACTACAGAAGCAGAATTGAAGCATACCCACAGCTGAGCATAATATTCTCTTCCGGTGATTTCGACGTCCTCGTTCGACGGTAGACAAGTTAGTGTACGGCTCTCTTGTCATGTATTTGAGTTTGGGAACGCTGTTGCCGAATCCAGTACTGCATGAATGGTCTGTGTCTGGAGAAGAACACGATGTGAGGTCCTAGGTATGCAAATGTGGGCCATCGTTCGGCAGTGCATCCACTCCATGTCGAATCCCATAATCCACATTGCCAGAAACTCTTTTATCGGGTGAACTGACTATGGACATTCGCTGGGGAGGATTAGCTCCTCCAGAATGTTGGGACAATCTTCGCCAGCGTGTGGAAAGGGAATAATCCCATCCGCTCAGTCATCTGAGACAGGAACTGAACCTCGCGGAGGGCAATAGGATTGGCAACTGCAAGCAGCAAACGCGTCGGGAGAATCCTCACTAGATCCCGTCAGAAACTAGCGCGGCTTCAGGTGACTGAGGGGCACAAGAACGAGACTAGACTGCATCGCATAAGAGGAATGGAATTGAACATCATCATGCATTCCTTGTCGCAATTAAGCAAGGGCTCTGTTCTGGACGTTGGATGCGGGGATGGCTACTTGTCTTCCCTTCTGTCGGATTACTTCCAAGAAGTTGTGGCCACAGATATCAGAAGAGCCGAAAGAAGCGACATTCAGCAGGTTGTTTCAGACGTGCTGGCTCTCCCGTTTGCCTCGCGTTCATTCGACTGCGTCCTTCTATCCAACATCTTGGAGCATGTTGGCGACCGCAAGACGGCTGTGGAAGAATGCCTCCGAGTCCTCAAGAAAGGAGGAGCTCTAGTAATCACTGTGCCGAGTGTCGTCTGGAAGCTGGCCACAGTGTTTGCCTATCCAATTGACCTTGTCTCTGTTGCTGTCTCCGATTCGTGCAGTGGCATGTTTGATCCCTGCGAGAGCTGCAGTGATAGAAATCAGGAGCCGTCGAGACTCAATGCCCGGAAGCTCATAGGCTATCTTTTCCCGAGAATTCATGGCATGTACGACGGTAATTGGGAAGAATTACTTTCTTACCAGAAGTCATCCTGGGAGATACTGCTTCAGAGCGCAGGCGTGAACGACGCGAAATTCGTCAAGCTTCCTCTCTATCCATTCCGGTATTGCTCGTCTGAAGGCCTTCGTAAGGCGCTGGAGCGCCTCGGGTTCAGCTCGAGCAATTGCTTCATCGCGCGGAACTACAACAGTTTTGGAACGGAGTTGGATGCGGAATCATGAGAATTGCCATAGTGAATTGGGGGCTCTCTCCGCCATTTGGCCTAGGCGGCACCTCGAGGTATGTCAATCGCTTGGCAAATGAACTTGGTCGACTTGGTCATGATGTCACCGTTTTCTATTCACACGGTTACACAGAGTCGCAGTTGGGGGATTCCTTCAAAGCTGTGAGGATTCCAGTTTCATCGATTCCCGCGCTTCGGCTTTTTGAGTTTGGACGGCGATTGCGCCAACTAGTCTCTTCCAGATTCTATGACGTCGTGCACGTTCACGTACCGCAACTTGCATGGGGGTTGAGCTCTGATGTACCTATTGTATTGACGATTCATACCACGGCGGACGGAGAGGCATCTGGGATACTGAAAGGGGGGATTCACTCATTATTGGATATTGCGCGGCTCCTTCTGTTCAGAACACTGGCAAAGGAGACGGAACAATCCACAATCAGAAGGGCTTCAGCAATTGTTGTGGTCAATCCAACCTATGTTGAGGAATTGAGAGGGATTGTGAAATCGAGCGATACCCATGTCTGTTACATTGAACCTGCTGTCGAGCGGTCCAGCCTGATGCGGTATGATCGAGTCTCTGCAAGGAAAGCCCTGGGAGTTGCGGAATCCGATTTCTTGGTGCTCTTCGTTGGTCGGCTTGATGCTAGGAAGAATCCCTTGGTGCTTGTCGACGGCGTGGCATTGGCGATTCAGAATGGCATCAAGAACATCCGCCTGGTATACTGTGGAGACGGGAGTCTTAGGTCAGACTTGGAGCGCAAAATCGATGCTCTTTCTCTCAGCGAGAATGCGCGTGTCATGGGGCGCGTAAGCGAAGAAACGCTCTCTCAGGCATACAGTGCTTCTGATGTCTATGTACTTCCATCTGAAATCGAAGGTTTTCCTGCGACTCTCCTTGAATGCAGATTCTTTGGGTTGCCGTCTATAGTTGGTCCTTTTCCCGGAGTCGATCGCGTAGTCTCAGACGGTTTCACGGGGATTGTCCTCAAGAAGATCGGCGCAGAAGCAATATCTGCGGCGCTTATCTCGCTGGCAAACTCCCCGCACAGGCTCGCTGTCATGTCGAAGCATTCGAGCGATGTCTCTGCCAAGTCGAATGCATGGGATGTCGTTGCATCGCAGATGATCACTGTCTACAGGATTGCGAGTGATGTGCATTCCAGGAAAAGAAGAAAAGACATCTGAACAACTGACTATCGTTTTCGCCAGGAGTCGTCAGTCTTCTGGGGAGCAAAGTGGACAATGAATTTCATCCTTTGTCTTGTTGCAGACATGAGTTGTAGATCCTCTCAGTTCTTTCAACAACCTTCCTCCAATCCAGATTCTCCAAGATGTACTTCCTTCCTAGTTCTACCATCCTCTCTGTTTCATCTGGATGTGACAGGGCTCTCCAGATGGTATCACCCAGTCCTTCAATGTCTTGATACTTGACCAGGTATCCACATTTTGCATCTTCGATGATTTCACCGCACTCCTGGGTTACAACGGCTGGCGTCCCACAGAGGATTGCTTCGAGCGGAGTCAAGCCAACTCCTCCCATGTACTCGACTGTGTGAATGAAGAGATCCGAGTCATGATACGCAGAAATCTTCTCGCTCTCCTCAACGAATCCGACGAATTTTACATTGTCCGAAAGTCCTAAGCTTTTAGCAAGTTTCTCATACTGAGTCTGATATCCATCGTCTGGACCAGCAATCACGAAGACAACATCATCCAGTCTGTCAGCAACCCTTGAGAGGCCACGGATTGCGAAATCAACCCCTTTCGATTTATGAATGCGACCTAGAAAGAGGAGCATCTGTGCGTTCTCACTTATGCCGTGCTTCTCCCTGAAGAGCCCATATGAAGGCATATGTCGAAACCTGGAAACGTCTATCCCATTGTACACTAGCGCGATTCTCGATCTGTCTATCCCGACGCGTTCTGCATCAGCCACTTCCCTTCTCGACTGCGCGATGAAGGCACGTGATCCTTTCGCAATGTCGTGTCCCCAGAATCTATCGAAAGCTACCTTGAGCACTTTTCTCTGAAGAATCACTGGCAATGCGCTGTAAGCGTTCAAGACATAGGGGATTTTGTTTATTCCGGCAAAGCGCAAGACAGCAATGCTATGAAAAGACCTGTACTCATGTAAGTGCACCAAATCGAACTTCCTGATGTTCTCCTTCAATGAAAAGGCTAGAGCTGGCGCGACTGAGAGGTTCTTGTGCGCCAGCACGTTGCTGATGTTCCTGAAACGATATACTTCGATTCCTTCCATGTTGACTGGATTCTCCTTCAATGCAAGTCTGCTGCGAGAATCGTAGGCATCAGTTGTGTAAACCGTTACCTCGTGTCCTCTTGCAATGAGTTCTTTTGACAGGTCATACAGCACTCTCAGACCTCCACCATAGGAATAGGCAGGCGGAAACGCTGAGTTAACTTGAAGGATTCTCAAAATCCAGATCCCCCAATTGACTTCCTTGGTTTGCTCGAATCATAGCCCTCGGAAAGCCATTCTCCAACTTCCAAGATTATCTCTCCACCTGTCGAGTCACGATGCTCAATCTCAGCTATTCGAGACAGCCCCATCGAGATGCCCTCAAAGACCATTCCATGGCCATCAGTCTTTCCTGACCCTCATTTGCGATTGACTCACAAGATCCTCATAGAGCTTGAGATACTCCTCGCAGTTCCTCTCTATCGAGTATCCAATAGACACTTCTCTCAAATGCTCGCTCATGCGTTGACGCATTGATGGTTCCTCCAGAAGTCCGACTACGGCATCTGCGATGGACTTTGGGTCACTGTGATTGATTACCACACCGCCTTTGCCGCCTTGTATCAAATCTGGGGCAATACCGACGCCGGTAGATGCAATTGGCAACCCAAAGTAGGCAGCCTCGAGAAGTCCGAAACCGAAGTTGTCGTATGTTGAGGCGTAGACGAAGGCATCGCTGGATGAATAAAGAGTCCACAACTCCTCTCCGTATACTCCACCAAGGAGCTGGATGTGATTCCGCAGATTCATCTGTCTGGCCAGCCTTGCCACTTCATCCGGATACGTCTTATCAGCCTTGTCATAGCTGTCCTTGATTGGCTCTCCCGCCACGTACAGTACGGCCTCCGGGTACCTATTGAGAACGTACTTCATGCTTTCAACAATCATGGCGATATTTCTTCGTGGGGTAATTCGTCCTACTGTGAGTAGACGCGGTTGACCACGCAAATCATTCCGTCTTGTCGGCACCTTCGGAAACACCATTCCGTGAGGGATTCGTTTTATGCGATCTGACGGGACGCCAATTGCCAGTGCATCTCGCATTTCGGCGAGAGAAGTCACTACGATGGCATCCGCAACCGCCAAAGTGCGTTTCATGGTTATCGCATCATAGAGCCGGGCTGCAACCGGTACAAGAGACTCCACTCCTCTGTGCTCGAATCCAAGCAGGCTTCCTCGTGGTGACAGAACGAATGGTATGCCATTTAGCCTCGACGAGAGAGCAGACAAATCCGTGGTCAGATTCCTGTATCCTTGGCTGTGAACGATGTCAGGGTGCTCTTCCTTGATTAACCTGACAAACCCACCTAGCAATCGTTGGTGAGCCACTCCAATGCTCACAAGCTGGACGACTTCGATTCTCTCTGACTCCGGTTCATCCAGAGGCGAGCTCTGCTCTTCTTGGTCCCTAGGTGTCTGGCAGATTACCAGCACATCCTGTCCCTTCTTAGCTAGAGCGCATGCTAGTTGGTTTGTGTGTTTCGATGGTCCAGTCGTGAAGGGGCTAAGATACTTCTCTTCGACAAGACAGATTCTCAAATGATTCAATCTGTATATTGCCTAGGAGTATATGAATGAGGCACCAGCAATCCTAGCGCATAGCTACAAGAAATCGATCCTCAGTCGGATGTCCAGTCGATACAGGGAATGAGGGGCGATTTGCACTGCACGAAGTAGCGAGGGTAAATGGGTCCTCCTCGAAACTGTTATCTGAGTTGCTGGCAATGTAGTTCTTGGGCGAATGCCTATGGACCGGCAATCCTCTAGGCAGGAGTACTACGTCGAAGTGGGCAGCGGGAGCGCAGGCGCAATTTCCATTGAGACGGAGTGTCGCATGGTTTCGTTCGTCGTACCAACAATGAACAGCGAACGGACTCTTGAAGCCGCCCTCAGTAGTTTCGCTGGACAAGACTTCCCACGAAAGGAACTGATTGTGGTGGACGGTGGATCAGTTGACAGAACGCTCGAGATTGCTGGGAGATTCGTAGATGAAGTGCTCGTTGTTCATGGACCCTGTGGTCTGGCTGTACTTCGGGGCATCGAACGCTCGCGAGGAGACTTCATCGCCTTGTTCGACTCCGATGTCGTTTTGCCATCTAGGACCTGGCTATCGGGGGCTGTCAGACTATTCGAAGTATCAGATAGGATTAGCACTGTTTGGCCACTCAACATCCCTCCTCCTTCGGCGGCACTACTCACTAAGACATACTTCCGGCACTGGACAGAGATAGTCGAGAATCGGCTTCGCTCTCAGAAAGGCCTGCTCGGTGGCGGTAATTCCCTATATCGTGCCGAGCTTATTGCATCTGTGGCTCCCTTGGCAAAAGATGTTCATTGGGGCGATGACTTCGTGCGTTCGAGGGAACTCCGCCGAAGAGGTTACAAGGTGGCAGTTTATAGGGATCCAATTCTGCACAACACCATGGTAAGCATCGCTGGATTCTACAGAAAACAGAGAGCCGGGGCGCACACATTCGTTCAAAGAGGATTTGAGACGATGGGTTTGACTGCTCGCGATGTCCTATTTGAGCAATATGTCCTGGGCGCGTCCAGTATGGTGAAAGGCTTGTTGTCGGGAGATGTATCCGCTCTTCTGTTTCCTCCATATATGTTGGCAAGGACACTTGCATACGGGAAGGAATCAGCTCGCGCTTTCTTATCGAAGTGGCACTCCGAATCGTAAGGAGTCCCTTGATCCAGTCAACGAGTCCCAGTGTCTAAAGCGAGTCTCTATCTGCCCTTCAAATAGCAGACTAGTTCTCTCGCACGTGCTTCGTAAGTGTGATCTCGCAGCACACGCTTCCTGGCAGCTGCACCCATTCGTTCTCTCGTATCCGAATCACTGATGAGCATCTCGTATGTCTCCACCAAATCATCTTCCTCAGACACTATGACTATTTCTCTAGGGGGACTGAACCATTTCTCAAGCCCGTTGTAAGGGCAGGAGACTACGCAGCATGCCATTGCGGCTAGTTCAAAGGGCCTGGCGGTCGAAGAAGCATAGACATCTGTGTGCGTATCCCTCGTAATGTTGAGGTTGATTTTTGAGGAACAACAGAAATGCCTGAACTGGCTCATTGGCACGTCTCCACATTGCTCTGCCTCTCCAAGATCGACCGAGAACCCTGTTCCTCCAACCACGAATCTCTTCGTCATAGTCCTAGAGGGTTCAGTGATCATCCGCGTAATCCACTTCTTTCTACGTTGGTCTCCGTAACCGAAGAAGGCAAGGTCCCATTTCTTCTCAGCATCAACGGGTTGGAAGAGTTGCGGGTCCGCTGCATAGTGCAGTGGTTTGACATTCCGCGCTCCTCTCTTCTGGAGATCACCTACTATTCCTTCAGAATTCACGAAGTAGAAATCGTACTCATCCAAGTGCGCATTCTGATAGTAGTCAAACATGAACCCTCTCTCCGCAACAAATCCTGGAAGAATGGTGGGCATATCACCATCATAGAACGCGGTAGTCACCCCAAATAGCCTCTTCATTTCGGTTGGTATGCCTGCGATTTGATTCAGAGGCACATTGAAGAACATCAGAACATCAACACCTCTCTCGGCGGTCATGATATTTCTCAGGTGCTTGCGCCACACAGGAAGGGTCGCGGCACGGGTTATCGCAAAGGCCATCCTCTCTCTAAGGCGGTGATCCCTTCCTTCCCTTTTTGGAAACGCTTTCCTTGACAGGGCGTAGTACAACTCTCCTGGCATTCTCCATGGGTTTGGGTATGCCCGCCACCATAGCGTCTCACAAGGACCACCCAGATAGGGGACGATGACTACTTCATTTCCTATCTCATGGAGGGATTTCAGGAGCTGCCACCATGCGGGGGTGCAGCCAAGACGGTATTTCAGGTTGATTGTTGAGACTACTGCGATGAATTTCATGGTAGCAGAAACCCGGAAGGAAGCTCCGTCAGATTATTCTTCTCAAGGTTGGCTGAGTTTCGACCACCAATAGTCACATCTACCGTTCCTGACCACGCATCAACGGCCATTCGGGCGCTTCCCGTTTGCGACCATTTCACCAATCGCACTGAGAATCAAGCCAACCAGTACGAACAGAACTCCAAGCGCTGTCAACATCACAGCCAGCAGACTAGGACCGAAGGGAAGCACCTTGATCTCAATGTATTGCTGTATCGAGTAGAGACCGAGGATTACACCAACGACAGTCATCACCAGCCCGCTGACTCCGAAGTATAGCAGCGGATGCTCGGACCTGACTGCGCTTAGGATTGACGACAGGACACTGACTCCGTGAGTCCCCGGCGCTAGGGTCGAAGTGTCAAGTCCGTCATACTTGGCAACAATGGGAACCTCTTCGATTCTAAGTCCGCGTTTGACCGCATTCCTCACCATATTTGATTCTATCGCCATTCCCTGAACTCCGTAATCGAATCCTTTGACAACCTCCTTCCTGAAGGCGCGATATCCACTTTGGGAGTCCGTGATCTTCACTGCGCTGCCGAGGTTGGTGGCAAAAGTCAGCACCCCTTGCCCAAGCTTCCTGTAACCTGGAATTAGCTCCTTGGCCTGGGCATCAAGGAATCTTGACCCAATCACCATGTCAGCTCTCCCGTCGATGATTGGCCGCACGACTCGAGGTATGTCGTGTGGGTCATGCTGTCCATCAGCGTCGAGGCATACGACCAAATCACTGCCATTCAGAACCGCAGTTGTGAGGCCAATTGACAATGCGTTGGCCTTGCCACTATTCTTGGGAATCCTGATGACTCTTGCCCCGGCTCTTAGCGCAGTTTCTGATGTTGCATCTAGGCTGCCGTCATCGATAACAAGTACTTCCGATGCGTGCCTCCGGGCACCTTCAACGACAACCGCAATCGTCTTCTCCTCGTTGTACGCGGGGATGACGGCCGTTATCATCACTTCGCACCCTTCTGTCATTTAGATTTCTTCTCCCCCTGGTAGGTCTCGAACCACAACCTTTCCCGGACTCTACAACCCCGGTTGGGACCTTTCTAATCGGAATCGCGGCTTTTAACCTTTTCCTGCGATTACCAGGTTTGATATCAGACTGTCTCTACCTTCCCAACAACCTTAGCCTTTCCACCTGTCAGGGCGGGTACCAGCACGCTACTGACCCTCGCAAAACCGCGCCCTCCCAGCTTCACCAAGTTATTTATCCCGACATTGTGGTAATCGAATTCCCAGCTGGGGCTTTGGAGGATCTTTGAGTTGAGCATCTATCGATCGACCAAGATGCTGGCCGTCCCTATTCTCATACTGGCAGCCTTCTCGGTTCGGCTCATATCCCTGCAATGGTCCCCCCTCCCCTACAACATCGACGGCCTCTCCGAGCTCAGGATCACCCAGGAGATACTCTCCTCGCAGCACTTCGACTTCTCACAGGCCTCCTCCGTCGATGAGGGCTACGTCCCCGACATGCCCCTCCTCGCCCTCCTGAACGCCTTCCTCTCCTCCGCCCTCGGCATCGATCCCGTCTCCAACACCCAGCTTCTGACCGCCCTCCTGGGCTCGATCACCGTCCTCCTGTTCCTCCTCATCTTCCGCCAGCACTTCCCCAGCACCAACCGAGGCGCCCTCGCCTCCGCCCTCGTCCTCGCCCTCACAGGCTCCTTCGTCTTCTCCTCCGGGTGTGTCTGGAAGGAGAGCCTCGCCTTCATGCTCATAGCCCTCGCGCTCCACTCCTACCCCCTCAGGACCAACAACCTCCCCCACCGCCTTGTCCTCACCTCCTCCCTCCTGCTCCTGATCTTCACGCACCACCACTCCGCCGTCGTCGCGTTCGTGATACTCACCTTCGCCGTCCTGTTCGAACTCTCCTCCAGGCCCAGGCCCCTCCCCCTGACCAGGGACGACCACTTCGACATCGTCACCGTCATCACCGCCTGGGCCCTCGCGGCCATGTACTACAAGGGCATCTCCCTCCCGTACCTCGACTACCTCTCCCCCGACACCGACCTCTACCTGTACCTCGCAGTCGCCTTCCTGCTGGCGCTCGTGGGCATCAGGCTGTCCCGGAGGGACCGCCCCGTGTCCAGGGCGCCCCTGGGGCTCACAGTGCCCCTGGCGGGGGCCTTCGTCATGCTCCTCAACTATTACCACCCCCTCTTCCCGGGCATCCCCGGGCCCGCGTCCCTCATAGCCGTGCCGTTCCTCGCGTACCTCATCCTCGTGACCCCCGCCTGGGAGGGCGCCAGATTCGCCCTGCGCCGCCTAGGCGCGACAAAGAGCCTCCTCCTGGCCATGCTCCTGGGGCCCCTCTCGCTCATCCTGTTCGCGTTCCTGCGCGCGAACGACGCCACATCCCACCTCATCATCTACCGGACCTTCGACTTCGTCATGCCGGCCTTCGCCCTGCTCGTGGGCGTCGGGTTCGCTCTCCTCGTCAGGGGCAGGGAGAGGCTCGGGATGGCCGCCAGTGTGATGCTCGTCGTCATATGCGCCTCCACGCTGCCCGTCGCGTACCAGAGCCAAGAGCTGTTCGGGGTCGAGAACCAGACCTACTGGTTCGAGTACGACGCCGTCGAGTGGTTCTCGGAGCACGGGGTTCAGAGTTATGCATCGGACCAGAGGCTGTCGGAGACGGGTGCGAGGCTGTTCGATCTGAACGGGAGCAGGGGGCTGCCGTACGACCTCAGGGAGGGGATCGCCCTGGCGGGGGCGTCGTTCTACGCCCTCGAGACGGACTGGAACTCGACCGGCGCCCAGGAGTTCCCGTTCGGGGTGGTTGTCCTCGACCAATCGAGGATCTCAGCTGTCCTGAACGACTCGAGCGTGTTCTACGTCGGAGGACCGACAGAGAGCCAAATCGTCGGATTCCGGACGGGATGATTCGGGCTACATCCGCGCAGAAGTATTATTAGGGACAGCGGCAATGAGAAGGATGCAGGTAAGTCCTGGCCGGTCATGGTGTACCTTGAGGCGCACAGGCAATAATCCGGCCAGGGTCTGCGCTCGTTCTCATCGAATCAATCCGCACGAGAAGGCTGCATGCAGCCGGAGGCGTGAAGGCACACCATCGTCCTCGTCTCGTCATTGCATGACCACGTTGATGTCTACCTCGACGAGAGCGGGGATCTCGGGTTCTCGAGATTGAGCTCCCGCCATTTGGTGGTGGCAGCGGTGGCAACGGCCCGATCGTTTCAGCTCAGGAGGCTCGTCAGAAGGACACGACGTAAGTTCGGCAAGGAGGTGGCTGGGCGCTCTGAGCTCAAGTTCCATAGGAGTTCCGACTGCCTGCGGGTCTTCGCGCTTCACGAGCTCGCCAAAGCCGATGTGACCGTCGTCTGGACAGGCATGGACAAGCAAAGGCTCCCGCCAAGCCACCGCCCTGAGGGCGAAGATCTCCTGACTCAGTTGTTCGTTGCCGCTGCGGGCGAGGTCTCCCGGCTGACGAGATGCCGGTCAATCGAATTCGTGGTCGACAGAAGAATAGGAAAAGAGAAGAGCAGGGCGGCGTTCGACATGGCGGTGAAGGCTGCAGTCCTGTATCGCCATGCTGGCTACTTGCCGCCGAGAGTGCAGGTCAGGCACATGGACTCGTTCAACAGCTACGGGCTGCAGGTGGCGGACCTCGTCTCGGGAGCCGTGTTCAGGGCACTCGAAGCCAGAGACGATTCGTTCATGAGGCTTATCGAACATAAGATTGGGCACGCAAGCTTGATGTAACCGAGAAGTGCAGCGCCTGGGTGGAGTGTTTTGGCGAGCACCGTACGGTACTCATATACCCCCCAGGCCTTACCTGCAAATCGTTCATGGTAGGCCCGGCTCTTAAAGGTGTCGCGCGCATGTAGCCATTCGACGGAGGCCACCGATTTGAACCAGCCGCGAGCTGC
Organism: Methanobacteriota archaeon; assembly: GCA_020725925.1. GTDB lineage: Archaea > Thermoplasmatota > Thermoplasmata > UBA10834 > UBA10834 > COMBO-56-21. Next base: position 27,264 of record DYTN01000020.1, read on the forward strand.
CATCGTGTCAACGAAGAGGTGGCAATACGTCCAGGATGTCTCCTCATCAGATCAAGCGCTCGCTCAAAGGCTACATGCAATCAGAGGCGTGAAGGCAGTTTGTCGTCCTCCTCCGGTCGTTGCACGGCCACGTTGATGTCTACCTCGACGAGAGCGGCGACCTGGGCTTCTCTTCTGCCAGTTCTAGGCATTTCGTCGTGGTTGCCCTTGCCAGCCCTGAGCCGAAAGAGCTGACGCGGATCCTGAGGAGAGTCCGTCGTCGTCTGTATTCGTTTGGCACGAGGACGCCGGAGTTCAAGTTCAAGAGCAGCCCGGAACACGTGAGAAAGCTAGTCCTCAGCGGCGTGGCGGGGACGAGCATCCAGGTGGCGTGGACCGGAATTGCAAAGCGCGACGTGCCAGCCGAGCTACGGAGGGACAAGAACGAGCTCTATCTGCGGGTGTGCTCGATGGCTCTCGCCGAGCTCATGAGGCAAACACACGCGAGGCGGGCACACATCGTCCTAGAGAAGTGGTCCAGCAATCGTACTGTGCGAAGGCATTTCGAGGGGCACTTGCGAGAGGTCGTGAGCGGTCATCATTGCGGGTACTTCGCTCCGTCCATCACAATCAGCCACCTTGATTCGGCGAATTCGGCTGGCATCCAGATTGCGGACATCGTTGCGGGATCGGTCTTCCGAAGCGTGGAACACTCAGACGGCAGCTACCTCAGCATCATCGCACACAACGTCGTGCACGGTGAGCTGTGTCGGTGAGAAAACTGCGGCCCCCAGGGGGATTCTTGGCCGGGTCCGCCAGACGGCAAACCATCTACCCCCCGGGACTTACCCGCAAGTAATCCATTGCGGCCCTTGCTCATAAATCTGTCGCGCGGACGTAGGCGTTCGACAGCGGCCGTCGGACCTACAAGAACCTTCCCATCGCCTCGATATCACCCATGAGAACGACCTCCAGAGGCTTCATATAGCCCGCAAGGGCGTCTTCCACCCAGCCATTCAGACCATAGGGGTTCACACTATGCATGCCAGATCGTTGATGGCCGTAGCGGTGGTGCTAGCCATGGTCGGCGGTGCTTTTGGCGTGCTCGCGGGCAACGCGAGCGCCGCCCAGGGCACACCCGACTCGTACGGGTACAGTTACACGGACAGCAAGGCCCCGGCGCCTTCGGTGGCGTTCAATTGGGTCGAGATCAATTCCACGGGCACGGACACCGGCCTGACCTACTATTGGCAGTACACCAGCTCGTTGCCGATCGGGTTCACCTTCGAGTTCTATGGGACCCAGTACACTGAGTTCTACGCCACCACGAACGGCTTCATCGGCTTCGGCTACGGCACCTGGGAGAACTGGAACTATGTCATCCCCTACCAATGGAACGTGAACAACATCGTCGCCGCATACTGGGACGAGCTGGAGAACTACGACGGCACGATCTACTACGAGACGATCGGCGTCTCCCCGAACCGCCAGCTCGTTGTCGAGTGGGAGAACGTCACCGATTGGTCGGGCTCTTCTTACATGACCTTCGAGATCATACTGAACGAGACCGGCGACATCTGGTACCAGTACCTGACGCTCAACGGGATGGACGGTTCTAGCGCCACCGTGGGCATCGAGAACGATGACGGCACCGTCGGCACGCAGTACTCCTACAACACCGGCTCCCTGACGGACAGCCTGGCCGTCAGGTTCTCCGAGGGGCCGGTCTCGATCGGGCCTGACCTGGCGGACATGGGCGCGCCCGGCGAGACGATTGCCTACGACCTCACCGTGGTCAACAGGCAATCCTTCAGCGACTCGTTCGCCATCACATACAGCTCCGTCGAGGGCTGGACAGTGTCCCTCTATGACTCCTTCATGAACCCCTTGATCGACACCGACGGGGACCTGCTGCCCGACACAGGCACGGTGCCGTCGTACTCCTCGGTCGCTGTCATCGTGACGGTTGACATACCGCTGTCCCCCGCGGCCACGACCGAGACCACCGCAATGAACGCCTCCTCGTTCGCGGCCCCGTCCGTCTTCGACACGTGCATCCTGACGACAGGAGTGCGAGGGGCTTGGTTCACGCCCCCGCACAACAGCTACGGCGAGGACACGGAGAGCGACGGCGACTTCAACTACCTCGTGGTCGAGATCTCCGTGGACGTCTACTACGAGGGCTGGTACTACTTCGAGGGGGCCCTGCACACCTCATCGGAAGGGTATCTAGCCAGCGCATATCTCTATCCGTACCTGTTCGCCGGCTCGCAGACCGTCGAGATGAGGTTCTACGGCTGGTTGATGCGGGAGGCGGGCGTCGACGGCCCGTACCATGTGCATCTCACCCTGTACGACGGCTCCTCGTGGGAGATCATAGACGAGGACGTGCACTACACAGCATCGTACCTAGCGACCGAGTTCATGGAGGTCCCGGCGGACTTCGCGCCCCCGTTCTCCGACAGAGGGGTCGACGCGGACGGGGACGGGCTCTACGACTACATGGTCGTGGACGTCGTCCTGGACGTCAACTACGCCACGGACTTCAGGGTCCTGGGCTACCTCTACGATCCTGGCGGGTCCTATGTAGGGTACAGCATCAACACTTCGGGCCTGTCCATCGGCACCAGGACCGTCCAGCTGGTGTATGACGCCTGGGACATATCCAAGGCCGCGACCGAGAGTGGGCAATTCGAAATCTACATCTATCTGAGCGCTCTGATTGACTCCTCGTGGCCCTCCCTGTCGGGCTACTGGTACCTCACATCGTCGTACGACCTCGCGGACTTCGAGAGGCCGGATGCGATGTTCGGGCCGACACACGACGAGCACACGGTCGACAGCGACGGCGACTTCGAGTACGACTTCCTCGTGATCGACGTGAGCGTCAACGTGAGCGTCGAGGGGGACTACTCGGTCGAGGGCATCCTGTCCGGCTGGTACGGCGTCATAGACACTGACACGAACGTGACCCACCTGACGGTCGGGGTGCACACGGTCGAGCTGGCGTTCCCTGGCTGGCCGATCTACTACAACGACGACTATGACGACTTCGACGTCGACCTCTACCTGAGGACGGCGGGCGTGCTGCTGGACGAGGACTACTACGAGACTGACTACTACTGGTATTCGGAATTCGAAGGGGCTCCTGGCTGGTTCGAGCCTCCGTACGTCGAGTACGGCCTGGACCTGAACGGCGACATCCTATACGACTACCTCGTGATCGAGGTGCCCGTGACCGTCACAGTGGCGGG
>DYTN01000004.1:0-70430 GCA_020725925.1 Methanobacteriota archaeon
TGCTTCACGACGTCTCGTTCGGGCAGGTCAGGGATGTTCAGCTCGGGCCGCAGGATACCCTCGGGGAGCCTCCCGCCCACCGTCGGGTCGAACGGGTCCTGTGGGCTGGGCCTCTCGCAGCTCTCGAACAGGACTGGGACCTCGTGAACCGCCTGGTGGTACCTCATCTGATCCCCTCCAGCGCGGCGATGAGCTTGTCAAGGTCGGCCTTCGTGTGCATCTCAGTGGTGGCGTACAGGGTAGATCGTCCCAGCTCCGGGAACGCACGGTCGAGGATGTGTCCGCCGTGCACGCCCTTGGCCAGGAGCCCCTTGTGGATCCTGTGTGAGTCGAGCTCAGACGTGACGACGAACTCATTGAAGTGAGCGGCCTTGAACCGCGGCGACCTGAACCCCTTGATGGCGTTGATCCTTGCGGAAAGGGCCTGCATGTTCTCGACGTTCTTGGCTGCGATTTGCCTGAGGCCGTCCCTGCCGACGAGGGCGAGGTACGCGGAAGCAGCGAGTGCAAGAAGCGCCTCGTTCGTGCATATGTTCGATGTCGCCTTGCTCCTCCTGATGTGCTGCTCCCTGGTCTGGAGAGTCATGCAGTATGCGCGGCTTCCCTCCATGTCAGTCGTCATGCCGATGATGCGCCCCGGCATCTTGCGCACATGCTCGGATCTGCACGCGAACAGGCCTATCATCGGGCCTCCGAGGGTCATGGGGATGCCGAAGACCTGCGCATCGCCCACGACGATGTCCGCCCCGAACTCTCCCGGGGGCTTCAGCAGCGCTAGGGCCATCGGGTTGACGCCCACCACCATCGTCTTCTGCCCAAGGGTTTTGCGTATCTCCTCCCCCTTGGTCTCCACAGGTCCGAGGAAGTTGGGTGATTCGTAGTAGAACCCGCAGACGCCGTCCCCAAGTCTGGACTTGAGGTCACCGAGGTCGACATGTCCCGTCTCCTTCTCGAACCCTACCTCAGCGATCTTGATGCCCGCCCCCCTGGCGTATGTCGCCGCGACCTGCTTCTTCTCGGGACTGACGGTCCTGCTCATGAGGAACGTGTCCCCTCCAGAGATCCTGTGGCTCATCAGGACGGCCTCGCCAAGGGCGGTCGAGGCGTCGTACATGCTCGAGTTAACGACGTCCATCGCCGTGAGCTCCGCCATGAATGACTGGTACTCGAAGAGCGCCTGGAGCATCCCCTGGCTGATCTCGGGCTGATAGGGGGTGTAGGACGTGATGAACTCCGAGCGCATCATTATGGTCTTCACAGCGGCCGGTATGAAGTGGTGATACACACCTGCGCCGAGGAAGGTCGGCTGAGACGATGCGGGCTTGTTGACGGACATCATCGCTTCGAGCTCCCGCACAAGCTCTAGCTCGGAGAGCCCGTCCGGGAGCCTGAGCCCGTCGGTCCTCACATCCAAGGGTATGTCCTTGAAGAGCTCGTCGACCGACTTCAGCTTCAGGTACTTCAGCATCTCCAGCGAACACTCGGAGATTGCCATGCGCGTTTGATTGAGTTCCTAATCTAAATCCTTTGCTCCTTTACCAGCTCGCCCTATCTTGACCCCTTCGAACCGTTTGACCCTCAGCCGCTCGATGAACCCGGGCATGCCCTCCATGTCCTTGACCTCCTTCTTGGAGAGGAGCACAATCTGCGTCCTGAAGTATTCGTTCGCCTCGACGCCGTTCGCGTGCAGGCCGTCCCTGAGCATCCGGGCGAGCTGCCCGCCCTTTCTGTCCCAGTCCGTGAGTATGATAGCCTCCTTCGATTGCCTTCCGATCGCCTCGCACAGCGAGAACACGGACGAGCCCTTGTGCAGCGCCACGACGTTCTTCTCGACGCCAAGGAGCTTCAGCGCGCGCACATCCCTGAGGCCCTCGACTATGATGGGCACTCTGCTGCTGGCGTCCTCCAGCTCCTCGAAGACCTTCTCCAGCTGCTCAAGGCGCTCCTCCGCCGTCAGCATTCAGCCTTCCTCCAGGGCTGTCCTCAGCCTCTCCTCGGACAGCGGGACGAACAGCACCTTGTGCGACGACCTCTCGCCCTTGACGATCCGGACAGAGCCCTTGCTCACGCCGAGCCTGTCGGCCAGGAACGAAAGGAGCTCGTCGTTCGCCTCTCCGCCCCGTGCCTCTGCCGCGACCTTCACCGCCAGTGCCCCTCTCCATTCGTTCACGCCTGCTATCTCCGTCCTGTCACTCCCTGGCATCGCCTCGATCGTGATCGTGCACCCCTTGCGGTGGGGCCGAAGGAAGTCCTTGGAAGGCAGACCCGTCCCCGCCGTGTAATGCTCACCAGCTCTATTTGTTGATGTGTGCAATGCATGCAGTGGGCAATCATAAAATACAACGAGTATGTATGCTTCACGCGATGGCCGCGGAGAGGGGGGACTTCAGCTATGAGAACATCATGGGCCTTTTCAGGGAGGAGAACAAGTCCTCGCAGCTGGTCAAGGTGGACCCCGCCCTATACGACAGGATAGGGCAGTACATCAAGTCCCTGAGGAAGGAGAGCGAGCGCGAGATTGCAATGAACCCGATGTCCCAGGCGAGCATGATGCTCAACGACCAGCTCAAGAAGGCCATCGACAAGGCGAAGCGGGTGTACGAGCTCAGGCAGAGGAAGATATCCCTGCTCGCGCTGAGGAAGGTCGCGGGGGACAACCCGGACACCGTCAGCCTCACGCCTGACGAGCTCGTCCTGTTCTCGAGCCTTGTGTCCGTCCTAGGTGCGCACAAGGACTCCAGGGCTGACTTCGAGGAGCTCGGGCCCAGGTTCACGCAGCCGAAGGACGTCGTCCAGCTCCCTGATGCTCCCCCCGAGAAGGTGTGCGAGCAGAAGAAGGAGGGGAAGGACGAGGCCGCCCCCGAAGACCTTGTGCTCGTGCGCGTGCTCGAGGACGTGCCCACGTTCGCTGGCGTCGACAAGGACTACAAGCTGAGGAAGGAGGACATCATCTCACTGCCCAGCAATGTAGCGAAGACGCTCGTCTCGCACGGCAAAGCCAAAGTGATCGGCTCAGGCTAGGTCGAACGGCCCGCTCATGCCCCCGTGCTCCGTCACTTCGACTCTCACAGGATGCTTGCGCCTGGCGAGGTTCTTCTCGACCGCCTTGCGGGCGATCTCAGGCATGTTGTTCTCTCTGCTCAGGTGGACGAGCACTACCTTTTTCGTCCTCTCCGTCGCGGCGGACCCTGACAGCTCGGCCGCATCGTCGTTCGACAGATGCCCGTGGTCCCCCCTGATCGCTCGCTTCAGGAACTCCGGGTAGGTCCCGCGGAGGAGCATCTCCTCATCATAGTTCGCCTCCACCAAGAGCATGTCCGCTCCAGCCATGTGCCTGACGACATCCGCGGTCACGCTTCCGAGGTCTGTGGCGATGCCCAGGCGCCTCGAGTCGAACGTCACGGAGAGCGCCACGGGCTCTGCGGCAAGATGTCTGACCTTGAACGGTTCGATCCTGAGCTCCCCGATGCGCACCTCCTTGCCCGATGCTATGGGTCTCGCGTCCACGCCGTCAAGGGGCGTGAGCGCGAGCGTCCCCTTCGTGCCGTAGACGGGGACTGCGTAGTCGAGTGCGAACCTCCTCGCCCCTCGGACATGGTCGGTATGTTCGTGCGTGAGCAGCACGGCCTCGACCTGCGTCGGCTCAGCGCCGAACACCGACATCCTCCGTTCCAGCTCTCGACATGACAGCCCTGCGTCGACCAGGAGACCCTTCCCCTCAGACATCACGAGTGCGGAGTTGCCGACGCTCCCGCTGCTCAGAATCGATACAGTGAGACGGTGCATCCAGCTCGCCAACGCTCAGCCCGGTGATAAAGCCTTTGATTTCGCGAAGAGACCCTTTCCTCCAACTGGCAGACCTCTCGGAGCAGCTTTTCTTAAATGCTTCGGCATCGGTTTATCTAAACGAAGGATGTTGTCCGGCCGCCGGGAAGCCCGGTGGGGACGCGGACTGGACTGGCAAGGACAACTAGCCACCACGAAGTTGGTGCCGCGTCCGGAGTAGGAGGTTTCCGCCATGGTATCGCAGAAGCAGATGTTGAAGGTGCTCGAGAAGGATCAGCTGGATGCGATTCACGGCGCCACTCTCCGAGTGCTCGAGCGCACGGGCGTGCTGGTCAACATGCCCGAGGCCCTTGACCTCCTCGACCAGAAGGGAATGCAGGTGGACCGCAGGACCAGGATTGTCAAGATGCCTGAGTCGATTGTGACGGAAGCGGTCAAGAGCTGCAAGAAGGACTTCAAGTGGCATGGTCGGAGCGAGAAGCACACGATAGATGTCGTGGACGGCAGGACGAAGATCGGCCCCGGAGCAGAGTGCGTGTACTACATCGACCCGAAGACTGACGAGGTCAGGATTCCGACGCTCCAAGACGGCCTCCTGTGCTGCAGGCTCATGGACGCCCTGGACAACGTCAAGATCGCCTATGTCCCGACCTACATCAGCGACGTTCCAGACACGGCGAGGAGGATCATATCGGTGGCCGCAGGCCTTCTCAACTCCGGCAAGCCCACGTTCGGCGGCACCTTGGACAAGGACGATGTCGAGCTTTCGATCCGGCTGGGTGAGGCTATTCTCGGAGATCGGGAGAAGCTGAGGAAGACCCCGCTGTTCTGTGGCTACGTCGACCCGATTAGCCCCCTGGCACATGAGCACACGATGCTCGAGGTCCTGCTGGGCTACGCGCGGATTGACGCGCCCGTGTTCGTGACGGTCATGGCTCTCGCAGGAGGGACCGCACCGGCGTCCATAGCTGGCGTCCTGGTGCAGCAGAACGCCGAAGTGCTCAGTTCCGTGGTCATCGCGAGCTGCGTCACAAAGGCGCCGAAGGTCGTCTACGGGTCCGTCTCCTGCCCACTTGACATGAGGACGGGAATGTCTGCGACCGGAGCACCCGAGTTCTCGCTCATCGGCGTCGGCGCGGTACAACTCGCCAAGCATTACGGCCTCCCGAGCAACATGGGCGTTCAGAGCGACTCGAAGACAGTCGACGAGCAGACCGCCTACGAGAAGGCCTTCTCCGCTTTGGCCGCGGCAGCCGCGGGAGCGGATTTCTCCGACCTCTTCATCGGCTCGACCGAAGCCTTCAACACCTACTCCCCGATCCAGCTGGTGATCGACGAGGAGATCGCATCCAATGCCCTTCGGTTCGCCCAGGGCATAGAGGTCAACGACGAGACGCTCTCGGTGGACATGATCGCCAAGACGGGTCCGATGGGGAACTACCTCAAGCAGAAGCAGACCATGGCGCGGTTCAGGAAGGAGCACCTGCGCCCGAATTTGTCGGACAGGTGGAGCCGGATGCAATGGGCGGCTTCGGGGTCCAAGGACGCGAAGAGGAGGGCGAAAGAGAGGATGGTGGAGCTCCTGAGCTCGCACCACCCCGAGCCCCTCGAGACCGAGGTCAGGAAGAACATCGACAGCCTTCTGAAGGAGTATTCCAAGAGCTTCGGGGCCGACGTCCTGGTGAAACGTAGTCCTTGAGTCTTCCCCAGACCCCGCCTGAACTCTCGGGCACGCAAACCCGGCCAACCTTTCATTCGTATGGAGAGTGATACCTGACCCTGTCAGGAGGAAGTGAGAACGATGGCAAGCTACGCGGACAAGTTCAAGGTCAAGACGAGATGCCAGCTGATGAGCACGGAGGACAAGAAGCTGATACACGAGTCGACGCTCGAGGTCATGGAGGACGTCGGCATCAAGATACACGGCAGGACTGCGCGCGCGGCTCTGGTGCGCGCGGGCGCGCACGCGGACGAGAAGGCGCAGGTCGTCAGGTTCCCGATAGGCGTTGTGAACTCGCTCGTGAGGAAGATACCCAGGACCTTCACGCTCGCGGGCCGTACACCTGAGTATGACCTGCCGCTGGACGGCACGCACAGCTATTTCACCACTGACGGCTGCGGCGTCGCCGTGTGGGAGCCGAAGACGAGGACGAGGAGAAGATCTCTGCTGGAGGACATCCGCAAGACGGCGATAGTCTCCGACTGGCTGCCGTACGTGAGCATCTACGAACCTATGGTCGTCGCGCACGACGTCCCTGAGAAGGTGCACGTGGTCGAGGGCGTGAGGGTCGGGATGGAGAACACGTCGAAGCACATACTGACCGAGTCGACCTCGAACCCTGACGAGGCTAGGACACAGGTGAGGATGGCGGCAGAGGTGGTTGGCTCGGTCGAGGAGCTGAAGAAGAGGCACTACATCTCCGCGATGGTCTGCACCGTCTCACCGCTTGTGCTCGAAGGCCCAACGACAGAGGCGGCCATGGTGTGGGCGGAGAACCATGTCCCCGTTCACATCACCGGGATGGCGCAGGCGGGGATGAGCGGCCCAGCCACGATCGCAGGAGACCTGGTGGTCAACCACGCAGAGACGCTGGCGCTCGCGTGCGCCATGCAGGCGCACGAGCCAGGTTCGCCCTTGATGTACGGCTCTGTGCTTTCCGCCATGGACCCGAGGAGCGGGGCGTACATAGGCGGGTCGCCCGAGAGCACGATCCTCTGCGCAGCAGCTGTCGAGATGGCTAACTTCTGCAAGATACCTAACTCGACAGGCGGACTGGGATCGAGCGCCAAGGTCCCGGGCGTGCAGGCCTCAATCGAGAACACCCTCTCGACGGCCGCGAGCATACTCGTCGGCGGCGAGGTCATAAACGGCCTCGGGGTCCCGGACGGCTCGACGCTGCTGTCTTACGAGCAGCTCCTGTTCGACCATGAGATCGCGGGCATGGCGCTCAGGGCCATGAGCGGTTTCGCGGTGAACGAGGAGACGCTCGCCGTGGATTTGATCAAGAGGATTGGGATCGGCGGCACCTATCTCGGCCAGAAGCACACGCTGGCGCACATCAGGGACTTCTACCTGCAGCTGATGTGGAAGACGGAATCCTTCGAGCAAGCAGTCCACAGGGGCGGCATGGACTCACTAGAGGCGGCTAACGAGCGCATTCAGGGGATACTGAAGGAGCACACGCCGGCGCCTCTCGACAAGGACATCGCGGGGCGGCTGAACCTGATTGTGAAGGACTTCTCGAAGGCATGACGTCCGCGGCCGAAACTATTTCCAATCGGATATTTTTATATAATTTACAGAATCGTCCAATCACCGCACCTTGTCGGGCCATCCAGTCGCCGAAAACCCAGCCCTGAACGATCTCGTCTACCTCGATAGTTTTATAAATGGTCACCATATACTGCGGGTCTGCGGGGCTGTAGCTCAGCTAGGTAGAGCAACCGGCTCTTACTGTGCTGCTTCTGGCTGCGCAGGGGACACCGGTTGGCCAAGGGTTCGAATCCCTTCAGCCCCGCCATCGTTGCCTCCCTCGGGGTATCCAGTCAACCATTAAGTAGCAACGGGGGTATCCCCGCTCTGTCGGAGAGGTATTTTGGCCAGAAACACCGGGTACAAGAGGCGCAGGAGCGACGAGCTGAGGGAGTTCAGGCCACGCGAGAGCCAGAAGACAGCCATGCTGAATCTTCACAGAGTCTCCTCCTTCAGATACGATCTCAAAGAGATCATGAGCCACTACGAAGTCAGCGAGGCCGTCGCGACATCGGTGATTGCGAGCGTCATCGCAAAAGGGTTTCGGGTTTCGATAGAGTCTGCCAGGGCTTTCGTGCGCGACCAGGGGAGGTTGGGTGCGTACCCGGTCGAGGTCTCAGACGAGATATGCAGCCTGCTTGACAGATGGTCGAGGCTCCGCTAGGGTCTCAATCGCAGGCGCCGCCTCATGCGACGCTCCCCGATATCAGGTGGCGTTTCTTCCTCTTCGGTGTTTCTGAGCGTTGCGAGACGCACGGGGAAACCGAGGTGTGAATTGCCCTGGCAGGAGCTACGTGAATCGTCTCAGTCCAGGAAGAGCACCGAGCTCGGAGATTTGCGCTTCAGCTCAGCCTCCCCCTTCCTCAGGAATTCGGAGCGATTGCCCTTCTTCTCCTTGACGATCATTCCCACACCAAGCGCGCCGGTCCGCATGTGGCGCAGGAGCTTCAGGTTCTCGCAGGCTTCGCCGTCATTGCACTCGACGCACTCATGCAGGTGCTTGCCTGTGGCACATGCACGGATCTCGCAGTTCGTCCTCCCGCCGCCCCTGAGACAGCCAGGGCATGGAGGCTCTGCGTGGATTGAGGCCAGGCTTTCGTGAAGCCCTTTGTAGTCAACTCCCTTTGGACCCCATTCCTCAATCCCGTAGTCCTTGATCAGCTTCCCCAGCCTCCCCGCGAGCTCGGAGATGGTTCCGTTGCCGACCGCGCAGCTGCCACACCAGAGTCCGCAGTAGGCGATCTGACCTTTCACGTTCTCGAATGCTGGCGCCCTTGCGGAGCGCTTGCGCATGGGCTTTCCTTTCGAGCGCTTCATCGTTCAACCCCTGACCGGTGTTCGCCGAGAACAACGGACTGTTGTATATTACTTCCGTTTGGGCATGCGAAGGTGCGGGGGCCGCGTCGCGCCCGAAGAAAGGTGTCTCAGCATGGTCTTCGCCAACCCGGGACTTGTCCGAGCAAAGGTTAAGAGCAGAGAGCCACTTCAAGAGCTAGCCTATGCCAGCGAAACACCTCTACTTCATCGGGACCGCTGGGTGCGGGAAGAGCACCCTCACCAACGCCTACCTGCTCTGGCTCCAGAACCAGGGCTATGACGGAATCACCGTCAACCTCGATCCAGGCGCAGACACGCTCCTGTACACGCCCGATGTCGATGTCCAGGACTGGATCAACCTCACCGATGTCATGCGCGAGTGCGGACTCGGCCCGAACGGGGCGCAGATCGCGGCCGCGGATATGCTCGCGCTCAACATCAAGGAGATCGCCCAGGTCGTCGCGGGACACGACACTGATTTCGTCCTGCTCGACACTCCTGGTCAGGTCGAGCTCTTCACGTTCAGGAAGAGCAGTAAGATTGTGATAGACGAGCTCAGCGGCGACCTTGCGTTGCTCGTGTACCTGTACGATCCCTCTCTTGCGAAGAGCGCGAACGGGTTTGTCTCCACACTGATGCTCTCGGCGAGCGTCCACTTCAGGCTTCCGTTCCCGATGCTGCCAGTGCTCGCGAAGGCGGACATGCTCACGGAGGTGGACAGGGAGAAGGTCGAGGCCTGGAGCAGGGACTACTATGCGCTTTTCAACGCGCTGCTCGACGAATCCGCTGAGAGCCAGACGCAGATCAACGCCGAGTTCCTGCAGGCGCTCGAGGCCGTCGGCGCCAGCAAGGCGGTCATGCCGGTCAGCGCGGACACCGGTGAAGGGCTCGAGGACATCTACAATGCCGCCCAGCAGGTTTTCGAGGGCGGCGAGGACGTCGAGCGGTGAGCCGGTTTCACGGTGTCATCCTGAGGGAGCGGAGTACCTCTATGCCCGATTCGGACAGCTGCGCCCTCACCTCGCCAGAGCTCAGTTCGGCCATGACGAGCCCTTCCTTCCTGAGCTCTCTCAAGACCCTCTCCACTGCCAGCCTGCTCGTGGGCTTCAGCTTCTCCGCGAGCTTCGCGAGGGTCATCTGCCTGTCCCCGAGAGCCAGCATGAACCTGATCTGCGCCTGCGTGAACCTGTCCCTTGCTGTGGCGCCCCTCAGCACGGGCAGCTTCGTCACCCTTCCCTCGCAGTGGTAGGTCTCGACGCCCAGGCGGAACGCCGCCAATAGGGCCGCATCTCCCAGCAGCTTGCTGCCGCCGCTGATGTTGAGCACGACCGAGTTCGGCCTGCCCGGGGCGCGGGGGCGCATCAGATCCTGGAGGACTGATGCGACGGCGTCCGTCAGCTCCATGAACTCCAGCTCTCCGAGGGAGACCGCCTCCACGTCATGGCCAGCCATCTCTTCGAGCGCCTTGAGGCGCAGGAACGCATCGGTGTCCTCCGTCCCCTCAGCTCCGACGAGCACGAGCCTGTCGTAGGGCAACTTGGTCATCGCGAGGATGATCTTCTCGCCGTCCCCGGGCCCGAAGGTGGAGACCAGGATCCTCAAGCGTCATCACCGAGCAGCAGCTCCGTGGACTCCTCGACGGTGACGACCTTCTTCCTTGAGTCGGTCGGATGTGCGTCCAGCCTCACAGCACCTTTCGCCACCAGGTTCTTGATATGGTGGTTCACCGTGGCCTTGTGCTTGCCCACGAGCTTGGAGAGGTCAATCTCGGTCAGCTTCCTGGACCTGTTCCTCAGGAGGGTCCTGAGTATCTCCCTCTCCTCGCCCGACAGGACCTGGCTGTACTCCATGCGGAGGAGCGGTAGAGGGATCTCCTCGTAGGTCACGTCATGGACGTAGACTGTTGGCACGCCCTCGAGGATGCATGCGAGGAGCGCCGCGGAGGAGGTCGGCCTCGTGCCTCCGGCGATGTTGAACACGGATATCTTCTTGCCTTCCCTCTTGTGTCTCCTTATGTCGCCCCTGATCCTGGTCGCGATGCTCTTGAAGTCGAACGGGTCCTCGAGGTCCACGGCATCCACCGCCAGCTTCATGCTCCTGCAGTAGTCAAGGACGGCCTTCCTCGCCTCGGCGACATTCCTGACGGCCTCTGGGTCGGCCCTGTCCGCGCCGCAGTAGAAGACTACCTTCTCCACGTTCGCTGTCGACCTGATCGTCGGGATGAGGGACTTCGGGCGGAACCCGAGCGTGCCGAACACAACCACCATATCTCGCACCAGCACATGATTCGCGGGGGCCTAGGTCTGCTTTCTGTGATACCGTAAGAATCATTGTCATACAAATATTTAATTGAGGGTCGAGCCCAGGCAGTATCGGAATCCGTGAGACGGTCTGCGGTTCCGATGAATAGACGTTGCAGCGCTCCAAGTGAACATGCAGGATAGGGATGCACCCATGGTGCAGAAGTTCAAGCACGTGTTCCTGGACGCCGAGGGGACTCTCTACGTCCCGAAGGACGGGAGATCGAGATGGGAGTTCTGGGCGGACCCCAGCCCAGACAAGGCAGTCGAGTTCTTCGAGCTTGACACGGGCGTGAAGGAGTCGCTCGAGAGGCTCAGGTCACAGGTCATCACGCTGTGCCTCGTGTCGAGGAATCCGCCCGAGATCATCGACGCCCTGCTTGACAAGTTCGGGATCAGGCAGTACTTCGACGAGATCCTGCTCAACGGGAACAAGGGCAAGCAGATCGCGAAGTACCTGTACAGACGGGGCTACCGGAGGGACGAGTCGGTCATGGTGGGGGACATGCCTGTGCTGGACCTGTACCCGGTCAAGAGGGTGGGCATTGAGTCCATACTCGTCGACCGGGACTACAACGGCTTTGCGAAGGTCGAGCGGATCAGGGGCGTTTCCGAGCTGCCCAATTGGCTCAGGATCGCTGACATCGCTGAAGGGGCTGGAAACCACAGGCCTTACATCGCCTCCTTGGACGATTTCGAGACCGCGGACACGATCGCGGCGAGGGCTGCGCGCTTATCCTCGAGGAGCACCCAAAGGTTGATTGCCGCTCAGGTTACTTGACTGCAGAGGGAAGGAATGTCGTCCAAGGCGTTGTCCGTGACCGTATATGGCGGCGCGGACCAGATAGGCGGGAACAAGATCCTGCTGGAGGACCGCGACACCCGGGTCTTCCTCGACTTCGGGGAGCCCTTCGGCCTGAAGGACGATTTCTTTGTCGATTGGCTCCAGCCGAGGGACAAGCGTACCGGCCTCAAGGACTACTTCCACTTCGACCTCATGCCGAAGATCAGGGGGCTCTACGGCCCCGATCAGCTCGAGGACACCGACCTCAGGTACTCGGAGCCCGAGTTCGACGCCGTGTTCATCTCGCACATGCACTTCGACCACGTCATGCACATCAAGTTCGTCGACGACAAGATACCCGTGCACCTCGGGTCCGCGGCCGAGCGCATCCGCCAGTCGTGGGAGGCGACCGGTGGGAACAACGTCACGTTCGGGGACCACGAGTTCAAGAGCTTCAGGACGGGCGCGAAGGTGAAGGTCGGGTCGCTGGAGGTCGAGCCGATTCATGTGGATCATTCCGTCCCAGGGGCCTACGGATTCGTCATACACACGTCCGAAGGATGCGTCGCGTACACTGGTGACATGCGGCTGCACGGGCCCAGGAGCGACATGACGAAGGAGTTCGTGCGACGCGCAGCCGAGGAGAAGCCCGTCGCCATGATCTGCGAGGGGACCAGGGTCTCGGATGCCGACCCGAGGGAGGACCTGTCCGAGAAGGATGTGGAGGAGCGCGCGAAGCGTCTCGTCGCGGGCCACAAGAAGCTTGCGATCGTCTCATTCTATCCGAAGGATGTGGACCGCATCAGGACGTTCAGGGATGTCGCCAGGGCCTCGCGCAGGCGATTCGTGATCTCGACGAAGGTGGCGCATATGCTCCAGTCGCTCAAGGGGGACAAGCGGATTGACGTCCCCGACCCGATGGCGGACCCCAACATGTTGGTCTATGTCAGGAGCGGCCTGGCGAGGCCCCAGGCGTACGATAAGGTATACCTTGACAGGCTCGGGTCTAGCGACCACATCGTCGACGCATCGTACGTCGCCAAGCATCAGGATGAGCTGATCTTCCACACGGACTTCATGCAGCTCGCCGAGCTGATAGACGTCGGTCCCAGCCCCGGCAGCCTGTTCATCAGGTCCAAGAGCGAGCCCTTCGAGGAGGACGACGTGCAGGAGGAGGTGCTCAAGAACTGGATCTCCTGGTTCAAGCTGGACTTCCACCAGGCCCACGCCTCTGGCCATGCGAGCATGCGGGAGATCTTCGACACGGTGAACAGGATCTCCCCCAAGGTCTTGATCCCAGTCCACACGGAGCATCCAGAGCTGTTCCGGAGGTGCTCCTGCCCGGTGCAGCCGCCGGAGGCGAGGAAGAAGATATCTCTGTAGCCTCGACTGATCCCCGCAATCCTTTGTAGTAGTCCCGAATCGCTTAATAAGGGAAATCAATGTCCACTCTTGAGCAATTGGGGCAGTGACCGCTCGATGCATGCAGTCGTGAAGCGCAGAAGGGAGCCGGGAGCCGAGATCGAGGACGTCCCCAAGCCGACCATCGGCAAGGGCGAGGTCCTGGTCGAGACGAAGATGACATCCATCTGCGGCACGGACGTCCACATCTGGGACTGGAACCACTGGGCCCAGAGGCGCGTCAGGGCCCTGCCGATCATATTCGGCCACGAGATGTGCGGCGAGGTCGTCGGGCTCGGGAACGGCGTCAAGTCGGTCAAGGTCGGGGACCTCGTGTCCGCGGAGACTCACATCGTCGACGGCACGTGCTACCAGTGCAGGACCGGCAGGATGCACATCTGCAGGAACATGAAGATCCTCGGTGTGGACACGGACGGCGTTTTCGCCGAGTTCGTGCGCCTCCCTGAGATGAACGCGCGCAAGCTCCCGAAGGGGATCGAGCCCGAGGTCGGCTCGCTCCTGGAACCGCTCGGCAACGCCACGTTCACGGTCCTGCCCAACGGCTGCGTCACAGACATCAGGGGCAAGAGCGTCGTCGTCACTGGCTGCGGGCCCATCGGTCTCATGGCGATTGCGGTGCTCAAGGTCGTGGGTGCGGAGAAGGTCATCGCGACGGAGCTCGCGAGCGAGAAGGTGCGCACATCCCTCGCGAAGACCATGGGTGCGGACCTCGTGCTCGACGCGGCGATGGGCCACGACGCGCTCGTGAAGCGGGTCAAGGAGGAGACGAACGGAGACGGGGCTGATGTCTGCCTCGAGATGTCCGGTGCCGCGCCTGCCCTGAAGCAGGTGTTCGACATGCTCACGCCCGGCGGGAGGGTCTCAATCCTTGGGCTATACAACGACCCCGTCACGCTCGATGTGAACAACATGATCACGTTCAAGTCCGCCACAGTCTACGGCATCACTGGCCGGAGGATGTTCGAGACCTGGGACAGGATGTACGCGCTGCTCAGGATGCCAGGTTTCAAGACGAAGCTTTCATCTATCGTCAGCCACACGTTACCCATCCGGGACATCGAGAAGGGCATGGAGCTCATACGGACGAAGAAGGCCGCCAAGGTGTCCCTGAGGCCCGAGTGGTGAGGAGATGGCTGTCAGAGACCCGACCGGGTTCCTACGAAGGGAGTACGAGCAGCTGGTGGAGAACGAGCTCGACTGGAAGCTCAGGGTCCTGGATGGCCCGAGCCTCCCGAGGTGCGTCGTCGACGGCCGGAAGGTCCTGATGCTGTGCTCGAACAACTACCTGAGCATGAGCAACCACCCGAAGGTCAAGAGGGCGGCCATCGATGCGATCAAGACGCACGGCGCAGGTTCCGGCTCCGTTAGGCCCATCGCGGGCAACATGGATCTTCATGTCGAACTCGAGAGAAGGCTCGCCAGGTTCAAGGACGCAGAGGCATCGCTCGTGTACCAGACCGGGTTCGCGGCCAACGCAGGCCTGATACCGCAGCTCGCGGACGCTGGCGACCTGATTGTGAGCGACGAGCTCAACCACGGGAGCATCATCGATGGCGTCAGGCTGTCCAAAGCGGACAGGGCTGTGTACAAGCATTGTGACGCCGAGGACCTGAAGAAGGTCCTCGAGAAGGCCGAGGAGCACTCGCCCGCATACCGCAGGGTCCTCATAATCACGGACGGCGTGTTCAGCATGGACGGGGACATCGCCCCCTTGGACGGGATCGCTGCCCAGGCCCACGACCACGGAGCCATGGTGTACGTCGACGACGCCCATGGCGAGGGCGTGCTCGGTAAGGGCGGGAGGGGGATCGTTTCACATTTCATGCTCAGGCGGGAGGAAGTCCAAGTCGAGATGGGCACCTTCTCAAAGGCGTTCGGCGTGGTCGGAGGACACGTCTCGGGCAGCAGAGACCTCGTCAACTATGCCCTCAACAAGTCGAGGACCTGGCTCCTGAGCGGCTCCCACCCACCGGCGGTCGCGGCCGCGTGTATCGCGGCCATAGACGTGCTCGAGAAGGAGCCCGAGCATGTCCGCGACCTTTGGGTCAACACTGAGTACTTCAGGAAGGGCATCAGGAGCATGGGGTTCGACACGGGCAAGAGCCAGACGCCCATCGTGCCCGTCATGATCGGGGAGAGTGGCGCTGCCAAGAAGTTCAGTTCGAGGCTGTTCGAGCTGGGGATCTTCGCCCTGCCAATCGTGTTCCCGATGGTCGCGAGGGACAAGGCCAGGATACGAACAATCATGAATTCGGCCCTGACGCGCAAGGACCTCGACGAGGCCCTGGCCGCATTCCAGAAGGTGGGCAAGGAGCTGGGGCTTCTCTAGCGATCACTACTCGGTCTCGCCTTCGTGCTCGGACTCCTGCCGCTCGGTCACCGCGATCTTGAACTCCTCCATGGGCGCGACGACCTCGAAC
Organism: Methanobacteriota archaeon; assembly: GCA_020725925.1. Classification (GTDB taxonomy): domain Archaea; phylum Thermoplasmatota; class Thermoplasmata; order UBA10834; family UBA10834; genus COMBO-56-21. Next base: position 15,283 of record DYTN01000004.1, read on the forward strand.
ACAATCGTGTCGACGATCCCCTTCTCCTTCATGGACTGTTGGGGCGGGAGGAGGTGGTGCTTCTCGAAGAACTTGGTCAATTGATCCCTTCCGTTGTCGTCAACGGCCTTCTTGATCACCGCGGGCTTCTTCCAGAACTGCGGTCCCAGGGTCGCGACGGTCCTCCTGCCCTCTATGTGGAGCACGACCATGTCGTTCTTCCTTGAGAAGTACTTGTCCCTGTCGCTCTGGGAGACCTCGATGCCCCTTGAGCGGCTCGGGCCCTGCCATATGGTGCAGTCGAAGGTGTCGCCCATGGCGGACGCCGGCGCGGCGCCGGGGGTCCGGGGAGGGTAGGTGAGGACGTGACACGCGGGGCAGAACATCTGCTCGGTCTCCTTCTTGCACCTGTTGCACACGCGCACGGCTGCCTCCTCCCAGGCAAAGGGGAAGCCGTACAGAGGCTTCAAAGTTCGTATCGGTCGTCCGCGAGCCGTCGTCACGCATCGGCAGCCAGATCCGATTCGACAAGCGGTCACGCGTGCCGAATCCTTTAAGAGCGCTGACGGCTTCCGCTGAATGGTCTAGGAGGACTTTCTATGGTGAAGATATTGATATGCTACTATTCCAGGTCCGGGAACACGAAGAAGATGGCGTACCTGATACAGCAGGGCGTCATGAAAGAGGATGTCGAGGTCGACACGAAGAGCGTGAAGGAGGTCAAGCTGGACGACCTGAAGGACTACGACGGGTTCATCTTCGGGTCTCCGACTTACTACGGAGGCCCTGCTGCTCCCATCAAGGACCTTCTGGACCGGAGCATCAAGTTCCACGGCAAGCTCCAGGACCGGGTCGGGGGAGCGTTCTCGTCATCAGCGAACGTCGGCGGAGGGAATGAAACCACCATACTGTCGATCCTCCAGAGCCTCCTGATTCACGGCATGGTCGTGTGCGGGGACTCATCGGGTGATCACTACGGGCCCGTCGCAATCGAGAAGCCGGACAAGCGGGCGGAGAGGAACTGCATCAGGTATGGCAGGCGGATCGCCAGGCTGACGAAAGAGCTGCGCGGCTGAGCCCGCGGCGACTCCGGAAATCGGATTCTCCACAGAGCTCGTGTCTCAAATGAGGGAATCCTTCTACAGCCTAGAGAGATCCTCTTCCTCTGCCGGCTTCTTCTTCTGAGGCCGCTGCTCCTTCGAACGCCTTCTGGGCCGCTCCTCCGCCTCCTCGCGCTCCTCTTCCTCGGGCTCTTCCTCGGGTTCCCGCCCACGCTCGCGCCTGCGCTCCCTGGTCTCCTCGACCGCCTTTAGGGGCGTGTTGCACCTCGGGCACCTATCCGACCCCCGCACGCACTCCTTGCACAGGATGGCCTTGCACTTCTGGCATCTCGCTACCGCGATCCCGCCATGGAACAGGCATCTCCTGCCGACGAGGTCAGAAGGCACCTCCTTCTCCTTGCGCTCCTCCTCCCTGGGGAGCCTCTGCTTGGGCGCTCGCTCGCGGGGCCTCTCCCTGAAGGCCTCGACCTCCCTGCTGTACCTGGGCCTGACCCTCGGCGGCTCCTCCTCCACTTCCTCCTCGTACTCCGAAGGCATCGGAGGAGCTCTCCTGTGCGGCTCCCTCGGCTCCTCCCTGTAGGCCTCCTCCCGCGGAGGCCGCTCGCGCCTCATCGCCCTTTCATCATACGGCATGTACTGCCCGTAGCCCTCGCTCACGATGGATTTCAGCGAGACAGTCGGGGACTCGTACCCTGCGCCCTCGAAGGTCTGCAGGATGGTCGTGAGCTGTCTCGCCCAGTAGGCCCCGATCCCCAGGTTGCGGATCAGGCCCAGCACGTTCTTCTGGTCGTTCGGTATCTCGAGGGCCTGCCTGAGCAGCGCCTCTGTCTGCGGGTCGGTGGACTTCGTGCTGAACTCGTGGTTGTCGACGGCCTGGATGTAGCTCAGGATCTTCTTCGCGCTCGAGATCTTCAGCTCAGGGAAGTTGACCGTGATGTCGCACAGCCTGAGCCCGTGCGCCGCGAGGTCCCGCTTCTCCATGGCGTTCACGAGCACCTCCCGGGACATCTTCTCGTACCTGTCGAACTCCTCCTTGCTCATGCCCGACAGGCTGATCTCCGCCTTGCCGCTCAGGAAGTCCATGACGTCGCCCAGGAAAGCGTACGGTATGCCGCAGACCCTGAAGGCCTCCTCCTTGGTGACGGGCCTGCCGTTGGAGTACTCGAAATCGAGCACCGACCTCGCGTAGTCCTCTATCTTGCTCTTCCGGATGTCCGCCTCTGCCTGCTTCCGCCCCTCCGTCGCCGCCTCGAAGTACGGGTCGATGCTGAGCGCGTGGTCGAAGCACCTGAGGGCCTGCTCCGGCCGGTTGAGCGTGAGCAGTACCTGGGCCTTGCTCTTCCAGGCCTCTTTGTCGTTGGAGTCGAGGCCTATCGCCCTGTCGTACGAACTCACGGCTTCCTCGAACAATCCTTGCTTCTCCATCGCGTAGCCCTTGCTCATCCAGATCTTCGAGTTGGAGCTGTCGATGTCGAGGGCCTTGTCGAAGCAGTTGTTGGCGTCCTGGAACCTGTTGACTTCCAGGTGCAGGAGCCCGAGCCTGTACCAAGCCGCCTGGTCCGTCTGGTCGGCTTCTAGGGCCTTCATGTAGGACTTGATGGCCTCCTCCTTGTTCCCCGTGGCCTCGAACGCCTTCGCCCTGCTCTTCCACATGTCCTTGTCGTTCGAGCCCAGCCTGATGGCCTCATCGAACGAGCCCAACGCTTCAGAGACCCTGTTGAGCTTCAGCAGGGCCATGCCCATGTACTTGAAGGTGGAGACGTCGTTCGGCGAGAGCCTCCTGGCCTCGTTGAACGAGCCGATGCTGTCCTCGAACCTGCCCATGGCTGCGAGCGCGCGCCCCTCGTTGGTGTGGAACTCAGCCGCGTTGGGGAGTATCTTGATGGCCTTCTTGAAGTCCGAGAGGGACTCCTCGAACCGCCTGAGCTCGAGGTACGCCCTGCCCCTGTTGTTCAACACGAACGGCTGGCTCGAGTCCAACTTGATGGCGTGCTCGAACGACTCCGCGGCCTGGGCAGGGTTCCCGGCGGCGAGGAGCAGCAGCCCCTTCCTGTTCAGCAGGAATATGTCCTTCGGGTCCAGGACCAGAGCGCTCTCGTAGCTCCTGAGGGCCTCGTCGCTCCTCCCGAGCTTCTCGAGGGCGCTCGCGCGGTCGGAGAGCGCGTTCTTATTCTTCGGGCTGATCCGGAGTATCTGGTCGGTGACATGGATGACGCTCTCAGGCTCGTCCAAAGCGATGAGCGCGAGCTTCTTGAGCTCGAGCGTGTCGAGGTCGTCTGTGTGATGCTCAAGGGCCTTGTTGAAGCAGGCGAGCGCCTCGTTCGGGCGCTTCAGGAACAGGGAAGCGCTGCCCTTGTCCAGGAGCGCCTCTCGGTCCTTCGGGGAGACCTGAAGGATCTCGTTGCAGACGGCTGTGACCTCCTCGTTGCGCTTCAGGGACTTGAGCAGGTCCTTCTTCGCGTTGAGCACGGGGATGTTCTTGGCGGAGATCCTGAGCGCCTCGTCGTACGCCCTCAGGGCCTCCTCCATCCTGCCGAGCTTCGTGAGTATCTGGCCCTCCTTGATCCTCAGCTCGGACGAGGCCACGTTGAGCCGGACGGCCTCCCTGATGGATGTGAGGGCCTCGTCCCTGCGCTCGAGCCACTCGAGCGCGAGCGTTCTCTGGAGCCAGATATCCGGGTCCCTCGGGTCAACCTTGAGCGCGCGGTCGAAGGAGACGAGCGCCTGCTCGTACCTCTTCAGCTCTATCAGCGCCTTGCCCATGGTCGTGTACGCCAGCTTGTCGCTCGGGTCCAGCTCGACGGCCTTCGCGTACGAGCTCACCGCCTCGTCGTATTCCTTGCCTCTGAAGGCCGCCTCGCCCCTCACGCGCCAGAGCGCGATGCTGTTCGGGGCGGCATGCAGGCCCTGTTTGGCGTAGTCAAGGGCCTCCTTCGGCTTGCCCACCCTGAGGAACATGGACGATACGTTGTAGTAGACTTCGGGGTTGCTAGGATCGTGCTTCAGCGCGAGCCTGTACGCCGCGAGGCTGTCGTCGAACCTCTCAAGCCTGTCCAGGGCGACGGCCTTGTCGAAGTGCGCCGCCTTGTTCTTCTCGTCCGCGGCGATGATCCTGTCGCATGTGTGGATGACGTCGGCATCCTTCTGCAGCTGCTTGTAGGCCTCCTTGAGGCTCTCGAGCATCGGGAGCTGGTCCGGGGCGCTCTTGAGTGCCTTCTCGAAGGTCTTGACCGCGTCATGCGGCTTCGCGGACTTCATCTGGGCAACGCCCTTGTCGTGCATGGCCACGAGGTCGTTGGGATCGAGGTCCAGGATTCTGTTGCACACTGCTATGACCTCGCCGTGCCTCTGTAGCTTGATCAGGCAGTCCTTCTTGAGGAACAGCGAGTCCTTGGATTTCGGGGACAGGTTGAGCGCAGCGTCTGCGAATGTAAGTGCCTCGCCATGCCTGCCCAGCGCTGCCAGCGCCTTCGCCTTGTCCAGAAGAGTTTCGTGGTCCTGAGGGCTGAGAAGGAGTATCCTGTCGCATGTCGCGGCAACGTCCTCGTGCCTCCCCGACTTCTGGAGGGTCTTCTTCCTGTTCACGAGCACGTTGAGGTCGTTCGGATCGATCCTGAGGGCCCTGTCAAAGGATTCGAGGGCCCTGTCGTGCATGCCTAGCTCCTCCTGCACAACCCCCAGCTCGTTCCAGACGATCTTGTTGCCGTGGTCTATCTCCGCCGCTTTGGAGAAGCACTCGAGCGCCTCTTGTGGTCTGCCGAGCTTGTGAAGAATGCGGCCCATGTTGTCAAGGCAGTACGCGTCGTTCGGGTCCACCTTGAGGGCGGCACCGAGCGACTGCACGGCCTCCTCCCTCTTGCCCGCGAGGTTCTGTGAGGTCGCTTTTGCTATCCAGAGGTCCTTGTCCTTGGGCTTGAGCTGTATGGCCGCCTGGAACGTGCGCGTGGCGTCGTCATGTCGCTGCAGGCGCGTGAGCGCGAGCCCCTTCTTTCGTATCATCTCGACATCGCTGGGCGTGTGCGCGAGTATGCCGTCGTAGTGTATGATCCCGTCCGGGTTGATCTCGATGGCCTTCCCGTAGCTGTCGACCGCGTTCGTGATTTCACCCGCGACGTCGTACGCCTCCCCGAGTGCGTGCCAAAGCATCTCAGCCTGAGGGACTAAGGCGACGGCCTTCTTCAAGGAGCTGATCGCCTCCTGGGTCATGCCTAGCCTGAGCGCGGCCCGTCCCTCGACCCCCATCGCCTCCGCGTTGTCACTATTCAGCTGGAGGGCGACCTTGGCGGCATCCTGGGCCATCTGCGCGCGGTCGAATGTGAGGTACTTCGCCCCGAGGGCGGAGAATATCTGGGAGAACTCCACCCTCATCTTGCCGATGAAGAGCATGTTCTCCTTGAGCATGTTGCTGGTCTTGTCGAGCTCGGCGAGGGCCTCCTTGGGCCTGCCGCCGCGCTCGAGCGAGTCGACTTTGGCCAGTTCCTTCTTGGTCTTCTCGAGGAGCTTCTTCTCCTTGTTCAGCAGAGCATCGAACAATCCCAAAGGCGGTCACCTGGCTGGTTGCGACTTAATGCGCTTGTCTTCATAAAAGGGTTTGCGGGTTGGAGGCGCACGAATGAAGGATAGCGGAGATTCCGTGTCTGACACCGCCTATGTGAGGGATCGGTCAACGGCGACAGGAATCGGCAATTCCAGATGAGAAATCTCACGGAGATTTCTCGCGGAACCGATTGAACCAGAGTCCGACGGTCCTGCTGCGGAAACCCGACATTCTGCGAATCTATAAATAGATGCCAGCGGCATACGGTGGAACAGCTGACAAATCGTCAGACAAACGCTTTAGGATGGGATGCAATGAAGCACAGGAACGTGTGGCAGGCAGCGGTCCGGAACACCCAAGCGATACAGTGGGCTAAGACACACACGCTTCAAGACCTCGAGGATCTCGTGAACGAGATGTCGGGTCTCGGAGAAGATGTCACGGACATCTCGCAGCTCCTGAATGATCTGTCTGAGATAGATCGGAGCCTGCATACCGACGCGCTAGCGGTTCCTGAGCCTGAGGCATGTGAGTACGCAGAAATCGCAGGATAGGTGACTGAAATGGTACGAGTGAGAAGACTGAAGAAGCCAACGACTGACATCGAAGACGACTTCCTGGGCCTTGAAGAGTACAAGGCCACGGAGTTCCACCCGCACTGCTACATTCAGCAGCTCGCGCTCGCCGAAGCGAAGAAGTTCGACGAGGACTATGCCCTGGCGCATGCCCCTGTGCGCGGAGACAAGGAGTAGAGGGTTGGCGCAGGCGCAGACATGCAGACCGCACTGAACTGAAACTCTGTGGACCGAAAGTGCAGGTGCCGGGATTCGAACCCGGGCCGTTGGCTTTCGTCCCTCTCCATTTTATCTTCTTTCAACGGAGCGGCTGGAAGGCCAAGATCCTAACCAGCTAGATTACACCTGCCCGTGGTTGGAAAACGCGTACTCTGATAAATACGTGATTGTGCGGCTCACTCCCCCATTGCTATCCCACTGGGCGAGCGGGCGGTGACCGGGATCTCGCGAGTACATCCTCATGGGTAGCACTCTTTGTCTTTCCACCCCGCAAGAAATAACATCCTCTGAGCCAATCACTCCATTCGTTGTCGCTGCTTTCCGACATACACAGAGCGGTCGAGGAGACGTCCAGGAAACTCTTGCAGGTGTCCGTCCCGCCCGTCAAGTACTGGCTTCTCGTGGACACGCTCGAGAAGGACGAGAGGGACCCCCTCGTGCGGAGGACCGTCGCTGAGTGCGCGACCTATCCTCCGAGGGACAAGCTCCTCAGGACCCTGGGGCCGGACGGGACCTGGCCGATATCCAAGGCCAGGAAGGCAGCTGAAGATGCGGGTCCTGGCCCTCCTGTCGGATGGACATATGTCACCATCCTCAGGAACCTGCAGCTCTTGGAGGACATGAAGACCGACAGGGAGGACGGGCACATTGAGGCGGCCCTTGAGAGGATCCTCGGCTGGCAGTCGAAGGAAGGCTACATACTCGGCCCGAAGCACGACATCTTCCCGCTCCCCCACTACAACGGCTACGCTGTGAGGAACCTCTTCATCTATGGTATGGACGACGACCCGCGTGTGAAGAGGCTTGCCGACTGGCTGCTCAGCATTCAGAGACCGGACGGCGGCTGGGCGATTCCCTATCTGCAGGATGTCAAGTATCTCCCCGAGTACAAGGACATGAAGACGCGCAACTTCCTGGAGCTCGTGCGAAAGGGCAAGACACCGAGATCGGACCCGAAGGGATTCGAGGACGTTCCGAGCTGCATCTGGACCACGATGATGGTCGTTCGGGGCCTTGCCCGGGGGAAGGACTACCGGCCTCGGAAGGAACTCCTGAGGGGGGCCGACTTCTTCCTCGACAGGTTCTTCAAGCCGAACTGGCACACGTCCTACTATCGCTCCGCGAAGTATTGGACCCAGCTGAAGTATCCGCCTTGGCCGGGCAATGGGCTCACCGCCCTGTACCTTCTCACGATCCTCGGCTACGGCCCTGGGGACGAGCGGATGGAGAAGCCGATCAGATGGCTGCTGAGCACCAGGCATGGAGACGGTTTCTGGTGGCAGTCGGACAGGCCGCACGTCCAGAAGGACCAGTGGATAACTGGGTTCGCGGTCGATGTCCTGGCCAGATGTGCGAGGAACCAGTAGGTGGTCTCCGCGGCCGCCAAGGGTCGTCCTTCTTCAAGTGATAGGGTCATGACAAGCATGGGGCTCTGGACGACCTGAAGCCCAGGACTCACGAAACCAGCAAGAGAGAAGTGACCAGATGGGGGCAGGCCGACATCGAACTGACACATACTGACTAGATTTCAATCGGGCGGAATTGAATTTCGGGAGAACGCACCAAACCTCTTTCTTTTTCTATGGATTTTCGTGATGATGATTCATTAGGGGTTCGAACACCATTGCATGCAAATCGTGTGCTCTTTCATGAACCATATCCGAAGTCAGTTCGTGTCGAGATTTCTGTCTTCGACTCTTTAAGCGACAAAAGCCGATGCCTTGTCCTTCCACCGACCAACGTATTCCGCAAACATATGCTCGCTGCTCTTGAAAAGGGAGACCGGTCTCCCTCTCTCTACTGAGAAGACGCCAATTTCAGCCATCTGTGAAGCTCGAGATAGGACTTTGCTCTGTGGTTTGGGCTTGATTCCGTAGAGTCTGTGCTGATACTCTGAGAGATCCTTGTCGCTCATCCCGAGTCTTCTGTCTGCGAAATATGACGGGAGATAGTTTGAGTTTGTCAGTCTTATGAAGGGCGTTATGTGTGTAAAATGAAGGAGATCAGCCATATATGCATGACCCTTCAGAATCGATTCAGACAATACGGTTGCATAAAGGTCCTCCAAGCTGCTGTCTTCCTTCAACTTCCTCGCACCGATCTCTCCGAAAACGTACTGCCCATCTTCCTTCTTCAGAATCTCCAATTCCACAAGGAACCTCAGGTACTGATTGACCTTGGTCTTGGATCTCCTTCCGTGAACGAAATCTGAAGCCTTGACAGTGTTTCTCATAACCACATTCGTTACTATCTCATAGAGCGGGTTCATCTGATTCCGGATCTGATACAGCCTAAGGAATCGGCCGCCAATCACGCCCAGTAGTGCTCCTTCAGAACTGCTTCTGAAGCTGCCGAACTTAGATTCGATTCGCTCCGCAACGAACTTGCGATTTGGCAAGTCCAAATGCCAGCCGCCTTCGTCATGATCCACCTTGGTCTCGAAGACATCCCTGAAGGGAGTGAACCTGACCTTGAAGAATCCTTCAGACGCGTCCCAGAGGTGTTGCTCTTTGACCGTCCCAAATGAATACACTTCCTCATTTCTGGCAGATGGCAATTCAGATAGAAAGAAGGACGTCCCCATGGTCCTGCGAACCAATGCCTCCACTTCGCGGGTGGAAACCTTCTGAGTGGTTAGAGGAATCCTGATTATTTCGGACTCAGCTTTCGAGTTAGTCATGGTTCGCACCCATAATCCCATACTTGTCTAGTGGTCCAGCAGGTCTCTGAACCCACATCACCCAGCGGGTCTCTTTACCCTCATCCCAGTATTTCAGCATTCTCACATCGGGGAGTGAGTTCTTGAAGCTTATTGCTCTACTCATATGTCCGGCAAATGGTTTGTAGGGGTCATGAAACCATACCATGCCGTCTTCAATCGCAACGACAACGAGGACATGATCCAGAATCATGCCTTCGAGATTGACCGGTTGCTGAGTGTGGTATTCAGGGCTTACGCCGACAATTGGATAAGATGCTGCCTCATCTTCGATTATTGATTTCAGCATCTGGAGCGTATTTCCACGATCTGCCTTCTCGAATACCCTGAAGGGGCTCCGCTTCTTGGCCAGATGGCTGTTGATGCTGGGAGTGACCGTCCCAATGGCACACCCTACTCCCTTTACATAGCCACATAGCTCATGCATGGTGCTCATCTTGATTCTCAACTCAGGAGATCCGGTCCTGGTCGCCAGGTCATCAAAGATATTCTTGAGGCAGGTCGGCCAACAAGTGTCTTTCAGATGCTGGACTTGCCATTTTGATGTCAGAAGTTCGAACTCAATATCATCCATTGTACCAGGCCTTGATTGATTTGCGAGCATTCCCCCAGATGCAGAGTTGATTATGCTGCATGTACCTCTCCTAGGCAACTACGCAGCAATCGAGTACTATCAGATAAATCCTTCCTGTGCCTGGATGAGGTGCATCGCGACAGAAACGCACCATTCAACAACTCATGCTTGACGATGAACTCACATAACTGCCTGAGACACTTGCGGGGTTCACATTCTGATGCATATGAACCGGGCTTCATCGAGACTTCTTTGCCTGCAGAGATGATGTTCTGATTCTGAACTCGTAGGCGGTCTGGCAGGCATCAAACGCTTGGAGCCTTACACTGTTCAAAACAAGACTCGGGCCTCGGAAAAGACCTCTATGATGAAGTGTCCCCTGCGCCTGGTCTGAATCGATGTTGTCGTTCTTCTTGGTTTGCCTCCGGTCGGGTTTCAGTCTGATTGGAGTTCGGACATGCCTCCATTTGCGGTTTTCCCGTGATATGGCCACTTCGTCCATTGTCAGGGATCATCCCCAATCCCTACGTCGCACTCATTGCGTGCAGGAAGAAGACCGGGGTCCAATCCTTGACTGCGACGTGAGGTCTCTGGAACCGAGCATAGCATGGCCTCTCGCTTATTCGTAGTTTCGCCTCTTGACGCAGGCGAAGACCCTCTTCCACATACCATCCTTGTGGGCATTCTCGGAAATTGAATACGATGAAGGTCGCGTTTCGCGAAATGCATATAAATGAATCAGCACATAACTTGGTCATGACATTCAAGATTAGTCCGAAGTACGATGCCGACTATCTGAAGGGAGATTCTGATATCGACAAGAAGTTGGACGTTTTTGAGGATCGTACGAAAGGATGGACCCTTGAATGGGCCAAGAGACTCAGCGAGACTGAGCACGCTGGCTTCGCCGCGCTTGCTATAGCTCTCACTTACTTTGAAGCTCATGCTATCTACTATAAGGGTGAGAGTTCAAATCCCAATAAATCGAAACAATTCTTCCGCGATGCATTCATTGATGTTTATGGGCATCATGTTCTTGGGATGGACCTGGCTGGCCGAATTGCAGATAATGTGTATGACCAAGGACGTTGCGGACTCTTCCACGAGGGAATGACAAAGGCAAAATTGCTGTTGAGGGATGATAACGGATCTGTGACCTACTCCGAGGATTTCAACACTCATGAGCTTGTTGAGATATCGATAAATGTTCAAGAGTTCGTAAAGGAAATCGAGGCACATTTCCAAGAATACATGCAGAGACTACGAAAAAGCAGTGAAGTGACGTTGCGCAGGGATTTCGAGAGGTCATGGGACCGGGACTATCAACTCTCCATTCAGGCTTTGAGACAAGGCACACCGACGGAGGCGGTCCCAAGCACTCCACCGAATCCGGCTGCATCAGGTTCTCATTTGAGAGGGAACCCATAGTGCCCATTCTGCCGGGATCTGGACCCGGCGCGAGCTACACATCCTTTTTCTGATCTCAATCAAGTGGCGAATGTGCTCGCAGTTGAAACGCTTACTGTGGGGCTGGATTGCCCACAATTGATGCCTCGATTTGGCGAATCATTTCATCGCGAGATTGAATTTGATCCTTCAGGCACTTGCACAAGGCCTCTCGAGTAATCTCCTCCATGGCCGACGTTTGAGCCATAAGCTTGCTCTGGTCAAGATTTCTGGCGCCATGCAAGAGAAGTCCTCGTGCACGGTAAGCCTCCTTGACGGTGGCACGAATCTTCTTTCTTTCGACCGGTTCGGTCCCCAGGAAGTGAGCGATTCTCAGGCTGAGTCTATATGCGAACTCTCCGAATTCGACATCCTCTCCGAACAGCGATTCACAGGCAATCCAGTAATCAACCAAGGCTTCGTCCGGCCGTGGCCTGTCCACTGCATCACAGAATCTCTGAAGAGCCACCTTCCAGAAGGGAGGCTGTTTTTCTGCAATCTGTTCTACTAGCTTCCAGTAATGCCTAAGTCTAGGCAGACTCTGACTTTGGAGTGTGTAAGGTCTGCCAACTATTCTCCGTCGTGGGTAGGCAGTGCCTACGCGAACCGACATGCCAGTCCAGCTCAGTGGTCGGCACCAGATAGTATCAAACCCTACTGACCCCGTCTCAGTCAACTTCATGATAGCTACGAACCACCAAAAGCAGTCTTGGTGCGTCTGTGTGAGTGCTGGGAAACCCCGCTTGACGACTGCTGTCATTTCAAGCACGAATCTCAGATGCCCGAATGGGAAGATTCTCGCTAGCGAATCAGAGTCTGCTGCGATGCCATTGTACACAGCAAACTCATCAGCGTTCAACTTGCGAATGTTGAAAGGACCGACACGCTCCATGTCTGCTTCCATGGCGAAGTTGGCAAGCGGAGCTGAGAGGAGGTACTCGTCTTCCTCGCTGTTTAGGTAGTCTTCGAATGACTTGTAGTTCGATTCAAACTCTGCTTCCTTGAACTCGACGCCATCTTGCATGATTAGCTGGCGCGTAATCATTGGCTGGAGAATGTTGTATGCAAATGCCATGGGAACTACAGACGCTCCTTTGTCTTTGAGCAGACTTGCTATGCTGCCGTGCCGAAGGAGGCCATTGGTCAAGGCTTCATTGGTCTTGTCATTGACGAAATCCAACGCAGTCGTTGCAGCAAGCAGTCGAAAGTCAGGCTTCGATTCTGACCCTACTGAAAAGGAACCATCCTTGCCAAACTCCACCTTGGGAACAAGCCTCTGTGGGAGTCCTCCTCTTCGGAGCACCGAGTCCCTAAGGACGCTCATGTAGCGAACAGTGAGGTCCTTGAGGGCGTTATACAAGATCTGATCTCGCATGCAGAGGGTACACTGACCTCGAGCTTGATGAGGAAATCGGTTGCTGTGACGCCCTTCCTTCTCTAGAGGCTTTTCCGATTGCTCAAGGCTACTTGTTGAGTATCATGCTCCTCTCAGAACCACCCGAAGGAAAGTTTCTGTCTTGTTGATGTTTCCTTTCCCAAGGATGTTATGATGAAGTGGTCCCCTGTCAGATGGAGACTTCAGCATAGACGCTTTGCTAGGGCCGACTTCCTCGTATCCTTTTAACTTCGGTTAAATGATCAATAGAACGAAGACCGAAGAGGAACATGGGAATCTGACGAGCATGCGAAGGAGGAATTCCCGATTGTTAAGAATGCCGGACATCCGGTGAAGCATTGATGGTGCAAGTGTTTTCAATTTGCCGACAAACGGGCCTCGATGTCTATGGAAAACATCGAGAACTCATGAGAATGGGAAAAGACAACGGAAGAAGAGTCGAGACGGCACGAGCCTTTTTCATACGAGAAAATCCTCATGTTTTTCCATGGTTTTCCATAATTCTCAATGACTCTCATAGCTCATCTGAGATTCGCTGGCAAGAGCCTCAAATGAGGGTCTTTTCTCAATGATCTTTCCATTGATTCTCATGCGCTTATCAGATTACCTGGCAAGAAGCGTATGCGAGAGATTTTCTTCGGAGTGAGCGATTGCTCTTGTGTGAAGCACGTGCCGAGGCATCTCCTCCTCATGAAACCGTTCGGCGGTGAAGAACCGACTTGACTCTTCAGTCCGATCGGTTGGAATTGAAATCGTGCTTTGGTTATCTGGCTAAGGGCTTGATCGGGCCCAGTTTGACTCACCGAGGTCCATACTGAGGGAGAAGCGGCGAAAAGTTGTATTCCCGAGAAGATCTGCGATCGGCATTCAGCCAGTATTTCGAGTTCAACCACTGTCCCTCGCCACTTGGCTCCAGTAGGATCAAGCAATGTATGTCTGGCTAGAGCGGTTTCGTGTCTCGCCGCCGACTCCGAGACCAACGGCATACGTTTCATATCGAATGATTTACAATACCCATCAGCTCGGTATGCCGAACATTCGCAAATCTGTATTCGGCTCAAGGTCGGAAAGGAATCTGTACGCTACTCTTACTTCTAGATGGTCCAACCGTTTCAACGTTTACCCGAACCTTCCTTTCCTCAATATCATCGAAGTCAAGAAGAACGAACTGCCCGTCTTCGACTTTGAGGTTTTGAAGAAATCGAGCGTTGATTACACACTCTGCACCAAGGATGACGCACCCGTTCTATCAATCGAATTCGATGGACTCGGCTACGGCTTCTCCCGAGATGGGAAGTACGTTCCCGTCGTCTATGACATTCCCGACCCATACAGGCAGGAAAAGATGAATCGAAAATTGAGGGCCGCCGACAAAGCGAATTACCCTCTCGTAATACTGTCCTATTTCGAGAAGGAACCGATCGGCAAAGATCTTCAGATAACCTTGGTTGACGGAATCATCGGACAGATCCTTTCGAGACGACGGTTTGATGAACTGATGAATGAACGTCTCAAGGAGGAACCCGACATTCTGTCAAGACTATCCAAACGGGAGATGGATGACCTGATTGATGGCATCGAGATAGAGGCAGATTTCGAGGAGAATCCTCTTTCGCGGAAGGCGGCAATCGCTGAGGTGGAAGCTGTGAAGCGAGGCCTCTTGAAACGATGGTCATTCCATTATTTTGAGGAGCCTACTGCACCTGACCTCCTTTCCTGGCCGCCTGATCCTGAATCTCTTTCACGGAGAATTGATGCACTCAGGAACGCCGAATGGATTGGTGCTCGTATTGTTTCTGACACCCCTTCTGGGATAGTATTGGAAACCGCAGCGAAAATCCGGAGCATCTCGGGCCATGGAGTCTCTCCCTTGATTCTCGTTGAGGATATCGTCAGACTTCTGCATGCAACGAAACTGCTGGACGACCACACTGAAGAGATCCCTAACAGAACCTCAACCTGAGAGGTCTCCTATGCCATCGCCGCGTCCAGTATGATTGGCCCGGTGACGGTCATCTGACGACGCGCTCTCGTTCTCACTTATGAAGAGTGCTCAGATAGCCTCGACTGTTTCTCCCTCTTCGCCAGCGGCTGTTTCTTCGCCTTTGGAGCTTGTGTGAATGTGGGATTGGTCTCCCTTGATGATACTGAATCAGGGCACTCAACCTTCTTGCCCTTCAATAGGTCTTCTATCGTAAGTAGCTGGATTCTCGGGTACTTCGGATTCCCAAGTTCTTTTGAAGTATAGAATCCCGCATCGGCGGCTTCAGAACGCATCTGTGGGGTGGGCTCGTTCAGACTGATCAACACGCCAATTGCAGCCTTCTCACGATCCACGACTCCATGTAGGTCTCTGACGTGGGCTGATGTTACATTGCCGGCCTTCACCGAGAATATGATTTGCTCCGACTTGGACCTCTCCACGAAGAAGTATAGGCGGCCGTCGATTCCCTTGTCAGCGCCCTTCTTCTGCTCGACGGGTCTAGCGCCTACTAGTCCGAGAGCCCACCATTGGAATTGGTATGGGTCTTGCTGGGCCAGTGCCTGCGCATCAGGTAGCGATACTGGTTCCCCAATCACCGTGTAGGATACCGTCTCTCCAAAAGCATCCTTGAGGCGATGTCTCATGAGTGTGATCGCAAGATGGGTGATATCAATTCCAATCCACTGTCTCCTCAGACGCTGGGCAACAGCAATTGTGGTCCCACAACCGCAGAACGGATCAAGCACCAAATCGCCCTCATTGCTACTCGTCGAGATAATCCGCTCAAGTAGACTTTCGGGCTTCTGAGTGGGATACCCAAGCCTCTCCTTCTTTGAGCCTGCAATGATTGATAATTCCCACACATCTCTCCGAGGCATGCCCCGAGTCTCCGCCTCCAACGTTATCTTCCTTGTTCCAGTCTCTGGGTCCAGCATCTGTGTCTTACCCTTGAACCTCTTCCAGTAGCTCTCGCTGACTGGTTCGTAGTCGACATTAAAGGTAATCGTTTGATTCGGGTCTCTCACATAGAAGAGAATCACGTCGTGCATGCGCTGATACATCTTCGAAGGCGTCGGCCACCTCCGATAGCTCCAGATGATTTCATTCTTGAAACAAGCTGGACTAAAGACGGCATCCATAAGAATCTTGAGATGATGGCTTGCCGTTGGATCGCAATGCAGGTATATCGTCCCAGCTTGCTTGAGGACTCTCTTCATCTCGATTAGTCGGGGCGCCATCATTGATAGATAGGCGAGCATGTCGTTTGACCTGAGGATTCTTCTAAAAGCCTCCATTGTGTCTGCAAGCCTGCCGCCAAATGTGAGTGCATCTTCGAATGCTTTGGCAGCTGCTTGGTCCCAATGCCAGGTGTCCTCAAAGGCCATGATTTGGGCTGCGGAACTGCTTCCATTGTGTTCCTTGAAAAGTACGTTGTAATCTTGACCACTCTGAAAAGGTGGGTCAAGATAGATCAGATCAACGGTCTCGTCCTTGATGTACCGCTTGAGAATGTCGAGGTTGTCTCCGTAATAGAGCATGTTTTCGGCTTTCCCTTCTGGCGTGTCCATCGTGTGGGAAATGGCTATTTGCATATTAAGACAAGTGCTACCCGGAGGCTACACCGAAGGGCCATTGAGTCAATTCGCCCCAGCCCTTCTCGATCGGCAAATTCAAACCCGTTGCTTTGGCAGGCGTTCCTCTGAGTGTCATATGGTTTCTCAGTAAGTTGTACTGTATGACGAATCCGTCCAAAGCGTTCCCCGCACCGATTCTGCTTCCAAATCTTCTTACCTCCTTGAAGGAAAAGACTACTTAGGTTGACCTCACTACCAGATTGGACGCTTGATATGGCAATAGTAAAGAGCCTGGGTATCACCGGTGGCGTTGTACTCGCAGTCTTCATTGCGGCGTATTTGTTTCTGCAGGCAGGGCAGTTCTTCAAAGAACTGAAGAAGGTTGGCTACGATCTTCTTGCCTTCGCTATTGTTATCGTTATTGTTGTCATAGCCGTGGTCCTGGCCATCGAATGGATGAAACACAGAAGCTGAGTCAGGGCGGGTCGAATGCCCACCAAGGAGTCCTCCTTACTCAGCACAAGGTCCATATGGAAGAATAGAAGATACGGTAGAGCTTTATGCAACTATCGCGTTATCGCACTATCGCAGGCAATTGGGAGAGGAGCGAGATGGCAAAAGCAACAATGACGATGCCCTCTGGAACAACGGTTGTGATCGAAGGCTCAGAGGGGGAAATCGAAACTATACTCCGACGAATCGATAAGGCACCTGAGAAGAGTCGCGCTCGGACAACCGAGCGATCGAAAGGCCGCAAAGGAGAGTCCGAGAAAGCTCTCGGGGACTACGTCTTGGAGCTGCGAGAGGCCGGCCTCTTCGAGAAGCCGCAAGGACTCGCCGACATCAAGAACGCTCTTCAGGCCGAAGGGCATATTGTCCCCATCACTACATTGTCAGGGGTCATGCTCAGAAGGGTCAAGAACCGCGAGCTGCGTCGATTCAAAGAAGAGAAGACTTGGAAGTATGTCAAACGATAGAAAACGTATATCTGCACACCTAGTCTGGAGATGTGATTCATGAAAGCCAAGATTGAAGTTGTTGACGGCAACGGCAGAGTCTTTGTTGGCATGACCGAACTTGTTGAGTCTACGCAGAAGCGTCGCAAACCATCGACGGGAGTGCCAACCGAAATCCGAAAAGAATTTTCACTGCCTGACAGAATTGTTCAACTGAGGGACCAAGGTTTCTTTTCAACACCGAAGACGAGTCCAGAGGTTCATAAGGAATTAGCCAAGGAATATCACTGCGAGCCAGATCGTGTAACCATGGCCCTAGGGCGTCTTCAGACAAGGAACCAACTTCGCAAAGCATCAGCAACGTTCGAGGACAAGAAAGTCAATGCTTACACATGGTGAAGGGTGTAGACGCACATACTACGAGAGGATTCCATGGAAATAACCAAACAAGCAAGAATCGAAATGGAATCAAAGAAACTCGCAATGAAGATTCGGAATGTGAAGAGCGAACTTCCTGATATTCACTCGCTTCAGAGCCCGCTACACAAGTCACTGTGGGCACTCGCGGCAGCTAAGGAGGCAGGGGAGGACAGACCTCTGACATCGCAGAGAATGAGGATTCTTCTCGAGGTGTTCGATGTGGCAATCACGGACAGTCAGATCACAAACGCCCTGTCCAGATCCGGGGACAAGATCATCAGGAAGAATCGCGATGGAGTGCGAGGATACAAGATTGCCTTCACCGGTAAGACAGCTCTCATGAATACCGCTGGTGGGGAAGGTATCGAGGTGATATATGCAGAACCCGGCAACCGATGGAAGGCGCGAAGGCAATTGAGTGAACTTGCTGGCTCATTGAAGGGAGACCTTCTAGCTGTCGACAAGTATTATGGAGAGAGGACCCTGTACACACTCGAAACTCTAGCTAATCGCAAAGAGAATGTGCGATTCATTACATCCCATACAAGAGAGAATGCGCAGAAGCTCTCTGCGCTCTTTGGAGACCTCATGAATGCCAAGCCGAACTTGGAGGTTAGATTGTATTCCGGGAAGCATGACCTGCATGATAGGTACATCCTGTCAGACGATGCTCTTGTACTGGTTGGTCACGGCCTCAAGGATTTGGGAGCGAGCGAGTCGTTCGTTGTTCGACTTGACACCAGGGTTGTCGGTGAACTCATGTCGCTTGTACGATGTAGTTTTGAAGATCGTTGGAGCAAATCGACTCCCATTTAGACACATGGAAGAAGGAGAGATGTTCGTGCCGGCTGACCCCTTGAACAAAAAAAAAGAAGTTTAGCTCGGTGCTAAGATCGCGAAATTGAAATTTAGCCAATATCGAAAGTTCAAATCCGGCTCACTGCAAGAAAATGACACGGAAAGGAATTGTTCCCTTCGACTTCTTCGTATTCTAGTTATGGTGCGGTCGACCAATCCGCTTTCGATTGCAGCGGCAATCTTCCTGCGGCGCATGAATCTAGGGGTTGGTCGATTATCTCGTGTCCTAGACCTCTGCAACGATTCTAGCGCGCTAATCGGGGCCTCCCTCAGCCTTCGAACAGATCAAGCCAGTGTCTCAAGAAATGAGGGAAAAACTGCAATTTACATGAACGGTCAAAGGGGCTTATGTCCTTCACCTGGCACATTCTTGACATACTGGCTTCGTACCTCCCATAAAGGTTAATATGGGACGGCATCGTTGGTGGCGCTCACGAACAGAGCAAGGTTCCAGATCGACATTCTTATCAGAGCCAGGGGGAAGCATGCTGAAGAGCGGTTTCGTGCCGAGGATTCTGTCCTGGAACACCACTAACAGATGTAATCTCAAATGCGCTCACTGCTACATGGATGCGAAGGACAGAGCGAGCACTAACGAGCTCACGACTGATGAGGGCAGGAAGCTCATAGACGAGATTTCTGAGGTTTCCAAGTGCGTCCTCGTTCTCAGCGGCGGGGAGCCGATGCTGAGAGCAGACATCTACGAACTGGCTGCTCACGCGAGATCCAAAGGACTCCGGGTCGTCATGGGCACGAATGGTACCTTGATTTCAAGAGAGGCTGCGAGGAATCTAGTCTCGGCAGGAGTATCCAGAGTCGCCATATCCCTGGACGGGTGCGATGCGGCAATGCACGACTCGGTCAGGAGGGTTGAGGGTGCGTTCGAGGCCGCAATTGCGGGTGCGGAGGCCTGCAGGACCGCAGGTCTCGAGTTCCAGGTGAACTCGACGGTTTTCCCCCACAGCTTCAGTAGGATTCCTGACACTATCAGGACCGCGAAGAGAATCGGTGCGGCGGAGTTCCACCTGTTCTTTCTCGTCCCCACTGGTAGAGGTGTGTCCTTGAAGGACGTCGGCCCTTGGGACTACGAGAACATGCTACACCAGCTCTTGCCTCTTGAGAAGGAGGTCGGAATCCACATAAAGCCGACCTGCGCTCCGATGTACATGCGGGTATCCAAGCAGAGAGGAGGGAACGCCACAGAGAGATACTCACGGGGCTGTCTGGCCGGGATTTCGTACTGCAGGATAAGTCCGGAGGGAGGGGTTTACCCGTGCCCGTACCTGCCACTGGAGGTCGGCAGCGTTCGATCCCACAGCTTCGGAGAGATCTGGTTCAACGCACCCTTGTTCGCCGACCTGAGGAACTTCTCAAAGCTCAAGGGGAAGTGCAGAGTGTGCGAATTCAACGATATCTGCGGTGGCTGTAGGGCGCGGGCGTACGCGCTCGCTGGCGACGTTCTCGCTCCTGATCCGTGGTGCGTTCATGTGCCCAAGAGGAATCGAAATGGTTAGAGGACATCCCGACTATCTTGACAAGAAGCTGGTCGCTGAACTCCAGCTGAGGTTTCCCCTGACAGAGAGGCCGTTCGAGGAAGTGGGGAGGCGACTTGGACTTTCGGAGGCGGAAGTGCTGAGCCGAACCCGGGAAATGATCCGCGAGGGAATCGTCCGGAGAATCGGATACATGGCGGGGAAGAGTCTTCAGAAGATGAAATCGAGCACACTCGTCGGAATGAAAGTCGAGACGGACAGAGCTGACTGGGCAGCGTCGGTCATCAGCAACTACAGAGAAGTCACCCACAACTATCTCCGAGACAACGAACTCAATCTTTGGTTCACGGTGAGCGCATCCGACCGAGGACGTCTCGAGGACGTGGTTCGGGAAATTGTGACGAAAGTGCGGCCGCTCGACTGGATCGAGCTGCCATCCGTGAAGTCCTTCAAGCTTCTCACACCATCTGTCGGCATTTCCGAACAGGGGGTATCTTCACTTGGCTGACCTCACGATTCTAAGGGCAGTGGAAGACGGCATCGAGATGGTACCGAGGCCCTTCGAGGCAGCTGCGAAAAGGGCCGGCACTGACGAGGAGTCTGTGGTTCGCGAATTGAAAACTGTGCTCGAAAATGGCACGATACGCTTCTTCGGGGCGATCGTGGACCACAGAACTCTCGGGAAGCTCGTCAATGCGATGGTCGCGTGGGATGTGGAGGACAGCGCGGTAGATTCAGTCGGCAGGTCGTTCGCCGCAATCCCGATGGTCAGCCACTGTTACGAGAGGACGAGGGTTCCTGGCAAGTGGAAATACAACCTGTTCACAATGGCTCACGCTGGGAACGAAGATGAACTCGAAGCGTTTCTCAAGGAGGGGCGTCGCCTGACGACAGGCGCAGACTGCATCGTGCTCAGGACCCTGAAAGAATACAAGAAGACGGGGGTGAAGTTCTGAAGTCGTCACTTGTCCCTCTGATGATAGATTTCAATGGGAGGTTGGTGATCATCATCGGAGGAGGGCAGGTTGGTCTCAGGAAGGCGAGTGTCTTCTGTCGCGCAGGAGCTGATGTGCGCGTGATCAGCAAGGATTTCGCGAAGGGATTCAAGAGACTCCCCGCGAAGCTTGTGAAGGTCAGGAACTTCGAAGACCTGGGGTTGCTGAAGCATGCGTTCCTCGTGGTTGCAGCCACGAACGACCATGACCTGAACTCGCAAATCAAGCGCTCGTGCCGAGAGGCGGGAGTGATGTGCAACTCAGTGGACGACGAGGATTCAGATGTGTACCTTCCCTCAATCATCGCGCGAGGTCCCCTGACCATCTGCATAAGCACCCGTGGTGCGAGCCCAGCCCTTTCAAAGAGAGCCCGAATCATGATAGAGGAATTCATAGGGCCTGAATGGGGAAAGATGGCCGTCCTGTTGGCCGAGGCTAGAGTGATGCTCAAAAGCTCAATTGCCGCTCAGTCGTCGAGGAAGGAGGTCCTGAGTGGGATCCTCAATGACAAGGCAATATGGTCACAGCTGAGGAAAGGAGACATCGCAGGGGCGCGACGAACGATAACCAAGAGGCATCTGGAGGGAGGCAAGTGATTGGAGTCATAAGCGCTCACATAACGCACAGATGGGTCGACATCAAGAAGCTCGAGTTGTACGCAGCGAAGGAGGCAAGATCCCTACTCTCGTCAATAAAGGACCTCGATTCGGTGTGCGAGTGTGCTCTGCTCAAGACGTGCAACAGGGTGGAGATATATGTTGCGACCACAAACCCCGAAAGGACCAAAGCTGCACTCGAAGCAATGATTCTCAATTTCGTCGAGGGTTCTGAGAGAAACCATGTTCAGTTCCTCTCCTCGACGGGCTCTGTCAGGCACCTCGCAAGGGTCACCAGCGGGCTCGACAGCATGATCGTGGGCGAGGACCAGATTCTTGCACAGGTGAAAGAGGCCTACGAGTTCGGGATCAAGGAGGGCACGATCGGTAAGACATTGGGGGAGGTTTTCCGAAAGGCGATCAGCATCGGGAAGAAGGTCAGAACAGAGACTGGTGTGAACAAGGGTGGCGTGTCGATCGGGTCTGCAGCTGTCGAACTGGCCAATGGGCTGCTCTCGTCGCTCCAGAACCGTACCATACTCGTTGTCGGTGCGGGAGAAGTCTCCAGACTAGTGGCCAGGTCCCTCGCAAGTCACAATGTCAAGGCAATTTTCGTGGCCAACAGAACCTACGACGCCGCCGAGCAACTAGCCGCTGAACTCGGTGGAGAAGCAGTCCACTTCGACAGGCTCCCTGAGCGCCTTAGGATGAGCGACGTCGTGATCTGTGGAACCTCTGCGCCACATGTTGTCATTGACAAATCGGATCTAGTTCGTGCATTCGGCCCCGCTGGTCCAGCAACCCCTCTCCTGATGATCGACATAAGCAACCCCAGGAACATCAGCGAGGATGTCCTTGAGCTGCCGAACGTCCAGCTTCACGACATGGACGGCCTCAAAGAGGTTGCGGAGAGGAATGAGGAACGAAGGAAGAATGAAATCGAGAGGGCCGAAAAGACGATTGACTCGGAACTCGAGCTGATGAAGTCCAGGTTCGAGGAAAGGAGAGACTCCGAGGAGACAGTCCGACTCCTCCACACATATGTGGGCCGGATAAGGGAATCCGAGTATGCAAAAGCAGTGAATAAGCTCAACGGTGTCGACGAGCGCCAGAAGAAGGTGATGTACGATATGCTGATGTCCGTCACGAAAAAGATCCTCGCCGAACCCACGGAGAGCCTCAAGGAAGCCTCCAAGAACGGAGAGCAGGAACTCATCGATGCAACGGAGAAGCTCTTCAAGCTCAGGAGGAGATGAAGTGTTCCCAAAGACAAGGCTCAGAAGGACCCGCAGCACACCCGAGCTCAGAGCGCTGGTGCGGGAAACCGAGGTCTTCCCAGGAGATCTTGTCTATCCGATGTTTGTGGACGAGACAATCTCGATCCCGAGACCTATACCTTCGATGCCCGGGATATTCTCATATCCGCTCAGGAGATTCGTTGCAGAGGCGGAGCGGGCGGAATCGCTCGGCGTGCCCGCAGTGATGATCTTCGGCGTCCCGAAGAAGAAGGATCCCCTCGGAAGACAGGCGTATGCTCGCGAAGGCATAGTCCAGAGATCCCTCAGGAAACTCGACGAGCGCACAAACCTGATACTCATAGCCGATCTGTGCCTCTGCGAGTATACCAGTCACGGTCACTGCGGTGTGGTGATCGATGGACGAGTGCATAATGACAAGACGCTTGACCTGTATGGCAGGACGGCGGTCTCCCAGGCAGAGGCAGGAGCTGATGTAATTGCTCCCAGCGGCATGATGGACGGGATGGTGTCCGCCATCAGAGCCGCTTTGGACGATGCCGGTTTTGAGCAGACACCAATCATGTCATACAGCGCGAAATTTGCATCCTCGTTCTACGGGCCTTTCAGGGACGCAGCCTCTTCGGCACCAGCCTTCGGTGACCGGCGCTCCCACCAGATGGACGGCTGCAATCTCCGCGAGGCCATCAGGGAGATCGAGCTGGACATTGCTGAGGGGGCGGACATAGTCATGGTCAAGCCCGCTCTGCCGTACTTGGACGTGATCAGAGAGGCGAGGAGGTCCTTCACGGTGCCTCTCGCCGCATACTGCGTGAGCGGAGAGTACGCGATGCTGAAGGCTGCCGCGTCTAGTGGTTATCTCGACTACGACGCTGTTCTGAAGGAGACCTTGTTGTCCATCAGACGGGCAGGGGCGGACATCATAGTCACGTACTCTGCCCTGGACTTCGCTGAGAAGAAGCATAAGGAAGAAAGAGGGTGAGCGATGTCGAAATCCGAGAAGCTCTACGAGAAGGCTAAGGAACTGATGCCTGCGGGGGTCTCGAGCCCGGTGCGAGCATTCGAGCCCTATCCGAGATACATAGAGTCGGCAAAGGGCTCAAGGATGAGGGATGTTGACGGGAAGGAATACGTTGACTATTGCATGGCATTCGGGCCGCTCATACTTGGTCACTCCCCACCGAACGTCGTGACGGTAGTGAAGAAGATGCTCGAAAAAGGGAGTGTGTTCGGCGCGCCAACAGAGCAAGAGATCGTGCTCGCCGAGAAGATACGCAGTCATTACCCAGCAGCAGAGATGCTGAGGCTCGTGAACACAGGAACCGAAGCCACCATGCATGCGCTCAGGTTGGCCAGGGGTTTCACGGGGAGAAAGAAGGTCGTGAAGGTCGAGGGGGCGTACCACGGAGCCCACGATGCCATGCTGGTCAAGGCAGGCTCGGGAGCGTTGACGCACAGCGCGCCCAATTCCCTCGGCGTGCTTGAAGACGTCGCGAAGCATACCATGCTTGTGCCATACAACAACTCAAGGGCTCTGCGAAATGCGCTGAAAGGCGAACATGGTGACGTCGCAGCGATGATCATCGAGCCCGTGCTAGGCAATGTCGGTCCAATCCTGCCCGAGGAGGGGTACCTACAAGAAGTCAGGGAGATCACCTTGGACGAGGATGTTCTCCTGATTCTCGACGAGGTGATCACGGGCTTCAGGCTGGGCCTCGGAGGCGCACAGGAGATGTTCGGCATCAAGCCCGATCTGCTCACTCTGGGCAAGATTGTTGGAGGAGGATTCCCAATAGGCGTGTTTGGCGGGCGGAGGGAAATAATGGAGAAGATCTCGCCTCTGGGGGGAGTGTATCAGGCAGGCACGTTCAGCGGCAACCCGATCAGCGTCTCGGCCGGTCTCGAGACCATACGCACAATGGAAAAGAAAGGATACGCCTCTCTCGAGAGACGGTCGAGGAATCTTCGAGAGGGCTTGGAGGACGTGCTAGAGCGCTCCTCGCTGGGATATCAGGTTTCGGGCATAGGCTCTATGTTCCAGATATTCTTCACAAACGCAAAGATGCGGAACTGGGACGATATACGGACTTCGGACACGGCGAGATTCATGCAGATGTTCCGGCGTCTCTTGGATGAAGGAGTCTATGTGCCGCCGAGCCAGTTCGAGACCAATTTCCTCTCGACTGCGCACAGTGATGCCGATGTCGAATTCACCATCGCGGCCTATGAAGGGGCCATCAGAGGACTCTCATGATGATCTGTGGCACCAGGGGGAGTCAGCTCGCACAGGTACAGACGCAGCTCGTGCTCCACAGGCTCGAACGGCTGTTTCCCCACATCGGCGTCGTCAGGCGCGTGGTCAGGACTTCGGGAGATGTGTTCAAACAGAGCCCCCTAACCGAGTTCGGAGGCACAGGGGCATTCGTCAAGGAGATCGACAATCTCCTGCGCAAGGGCGACATCGACTTTGCAGTGCACAGCCTCAAGGATGTTCCGACAAGGCTCAGGGAAGGAATCGAGATTGCCGCCGTGTTGCCGAGGGGGAACCCGAGAGACTACCTGATTTCAGATTTCCCGCTCGGCAGGCTACCTGCAGGGACAAAGGTTGGAACGTCCAGCCTCCGGAGGAAGGCGCAGCTTTTGAGACTGCGACCCGACCTCACAGTGGTGCCGTTGCGTGGAAACGTGCCGACCAGGGTGAGAAAGGTGGAGGATGGTGGACTTGACGCCGCAATCGTCGCAAGAGCAGGGCTTGACAGACTCGGTCTAAGTCCGCCCGGCTACACGCTCAGAATCAAGGACTTCGTCCCTTCCCCCTCCCAGGGCGCGATCGCAGTGGTTGCTAGGAAGGGCTCCGAAAGCTCGGCAATGATCGGGCGTTTGAACCACGGGCCGACTAGGCTAGCGACCGAGGTGGAGAGGCTCGCAATGGCCTTGCTCAGGGCAGGGTGTACTGCCCCTGTCGGGATCTACGCTACCTGCATCGGAGACAGAATCAGGATCCGAGGGATGGTGCTCAGCACGGACGGAAGAGAGAGCGTTGAACATGAGGCGACATTCCCTCACGGAAAAGCCCATGACGGCGTGAAGAGGTTCGTGGAGGAATTGCGGAGCCTGGGAGGTGAGGCGCTTGTCAAAGAGGCGGGCGAGGCGGCACGCGCGTGGTAAGGTTTACCTTGTTGGAGCAGGCCCAGGGGATCCAGGTCTCATGACCGTCCGGGCAGTTGAGTTGCTGAAGAAGGCGGACGTCGTGATACACGACCGACTGATAGGAGTGGGAATCGAGGCGCTGATCCCCAAGCATGCAAGGAGGATCGATGCTGGCAAGTCTGGGGTGCAGCACAATCTCGACCAGGCGGAGATAAACGATGTGATGGTTGAGCTCGCATCCTCTGGCAAGACCGTGGTGAGACTGAAAGGGGGCGACCCCTACCTTTTCGGGAGAGGAGCCGAGGAAGCGGAGTTCCTGACCAGCAGAGGCATTGCCGTCGAGGTTGTGCCTGGCGTGACATCGGCCATCTCCGTTCCCGCTCTGGCAGGGATACCTGTGACCCATCGGGACATCGCCTCCGTGGTGACAATCGTAACGGGACACGATTCCCCGCAGAAGAGAGGGGCGAGCGTAGACTGGGGAGCGCTCGCCCGCCTCGATTCGACCATTGTGGTGCTCATGGGAGTGAAGAACCTGGGACGAATAGCCAAGAAGCTGATGAGCGAGGGTAAGTCCGGAACAACTCCGGTTGCCGTAATAGAGCGCGGAACATGGCAGGACCCTGTCGTCACCGTGGGCAACCTGCGGAACATTTCCAGGATGGCCAAGGAGGCCAACGTGAAGCCCCCTGCGATCATAGTCATAGGCGACATTGTGAGGTTAAGGGAACGCCTGGAGGAATTATGACGAGGACCATCGCCCTGATGAGGCCGGCGTCATCGCTGGGCGAGTCTGTGCGCTTGGCGAAGGAGAAGGGCTTCTACGTGCTCGGGGCACCTGTGATCGAGCTGGAGGCCATCGCGAACGGACAGTTCAACGAGTTTGTCGAAAGTCTCTCAAGAGGGTATGTCGACTATGTTGTATTCACGAGCGCGAATGGCCTGCGGTTTTCGCTCGGGCTCGCAGAGGGATTCATCGGAAAGGACGAGTTCATAGTCCTGCTCAGGAGAGCGAAGGTCGTTGCGATTGGCGCGAAGACGAGACAGGCGCTGAGCACCGCAGGAGTGAAGGTGAGCCACACGCCAAGCACCTATAGCTCCGAGGGGCTCGCGCATCTCTTCAAGAGGCTTTCTCCGAAGGGGTCGCGCATCGTTCTGGTGAGGAGCGCGCAGGGCTCAGGAGACCTCGTGCCAGCCCTCGAGGCATTGGGTGCAAGGGTGACGGATGTGCAAGTGTACAGGGTGAGAATGCCCGGGAGCCTGAAGGACGCGCAGGACTTGGTCAAGAGAGCCGCCAACGGGGAGGTGGACGTATTCTGTTTCACCAGCGCGATGACAGTGCTCAACTTCCTCGATATCGCACGCTCACTCGGACTCCTCGATGAAGTCATCTTGAAGATCAACCGAGCATGCGTTGCAGCCATAGGCCAACCGACTGTGCGAGCACTGAAGAGCAATGGCATGGATGTGGACATAGTGCCTGAGGAACAGACATTCGAGGCCCTCTTGGACGAAGTGGTGAGAAAGGGATGATAATATTCTCGAAAGTTCTCGGGAACAAAGGAACCGTGTATGACGCCCTTCGGGCGGGCGCCGCATGCGGCAGGGATGTACCGGACGACATGATCAGGTTCTCGAAGGAGCAAAGGCCGGTCGTGGTCTGGAACATCACGAGAAGATGCAACCTCAGGTGCGAACACTGCTACCTTGATGCGAGCGACACTGCCGACGACGAGATGTCTCTGGAGGACTTCGGAGAGGTCGTCAACGACCTCGTGAAGTGCGAGGTCCCGCTAATAATATTCAGCGGTGGTGAGCCTCTAGTCAGGAAGGATTTCTTTGAGATTCTCAAGCTGGTGAAAGATGCGGGTCTCAAGAGCGTCATCAGCACAAATGGTACGCTGATCACGCCCGAGAACGCAGAGCGTCTGGCGGAGCTCGGCGTGAGATACGTTGGGGTGAGCCTCGACGCCGCATGCCCCGAGATCCACGACAGGTTCAGAGGCGTTAAGGGTTCGTGGGAGAAGGCCGTCGAGGGGGTCAGAAACGCAAAGACCGCGGGCATACGAACGGGCCTCAGAATAACCGTTACCAAGGACAACTACAGGGAACTTCCTGCACTTCTGGACCTCGCTCTCCGAGAAGGCGTCGAGAGGTTCTGCGTGTATCATCTGATACCAACAGGCCGTGGAGCATCAATGATAGCGAAGGATCTGGACAAGAACGAGCGCGAGTGGGTCCTCTCATTTCTCTATGAGAAGTCCATTGAACTCAGAGACAAGGAGATCGAGATACTCACAACGGATTCACCGATGGATGGCGTCTACATCCTGGAGCGGCTCAGGCGAGAGAACCCGGAGGCGTATGCCGATGCGCGAAAGCTCCTCGCGATAGGCAGCGGCTGTACAATAGGCACTAAGATTGCCAACATAGACTACAGGGGCGATGTGATGCCATGCCATTTCGCGCCGGAAATCGTGGTCGGAAACGTCCGTGAGAAGACTTTCGCCCAGTTGTGGATCAAGGAACCATGCAATGAGCTCACTGAGCTCAGGGAGATTTCTTCCAGACTGAAGGGGAAGTGTGGAAGGTGCGATTATCTTGATGTGTGCAGAGGATGCAGGAAGAGGGCACTGTTTCACACTGGCGACTGGAAGGGCGAAGATCCCTCTTGCTTGTATGACCCACCGGCACGGGTTTGAGTCCTCATAGCCCACGTCCAATCCAGGAGAGCTCAGGAGTTTGGATTCGGAAATGACTCTGAGGGCAGGCAGCAATCACGCGGACAGACCCGGAACGGTTATATGAAGTGTTCAGGATTCCTCAGGTCAAGACCGGAGCGCCCGCCCGGCGAACGGGAGACACCGGAGTTGCACGACATCCTCATCACACACGGAAAGGTCATAGACGGGACCGGGTCGCTGGTTGCGCTCTTGGATGTGGCCATCGACGGCACAAGGATTTCAGGCCTGTACAAGCATTCGGGGGGAAGGCGTCGATTACAATCGACGCCGAGGGAATGGTCGTCTGTCCGGGATTCATAGACATACACTCGCATTCCGAACTCGCACTCCTGGCAAACCCGCTGGCTAAGAGCAAGATCAGGCAGGGGGTGACGACTGAGCTCGTTGGCAACACTTTTTTCTCATTTTCTAGGTTCCTTTCTTAATCAACTTGAGACGATGTAGGCCCAACTGGGCCCAATCAGATCAAGAGCCAGATAGTCGAAGTGTGATTTCAACTCCAGCCGATCAGACTGAAGAGCGGAGTCGGTTTTTCGCCGCCGAGTGTTTTCACTAGGAGGAGATGATGCCTCGACACGCTCTTGGCACAGAAGCAATCGCTCAGTCCGAAGAAAACTCTCATGTGCGCTTCTGCCAGGAATCTGAGAATCGTATAGGAAGTGCTGAAATGCATGAGAATCACTAAGATAATGATTGAAGCTAAATCCTCATGCCAGCTCCCATGAGAACCATTGAGAATCTATGGAGAAATGATCGAGAAAAAACTCTCATTCAAGGCCCTTGCCAGCTAATTTCAGAGGAGCATTGAGAATCATTGGGAATGTATGGAAACTATGGAAAAGTCACGAGAATTATCCCATATGGAAAACCCTCGTGCCGTCTCGACTCTTTTTCCATCGTCCTTCTCCATTCTCATCAGTTCTCAATACTTTCCATGGGCATCGAGGCCCGTTCTTCGGCAGATTGAAGACACCTGCACCGTCAGTGCTCCATTGGATGGCCTGAATTCTCAACAATCGGGAATTCCTCCTTCGCATGATTGTCAGATTCCCATGTTCCTCTTCGGTCTTCGTTCTATTGCTCATTTGACCGAAGTCAAAAGCTGAATCACGTGAGTAGCTCAAACCTCGACGACGGAGAAGAGAGAGTCGGGCGCTTGAGCCTGTCCTATGCCGATCATCGCCAGTATCGTCTCTCATGGCTTGGGCTTCAAGTCCCTGGCGTTCCTGACTGCGATCATCTCTCTCTTCGTGTCACTTTTTTCGCGCCGAAAGAAGCGTGGTTCTGAGGTAACAGCTCTCTTTGCAGTTTCGCCAACCTCGTGCAAAGCTACCTGTACTCAACAGTCATGAGAGACCTATAATCGTCCAAGGACGATCGGAGATGAGGCCACAATGACACAAGAAGTCTGGCATAATCGCATGCTAATGAACGAGGCGAACGTCAACCGTTATGTGGAGCAAAAGGCGGGCGTGTACGGACTTTTCGAGAACATGCCCGATGATAAGTACTACTTTAGGTACGCCGGGCAGTCGGCAGATCTGAGAACCCGATTGCTCCAGCATCTCGCAGACAGCGAGCCAAATGCCTGCATAAAGCAGTTGGTCAGAGGAGGAAGCTGCACTTTCGGGTTCGCGTATGTTGGTACGCAAGCAGAACGGGATGCGATTGAGAAAGGATACAGAGAGAACTGGGATTTGAAGTGCAACAAGGTCTAGCCGCGACTTAGGATTTCGCGGCTTCTTCCTCTTTCTTCAACGCCTCAAGTATCGGCCGTCCCATCTTCAAGTCTTCAGTTCTTACCTCGATGCGGTGCGTGATGGTGACGAACTCCCTCATCTTCACGATGGCGCCGAAAGAGGCGACGCCGCCCAGGAGTAGCGCCATTTTCCAGTTTGACTCTACTTCATCAAAGACTAGCAAGAGGCATGCCCCCGCGAAGAAAACGCCGGAGGCAAATGCGAAACCAGCAGTTGCTCGTAAAGCCGACTTGCCTCTGGAGATATGAGAAGCCCACTCCTCAATCTTCGACCCGATCCACGAGAGGTCGTTCAGTTCGGGCAGAACCACTTTGAGATCCTCGATCTTGATTCCCTTCGTCTTCTTGTTAAGCTTCTCGACGCCGTCCTTCAGCTGGATGAAGAGATGATCCACAACTTTCTGATTCTTTGACTCGAATTCTCTCGAGAAGCTCTCAGTCTTGAACAGAATCCCCATTGAGATGTTGATTGCGCCAATCAGAATCGTTCCCGCGACAATAAGCAACTCGTCCATTCCCCTAACCCTCTGGTCTAGCACCACAGCGGCCCAGTATTGGGAATCGCGAGTATAAAGGTGCTAGCTCTGGAGCCTGGCTCACTCTGTCTCCCTTCTGGACTTGATAGCTCCTATAATCTGGACCAGAATCTCAATCTGGTACGTCCACAGGAACAGCGACACCATCGTGCAACTTGAACCCTGATTGGTCTCAGAGAATGGGTATCTGGCTGGCTCGCGATTCAAATCCCTTCGAGCCTTGACCAATCCTATTTTCAGGAATCAATGCAAGAAAGCCGAGTGACCCATGGTCAAACAAGAAGTTGGACCCAAACGGACTACCGAGCTTTCACGACGAGTACTTCCTTGATGACAAACGGTGCGAGGTTTCACAACCGTCAATCCAATAGAACCCTCATCGAGAGGCGTGGCCTGTAGTATCCCAATCAGTGTTCTCAGGAGAGGAATCCCGACAGCGCGATGCCTGCCGTTAGGAGCACACCGCCAAACAAATGGATCTGAACGGTCATGGCCTGCGCAGGCAGCAGCGCGCGGACATTCTCTGGGTTGCTAAGAACTACCTTCGAGGCCTTGATAGCCAGTGGGATGGTGAGGAAGAACAGCAGGGCAAGAGCTGGCAACAGAGAGAAGAGGATCGCGATGGCAGCCCATCCATATGCGGCGCAGAGTATTATCGGATATCCGACGGACGCTTTCTTCCTCCCGAGCCTCACGACCCAGTGGCGTTTCCCCACGCTCGCGTCTGCTTCCATATCTGGGAACTGGTTGATGTAAAGGACCAGGGCGATGAGGAGGCCGATTGGAACACCGGCAAGAAATACGGGAACGTTGACGTCTCCAGTGAGCACGATGTACGTGCCGAGGACCACGAGAGGGCCGAACCCAAGACATACCCCGATCTCGCCAACCCCGCGTCGAGCAAGGTTCACCTTCGGGGCGATGTACAGGAAGCCCAGCAGCCCGCCAGCGATCCCAACGGGCAGGATCCACCAACTGATAGTCCATGCCAGATAGAGGCCTATCGCGGCACCTATGCCGAAGCCAGTCAGGGCGGCCAGAAAGACCTTCTTCGGTTCGAGTACCCCGCCTATCAGGAAAGGAGTCCCTCCGTTGAACTGCGTCCTCGCGTTGTTTATTGCGTCCCCGCCGTTTTCGTAGTCGAAATAGTCGTTGATCATGTTAGTTCCTGCGTGCAGAGACACGGTCCCTGCCATCGTCACTAGGAGCAGGACGAGATCGAAAACCCCTCTCTCCCAGTACACGAGGGCGGCGCCGAAGAGCACTGGCACTATAGCCGCCGTGAAGAAGGGAGCTCTGAGTTCGAGCAGCCAGATCTTCACCATCCTTCCAAACGAAGCAGGCTCCTTTGCCCCGGCCGAGGTACCTTGTACGTTCTGTCCGTCCATTTCAAATTCCCCGCTGAGAGACAGAGTAGTCTCAGATGACCGAAACCATGTCTTTCATACTCTGCATCTTCTTAAGCCTATCGGTGATTGTTGCCTTCGATGTGACGGGCGATGATCTGCACGACCGCTATGCTGCCCTTCTGCCTCCTTCTTCAGATGCCCGAGATGAATGGCCGTTGGTCCCGGAAATGTTTCGGGCTCGTCTCGAGTCTTGAGAGGAACTCGAAGAGGTCCAAGGGCTAGATTTCGATGAGAAGAGGTCTCGAGACGCTGTTGATGGCTTCGTTGTTCTGCCATCTCTGTTTTGCAGGGAGATGATCTTGTTCGAGCTCGGAAGTTGACACAGGTTCAGAAGCCGCATGGGTCCTTCACACTGGTGTGGAGCTCGGAGTCATGCTACGTCTTTCTGGTTTTTCCATTTCTAGCTCCCAGCTCTAACTGCTGGATGATTTCATATCGCAATCCGTGTATGAAAAAAGAAGGTCAAAGGGTTTCTTGGACTGGCCTTGCACCTTCGCTACCGAATTGAAATCCGAGCTGGATTGTCTGGCTGTGGACTAGTTCTGGCTCGGTTGGGCCCACTTCACTATCAAGCCAGAGAAAGGCTCCCAGAATTCAGACTATGCGACTTCATTCTTGATTGAAATCCTCAAGATGCTTGCTGGGTGCACCTAGGTTCGGACCACTTCGCGCCCACCATTTCCAAGACTCATTTACATCGGATAACATTTCTATTTCGGGGCTCTGTTCTGTATCTTTTCTGCGGGTTCCTTCGTTTTGAGTGGTGGAATTGCTTTCCCTTGGGTTGGATTGCCAATACTTTCGGCTCGAATCTGCCCCCTGTTCTGAAGTAGACACGCTTCCTACCTTCCGAATCTGTCTCTTCCGAGCGAGCGGCATAGCCTTCCTCTTCGAGGAATTCGAGGACTCCGTAGACGAATTGATAGCTCGCCCCTCTGCTCCTTTGCCTCCGAGATCCCTCTTTCCTTTTCTTGATCCTCGGATAATCCATTTTTAGCTCGCTAACAGTGTACAGCGGAGAGATGCGACCATCGGGATTCTTCTCCATCTCTTTGTCATGCTGTTCTTGTCGCTTTTCTATCATCCTCATGATCCTCTTCGCCGGACCACGAAGATTCGCGTAGGGGTCTTTTTGGCGCATGTGCTCAACTCGAGTCTTACCTTCCCTTGACACTGCAATACATGTCTTGGTTGATAAATACTGCCGTGGCCAGCATTGAAGATATGTGGAAATGTTGGTTGCGACACCTGAATCACATATGAATCGAAATGGAGTTTAGTATACTGAATGGGAGGCAAGCTTAGACGTGGACTATGCGTGGTATCTGGCGTCGTCGAGGTCAGAATCAGAAGCGACCTAGATGAGCTGAGAGCAAAGCGCAATATCCCGTCTCGTTCCAAACTGATTGGTTGGATCCTGAGGTCGTACATAGATTCGCTGCGCGACCAAGGAGGCTCAGATGGCTGCTTGTAAGCCCGATCGCTTCCCAGAGCATCATAGCACTCATCTTAGATGCAGTCGAGCGCAGAAGGCTGCTTCTAAGCTCTCCTCTGACGAACCAACTTCGGGAAACATCATTAGGCCCGACTGTAATGCTCCTGTCGAGACGAGGATACCGCAACTACATGGACAACTCGTCTTGGGAGCGTGCCCAAACGGCCGACAGAGCCGAGTTTCCCGCGGTCGCGCAGGCACCTCTGTGGGCTCGAGAAAAGGCCATCGGAGAAGGGGATCGAGAAGCTTGGGCCGGTTTCCGTTCCTAGCGGCTGCAAACGCGCTACTGACGGAAACCCAGCCGTTCTATGACGCACAAGGAAAGGTGTCGCAAGTTCAGAAGAGTGGGCGAGATTCTGGAAATACTGAAGAGCGAGCGCAGAATCGCCTCCACCAGCCCCTTGAAGATGAACGAAGCAGATGTTTGCGAATTCATCGGCTGGTGCAAAAGGAACCTCGACTCGACGACAGCTGCGCACTATCTGAAGTTCCTGGACGAGATACTTCAGTCGGTCGGGAACAACTCAGTCTTGATGGTGAAGACGAAGCGGAAGAGCCTGATACCCCATGTCACACCCAAATCCGTGCGCACAATCCCCAATGACAGCCTCCTAACCATTCTGTGCGGTAGCTACCGCTTGGGCGATGAGTGGTGGGACGAGGTGGGAAAGACTGCTGCGACTCTCTACTTCCACACCGGATTGAGGGTATCTGAGCTCAGACTCGCCAAAGTCGGCGACCTTGACCTGACGAGAGAGCTGATTGTGGTCAGCAGTCCTAAGGGCATAGGCAGGTGGACGAATGGAACCGAGTCTTCTCCAATCATGTCTGGGGTCGAGAACCTGCTTCGGAACTATCTGCGCATCAGGGAGCACGTTATCGTGCGATCCGGAGCAAAACCAGCCAACGTGGAGCCCCTCTTCCCTTATATGACGAAGAAAGGCAGGGTCGGCTACTGGTCTCAGGTCATGTGGGGGCGGCTAAAGCGGCAGATGGAACTTGCGACAGGCGTCAGGTTCCGCTGGAAGGACTTCCGGCCAACGTACGCACAGCGGCTGAAGGATCTCGGGGCCCCTATCGAGGCGGTGTCCAAATGCCTCCGGCACAAGGACACCGGCACCACAGAGGAGTACTATGCGCGTATCCGCAGTGAGACCGCGTTCTCCCAAGTGAGACGGGTATGGGAAACACCCGTTGCGGAATTTCAATCCGGCGAAATTGAAAATCAGCCAGATAGGATGGTAATGGGGTAGGCCGGATTTGAACCGACGGTCACGTGGTCCCGAACCACGGATCATACCAAGCTAGACCACTACCCCGCGTAGGTCGGGCGGGTGAGGTATAGAAAGGGGTGGCTATTAAGACATAGCGAAGCGCTCGAAATCACCTCTTGGGGAATGCTAGAACCTCCTCTTCGTCCTCGTGCATTCGACGCTGAGACATGTCTGAGCGAAGGAGGTCCGTCTGTCACTCGACATGCTAAGGAATGATCGCTGCCAGACTCCGGCGTATCGTCTATTGCCGTGGCTTAGATACGGCAAACTATAAGTAGCCACCAATCTCCTCCCAGTCACATGCGAGACCAAGTCAGGGAAAAGATCGCGGGCGAGATATGTCTTTCTGACGAGCCTGGCAAGACCATACGCAAGTGGCGGGAGCAGTTCAGCATCTCACAGCAGGAGCTCTCGAGGCACTTGGGCGTCTCCCCTTCTGTCATAAGCGACTACGAGGCCGGGAGGAGGAAGTCGCCGGGCATCGTGACCGTGCGCAAGATCGTCGACGCCTTCCTCGACATCGACGAGAAGACCGGCGGCGCCATACTCAAGCAGTATTCCCTCGCGTCCAAGACGGACTCCATCATATCCATCAAGGAGTTCGCAAAGGAGGTCGTGGCATCGGACCTCGTACACAAGATCGACGGCGAGAACCTCACGCCCGCGATTCCGCTGGACAAGCACATACACGGCTACACCGTGATAGACAGCGTGAGGGCAATCACATCGCTGAGCTCTTTCGACTATCTCAAGATCTACGGCTGGAGCAGCCAGAGGGCGCTCGTGTTCACGGGCGTCAGGTTCGGTCGTTCCCCCATGATAGCCATCAGGGCGCATCCTCTCAAGCCCGCGATGGTCGTCTACCAGAAGCCTGAGCAGGTGGACGAGCTCGCGATACGCTTGGCAGAGCTGGAGAACATACCCCTGATCAGGACCACCTTGGCCATAGGCGATCTCGTTGATGAGCTCCAGTCTCTCGGCTGAGCGCAAGTCTGGAAGGGATGCAACCATGGAAGTCGGAATAGTCAGCTACGGCGCCTACGTGCCACGCTACCGGATAACTCCGGAGGAGATCGGCAAGGTCTGGGGCGTGGATGGCAAGTCGATGAGCAAGGGCCTCATGATCAGCTGCAAGTCGGTGCCCTCGCCGGAGGAGGACACGATCACCATATCCGTCGAGGCTGCGCGGAACATGATGCGCAGGTGCGAGGTGAACCCGAAGGACATAGGCGCCATCTATGTCGGCTCGGAGTCGCATCCATACGCCGTCAAGCCGTCCGGCACGATCGTCGCTGAGGCCATCGAGGCCGCCCCGCACCTGACAGTGGCGGACTTCGAGTTCGCGTGCAAGGCCGGCACCGCGGCGATACAGACCTGCATGGGCCTTGTCGGGTCGGGGATGATCAAGTACGGGGTCGCAATCGGTGCGGACACGTCTCAGGGAGCGCCTGGGGACGCGCTCGAGTATTCCGCATCTGCCGGCGGAGCGGCTTTTCTCATTGGAGCGGAGAAGACAATTGCCACCATCGACCACACATATTCCTACACGACGGACACGCCCGACTTCTGGCGCAGGGAGGGACAGATGTATCCCAGGCACGGGGGCAGGTTCACGGGCGAGCCAGCATACTTCAAGCATGTCATCAGTGGAGCGAAGGGCCTTCTTGAGCGCACGAACACGACAGCGAAGGACTACACATATGCCGTGTTTCACCAGCCGAACGGGAAGTTCCCCACGAGGGTCGCGAAGCAGCTGGGGTTCGCGGACCTGCAGCTCACGACCGGCCTGCTCGCGCCGACCATAGGCAACACCTACTCCGGTGCGGTGCCCCTTGGCCTCGCGGCCATCCTGGACGAGGCGAAGCCAGGGGACAGGATTTTCGCCGTCGCATACGGCTCCGGCGCGGGTTCAGACGCATTTGCGATCACGGTGACGAACGAGATCGACTCATATCCGCGCCACAAAGCGCCGAGCGTCAAGGACCTCAACTCGAACCTCAAGTTCCTGGACTACGCGACCTACGCGAAGTTCAGGGGCAAGATCATGCTGGGGAGTGAGTGAGCATGAGGCGCGTTGCTGTGATAGGCATCGGCGACACCGAGTTCGGTGAGCTCTGGGACTCGAGCTTCAGGGAGATAGGCATCCAGGCGGGGCTCATCGCAGTCGCGGATGCCAACATAAGCGCGGACAAGATCGACGCCCTCTTTGTGGGCAACATGTCCGCTGGGCGGTTCATAGAGCAGGAGCACATAGGTGCCCTCATCGCGGACTACTCCGGCCTTGCGAGAGACCACATACCGGCCACGAGGGTGGAGGCCGCTGGTGCCTCCGGCGGGCTCGCGCTCAGGCAGGGCTTCCAGGCGGTCGCTTCCGGACTTCACGACATCGTCGTTGTTGGAGGGGCGGAGAAGATGACAGACGTGAGCGACACCGAATCATCCATGATTCAGTCCTCCGCAGCTGACCAGGAGTGGGAGACCGTTCTGGGCGCAACGTTCCCCGCGCTGCATGCTCTCATCGCGAGGAGGCACATGCATCAGTTCGGCACCACCAGGGAGCAACTGGCGGACGTCGCCGTCAAGAATCACAAGAACGGCTCGCTCAACCCGAAGGCGCAGTTCCAGCGGGAGATCACCAGGGAGACCGTCCTCTCGTCGCCGGTCGTATCCTCTCCGCTCAGGGTGTTCGACTGCGCGCCAAGCTCGGACGGGGCTGCGGCAGTCGTTCTCTGTCCCCTTGACCAGGCGAAGAAATACACCGACATGCCCATCGAGATCGCTGGGTCGGGCCAGGCCAGCGACACCCTCTCCCTCCACGACAGAAAGGACATCTGCACCATGGAGGCGACGAGGGTGGCCGCGAAGCGCGCGTTCGACATGGCTGGAATATCGCACAAGGACATCGACGTGGCGGAGGTGCACGACAACTTCACGATCAGCGAGATACTCGCCATCGAGGACCTGGGGTTCTTCAACAAGGGCGAGGGCGGCAAGGCCACCGAGGCGGGCCTCACTGCACTGGAAGGCCAGGTGGCAGTGAACACCTCGGGCGGGCTCAAGGCCAGGGGCGACCCCATAGGAGCGACGGGGCTGGCCCAGGCGGTGGAGATCGTCACGCAGCTTCGGGGCACCGCAGGCAAGAGGCAGGTCAAGGATGCGACGATAGGCCTCGCTCACAACGTCGGCGGGACCGGTGCAACTGTCGTAGTCCATGTGCTCAGGAGGGTCTGACATGGCCACGGCACCGAGGTTCTGGAGGGAGAACCCCAGCAGGTACAACCTCGTGGGCGTGGAGTGCCACAACTGCGGAAGGCACTTCTTCCCGCCAAGGAGCATCTGCCCCGTATGCCACAGGAAGAGCGTCGGCAAGATGGAGAAGGTCAAGCTCAAGGGCGAGGGGAAGATATTCTCCCTGACAGAGGTCCAGGAGAGCCCAGAGGAGATCTCCATGCAGAAGCCCTACGTGCTCGCGATGGTGGAGCTCGTAGAGGGCGCGAGAGTGTCGGGCCAGGTGATCGACTGCGACGCCTGCGACCTGGAGATAGGCACGCCCGTCCGGGTGACGCTCAGGAAGCTCAGCGAGGAGGGCCCGTCGGGCATCATCCACTACGGCTACAAGTTCGTCCCCCTCAAGGAGAAAGCTCCTTAAGTGCGCGGACCGACTTCAGGTATCTGAGGGCTTTCGAGCTCAAGCGCAGCGCGGCGGTCTCACCATGGCAGTGTCGAAGCGAGTCTCAAGCGACCGCGTAGCGGTCGACGGGAGAAGTTTGACGATCGAGAAGGTCGTGCGCGTGGCGCGCTCGCGCGCCTGCGTCGAGCTGCCATCGAGCACGCACGAGATGATGCTTCGCTCCCGCAAGGCCCTCGAGAAGCTCGTCGAGGACGGAAGGGTCATCTACGCCGTGAACACGGGCGTGGGCGAGCTTGTCGACGTGAAGATACCCAAGGACGAGCTCAAGAGCCTCCAGGTGAACCTGCTCCGGAGCCATGCCTGCGGTGTCGGCGAGCGCTATCCGACCGAGGTCGTCAGGGCGATGATGCTCCTGAGGGCTAACGCGCTCGCGAAGGGCTACTCGGGCGTCAGGCCAGAGGTCGTCCGGATGATCGTCGACATGCTGAATGCCGGAGTCCATCCGGCCATTCCTCGGCAGGGCTCCGTCGGCGCGAGCGGCGACCTCGTCATGCTCGCCCACCTCGGCCTCGCGATGATCGGCGAGGGGGAGGCGGACGCGGGCAAGGGGTTCGAGCCAGGAGCGAAGGCGTTGCGCAGGAAGAAGCTCGAGCCCATCTCGCTCGAGGCAAAGGAAGCGATATCGATCATCAACGGCACTCAGGCGATGGCTGCCGTCGGAGCGTTGACCGCCAAGGACGCAGCCGTCCTCGCAGACAACGCGCAGATTGCGGCCGCGATGTCGCTCGAGGCCCTCAAGGGGACCTCATCGGCCTTCGACATGAAGGTCTCCAAGGTCCGCCCCCACAAGGGCCAGCTGCGCGTGTCTAGGAACATGCTCGCGCTCCTCCAGGGGAGCGAGATCATGGTCTCTCACCACGACTGCCCCAAGATACAGGACGCGTACACGCTGCGGTGCATTCCCCAGGTCATGGGCGCCAGCCTCGACGCGATCTGGTACGCCGAGGACGTGCTCGACGTGGAGATCAACTCCGCCACGGACAACCCGCTCTTCTTTCCGGACGAGGGGATGGTCATCTCCGGCGGCAACTTCCACGGCCAGCCCGTCGCGCTCGCCATGGACTTCCTCGGGCTCGGGGTGCACGAGCTCGGGAGCTTCTCCGAGAGGAGGACCGCGAGGCTCGTGGACGAGAAGCTCAGCGGCCTGCCAGCGTTCCTGACCAGGCACGGCGGAGTTGCCTCCGGCCTCATGGTCCCCCAGTACGTTGCCGCGTCCATGGTCAGCGAGAACAAAGTGCTGGTCCATCCTGCATCTGCGGATTCGATTCCCACGAGCGCCAACCAGGAGGACCACAACAGCATGGGCACGATAGCCGCCTGGAAGGCCAGACAGATAGCAGAGAACGTGAGGCGCGTGGTCGCGATCGAGATGATCACGGCGGCCCAAGGGCTGGACTTCATACATCTCTCCTCGAGCCCGGCAGTCGAG
Source organism: Methanobacteriota archaeon (assembly GCA_020725925.1). Classification (GTDB taxonomy): domain Archaea; phylum Thermoplasmatota; class Thermoplasmata; order UBA10834; family UBA10834; genus COMBO-56-21. The sequence continues at coordinate 55,408 of DYTN01000004.1, forward strand.
AAGGTGAGGAGGGTCCTCAGGAAAGCTGTCCCGACCTTGGAGGAGGACAGGCCTCTGGCTGACGAGATAGAGAAGGTGGCCAGGATGATCTCGGACGGCGTGTTCGTCCAGGCTGCCGAAGGCGCATGCGGTTTCGAGCGCACGTGACTGGCGATAGCTTGAACATCTAGATTCTCAATTCCCGCGCAAAGTGAGGGCACTGAATGGAAGACCTCGCAGAGGGCATCATCAAGCACGCGCAGAAGCTCGGGGCGGAGTTCGCCGACCTCAGAATCGAGAACGCTTCTGGCACGACGATCGTGGTCATGGACGGCAGGACCAAGGCGATGACGACCTCCGTCGAGACCGGCTGCGGCATCAGAGCCTTCGTGGGCGGTGCGTGGGGGTTCGCCTCGACGAACACTCTGACAAGGACTTCTCTCAGACAGGCGACTGAGGCCGCAGTCGACCTGGCAAAGGCCGCGAAGGCAAAGGCCAAGCTGGAGTTCGAGATTGTCCACGCGAAGCCCGTCAGGAGAAAGGAGGTCTACAGGTGCAGGGAGCGCGCCGCGGACGTCGCCATCGAGGACAAGCTCGCGTATGTTCTCGGCCTGGACAAGAGCATGAAGGCGCTCGACCAGAGGATCTCCAGCACGAGTGCCAGGTACGACGACCTCGAGGCGGACCGAGTGGTCGCCAATTCGTTCGGGACGCTGTCCAGAATCACGGAGCGGTGGCTCATATCCGCATGCTCTGCGTGGGCGAGGTCGGAGGGCGTCGCCCAGAGAGGCCATGCCTCGCTCGGCAACGTTGGAGGCTATGAGCTGATGAGGAGGGAGTCCGCCGAGAGGCTGGGGGTCGAGGCTGCCGAGCAGGCCATTCGCTTGCTGGACTCGAAGCCCGTCCCCGCGGGCAAGTTCACGTGCATACTGGACAACAAGATGACGGGCATGCTGGCCCACGAGGCGTTCGGGCATGCGTGCGAGGCCGATTCTGTGCTCGCGAGCTCGTCCGTCCTTGAAGGCAAGATGGGCAAGAGGGTCGCGAGTGAGGACATCAGCCTGATAGACGACCCCACGATACCGAGCACGTTCGGCTACTTCTCACTCGACTGGGAGGGCGTTGGGGCGAAGAGGCACGCGCTCATCGAGGACGGGGTTCTGGTGGGTTACATGCACAACCTCGAATCGAGCAGCAGGATGGGCGTTAGGCCCAACGGCTCATCGAGGGCGCAGGCGTTCAACAGCCCGCCCATCATACGAATGAGCAACACGTACATCGCCGGCGGGGACTGGAAGAAGGAAGAGCTGATCGAGGAGCTCAGGCACGGGCTCCTGATCCAGGGCAGCCAGTACGGATACGTCGAGACCGCGAAGGGCCAGTTCATGTTCAAGTGCGACGAGGCCTACCAGGTCGACAGAGGGGAAGTCGGCCAGCGCTATCGGGACGCATCCCTATCCGGCGTCATACTCGACGTCCTGAAGAACGTCAAGGGGCTCGCGGACGATTTCATGCTGGCTGATGCGGGCTATTGCGGAAAGGGGGCGCAAACCGCACGGACGACGGATGGTGGACCGCACATGTGCGTCTCGGACATGGTCGTCGGAGGGTTGGCCTGAGGTGACGTGATGGTCGATATCAAGGGACTGGCCGAGAAGACGGTCCGCCAGGCCATGAAGCTGGGGGCGACCCACTGCGATGTGATGGTCGCGGACGCGAAGTACGTGTCAGCAGAGATAGAGAAGGGTTCCATCAAAGCTGCGAGCATGCTGTTCGACCCGGGAGTGGCCGTTCGCGTGTTCATGCAGGGTTCGCAGGGGTTCTCGTCCTGCACAGGCCATGACGCGAAAGCTGTCTGCAGGGCAGTAGAGCTGGCCGTCTCACATGCCAAGGCTGGCACGCGGGATCCTGATTTCAGAGACCTCCCGTACAAGTCGCCGGGGGGCAGAGCTTCGGGCCTGTTCGAGAAGAGGCTCGCGTCAACGAGCGTCGATGAGATCGTGTCCATGGCCATCGCCCTCGCGGACAAGGCCGGAGACGACAAGAGGATCGTGGGCGTGAACGCCTCGGTGAACGTTGGGACGGGGACCTACGCCCTCGCGAACAGCAATGGCATCTCGCTGTCCCAGAGGCTCAGCTCGTTCGAGCTCGGCGCAGAAGCGGTTGCCAGGTCGGGCGACAAGATGTTCTCGGGCATGGACGGCTTGTGGTCCAGGAGGCTCGACAGAGCCGCATTGGGGAGGGTCGGAGAGAGCGCGAAGGAGCACGCGCTCCTGGGATTGCGGCAGGTGAAGATCCCGACGGGCGACCGGCCTGTCGTGATGGATCCGTTGGCGTTCGGTTTCATCCTATCGTCGGCCATCGGCGGGGGAGTGAATGCCGAGAGCATCCAGAGGAAGAGGAGCTACCTCACAGGGAAGCTGAACCAGGTCATAGGCTCTGACGGCCTCACAGTCATCGACGACCCGACGATCGAATGGGGGCCTGGAAGCTACGCGTTCGACGGCGAGGGAACGCCAGCCCGCAAGACCTTGATCGTGGATGGCGGCCTCCTGAGGTCGTATCTTTACGACAGCTACACCGCTGGCAAGGACTGCGTCGAGAGCACTGGCAACTCGTCCCGCGGGTCTTCCCTGTGGAGCTTCAGGCATGTGCCGTCGATTTCGAGCTCGAACCTGGTCGTCACACCGGGTGACAGCACTCTGAAGGAGATGGTCCGGGAGACGAGCAAGGGAGTGTACCTGAGGGTCACGTTCGACTCCCCGAACCTTGCCACCGGCGAGTTCTCAGGTCTCATGATGGAGAGCTTCAGGATAGACAAGGGTGAGCTGGGGCCGTCCATCCGCCAGTCTACCATTGGCATCGGCGTGGTAGACATGCTCTCCAGGATTGACATGATCGGCAAGGACCCCAGGGAATCGTTCGGTGTGCGAACGCCTGCGGTCAGGGTCTCCAAAGCCAGGATAGCGGGCTCAGGCTAGAAGTCGTATTTCTGCCCGCAGATCGGGCACGCGCCCGTCCTCTTGGCGCAAGACAGGTGCAGCTGCCCCCCGCATCTGCAGTTCACGATGTCGAACCCTGGCTTGATCCTGCCCTGGCATGAGATGCATCTGGTGACATCGGTCGCCCTGCCAAGCTTGAACGGCGGGCCCGCAGGGAACACGTTGACCGTGTCCTCGATCTCGAAGCTCTGGACCCTGCCGTCGAGCTGTCTCCTGGCCGAGATTGTGAGCTTGATCGGCACGCTCCCGCTCTGCCTCGGGACCAGCCTGAGCACGATGTTCGCCTCGGCCCCCGGCTTGAGAGCAGCGACGGCCGGCGTAGCCTTCGTCTCGAAGTCGCCTGAGACGGCCACGGACACATCTCTCGCAAGGGCCCTGCCCGTGTTCCTGACGGTGAGGGTGAGCTCGCCATCGGCCCCGTCCTGCAGTCCCGTCGCCACCATGGTTCCCATGATCTCCGGCGAGTACGCCTCTGCAAGCTCCTTTGCAGTGTCCAGCGCCTCTGCCACGAGCTCGATGGCGGAGTCGTAGTCCTTCTCCCGCTCGATCTCGGCCATCGCTATGAGCCTCTCCGGCTCCCTCTTCGATAGCCCGAACCTGCCCAGGGCCTCCATGGAGCTCTCAGCGGCGATCGAGATGTCCATGTACTTCTTGTGCAGCTCCTCGACCCCGAGCATCCTCTGGTCCGCGTCCATCAGCAGCTGGAACGCGACCGCGGTGTCTCCTGCGTCCGCGGCCCCCTTGGCTTGCTCGACCATCCCCTCGACGACGCGCACGGAGGCTCCGAACTTCCGGAGCGACTCAGTTTTATCGTTGATCTCGTCCACGAGGTTCGTTATCTTCTTGGCCATCAGCCCGAGGCAGGTATCCCTGCATGCCATGGCCTGCTGGTACGCGAAGTCCCAGAGCTTCTCCTGGAAGGAGGTGTTCGCGACCTCGAGCAGGTCCTCGCACGCCTTGGCATTGACTCCCATCTCCTTGGCCTTGGCGATCATCTTCCTGTTCTGGTTCATTATGTCCTCGATGGAGTCCTCGAACAGGGTGACGGCCTTGCTCGAGGCGCGCCTGAGGGCGTCCCTGAACTTCGCGAACTCGTGCGCCGCGAGGTACTCCTGCGCCATGTCGAGTATCTCGTCGCACTCGGCGGTGTCTATCATGACCTTCTTGAGCCTTTCGATGCGCTCCCTGGTCGCGCTCAGCTCTATCCTGCAGCTGTCCAGGTTCTCCCTGATGGCATGGAGCTCGTCCCCGCTCTCTATCGCAGCGGTCATCGCGTCCACGTACTTGCCCTCTCGGAACAGCCCCTCGGCCCGGGTCACGAGGTCCGCCAAGCGATCGCTCTTTATGCCCTCGGCGGTCGCGTCCGCGAGCTTCTTCTTGGCGAGGTCTACTGCGCGGGCGCTTATGTCCCTCTGCAGCTCCGCGCGCTCCATCTCCATCTCGCACTTCATCGCGAGCTTGAGGGCGTCCTGGTACCTTCCCTCCCTGAACGCCTGGAATCCGTCCGCGACGCAGCTCCCGGCCATGCCCACCTGGAGCCCTTCGGACTCGGCCTTGTCCAGCCTGTCCTTGAACCGCTCCAGCGTGCCCCAGATCCTCGACTTGGTGACTTCGGACGAGGCCTCTGAGGACTTGCGCGCGAGTTCGAGGGCTATCGCGTACTGATGCCTAGTCAGGGCCTCCACTGCCTGCTCCAGGTACTCGCGGGACTTGCCGACATCCATGTCCAGCGTCTCGGCGTCCTTGAGGTTGTTGCGCGCCACCCTGATTTCCAGGGCGGCCTGGGAGCTGAGGTTCTTGACATGGTTGATGTCGTCCTTCGCGGACGAGACGCACCTGAGGGCCTCGACGTAGCCTCCTGTTCTGGCAAGCTCCATCGCCTTCTCCGCCAGCTTCTCCGGCCCCGTGGTGTCGACACCGACGTTCCTCGCATCCGTCAATAGCCTCTGGAGGTCATGGGTCATCACGGCGATGGCCGACACGATGGCTGCCCTGGTCTCCTGGTCGCACTTCTTCGCAGCCGCAAGGGCCTCGTCGTAGTTCTTCTGCTTCATGGACTCCTTGGCACGAGTCAGGAGCGCGAGCGGGCTGTCCATGTTGATGCCATTGACTATCGCGAGGTCCATGCTCTCCTTTGAGCTGAGTATGAACTTGGCCGCGAGGTACATCGCGAGGCTCTTTTCCGTCTCGGCCATTGTGCTGTCGACCAATCCCTCTGCGGCATCCACATCTCCTGACACGAACGCCGTTCTGGCCTCCTCCAGCCTCCGGAGGAGGGATGAGACATCCGTCCTCGTCTTGCCCGCCTCGGAAATCAGCTCCTCGGTCCTGCGTATCTTGCCTTTGATCGTGTCGAACCTGGTTATGTTGGACTGGAGAGCCGTCTTCGTATCCCTGATGATTCTGAAGGCAACACCGTAGTCTCCCGCCTCCGTCTTCCCGCGGACCTCCTTGAGCTGCAGCTTGGCCTCCTCGACGTCCATGCCTATCGTCTTGGCCTCTTCCAGGGAGTCCTTCACAGACGACAGCTCCGCCTGGACGAGCTTGGTCATCATCTCGTCCGCGTGCTGGATTATCTCTCTCGCCCTGGAGGTGGCATCCTCGTAGACCCTCCGCGCCAGCGCATCGTTTGCGCGCGTCAGGAGTATCTCCAGGTCCGCGACGTCCCCGTTCATGGAGCGGAGGGCGGCGATCTTCTCGTTCGCGCTCGCGATCACCCGGTCGCACTCAGCCTGGCCGATGCCCTCGATCTTGTGCGTGACCTGCTGCAGCAGGTCGTGGGCCTTGTCGAACTCGAACCCCGCGACGTGCTGCCTTGCCAACGTGATGAAATCAGAAACCTCGCTCAGGGCTTCCCCGCTGTAGCCCTTCACGAACTGGTCTATGCTCTGCAGCCTGTCGCTCATGAGCCTCGTCATGGCCATGCCGCCGGCTTCCTTGGAGGCCTCAGCGAGCTTAATGCTCTCGCCCATGTCCTCCTTCGAGAGGGCGTCCAGCGCCTTCTGCAGGATGCCCTCGGCCTCCGTCATGTCCGCGCCGATCTGCTTGCCCAGCTTGACCGCCTTGTCCGAGACCTCGATGGCGCCCATCGCTGCGTCGTGGGCGATCTTCTTGACCTCTCCCAGCCCGCGCTTGGTGAGGTCTGTCGTGGCCTCATAATCCCTCGCCTCGAAGGACTTCCTGGCCTGTGTCAGCATGCCCTTGACCGAGGTCGGGTCGGCACCGAGGTCGACCGCGAACTTCACAGCCTTGGCGAGATCGACTATCTGGTCCCTTGCCTTGTAGAACTTGTCGAGGGCCGAGTCGACCTCCTTCTTGCTCTGCGCGGCGTAGTCCATGGCGTCCTCGAACTTGCCCGCCTTCAGGTTGTCCCTTGCGGTGTTGAGAAGGAGGATGGCCTTGGTCATGTCCACGCCCACCTTCTTGGCGAGGACGAACTTGTCCCTGGCCTCGGATATGACCTGGAGCACGGAGTTGAACTCCGCCTGATGCACGCGCTCGTGCGCTGTGTTCAGCGCGTGGAGCGCCTCGATGTACTTCTTCTCCTTGAGGGCGCTCACTGCCTGGTCGAGGAGCTGCTGCGGGACCGTGACATCCTCCTTCGCGGCCTTCATCTTCCGGATGTTCTCCCTGGTCTCCCTGGCCATCTCCTGGAACCTCGCGGAGATGGAATTCTCCCCCTCCGCCTCGGCCTTCTTCGCGTACGAGAGTGATTCCTTGAACCTGAGCGACCCGAGGGCGGTCTTCGCCCGCTCCACATGCGACTCGACCCGGGACATGTCTGCACCGAGCTCCGCCCCCGCAGAGACGAGCTCCTCTGCCCTCGATATGGTGGAGTTGATCCTCGACTTCAGGTCCTCCCCGGCACCGTCCAGGACCTCCTTTATCTGGCTCATGCATGATTCGTATTCCTGGCTCTCCAGGGCGGACTTGGCTCTCGAGAGCTGGTCCTCGAAGATGGTGACGTCCTCCCCGAAGTCCTTCGCCTGCATAATCGTCTCCTGGGCCTGCGAGAACAGTTGTGAGAACAGTTCGTGGACCGCCCTCTCAGCGACGTCGTACGCGTTCTTGGCGTACTTCATGGCGCCCTCGAGGTCCTCCGCAACGACCCGCTCCTTGCTCCTCTCCAGCAGCTCGCGGGCGTTCTTCGCCTCTCCACCGGAGCCCTGCATGAGCGCGAGCAGCGCCTCGACGGAGTCGCCGACATCGCCCAGCTTGCGGACATAGGCTGCACGGGCGGCCTCCATCGCCTTCCGGACGTGCCCTAGGGCGGTCTGGTAGTCCTTGGTCGCCATGGCGGCGTCGAAGTCCCTCTTCGGCCTCTCGACCTCTGAGAGGTCCGCGTCGATCTCCCTGCAGGTCTTCAGGAACTGCTCCAGAGCCTCGAGCTCCTTCTCAGCAAATTCCTTGTTCCGAGTGGCCTCCTTAGCACGCTCTTCTAGCTGCTTAGCTAACTGGAGGCTCTTTAGGTAGCTTCCCGCCAAGGGACATCAAGCTCCATGCGCCAGAGGCCTGACTCGAAGTGGACCACTGACACTCTTGGACTGAGTTATCATTTTTGTATGCGCATATAAATGTATCGTTTTCTCTATCAGAACTGATACGATTGCCAGAAGTGCTCACATCCAATGTCCCGAAGCTCTCTCACAGCCTTGCCAGCAGGTCCTTGACGAGCGCATTCCCCCTGCGCTCCAGGGCGGACGCCGATGACCCCAAGGCATCGGCAGCGGGCCGGTCCGTGAGCCCAGCGACGTTGATCCTGACGTTCATCAGCGCTCCCCTGAGGCCGGCATCCGCCAGGAGCACGGCGACACCGACGTCGGACCTCGCGCTCTTCTTGCCGATCTCCTCCACCCTTAGCCCCTTGGACAATACCTCGTAGCACGCCTGTGCCGTCCTCATGGGCACCTCGGCCGCGTGCGCCAACGCGCGCTCGTAGTCATTCGAGGTCTTCCTGGACCGGCTCAGGCCCTTCTCCCTCGCCGCCTTTACGACGAGGTCGTAGGCCTCGGCATCCATGGTCGCGAGCCGCACCAGCTCGTCCCTCTTCTCGGCGAACGACCTCCTGAGGTCCTCAAGCTCCAGCCGGTCCGCCTCGTGCTTCCTGCTCTTGGCGGTGATGGCGCACACCATGGACATGAGCGACGCGGCCATCGCGCCCGCAACGGCGGAGGCGGTCCCTCCGCCCGGCGACGGCTCGTCGCTCGAGAGCTCCGCGCAGAGGCTCCTGAGGGCGTCGAGGTCCTTCACGCCCAAATTCTCCTCTCCAGGACCTGGTTGCTGGAAAAACCGCCCAGCTTCAGGAACTTGGCCGCGAGGTCGCACACGGCGTCGAGCGGTATGAGGCCGATGATCTCGCTCTCGACCACCTCGACCCCTCTTGCCTCAGCCTCGGCCTTGACCGTCTCGAAGACCTTGGAGATTGGGGTGACGGTGTAGTCCGTGAGGTTCATGGACACCTGGACCACGCCCTTCGCCTCCAGGTAGAATCCCAGGGCCTTCACCTTGGGCATGCCACCGCTGCTGGCCCTGATCTTCCTGGCTATCTCCTTGGCGACCTTCAAGTCCTTCGAGTCGAGATTGATGTTGAACGCGATCAGAGGCATCCTAGCGCCCACCGCGATGGCTCCTGCGGTCGGGTGGATCATCCGCGGGCCGTAGTCCGGGTACCTTGATTCGTCCGTGAGGATGGCCTCCTTGAGCACTTCGAACTCCCCCTTGCGAACGTTCTCGAGGTTGGCCCTCTCCGGCCGCTTGGCCGCGGCCTCGTACATGTACACGGGTATCTTGAGCCCCTTCCCGATGCGCGCGCCGACCTTGTTGGCTATCTCGACGCAGTCCTCCATCGTGACGCCCGCGATGGGCACGAAGGGCAGCACGTCGAGGGCGCCCATGCGCGGGTGCTCTCCTTCGTGCTTCGTGAGGTCTATGAGTTCCGACGCGGCCCTCGCGCCCCTGTAGGCCCCTTCCTGGATGTTCTCCTTGCCCCCCGCGAAGGTCACCACGGACCTGTTGTGGTCGGGGTCCATCTGCACGTCGAGGATCTTGATGCCAGGGACTGACCTTATCGAGAAGACGATTCTGTCGATGACATCCTTCCTGCGCCCCTCGCTGAAGTTCGGAACGCATTCCACAATCGCGGGCATGGTCCTCGGACCGGGCTACGGCATTGGCTAGCCTGTAGTTATAACCGTCGAGCCTGGGCCAAATCACTTCTTCGTGACGTCGACGGACGCCACGCGCTCGAGGACGAGTTCTCCCGTCCTGTCACCTTTGACCGTCTCCAGCTCAGTCCTCGCTATCCCGAACCTCAGCAGTCGCTCAGAGTCGATGTCCTTCTCCATGTCCGGTAGCTCGGACCATCCGGCTCCTGGTCGAACTGGTCTGTCTGTCAGCTGGGCGACTACGATCTCCTCCGTCCCCTCGCCAACGGACATCTTCTTGATGGCGCTGCTGAGCTGTCTCTCCCCGGAAGCGTAGAGAAGCGTCTCCATCGCGAGCGAGGACGACGAGTTCGTCCCATCGGCGATAGCCCTCAGGGCATGATAGAGGGCGGTCCTCAGGTGATCGGCCCCGAAGATGAGGTCCGCCTTGGCGATTACAACCTCTGCCCCTGCTGCGCCCGCCTCGTCCATGATCTCCTGCATGAGCGAGGGCGCCTGGCCCTTCCTCGCAGGGACCATCCACGCCCTGAGGTATTTCGTGGTCTCCAGAAACGCGTCTGCCATATGAAACGCCCTCAGCACGTACGTATGTGTAGATTAATCATCTGTATTCCTTGAGGGACCTCTGCCGGTCCTCGAGCTCCGGAGGCATCGTCGGGTCCGTCTGGCCGAGCTGGTTCTTGATCGACCTGGCCACCGCCTCGCCTATCGTGGGTATCTGCTTGAGCCTGTCGTAGCTCGTGTTCCTCAGGTCCTCGATGGACCTGAGCCCGCGGTCGTAGAGCGCCCTCGCCCTCACGCGCCCCACGCCTCCGAGCTTGACGAGATCGAGCAGCTCGCGCTTTATGCCGTACCCCACCCGAGTCCTCATCTCCCGGGCTGGCTCGACGGCGTCCTTGGAGAACAGCTCCGCGAGCCTGGCCGCAGCGTGGACAAGCCACTCGGCCATCTCCATCTTGTTCCTGATGTCTCCCGGCCCTACCCCGAACGCCTCCGCGATGTCGTTCTCGTGCACCTCGGAGACCCAGTCGTGGAGGAGCTTGGCGGTCTTGAGCTCCGCCAGGAAGAACTCGTACTTGGTCAGGTCAGACGGCGGTTCGATCAGGAGCTGGTCGCTCGCCTCGCTCTCGAACTCCTCTATCCAGCCGTAGTCCGACTGGCGCAGATACATCACGGGCATGTCGGGGACCGCGCTGATGGCGTGGAGCATGCCGAACTCCTTGCCCGGCTTGTACTTAGTGAGGGCGTCCCGGATGATCGTGGCCGACTGCGGGTCGATGTACAGGTCGCTCACCCACCTCCCGAACATGGTCGCGCGGAGCGGGTCGCCGTCGTGCAGCATCCCCTCTCTCCTAAGGAATTCGACGACCCCCGAGATCGTGTCGCTCAGGTAGGCAGCTTCTGTCTGGTGCGCAAGGAACGTCTTCGAGAAGAACGAATTCAGATCGTCGAAGGACGACGCCGCCTTGGTGGCTATGAGCGCGAGCACATGAGACCTTATCGCGGGCTCGGTGCCAAGCTTGGAGTAGATGTCCTCGTTCTCCCCGAGCAGGTAGTTCTCCAGGAGCAGGTCCTTCTCCTCCTCGTCCCTCGCGACCAGGATCGCCTCACCGTAGGTGTCGAACCTCGGTCTGCCAGCCCTCCCGCACATCTGCTTGACTTCCAGCACAGGGATTGTCGACCACCCGGCGTTCGCATCGAACCGTCTCACATCCCGCACGATGACCGTCCTCGCGGGGAGATTGATGCCCGCCGCGAGGGTGGGAGTGGCGACTATGCACCTGAGGAGCCCGCTCTTGAAGGTCGTCTCGACGAGCTTTCTCTGGGCGCTCGTGAGGCCGGCGTGATGGAACGCGCAGCCGCTCTTGATGCATCTCCCGAGCTTGCTGCCCATGGTCGTGGGCTCGTCCTGCTCGCCTATGAGCCTCTTCGAGGCCTTCGCCAGGTCCTGGGCCTGATATCCTCCAGAGGATTTCACCACCGCACCGAGGTGGGTCGCAAGCGATTCGCTCGCCTTCCTAGTGTTCACGAACACGAGGCACTGTCCTCCGGACTCCAGGGCGCTCTTCACCAGCGCGTGCACGGGCTCTTCGGCCTCCAGCAGAACGCGCTTCCTATTGTCCGTGAAGAACACTTTGCCCTCGGCGTAGACGCCCTCTCGTAGTGGCACCGGCCTCCAGGAGCTCTCCACGAGCGTCGCGCCGAGCCACTCGGCCAGCTCCCGGGCGTTCCTGATCGTGGCCGAGAGGGCGATGACCTGGGCGGAGGGGTTGAAGGTCCTGAACTTGACGAGGGTGACCTCCATCGTCGGTCCCCGCTCAGGATCGTTGATGAGGTGCACCTCGTCCGCCACCACGACGGTCAACTGGTCGAGCCATTTCGACCTGTGCCTCAGGAGAGAGTCCGCCTTCTCCGAGGTGGCTATGACGATGTCGTACCTGTGCAGCTTTGGGTCCACCTCGTCGTAGTCTCCTGTGGACTCCCCGACCTTTATCCCCAGGTCCTGGAACTTCGCGAGGTCGTCATACTTCTCTGATGCGAGGGCCTTCAGGGGGACGATGTAGAGCGCTTTCCCGCCCCTGAGCACGGCCTGGAGCATGGCCACGTACGCCACGAGGCTCTTGCCCGAGGCCGTGGGGATGGCCAGCACGAGGTTCTTCCCCTCCAGCGCCGGGCCGATGGCCTCTGCCTGGGGGGGATAGAGCTCCTCGATCCCGTCCTCCTTCAGCCTCCGCACTATGCGATGGTCCAGCCCGAGCTCGTCTATCCTCATCCGTGGTCACCGATTCGCGCTTTCCTTGATGGAGGGCACCTGCCTAATACTTGCGCCATGGCGCCGCGACAGTGCACCGATAAATGCCTTTCCCGAAACGGTCGCGTCGACCTACTGGCCGGCGCGACAACGGTCCTAGCTCTAGGCGCAATCCTTATTTAGCACGAGGCCTAATAGCTTGGAACGTCACCTTTGTGACAGCTACTGGTGCAGCTGATGGCAGACAGCGATTCTTGGAGTTCCACCCTCGGCCTCCCGGATGTTGAGGAATGGGTCAGGTCACAGGTCTTCGAGACCACCGCGGACGTCAAGATACCCGCAACGCTCGTAGACCAGGTCATAGGCCAGGACGAGGCGGTCACGGTCATCAGGAAGGCGGCGGAGCAGAAGAGGCATGTCATCCTGATAGGCGAGCCGGGCACTGGCAAGTCCATGCTCGCGAGGTCAATGACCGACTTCCTTCCCAAGGGCGAGCTGCAGGACGTGATAGCCTACAACAACCCGGAGGACCAGAACGAGCCGAAGGTGAGGATCGTCCCCTCGGGGAAGGGCAAGGAGATCGTCCAGGCACAGAAGCTCGAGGCCGAGCAGAAGAAGGCCCAGAAGAACTCCTCGCTCATCATGCTCATACTGATGATAGTCGTGCTCGGGGCGTTCATGTCCTATGTGCAGGGCGACTCGACCCCGCTGCTCATAGTTGCCATAGGCGGCCTGCTCATCTACTTCCTGGCGAGGTCGTACACGCAGCGAAAGGAGTCCGTCATGATTCCGAAGCTGCTCATATCTCACAAGCCGGATAACCCGCCCCCGTTCATAGACGCGACGGGCGCGCACGCGGGTGCGCTGCTGGGGGACGTGAAGCACGACCCGTTCCAGAGCGGAGGGCTCGAGACGCCGGCCCACGAGCGGCTGGAGCCAGGGGCCATACACAAGGCCAACAAGGGCGTTCTGTTCATAGATGAGATCAACATGCTCAGGATCGAGAGCCAGCAGAGCCTACTGACAGCCCTCCAGGAGGGCGAGTTCGGCATACTGGGGCAGAGCGAGCGCAGCTCGGGCGCCATGGTAAAGAGCGAGCCCGTGCCGTGCGACTTCATACTCGTGGCCGCGGGCAACCTGGACGCCGTGGCTGGCATGCACCCCGCCCTGAGGTCCAGGATACGTGGCTACGGGTACGAGATCTACATGCGGAGCACGATGCCCGACTCAGAGGATAACCGGAAGAAGCTCATCAAGTTCGTCGCGCAGGAGGTCTCCAAGGACAAGAAGATACCCCACTTCAACAGGGGGGCGGTCGCGGAGATCATCAGGGAGGCCCAGAGGAGGTCCGGCAGGCGGGGCATGCTCACGCTGAGGCTCCGGGAGCTCGGAGGTCTCGTCAGGGTTGCTGGCGACATCGCGTCTGAGCAGGGCGCCTCAGTGGTCGAGACGAAGCACGTGCTCGATGCGAAGAAGATCGCCAGATCGCTCGAGCAGCAAGTGACGGACCGGGCGGTCGAGCGCAGGAAGGACTACAAGATATCGCTCACTGAGGGCGCTGTGGTCGGCATAGTGAACGGCCTTGCGGTCCTGAACGCCGAGTCATCGATGGCCGAGTTCTCGGGCATAGTCACCCCGATAGTCGCCGAGGTCACGCCTCCACAGAACAGGGAGGGCGGCAAGATCATCGCGACGGGGAAGCTCGGGGAGATCGCGCGCGAGAGCGTCCAGAACGTGTCCGCCCTGATCAAGAAGTACACGGGCGAGGACATCAGCAACCACGACATACACGTTCAGTTCATAGGCACTTACGAGGGCATCGAAGGAGACAGCGCCTCGATTGCCGTCGCGACGGCGGTCATTTCCGCGTTCGAGGAGATCGAAGTCGACCAGTCGGTCGCCATGACGGGCAGCCTGAGCGTCAGAGGGCAGGTCCTGCCCGTGGGAGGCGTCACTGCCAAGATCGAGGCGGCCGCGGAGATAGGTCTCAAGAAGGTCCTCATACCAGAGGAGAATCTCAAGGACGTCCTGCTCGAAGACAAGTACATCGGCAAGGTCAAGGTCGTGCCCGTGAGCACGCTGAACGATGTGCTCACCGAAGCCTTGGTCGGTTCGCGCAAGGAGGGCCTGCTCAAGAAGCTCGCCCAGCTCGTGGCTGCCAAGCGCCCATCGGCTGGCGCGCCCATCTCGGGCGCCGAGAAACCCGCTGCACATTGAGTTGGGTGATTTCTCTTGCGCGGTCTAATCGTGGGTAGGTTCCAGCCCTTCCACAAGGGGCACCTGGCCGTCATCGAAGAGGTTCTGGGCAAGTGCGACGACCTGATCGTCGTGATAGGCAGCGCCGAGGAGTCCCACACCGAGAAGAACCCGTTCACGGCTGGTGAGAGGTACCAGATGCTCCTCTCGTCCCTCAATCCGGGGGAGTGTGCTCGGGTGCACATCATCCCAGTGCGCGACGTGAACAGGTACTCCGTCTGGGTGAACCACCTCGAATCGTACCTCCCACCGTTCGACATCGTGTTCTCGAACAGCGACCTCACGAGGTCCCTGTTCAAGCAGGCAGGATATGAGGTGCATGAGACGAAGGCGTACGATCCCAAGCGATACTCAGCAACGGAGATCAGGCGGAGGATAGTAGCGGGGGAGAAGTGGAAGCATCTCGTGCCTGAGGCTGTTGTCGTGTTCATGGAGGCGATTGACGCGAGGCAGCGGTTGCTAGATTCGGGCGCGCACCCTGGAAAGGCCGGAGGCGGGTGCCGTGCTCGCTGAGGAAGTGGGAAGGCTTCTCAGGGAGCGCAAGTTGACGATCTCGGTCGCGGAATCGTGCACTGGCGGGAGACTGGGCAACTATCTCACGGATGTCCCAGGGAGCAGCGACTACTTCTTGGGCGGAGTCATCTCGTATGGCAACCAGGCAAAGGTCGATCTGCTCGGAGTCGACGGTAAGACGCTGGATGCGAAGGGTGCAGTAAGCTCTGAAGTTGCGGTCCAGATGGCTGATGGGATTCGGAAGAGGCTACGCTCGAGTATCGGAGTTGGGATAACCGGCATCGCTGGTCCGACAGGCGGCACGAGCGCGAAGCCCGTCGGCCTGGTCTTTGTGTCGATCTCTTCTGGCAAGCACAG
>DYTN01000004.1:70440-107384 GCA_020725925.1 Methanobacteriota archaeon
AGAACCTCTTCAAAGGTTCTCGGACAGAGATCAAAGAGCAGTCTGCGGAGAAGGCTCTCTCGATGGTGAAGGAGTTCGTCCTCAAGGGCGAGTGAGCGCGGCTCTGCATCCCGAGAATCTTGCGACTTGACGTGACGAAAATATTTATACTCACAGCCCGATTTTATAACGCGCGTCACATGCGCGCGAAGGCTTTCTGATGTCAGAAGGGGATGTGAAGAGGATACCCACTGGGGTCGCGGACTTCGACTCCATCATCCAGGGCGGGCTGCCGGCGGGGTCCGTGGTCCTGTTGCTGGGAGACGTCGGCGGCGGAGGGCTCGAGTTCGCCCTCACCTCGGCCGCGAAAATCGGCATCGTCAAGGAGTTCCCCGACACGAGGACCTTCATGCTGGGCGATGCTGGCAAGCTCGGCACCCTGCCCCAGAAGATGTGCTACATCACCTTCTCCAGATCCAGGGACGACATACTCCAGGAGGTCAAGATGTCCTTCAACAAGGACTTCTATCAGTCCCTCGACAGCAACCTCTTGTTCAAGGATTTCTCGAAGGACTACTTCATGCACACTCTGGTGCCCACGACATGGCTCGAGTCGGGCCAGGAGGGGCTGTTCACCGACAAGAAGAAGGACGGGCTCCTCGAGTCCCTCGTAGACTTCCTGGACGGGAACGCACCAGGGAGCATGGTCATCATCGACTCGCTCACGGACCTCGTGGTCTCGGAGACCGTGCAGTTCCAGGACGTGATCGCTCTCCTGAAGGGCATCCAGAGGATGTCGAAGAAGTGGGGCTCCGTGTTCTATCTCATACTCACGGACGAGATCCTGGACAGGAAGCGCCAGCAGATGATCATCGACAGCGTGGACGGCGTGTTCAAGTTCGAGTGGGCGAAGTTCCACCACACCTCCAAGCGGCAGAGGTATCTCTATGTCGAGAAGTTCATGAGCGTCCTGCCGCACCTGGACCAGGAGCGGATCGCGCGTTTCGCCACTCTCATAACATCTCAGAGCGGGTTCGTCGTGATAAACACGGAGCGGGTGGGGTAGTCCCATGGCGACAAACAGGGTCAAGACTGGTGTCAGCGGTTTGGACGAGATGCTTCAGGGCGGGCTGCCGGAAAACCACATAGTGCTCGTGATGGGCTCCTTCGGGACCGGCAAGACCACGCTCGGATTGCAGTACCTCGTCGAGGGGCTGAAGAGCGATGAGCCGTGCATCTTCATCTCCCTCGAAGAGGACAGAGACTCCATAATCAAGAACGCGACTTCGTTCGGCTGGGACCTCTCAGGCGCCATCGAGAAGAAGAAGCTGGGGCTGTTCAAGCTGGAGCCCTCGGACGCGAAGACGACGATCACGAGAATCAAGAGCGAGCTCCCGAAGTTCGTGAAGTCCTTCGGGGCGAAGAGGGTCGTGCTCGACTCAGTGTCATTGCTCAACATGATGTTCGCGGACGAGAACGAGCGCAGGTCCAACCTGTTCAACCTCTGCCAGTTGCTGCGGAGCACGGGCGCGACCACGCTCATCACGGCTGAGGTGAAGGACGAGAACCAGAGGTCCTCCAGGGACGGCCTTGCGGAGTACACTGCAGATGGGGTACTGTTGCTGCAATCTGACGAGAACAAGGAGGGCGGCGAGGTCCAGCTGACGATAAGGATACTCAAGATGAGGCGCACCTCGCATTCGAGGCGAGTCAAACCCTACTCGATCACGGACAAGGGCATAGTCGTCCACGCAGGGGCGGATGTCTTCTAGCTCTTGCCGATTAGAGACCCCTTGACGGCGTCCTCCAGCTTCCTGGCCTCGCTCTCCGAGGACTTGTCCCAGCGCGAGACCAGCTCCTGGTTGACCACCGAGCCGAGCCTGCGCAGCCCCTCGGAAATCATCTGGTCGGACGGGTGCGTGAAATTGAGCCTCATGGTGTTGATGCCTTCTCTCGGGTCCGCGAAGAACGCCTCGCCCTGGACGAACGCCACCTTCTTCCTCAGCGCGCGCTTGAGCAGCTCCCCGGAGTCCATGCTATCCGGGAGTGTCACCCACAGGAACATGCCTCCCTCGGGTTTGGTCCACTCGATCCCCTCCGGCATGTACTCCTGCATGCCCGCGAGCATGACCGACAGCTTCCTGCTGTAGACCTTCTTGATCTTCTCTATCTGCGGGTCGATGTGTCCTCCGACGAGGTACTCGTGGGCGATCCTCTGGCCGAGGACATTGGTGCAGACATCCGTGGACTGCTTCGATATCACGAGCTTCTTCAGTATCTCCGTGTCCGCGAGCACCCACCCGACGCGCAGACCGGGCGAGAGCACCTTCGAGAAGGTGCTCATGTAGACGACCCTTCCCTCGTCGTCGAAGCTCTTGATCGGCGGGATGTGCTCGCCCACATACCTGAGCTCGCCGTACGGGTCGTCCTCGAGTATGATGAAGTCGTAGTCCGAGGCGAGGTCCACGAGCCTGCGCCTGCTCCTCTCAGGCATCGTCACGCCTGCGGGATTTTGGAAGTTCGGGAGCACATAGACTATCTCTGGAGGGTTGGACCTCTTTGCCAGCCTCTTCATCCTCTCCTCGAAGATGTCCATGCGCATGTTGTTCGCGTCGATGGGGATTGACTCGAATGTCGCCTGGAGCGCGCCGAAGCCCGTGAGCGCCGCGAGATATGTCGGGGCTGAGACCACAACCATGTCTCTGGGATCGATGAATATCTTCCCCATCAGGTCGATGACCTGCTGCGACCCGCTCACGATGAGCACGTTCTCCTTCGCCGTGTCGATGCCCCTCTTGGCCATCCTGTCGGCCACGGCCTCCCTCAGCGGAGCGTATCCCTCTGTGATGCCGTACTGGAGGGCCTGGGCGCCGTCCTTCTTGAGCACGTCGTCGACGAGCTGCCTGATGAGCTCCGCAGGGAAGGTCTCGGGGTTCGGGAAGCCGCCAGCGAAGGAAATCATGTCCGGCACCTGGAGGAGCTTCAGGAGCTCCCTCACCTCAGAGGCGCGCATCTCCTTTGACCGGTCCGAGAAGTGTCTCGAGAAGTTGACGGTCATCTCGCCTCCCTCTTCGGTCATGTCAAGCGACGTGACGCTCCTTAATGATTCGGAAGATACCACGCACTTACACGCGCTCGCTCCCGATTGCGCGCGCGGGGTCGAGAACACTGACCTAACCGCAACCGTTAAGAACAGAGATAGCTTACAACGCATCCGGAACCGATGAAACTAATTCGCCAGGGCAAGGTGAAGGACGTCTTCGACGTGGACCAGCACTCGCTGGAGTTCGTGTTCTCCGACAAGATCTCGGTATTCGACAAGATCATCCCGTCGCTGATACCGCACAAGGGCGAGACCCTCTGCAGGTCGAGCGCCTTCTGGTTCCAGGTGGCGCGCTCCAACGGCATCAAGACGCACTTCAGGGAGCTCATACCTCCGAACAGGATGAGGGTGGAGAAGGTCCAGGTGCTCCCGTACAGCAAGATAAAAAGGAAGACGACGAACTACCTCATCCCGCTCGAGGTCATAACCAGGCACTACGTCGCGGGCTCGATGTGGGACAGGGTCCAGAGTGGCAAGCTGAAGCCCTCGAAGCTGGGCTTCAAGCCGACGAAGGAGGTCAAGTACGGAGACAAGCTCCCCGAGCCCTTCATCGAGGTAACGACGAAGCTGGAGAAGGTCGACCGTCTGCTCACCAAGAAGGAGGCGATGAAGATAGCCGGCCTCAGCACCCAGGAGTACAAGACGATAGTCGATTCTGCTCTGACCATAGACGAGAAGATCGCCGAGGAGGTCGAGAAGCGCGACCTCATCCATGTCGATGGCAAGAAGGAGTATGCGTTCGACGAGGAGCGGGAGCTCATGATTGTGGACACCTTCGGCACCGCGGACGAGGACCGCTGGTGGGACTGGGAGGAGTACTCGAAGGGGCAGTTCGTCGAGCTCAGCAAGGAGAGCGTGAGGCAATACTACAGGCAGTCCGGGTACTACGACAAGCTCACCGAGGCACGAAAGATGGGCAGGCCGGAGCCGAAGATACCCGCGCTCCCAGAGGCCAAGATCAGGGAGGTCTCCGAGCTCTACATAGATATGTTCGAGCGGATCACTGGCGAGAGCTATAGATGATTCTTGAAATCAGGCCGCGGAGGCGAAAGCTTGATGCTCTCGAGGCGCGGATAGTACAGACGACATGGAGTTCCACGGCATAGACGAGTTCATGCGCTACCTCAAGGGGAAGTACGACCTCAGCGAGCGCAAGCAGGACTGGCGCGCGCTCACCGGAAGGAACCATGTCAAGGGCGCATACGACACGTTCGTGTTCACGGACCAGAAGGTATACCAGATCAAGGCCACCGAGGTCGCGCCAAAGAAGATGGCAGCTGTCGCGTCGGAGGTCGGCGGGCCCTCCCCCGACCTGCTCGAGGCCATCAAGGGCGGCTCCCCGGTGCCGCTGAGCGTCATCTCACGCTCGCCCTCCGCGTACTCGGTCATCATGTTCGGCATGCAGCAGTACTCTTCCGAGATCTCGGACATGCTGAGGCGCGAGTATTACTCCTCGAGGCAGGACAGGCTTGAGCACGATCTCCAGAGGAGCCTGAACGTGCTCCTCGAGCGCCCCGAATACAGAAGGGCGTACAGGGAGCTCAAGGAGACCCAGGACTCCCACTACGCATAGGTCTCGGGCTCAGGTCATCTTGCCGTCCATGTAATGCTGGTACCCGCCGAGGTCCAGCAGGCCGTGGCCCGAGAAGTTGAACGCAATGATCTTCTTCTCGTTCTTCTTCTTGGCCTCGAGCGCGAGGTCCACCGCCGACTTGATGGCGTGGCTCGTTTCGGGCGCGGGGATTACACCCTCGGCTTCAGCGAACAGAACCGCAGCATCGAAGACCTCCTTCTGCTCGTACGCGACGGGCTTCACTATCTTGTGCTTCACCAGCGCGCTCACGGTCGGGGCGGCACCGTGGTATCTCAGCCCACCGGCATGGATGGGCGACGGGACGAAGTCGTGCCCGAGCGTGTACATCAGGAGAAGAGGGGTCATGCCGGCGGTGTCCCCGAAGTCGTACTCGTACTTGCCCTTCGTCAGGCTCGGGACGACCTTGGGCTCTACCGCGATGAACTCGGTCGAGGTCTTTTTCTTGAGCTTCTCGCCTATCGCCGGGAACGTGAACCCGGCGAAGTTGGAGCCCCCGCCCACGCACCCGATCATGTAGTCCGGCTGCTCGCCCAGCTTCTGGAACTGCAGGAGTGTCTCCCGGCCTATGATGGTCTGGTGGAGCATGACATGGTTCAGGACGCTCCCGAGGCTGTACTTCGTGCTATTCCCCTTGACACAGGCCTCGATCGCCTCGCTGATGGCTATTCCCAGGGAGCCTGGATGCTTAGGGTCTTTCTCGAGCATCTTCTTGCCGAAGTCGGTGATCGTGCTCGGGGAAGGGTTCACCTCGGCCCCGTACACGCGCATCATCTCGCGCCTGTAGGGCTTCTGATCGTAGCTCGCCCTGACCATGAACACCTGACACTTCAGGCCGAAGTAGTTCGTGGCCAACGCCAACGCTGTGCCCCACTGGCCCGCGCCCGTCTCCGTCGTGATCTTCTCCACGCCCTGCTTCATGTTGTAGTATGTCTGGGCGAGGGATGTGTTCGTCTTGTGGCTGCCCGCAGGGCTCAGGTCTTCCCGCTTGTAGTAGATCTTCGCGGGCGTCTTGAGCGCCTTCTCCAGCCTCTCGGCCCTCTGGAGAGGACTTGGCCTGTTCACGAGCATGTATGCCTGGAGGACCTCGTCTGGGATGTCGATGTATCTCTCACTCGACATTTCCTGTGCTATCAGCGCCTTCGGGAAGAGCGGCTCGAAGTCGCTCGGAGAGACCGGCTGCTTCGTCCCCGGGTGCAACGGAGGAGCCAATGGCTCCGGCAGGTCCGGGAGTATGTTGTACCATTTCGTCGGCATCTCTTCTGGCGTGAGCGTGGTCCTGAGCGGTCTCAAGTGGAACCCTCCTCTATTTGGCCCCCGAGATAAATATACACTATATAGCTCTGTCGAACAATGATGTATGGAAGTGTGCGGCAGGACGCGACGCTATGGACGCAACTGTGCACCGGCCTCTCACTTGAGGTAGATGAGCCTTGCGTGTTTCGGGTCCCAGATCCAATCGTCTTCCGTGACGGCCTCCTCGCGCTTCCTGATCATGTTGTCCAGCTTCGCGTCGATGTCGTCCGCCTCGTGGACCGCGAGCGCCTCGGGGAACATCGGCTCGACCGGCGACCCCCATTCCTTCTTCCCGTGGTGCGCCAGCAGGATGTGCCTCAGTTTCAGGGTCAGAACGTCGGGGAAGCTATCGAGCGAGACGATCCTCCGCACAAGCTCCTGGTCCCCGAGCGTGACATGACTCAGGAGGTTCCCCGCCTCGGTCTGGTTGATGTTGCTGGTGACCTTGAAGCTCTGGACCTTGCCTATGTCGTGCAGGAGCGCTCCCGCGAGCACGAGGTCCCTGTCCAGCTCAGGGTGAAGGTCCGTGACCCTCAGGCAGATCTCCGCGACGTTGAGCGTGTGGTGCAGGAGTCCTCCGACGGCCGCCGAGTGGAGCTGAATCGAGGCAGGCGCTTCTGAGAACGCCCTTAGGAACTCCTTGTCCCGGAAGAACGTCTCCAGAAGCTTCCTCAGGTTCGGCTCCTGCACGCCGTCAACGAGCTTCGCTAGCTGCGCCTGCATCTCGTCGATGTTCTCGTAGGCCCTGATCAGCTCCCGGATGTCGTACATCCCCTCCAGGAGCTTCGAGACCGTCCCGCCGTTCTTCTCGCTGACGGATACATCGAGCTGGCCCTTGTACTCCCCGACCTCGCCAGTGACGCGCACGACATCCTCCCTGTCGAAGGAGTCGTGCACTCTTCCGACGGCCTCCTTGTCCTGACCGCCCCAGTACTTCACCGTGACCTGCCCGCTCTTGTCCGCGACGCGGAACTCGAACATCGCGCCGTACTTGTAGTCCTGAACGGGCTTCTTGTAGTTGACGGAGAAGTAGCTGTCGACCTTCTCGCCAGGCTTCAGCTCGCTGACCAGTTGCTTGCCGCCCATCTCCTTCTTCTCCCTGCGGTGCCCCTCTCCTTCCCTAGCTATTGGTAGCGGTATGTATATCCTGCTATTGAAGGGTGGGCCGAAAGTCCCGCCCCTGAGCTGCCTGACCGCGGTATGCTCAGTCGCCATCCCCGCACTGGTCTCTGGGCTCGTACGGTACGAGACTCGGCCGCACACGGTCTTCGGATGGCCTGCGGCATATCCTTGCTTGGCACTGCCTGTAGCCTACCTGTTCGCAGCGCCGAACTTGCGCCTGAGCTTGCCCTCGAGTTCGAGCCTCTTCTTCGGGTCGTCGAGCCACGCCTTCATCTGCATCCATATCTCAGGGCAGTGCTCTCCCTCACGTCCGACTATCTTGGCTATCTCGTGCTCGATGGCCTTCGCGTTCTCCTTCGTGACCTCAATCCCGAGCTTGGCGAAGTAGCCCTTCTTGTTCAGATGCCCGACAAAACACGTCATCGCCCCACCATCCTCAGGAGCTCGGCCATGCGCTCCCCGAGGTCCCTGGCGCTTCGGAGGCCCTCCTTGTCCTTCTTGATGTCGCCTCTGTGGTCTGCAGTGCCCATGGCCCCGAACAATCCCCCTTTCGGATTGGCAACAATCATGCCGTGGAACGCGAAGAAGGTCATTATCTGAAGCACGGCGAGCTCCTGCCCTCCGTGGGCGCCCGCCCCGACGCTTATGGCCGCCCCGACCTTGTCCTTGAACGCCTGGATGTTGTACGGTATGACGCTCCTGTCCATGAGGGCCTTTAGCTGGGCGGTTACGTCGGCACCATACACCGGCGACCCGATGATCAGCCCGTCCGCCTTGGCCATCTTCCTCAACAGCTTCAGGGCGTCATCCTTGATCGGGCATTGCCAGGGCTTCGTGTAGCACTCCTCGCACGCGTCACACGGCCGGATGTCGTAGTCCCTGACGGAGACGAACTCGACCTTCACGCCCGCGCGCATGAGCGGCTTCGCCGCCTCATCGATCATGACCTGGGTGTTCCCGTTCTTCCTGGGACTGCCGTTTATCGCCAGCACCTTCATCCTACAGATCCTCCTTGAGCGGACCAGAACCGGCTTCTGTCGACAAAATGCTTCCTCACGTGGAATGAAAACCTGCCTCGGCCCCGCACCCCGTGGGGCCGAAGGCATCTCGTTTCTCCCTCTTTTTGTCGCATCTACCAGCACTTCGAGAAGCCGCAGGTCCTGCAGACCACGCACCCCTCGACGTACTCCACCATGCTCCCGCACTCCGGGCATTCGGGGCAGACGTCCCCCTTGTCGACGTAGTTCTGCTTGGCGACCCCGGCCTCGGCGGCGGGTGCGGGGACCTCGCCCGCCTCCGCAGCGAGCGGCCTGTCCTTGACGAACCGCTCCAGGGCCTTTGCGACGGCGTCGCTGCACGACAGAACCATCCCGCCGGGCTGCCAGAGCGGCGACGGGCACCTGATGCCCTTGAGCTGCTTCACTATCGCCTCCGGCTCGATCCCCGAGCGCAGGGCGAGTGAGATGAGCCTCCCGACGGCCTCCGCCTGCGATGCGGTGCACCCTCCGGACTTGCCCATCTGGGTGAAGACCTCGCACAGGCCCCTCTCGTCCTCGTTGATCGTGACATACAGGTGCCCGCACCCCGTCTCGAGCCTCTGCGTTGTGCCCCTGGTGATGTACGGGCGGGCGCGCGGGAGCCTCGCGGCCTCTTCGCCCTCGGCCACAGCCTCCTCGGCTCCCCGCACCTCCCCCACGCTCAGCACCTGGTTCTCCCGGCTGCCGTACCTGTACACGGTGACGCCTTTGCACCCTAGCCTGTAGGCAGTCATGTACACGTCCTCGACGTCCTTGGGCGTCGCGTCCTTGGGGAAATTTACCGTCTTGGATACGGCGTTGTCCGTGTGGTCCTGGAACGCTGCCTGCATCCGTATGTGCCACTCGGGGGTGATGTCCAGGGCGGTGACGAACAGCCTCCGGACGTCCTCGGGGACCATCTTCAGGTCCCTGAGCGAGCCTTTGGACGCTATCTCCTTCATCAGCTCGTCCGTGTAGAACCCGCGCTCCCTGGCGACCTCCTCGAAGATGGGGTTGACCTCCGGCAGGATGTCCTTGTCCATCACATTCCGGACGTACGCCACGGCGAATATGGGCTCGATGCCGCTCGAGACGCCCGAGATGATGCTGATCGTGCCCGTGGGCGCGATGGTCGTCACCGTGGCGTTCCTGAGCTTGTCGTACTTCCCCCTCAGCGTGCTCCCTGGGAAGTTCGGGAATGGCCCGCGCTCCTCCGCCAGACCGACCGAGGCCTTGTGCCCCTCATCGTCGATGAAGACCATCAGCCTCTGGCCCAGCTTCATGGCGTCCTCGGTGTCGTATGGTATGCCCAGCCTGAGGAGCATGTCCGCGAAGCCCATGATCCCGAGCCCGATCTTCCTGTTCGCCCTGGTCATCTCCTCGATCTGCCTGAGCGGGTACTTATTGACGTCGATGACGTTGTCCAGGAACCTGATGGACCACCTGACCGTCTCCCCGAGCTTCGCCCAGTCGACATCCAGCCTCCCGTCCTTGTATGCGAGCATCTTGGCGAGGTTGACCGAGCCGAGGTTGCACGACTCATACGGCAGGAGCGGCTGCTCCCCGCACGGGTTGGTGCTCTCGATCTCGCCCACCTTCGGCGTGGGGTTGTCCCTGTTGATCCTATCCAGGAATATGATGCCCGGCTCGCC
Source organism: Methanobacteriota archaeon (assembly GCA_020725925.1). GTDB lineage: Archaea > Thermoplasmatota > Thermoplasmata > UBA10834 > UBA10834 > COMBO-56-21. Next base: position 80,200 of record DYTN01000004.1, read on the forward strand.
GTTCCGCCAGGCCATGTTGACTATCATCTCGAAGATCTTCCTGGCCTTGAGCTTCCTGACGGGCTGTTTCGTCCGGGGGTTGACGAGGTCGTACTCGGCGTCGTCCTCGAGCGCCTTCATGAACTTGTCCGTCAGCGCGACGGAGATGTTGAAGTTGGTGAGCTTGGAGCTGTCCCGCTTGGAAGTGATGAACTCCACTATGTCGGGATGGTCCACGCGGAGGATGCCCATGTTGGCCCCCCGCCTGGTCCCGCCCTGCTTGATGGTCTCCGTGGCTGCGTTGAAGACCTCCATGAACGAGATGGGCCCGCTCGAGACCCCCGCGGTGCTCTTGACCGAGTCACTCGCCGGCCTGAGCCTCGAGAAGCTGAACCCCGTGCCCCCGCCGCTGTTGTGGGACACGAAGCCGTTCGCCAGGTACGCGTGCCTCTGGGGCACGGTCAGGTCGACCACCTCGCGCCTGCCAGCAGGCATGACGCCCGTTACCGTCACGAAGTACGTGCCGTCATCGTCGGGCTCGTCGTGCAGCTCCCCGCCCGCCTCGAGCTCCTCCGCCATCGTTCCCTGGTCGGCGCTCATCAGTCTCTTCGACAGAAGCACGGAATCGAAGCCGACCTTCTCCCTGAAGACCATGAACCCCGAGCGGGTGCACACGGTGAGCTTCGAGCCCCGTCTGCAGGTTGGGACGCCCAGGTAGAACATGACCGTCTGGATCTCCGTGGCCAGATGCTCAGAGCCGCAGTCCGCGCTGACGACGCCAGCGGGGGAAACCCAGCCGCGGTCGCTGAAGATCCTCCTCAGGAAGGCGCAGAGCGCCCCCTCGCTGGCCGAGGTGACGCTCTCGCCGAGGCCTGAGTCGAGGGACTCGGAGGGGACGCTGACAACGACGCTCTCCGTGCCTCCCAGCCATCCTCCCAGCTTCATCACGAGCCTGTCGCCGGGCACGAGCTGTCCGATCTTCTTCCACGCGAGCTGGCCGTCCGTGCCCTGCACCATCAGCCTGTGGAGCGCCGTCCCCGTGATGCCGCAGCCCTCGCGGGTCTCGACCCGGAAGACCTCCTGAACCCCGTTCACGTGCTTCGAGCGGACGAGGTCCATCCCCTCGTGCGTTTCGATCCAGGTGCCCGCCTGAACGGATCCCAGCCTGGCACACCCGTCATCGGTCATCACGAGCGTCTCGGGCACGAGGCACTTGTGTATGAGGGCCGTGTACTTGATCGCGTCGAAGATCTCCTCCATCGAGTCGCCTATGGGCAGGACGAAGCACGCCGACAGCTGTCCCAGCTCCCTGCCAGCGTTCATGAGCGTTGGGCTGTTGGGCATGAACTCCAGCTTGGCCATCATTTCGTAGAACTTCTCGGCGACCTTCTCGATCTCCTTTTCGTCCTTCCCGTAGTTGCCCTCGGCAGACGCGATGGCCCTGGCCACCCTCTCGAAGAGCTGCCTGGGCGTCTCCACGGGCTTGCCGTCGTCGTCCTTTCTGAGGTACCTCCGCTCGAGGACGACCCTCGCGTTGGCAGTTATCTGGGGTTCAAGGGCCCATCCTCGGGCTGTCGTTCTTTTGCTGGCGAGTGCGACAGCACCCCCTGCTGACTGACCTGAAACGGTCGGCATTTCTCCCCCTCTGAGCTCGATGCTGTATCTTCCAAGCTGCTCTGAAGCCCGACGCCCTTGGCGTGTGGGATAGCCTTGCCCCGAGTTCTTGCGACAGAAGACTATCCCTGGCCCCTCCACCTCTGCTTGGCATGTGCGAGGTGAAAAGCTTTGCTATTGCGTGCAGTCCGCAAACGGGTAACATCACATAAAGACGTTTTCTGACACGACCTGATAACAGATTTCGGTCCTCGTTGGCCCCTCCTGTCGATAATCGTATCATATATGTTATCAGATTATTTATCAACTCGCTCTGCCAGATTGGCGGCACGGCCTTGGGGCAGGTCATGACACGCATGCGCTGCCGAGGAGTGCAGACGAAGTAGCGCTCCGAAGAACTCGTTTCCTGTGCGGGTTGTCCGCGCTCGATTGCCGTTTCGTCGTTTCCCTTCAGAAATCGGTCGAATCCTTGATTAGGGAGCCGCATCTATCCCTCGAAGAGTCCGAAAGCAATTGGAGAGCACAGCATGAAGGTCAAAGTGAAGCTGTACGCCGCGTTCAGGGAGATCGTGGGCGCCAAGGAGGAAGACCTGGATGTGCCGGAGGGCACGACGGTCAACGGCCTCCTCGACGACTACATAAGGCGGTTCCCAGCCCTGGCCAGATACAGGGAGCACATCATCCTGTCCGTGAACAAGGAGTATGGTCCACCGGCCAAGGTCTTGAGGGAAGGGGACGAGGTCTCCTTCTTGCCGCCCGTGAGCGGTGGTTGACCGTCGTTTCGTTTCCTGTTCCGGAACGACGATATAGCGGCTCCGGCTATGCTGGGTGTGGTCTGCAATGGCGCGCTTTTGTCTCAGGGTCGCATCTGCAGCTCTTCTTCTCCTTCTCGCGTTGCCTCTTGGCATAGCTTCCGACAGGACCGATGCGGCAGTTCCGATCGAGGCAGGAGCGGACTCCCTGGTCATCCAGGCTCCTCCGGTCTACTACGACTACAGGAACCACTCGGAGATCAAGGCCGCCCTCTACGGCATCGAAACAAGCCATCCGCTGATATCCAAGGTCTACGACATAGGCGATTCGTGGGAGAAGACCCAGGGGCTCGCGGACAGGGACATCATCGCACTCAAGGTCTCAGACAAGGTCTCGGGGGACGAGGACGAACCCGAGGTCATGATTGTCGGCCTCCACCACGCGAGGGAGTGGCCGACGTCCGAGATCGTGCTCGAAATCGCGAAGAACCTCACGGACAACTACGGGAACGACTCCAGGATAAGCTGGCTCGTGGATAACCGGGAGATATGGATAGTCCCGCTTGTAAACCCGGACGGGCTGGACTACGCCCTGCAGTACGACGAGTGGTGGCGCAAGAACAGGCGCCTGAACTACGATGGCACGTATGGAGTGGACCTGAACAGGAACTATGCCGGCTCGATGAACGGCGACCCCGAGGGTGCCTGGGGCGGCGCCGGGTCGTCCCACGACCCCAGCTCGGAGGTCTACTGCGGCGAGTTTCCGTTCTCGGAGCCGGAGACGCAGGCCATCAGGGACCTCGTGCTCGCACGCGACTTCGAGATTGCCCTGGACTTCCACAGCTACGGCGAGCTTGTCATGTGGCCGTGGGGGTACACCACCGAGGTGACGCCTGATGACGCCGACCTCGTCCGGATAGGCAACGAGCTCGCGGCGCTCAACGGCTACACGGCGGAGCAATCCGTCGGCCTGTATCCCACCACGGGCGACTCCATCGACTGGCACTACGGCGGGGCAGACATCTACGCGTTCTGTTTCGAGGTCGGGAGGGAGTTCCACCCGGATTGGACGAGCGACGTGCTCGCGATCATTGCTGAGAACATCCCGCCCGCTCTGCTGGGGATCGAGATCGCTGGGGACAGGGAGGAGCGCGCGTTCGACATCTCTCACGAAGCCGTCCCGCTCAGAAACTACACGGCCATCGGGATCGCCCTGAACGCGACCGTCACGGCCGACAGAGGAGTCGACACTTCGTCGGTGAGGCTCCACTTCAGCGTCGATGGAGGAGCCTGGTCGGTCCTGTCGATGTCCCTCTCGTCCGGCAACGACACCTACTTCGGACGCCTGCCTGAGCTGCCCGTCGGGAGCATCGTCGAGTACTACTTCGTGGCCAGCGACCTCGCGGAGGCGGAGCGCATGGCCCCCCTGTACGCCCCGTACGAAGTGTTCTCGTTCATGGTCACCGAAGAAGGACCAGCGAGCCCAGTGGAGGTGACGTTCAGCCCGCCTTCGGAGATAGACGGCTCTGTCTCGAACACGGTCGCAGCCCATGCTCACAACGTCACCGCAGATATGGAGCTGCTGCTCCACTTGGTCAACGCGTCATCGGGCTACACGCTGGACGTCGCAATGGAGCACATCGCCGGGGACGATTTCAGCGGCGTCCTCCCGGCCGGCATCCCGTTGGGAGAATCCGACCTGTGGCTGACCGTGGAGGAGCTGGGCATCGAGATCTGGTCATCGGCTCCAAGCCTCCTCATGGTGAGCGACCAGACAGCTCCCGCCTTCTCAGCCCACGACGCCGTACAGCTCGACCAGACCACGGTGGTGTTCACCGTGAACTGCTCGGACACCTACGGGGTCGTGCTAGTCGTGCTGACCTACAGGGAGGTGGGCGGCGGTCCGGCGCAGTCTGTCGACATGGTTCTCGCGGAAGGCACTTCCACGGACGGGATGTGGTCGGTCACGGTGACGATAGGCGGGTCCGATCCCGTCGAGTACAGCTACCGAGCGCACGACAACGTTCAGTCCGCCGACCTCCCCGAGACCGGGAGCTTCCTGTTCACGCCCGTGGAGATCCCGGAGTTCTCGCTCGTTCTGCTCGTGGTCGCCGTGACCGCGCTCTCCGTCGCGATGCTCAGTCGAGCAAGACGACCTTGAGCGCCTCACCTCTCGGGCACGATATCGGCCCTTCGACCGACGCGATCCTGTACCTCATCCCCTCGGCCGCCTCAATCGGTCTGCACAGCCTGTAGTGCTCGCACCCGAGTCTGTCGCAGCTGCTCTCCTCGAATGTGAGCATCGACCCTTCCAGCGCCACCCTCGATGGCAGGGCGGCCCTCGTGGGCACCTTCTCCACTTCGACCACCCGCACGCCCCCCTCGTGTATCTTGCACTCGTGGTGGACGTCCCTCACCTCCGTGACTCTGTAGCGCCTGTTCTGCTCCAGGTGGAAGCACACGTTCTTGATCTTGCAGTCCCTGCACTCGGCTATCGGCCCTCCGAAGACGAACTCGAAGCCCTTCCTGCACTGCTGTTCCCCGACGACAGTCACCAGCACCATACCGCACACCTCCGACTCAGATCACTTTCGTAATCCTCGCCAGGCGTCCCGCTGCGTCCGGTGTCAACCCCCTGTCCCCGAGTATCGTGTACCTGTCCTTTCTTATCTCGTGCGCGTGCACGAGCGCCTCTATGAGCTGATCCTCAGATACATCGAGCTCCTTGGCTGTCGTAGGCGCACCTATCATCTGGAGGGCTTGTCGTATGCGCTGCCAGTCCCCCCCGTGCAGGTACATCATCATGATTGACCCGACGCCGCACTGCTCTCCGTGGAGAGCCTTGCCTGGCGCGATCTTGTCGAGAATGTGAGAGAGCATGTGCTCGGAGCCGCTCGTCGGCCGCGAGGAGCCTGCGACGGCCATCGAGATGCCGGAGATGATGATCGGCCGTATGGAGACCCATACGCTCTCCTCCAGGTTCGGCTTGATGCTCCCGGCGCTCTCAATGATGGACTCCGCCGCGTACCTCGCCAGGTTCGCCGCGCTCGAGCTGAAGTCCTCGGACCTGAGCCTCTGTGCGAGCTGCCAGTCGAGTATCGCCGTGGTGTTGGAGATCACGTCCGAGCACCCGGACGCGAGCAGCCTGTACGGCGCCTTGACGATCAAGGCGGTGTCTGCGATGATTCCCAAGGGCACGTTCGCGTTCAGCGAGAGCGAGTTGCCTCCGTCCTTGATCGATGCCCTCGGGCTTGCGATGCCGTCGTGGGATGCGGATGTGGGTATGCTGAGGAAGGGTATCTTGAGGTTCACTGACCCGAGCTTCGCGAGGTCTATCTTGCTCCCGCCGCCCACGCCTAGCAGGAACGACGCGCGCACGTCCTTCGCGACCTCCTCGACCTTGACGAGGTTAGCCTGCGTCGCGGGTCCCACCTCGACCTGCTGCACCTCGTACTTCTTCTCCGCGAGCGAGTCCTTGACCATGCCCGCCGCGAGGGTGCCCGTGGTGGGCCCCGTCACTATCAGCGCCGTGCCGTTGAGCTCGAAGTCTCTGCACACGGCTCCTGACTGGCCCACGCACCCATGCCCCGCCAGGACCTGTCTGGGGAACTGCATCGTCCGGGCCTTGGTGAAGCTGTCCAACATCGTCAAGCACTGCCTCAGTGGAATATGCCCGTTTTGCTCTTTAAGTTATCGGTTTGTATTCTGCATGGCACATATTTATGCCAGTGGGCCTGCGGAGCGCCCGAGAAGTCAATGAGAGTTCGATATGCGCTCCATCTTCTCTATGAGGTCGTCCATGCGGAACGGCTTGGGCAGGAACTCGATTGCGCCCGCGTCCTTGGCCTCCCGCTCGACCATGACGTCGGCGCTGACGAAGATGACCTTCTGCTTAGGGTTCATCCGCATGATCTCCTTGGTCGCCTCGACCCCGTTCATGACGGGCATGCGATGGTCCATTATCACGACATCGGGCTTGTCAGAGGAGGAATTGTACTTCCTCAGCGCCTCCTCCCCGTCGAACGCCGTGCCCATGACCTTGTACCCCCTGAGCTGGAGTATGTCGCGGTAGAGCTCGACGATGAAGAGCTCGTCGTCGACTATCAGAACGCTCGTCATGGCCTGCCAGCCTTCCTGAGCGTGATTATGAAAGCGGTGCCCCGCCGGTCTCCCTTCTCCCTGAGCTCTGTGACATCGAAGTCCCCGCCCAGGTTGGTCGCGATCATCTTGGCGAATATGAGCCCGACCAGCTTGACCGCGGTCGAGCTGTCCTGCAGGTAGAGCTGCTCTATGCTCTTGTCCTTCATCAGAGGCGGGAGCGACGCGGTCGGGTCCTCTATCCTGACCCTCCAGCACATCTTCCCCCCGAACTCCAGCTCGGAGAGCCTCACGTCGATCGATATGTCGTCCTCGGGGTCCATCCTGATGGTGCTGACGAGGGCGTTCAGCACCAGGTCCTCCGCGCGGGCGTTGCCTATCACGAACGCCCCGTTCCCCTTCGGCGACACCCTCAGCCTGATCTTCTTGCCGGGGAATGTGCCCCTGAGCTCCCGCTCCGACCGGAGCAGTATCTGCCCGAGGTCGATGGGCTTGTACGAGCCCGCGTCGACCCCGCGGGTCGAGAGGAGGCTCTTGATGTTCTCCACCAGGAGCGTGGACGTGCGGACGTGGGAGACGGCCTTCTCGGCATACTTCCTCATCGTCTTGTCGATTCTGGGCGTCGCGAGCATGAGTTCAAGGTAGCCAAGGACCGCCTGGTTGTTGTTGAGGATGTCGTGGCCGACCAGGTCCATGTAAAACGCGAACTGCTCCTCTCGCTCTCGCCTCGGCTGGTCGTCCTTCACGCTACCACGCCCTGGATGATGCCCCGAACCCGGTTAAGATTAATCTGTGGCCATATCAAGCTTGTGGGTTTACGACAGCGGATTCGTGGGCGCCACCGCGGAGAATGGGCACTGGCGGACACTATTTGAATCCTGCGCTAGGCCGAGAAGTCGTCCAGGGTGATCCTTGGGATAGGGCTAAGTACCTGTGCCCCCTCCGAGACCCACTTCCAGTAGTTGGCCGGGAGCTGGCCCGCGTAGTACTCCTTGTCCTTCTTCGACTCCAGGTGCTTCAGGTCCGTCAAGAGCACCCAGTACCTGGAAGCCTCGCGCCTTCCGGGCCTCTCGGGGAACCTCTTCCTCTGGTCGACGAGTATCTCGTCCTTGAAGCATATGTGAGCGTGCTCCTCGTCCAGGATCACGACCGAGTACCCGGGGTTCCTCTTCGCGAAGTGCCTCAAGACGAGGTCATGGATCCTGTGCTGGAAGCTCGCCCTGCCCACGAGGGCCTTGTTCCCCTCGTCCGCGACGAAGGTGAGGAACTGCTTCGCCCGTCGGAACTCCCCCGTGACCCTCCGCACCCTGTCCTTCATCTCCTTCGCCTCGGGCGACTGTTGGGCGAGGTAGGGCTTCGTGCCGCCCTTCTCTATCTGCCCCAGCACGGTGAGTATCAGCTGGAACCGGTCCGGCTGGCGGAACCTCGAGGCCCAGAAGACCTCGTCCTCGACTATCTCCAGGAGCCTCTCGTCCTCGAGGAAGTCCAGGCCCCCGAACTGCTCCTTGTACTGCCCGTAGAGGGAGTCGTAGTCCAGGGAGTCGGAGTCGATATAGTCCTCGAAGTAGAACCTCTGGCTCTCGGAGTGCTCGACGGGCTTCGCCCTGTACACCCTGCTGGCCATGAAGGCCTTGACCATCGACCTCGGGGACGGCCGGAAGAGGACCAACATCCGGGCACCTTTCCAGGTTGAATTATATCTTGACCTGGATATAAGTTTTGGCCAAGGGCCCCCGAAAAAGACTATCTATCCATGAGGACATGCGAGCACGCATTGACCCAGACGACCGACGCCCAGGCGACTGGCAAGCGGCACGACGACCCTGGGGCTTTCGAGCAGGCCAACGCCGCCTACGATGCCGGGGAGTACCAGAGGGCCCTCGAGCTCTTCGACTCGGTAATCGACGGCGGCACCTCCAACGAGGTCGTGTTCAACAACCGGGGGGCCTGTCTGGACGCCCTCGGGAGGAACCACGAGGCCGTCGAGTCGTACAACCGGGCGATCTCGCTCAACCCCAAGTATGAGCTGGCCTGGCACAACCTCGGCAACTCCCTCTTCATACAGGAGCTCGACAGGGACGCCGTGAGCGCGTACGCCCAGGCGTCCGTGCTCAAGCCCGAGAGGAGGGAGAACTGGACAGGGTTGGCCTCCGGCCTCATCAGGCTCAAGAGGGAGCGCAGGGCGAAGCTGGCGATCGACAGGCTCTCGGATTTCGCGGACACGGACGACTCTGTCCTGCTCACGCAGGCGGACCTCTACCTCGAGGCGGGGTTCCACAATCGCTCAGCGGAGTGCTGCGAGGCGTTCCTGAAGAAGCACCCCGAATCCCCCGCAGGCTACGCCCGGCTGGGGAGCGCACAGCACGAGGCCGAACAGTACGACAAGGCCATCGGGACATTCGAGAAGGCGCTCAAGCTCGTGCCCATGGACAAGGAGCTCTGGAACAACCTGGGATACACCAACTTCGTGTCCGGGAACCTGGAGAGGGCGCTGATGTGTTTCGACCGCGCGCTCGGCATCGACCCGAAGTACAAGAACGCGTGGTACAACAAGGGGTACGCCTTCCATGGGGCCGACAGGCTCGAGGAGGCAGTCGAATGCTACATGAAGACGCTCGCGCTCGACCGTCACGACAAGGTGCTGTGGAACAACCTGGGGAACGCGCTGTACAACCTCGGGAGGTACTCAGACTCCGTGCCGAAGTTCGTCGAGGCCATCCTCATCGACCCGGACTACGAGATCGCGTGGACCAACATAGGCAACGCGCTCGAGAGGATGGCGCTGTTCGGAGAGGCCATCCCGTACCACGACAGGTCCCTTGAGATCAGCCCGTCGTTCGACTACGCGCTCTACGCCAAGGGCTTCTGCAAGGCGATGACCGGAGAGCTCGAGGAGGGCTATGACCTCGTGGCCGAGTCGCTCGACCTCAACCCGGCCTATGACGAGGCCTGGAAGGCCCGTTCGGCGATTGCGGGCATGATGGGGAGGTGGGACGACGCGCTCATATCGATCGAGGAGTCGCTGGCCTTAAACCCCGAGTTCGACCAGGGCTGGGTCGAGAGGGGGGAGATCCTTCTCCGGACCGGGAGCGCGGAGGCGGCCCAGGCGTCCTTCGAGATGGCCCTCAAGTGCCTCGAAAACGTGCAGACGGACACCGCGAGCGGCCTCGCAGCCCTGATCAGGCGCGGTGAGGTGCTCGCGCGCATGGGGAGGTTTGACGAGGCCCTGGCGAACCTCGAGACAGTCGCCATCTCCGGCAAGCTCGATTCCTCCTGCATTTCCAAGGCGCTCCAGCTGAGGCGATTCCTGGGCCTCATGGACCTCCCGAGGGCCATGAGGGAGGTCGCCGAGCGGTCCAGGGACACGAAGGCGCGGCTGGACCTCGCATCGTTCCTCATTGATGCTGGCGACCATCAGGGCGCGGAGAGGGTCTTGGATGCCACCCCCGAGGTCGCCAATCGCTCGTCCGAGATAGCATTGCTGAAGGCGAGGGCGAAAGCGGCCTCCGGGAACGTGGATGGCGCGGTGGCCATCGCCTCGAGGATGGCGGGGTCGGCGCCGACCGCAGAGGTTCTGAGGCTCGAGGCGGAGGCGCTGGAAGCGAAGGGCGAGCTCGAGGCCGCCACCTCCGCCTACGAGAAAGTGATGAGGATATGCCCGTCGGACCTCCGCTCCGCGTTAGCCCTTGCGAGGCTCTCGCTCGCGTCGGGCGAACCGAAGGACGCCCTCGTGTACTCTGTGCTAGCGGTCGGCATAGACCCGACGGACTGGGAGCCGCACAAGCTCAGGTCCGACGCCTTCGCGGCGATGGGGGACAGGACCAGGGCGGCATCCGAGCTCTCAGAGGCGAAGGGGCTGCTCGCGCGTGCGGGCCTGAAAGCGGGCGATTGGCTCCGTGGTGATAGGGCATGACGGAGCTGCGGCTCAGGAAGAGGCACAGGCTGAGGCAGAAGGAGATTGCGGACCTCGCGGCGAAGATAGATGCCTCTCTGGGCACGAAGAGCTTCGGGCCAGCCGACACCGTCGATATGGCGGAGGCCCCCGAGTACGAGGTGGTCTATGTCGATGGCAAGATACTCGCATTCGTGCTGAAGGGCGTGCCGTTCCTGACAGTCAAGGGCCTCCTCCGATACGGCGCGTCCAGGAGGTTCGTCACCGTGGACATGGGGGCCGTGAAGTTCGTGTACAACGGGGCGGACGTCATGGGCCCCGGCATCGCGTCCTCGGACCCGTCGATCTCGGAGGGGGACATGGTCTGGATCAGGGACGAGAAGAACCTCCGGCCTTTGGCAATCGGCATCGCGCTCGTCTCGGGCGCGGAGATGGCCCTCAGGTCGAAGGGCAAGGCGGTCGCGTCCGTGCACCACGTGGGGGACAAGCTCTGGCTGGCGGACGAGCCAAAGGATGCGGAACCCGCCCACTAGGAGATTTTATATCCGGACACGATTATTACAGTGGCCGAGGGATGTACAGTGACGATTCTCAAGAAGAAGCCGTTTCCCACCGACGAGGCGAGCGCACCGAGGGAGTCGATGGCTGCAGAGCAGTACATAGACCTCACGGACATGGTCTTCGAGGACGAGGAGCTCGCGGGCACGGAGGGCGCGAAGACAGTCGTCAAGGTCGGCGAGATATTCAGGTACGAGGACCTTTCGGGCCTCACGAACGAGGTGTACGGGGACAACATCGTCGTGGTTGACTACACCTCGATCGCGAACGACGACCTCACCATGAAGCGAGTCACCGCCGAGCTGAAGAACGTCGCGAGGGACGTCGACGGCGACGTCGCGGGCGTCGGAAGGAACCTCCTGATGATAACGCCGAGAGGCGTCAAGATCGACAGGAACAAGATCAAGGGCGGGTTCTGAGCGGTCCGACGCCTGTCCGGATTGCCACGATCGGTCAATGGCCCGAGCGCGGGCTCTTACTCGGCTATGGGCGTCGTGGCCATGAACTGCCCGTCCCTGAAGATGAGCGTCAGATAGCTGTGGTGGATCTTCGAGTGCCTCATCTTGACCGCCCTTATCCTCAGCTGGACGTCCGTCTCACCAACGTCAACGAACTTCACGAGAATGGTCCCGTCCGCGAGGAAGTCCTCGTGGTACGGCCCGAAGGCGCTCCCGTTGACCTGTGTCTCTGAGATCAGGAAGGTCGTCACCCCGAGCCTTTTGAGGAATCCGAAGAAGTGGAACAGCTCCTGCCTCGGGTTCTGGATGGTCGCGAGGGAGTAGACCGCCGTCAGGGAGTCTATCACGACGATCTCGACGCCCTCGTTCTCGACCTTCTTCCTCAGGTACTCCTTCAGTATCTTGAACCAGTCCCTGCCGACATCCGCGTCAGTGTGCTCGAGGCGCAGCCTGCCGATGTCGACTATGAAGAACTTGCTCTCGTCTATGCTCCCGAACCCGAGCATGCTCATGGCGGTCAGGAGGCTCTCCTTGCTCTCCTCGATGCTCACATAGAGGACGTTCACGCCACGCTTCTTCACGTTGTTGTACAGGATGTTGAGCGCAATCGAGGACTTCATCGTCCCCGGAGTGCCGGCTACGAGGACCACGTGTCCCTTCTTCACGCCTCCGCCTATCTTGTTGTCGAAGCCGTCTATGAATGTCTGTATCTTGTCGGTTGACTCGTTCGTCTCGGACTCCATCGGAGGTCCTCCTCTGCCAGCGTGCCCAACTAGTCATGAACGTGGGTTCTTAAAAGCGTTTGTGCATTGTTATCAGAACTTATAATGACGCTGGTATGGTGTCTTCCCGCTCTTTCAGCGTCTTTTCCCGGACACTGCCTGTGCTCAATATGCTTATAAGTGCCCAAGGGCTGTCATTCCCGGTGACAGAGCACAAGATCGTCCACGACTCTGTGCACGGCAGCGTGCGGTTCGAGGGCGTCTTCCTATCTCTGTTGGAGGCGCCTGAGCTGCAGCGGTTGCACAGCATTCACCAGCTCGGGCTCGCCTACCTCGTGTATCCGGGGGCGAACCACACCCGGTTCGAGCACTCGCTGGGGACCTTCGCGGTCGCGCGCAGGATCTGTGCCTCGCTCCAGCTCCCCCCAGACGAGTCCACGGCGGTGCAGTGTGCCGCGCTCCTGCACGACGTCGGCCACCTGCCATACTCGCACACGCTCGAGTTCGTGCTGCACGACCAGTTCGGCGTCGACCATGCGGACATCTCGCGCAGGCTCATCACGGGCCAGGAAAGCGTGCTGACAGGTCCCGAGAGGAAGACCCTGGGAAGGGCGCAGTCCATCCCGGAGACACTCGACCGGTTCAGGGTGGACCCGAAGCTGGTGGCCTCCCTGCTCGAAGGGCCTGGGCCCGGACAGGGCACACAGAGGACCCTTGCCAAGGAGTCGGGGCAGGCCCACTTCAACTCGAAGAGGTACATGTCCCAGATCGTCAGCGGCCCCGTGGACGCGGACCAGCTGGACTACCTCAAGCGCGACTCGCACTACACCGGCGTGGCGTACGGCGTGGTCGACCTCGACCGGCTTGTCGAGACAATCAGGGTGTTCAACGGCGACCTTGTGGTCGACAGGGGCGGCCTGAGCGCGGTCGAGGGGATGCTCGTCGCCAGGGCCCTCATGTTCTCTTCCGTGTACTTCCACAAGACCGTCAGGATTGCCGAGCTGATGCTCGCGAAGGCTGTCGAGGCCCTCGGCAGGGACGAGGTGGACAGGATCCACACCATGACCGACGCTGGCCTCCTGGCGCACCTCGCCTCCAGGGGCGGGTACTTCGACGAGGTGGCGACGCTGATCAAGTACAGGCGCCTCTTCAAGAACGCCTATGCAATCAGGACCTTGGACGCTGTCGACGACGATTGGAGGTTCATCGACTCCCTCGGCGTCATGGGCAAGAGGAGGAGCCTGGAGGCGGACATCGCCCGCAGGGCGGGGGTCGAGCCAGGGCTCGTGATAGTGGACGTCCCCTCGAGCGAGCTCGCGATATCCGAGCCGAGGCTCTCCCTGACCGACGTGCGCATCCTGGACGAAGGCAAGGTGAAGCTCCTCCCGAGGATAAGCTCGATAGCCGCATCGCTTCAGATACGGAAGGCGCACGAGTGGGCGCTCATGGTCGCATGTCCGGCCAAGCACAGGGAACGGGTCGCGAAGGCGGCCCCGAAGGTCATCGGGCGCTAGCCTTTCATCACGCCCATCGGCTTGAGACGGGCGACCATCTTCGAGATTCCCGCGCCGTGCGCGATCCTCACGACGTCGTCGACATCCTTGTACGCGCCCGGGGCCTCCTCGATGATCCCGTCCCTTGAAGCCGCCCGAATGTAGATGCCCCTGCTCTGGAGCAGGGAGACGACCTCGTTCGCCGAGTACTTGTGCGCCGCCGATGTCCGGGACATCAGCCTTCCCGCCCCGTGGCAGGTGGACCCGAAGGTCTCGGCCATCGCCTGCGCGGTGCCCACGAGCACGTAGCTCGCGCTGCCCATGTCCCCGGGGATCAGCACTGGCTGGCCGACGGAGCGGTACTTCTCGACGACCTCCGGGCGGCTGCTGTCGAAGGCGCGGGTCGCGCCCTTCCTGTGCACGTACAGCTTCCTGCGCCTGCCCTCGAAGGCGTGCTCCTCGAGCTTGCATATGTTGTGCGCGACGTCGTACACGCATCTCATGCCCATGTCCTCGGCCTTTCGGCCGAGCGCCTGCTCGAACGACTCTCTGACCCAATGCAGAATGAGCTGCCTGTTGGCCCAGGCGTAGTTCGCTGCGGCGCTCATGGCCATGAAGCAGTCCTGGCCCTCCTGCGAGTTCACGGGCGCGCATGCGAGCTGCCGGTCGGGGACGGATATGTTGTACTTCCTCAGCGCGCCCTCCATGATTCTTATGTAGTCGCTGGCGATCTGGTGCCCGCACCCGCGCGAACCCGAATGGATGCTGACCACCACCTGGTCGACTGAGTCGATGCCGAGGACCCGCGCGGCATCGGGGTCGAAGATCTTCTCGACCTTCTGCAGCTCGAGGAAGTGGTTGCCAGCGCCGAGGGTCCCCAGCTGAGGCGCGCCCCTCTGCTTGGCCTTCTGGTCGACCTTGGAGGAGTCGGCTGTCTTCATCCGGCCGCCCTCCTCGCACGACTGAAGGTCGTCCTGCCATCCGTAACCCTGGGACACGGCCCACTCGGCGCCCCCTTCAAGGACATCGTCAATCTGGGCCGTCGTGAGCCTGAGCTTGCCCTTCTCGCCAACACCTGAGGGCACGTTCGTGAAGATGAGGTCGATGATCTTCTTGACGTCCTTCCCGACCTCTTGAACCGTAAGGTCCGTCCGGACGAGCTTGACACCGCAGTTCACGTCGTAGCCTATGCCCCCAGGGGATATCACTCCGGACTCCGCGTCGAACGCCGCGACCCCGCCTATCGGGAAGCCGTACCCCCAGTGTATGTCCGGCATCGCCAGGGACTTGCCGACTATTCCCGGCAGGCAGGCGACATTCGCCGCCTGCTCGGGTGCATTGTCCGCCTTCACGGACTTGATCATCTTGTCGTCGGCGAAAATCACTGCCGAAGTGGTCATGCACGGCTTGAAGGACCTCGGGATCTCGAACCTGAACTCGTCCAGTTTGTTCATGACTCCCGTCCAAGCCACTCAGCTCACCCAGTCTCGTCCAGAATGGTCACACTATATTAAGCTTGCGTGGCGCGCTCGCTGCTGGCAAGAAGGCGCATCATGACCGCGCCCTTCCCGGATACGGCGGGTTGCAGCAGGCAAGGTCCCAGCCTTCTCAATGTCCTGACTAGACTATATATAGGACGAGACTAATAACAACCGTTAGGCGACCTGGGTGCCTGGCATCGTGCACCGATAAGTGCTGGCATTGACTGTGACTCGCCTCCTCCCGAGGTGTTGACTGCTTGGCGGAAGAACCTGCGATCTATTGTCCACTATGTGGTAACCGCGTTCCCCCCGGGGTGACCAAGTGTCCCGTCTGCGCGACGGAGCTCCAGAAGGTCATCGAGCGCAAGGCGAAGCCGGAGCTGCGGGCCCCAATGGTTTCTGAGGACTACCTGCGCAAGGAGATCCCCAAGGTAGAGATCCCGGTCGCCAAGGTCACCTGCCCGCTGTGCGCCATGGAGCTCCAGGGCGGGGAGGCGAAGTGCCCGAGATGCAGCATTCCCTTGGCGCGCGAGGAGGCGATGCTCGAGTGCCCGGAGTGCGGCGCACTCGTGGCTCTTGGGGCAAGATCATGCCCGAGCTGCGGTGTGGGATTCGAAGAGGAGGGCGAGGTTCTCGGCCCTCCGCCCATGGAGGAGATCCCTCCGCCACCCGCGCCGATGCCCTTGCCCCTCAAGCCACCGCCCCCTCCGCCTCCTGAGGTCGTGACCACCGTTCCAGCCACTCAGCCAGCAACGAGCCAAGGCCTGGTGAACGGCCGTGGCGCGGTCAACGGGACCGGCCTGGTGAACGGCACCGGCCTGATCAACGGCACAGGCATGACGAACGGCACCAGGATGGAGATCAGGCCCGCGCAGGCAGTCGTGGCGCGGAGGATGATACTGACAAGGTGGCAGTTCCTCGCGGTGCTGGTCGCCGTGGTCGTGGTCATCTCGACATTCATATACATCTCGTACTCGCAGGAGGGGGAGCTCTTCGCAGTTGATGGGGACTTCGGCGAATGGTCCGGCGTTGGCACGTTCGGGGCACGCATCTCATCGGGTTCGGATTCAATCGATATCGACCAGTGGGCCGTGCACATCGACGGGCCCAGGCTGTTCATGTACATGCAGGTGGTCGGCCAGCTAATGGCGTCTGCCGATGTCGAGAGCTTCTACATGTTCGTCGACTCGGACGACTCGGATGGCACAGGATACCTCGTCTCGGGGATGGGGGCCGAGTACATGCTGGAGGTCAGCGGCTGGGACGGCGAGGTCCAGTCCAGCTCGGTCTCGGACTACGGCTCATCGTCGGACCAGTACGACTGGAACTCCTGGAGGAAGCTCGGCTCGATGGGTACCGCCCTGACAGGCAACGAGCTCGAGGGCGTGGCCGATTTGTCAGCGACCCTCGGCGCTGACGCTCGATTCATGGTGATGTCCCAGGACAGCCTCGAGAGGAGCTCGGCGAGCTACCCTGTCCCGCAGTCCGGAGGGCTCTTGATCGTGAACCAGGAGGCCGGCCCCGGGGTCCAGGCTTCCGGGCTCGTGGCCTAGGGCTCCGCCATATCCCCGCTCAGACTCAGGTTCACATGCGAAGGCGCCTCGGGCGTTGTGTCGAGCGCGTTCCCCACGGTCGTCGGCGCCACGGGTGTGACCAATATTCAGAACGTCCAGGTCGTGCTGGGAGAGGAGCAGGTCGTAGACTATGCGGTCGACATCTCCTCGGTCGCAGCCGGGACATTCGTGTCCGCAGCGTTGTCCCCTGGTGACGTGAGCTCATCGTTCGACCACATCATCGTGCTGGGATACGCTGCGCGAGCGTACGTCCTCTCACCGCCTGCCGACATACTGATCGACGGCGCGTTCGCCGACTGGAACGGGAAGGCCACGGCCGACTCGGACACCTTCACGCTCGCGAACCCTAACATCGACATCGCGGCTGTCGGAGCCGTGAACAACACTGAGTCCGCCTCGTTCTACGTGAGCGTCGTGGGAGACATGTGCAGCGGCTCTGCGATCCCGATAATCCTTGCGAAACCGACTGGCGGAGGCGGAGGCGTGATCATCCCGTCCAGGAAGACGGGCGAGGATCTGCTCCGCGTCTACATAGACAGCGACATGTCCGTCTCCACCGGCTACAACGTCGCTCTGTCGACGGAGTTCATCGGGGCCGACTACAAGGTCGAGGTGCATGGCCTCGAAGGCAAGGTCGTGTCCAAGCAGCTGATGCAGTACTCTGGCGGCCAGTGGGTCGTGATGCAGGGCGCCCAGGTGGACGCCGCGAACGACGCGAAAAAGCTCGAGGTCGCTGTCATGGCCAGTGCCATCGGGAGCAGCTCGATCGACTTCATCGTGGAAACGACGGACTGGCGCGCCAGGACCGACCTGGCGACCGCAGTTCCCCTCGGGACGCGCTCCATGACCGGCCCGATGGCCTCCGGCATCTCTCCCGAGGGCTGGATCATCGACGGCCCGACGACATCGTCTTCCGCGACGGCCATGTCCTACCAGAGGAAGCTGTTCTACGACGGGACGAACTTCTGGAGCTTCTACTGGGACGGCGTGAACACGGTCTACAAGTACAGCACGGACGGCGGCCAGACCTGGACTCTTGGGACCTCCGTGTTCAAGACCACGGGGATCAACGAGGTCTCCCTGTGGTATCACTCAGCATCGAACACGGTGTACGCGGTGGGAGATGCCGGGACGGCGTCCCTGAATGTGTACCTCCAGCGCGGGACCGTGGACCCGGCGATGCACACCATCTCCTGGCCGGACCCGGATCGCATGCTGCCCGCGTCGGCCAATGTCCTCGGCGGCAAGAACGCATACATCTCTAGGGACGCCTCGGGCTATCTCTGGGTCATGTCCAGCAACTGCACGAACCCCGCCTCCCCCGTGAGGTACGACCTCTCCGTGTTCAGGAGCTCTGCCGTGGACAGCATCACCTCGTGGGTCTACTCCGGCAATAACCTCTCCGCGGATAGCAACCAGCCGGTCCTGAAGGGATCGGTCGTCCCGACGGGCACGGGCTCCGACGTCTGGGCCGTATACGGCTACGAAGGCAACGTGGCAGCGAGGCAGTACACCGGCACGTGGTCCACGGAGGAGCTAGTCTTCGACATTGCCCTGGCTGGTCCAAACGACGACAACCCGGGCAACACGGACGTCGCACCTCCCTCCTGCCTCGTCGACTCGAACGGCGTCCTGCATGTCTTGTATGGCAACGGCCACGAGCAGTCAAGCGTCTCCAAGCCCCGGATATTCTACGCCTACAACACGGGCTCGGCCTGGTCTGCGGACCCTGATATTCAGCTCGACTCGGCCTCGTCCCAGGAGGGCAATCACCGCCCAACGATAAGCCTCGATTCGCAGACCGGCAATGTCTACGCCTTCTGGATCGAGACGGACAACGGCGACCTCGGCCTCACCATCATGGGCATGAAGAACGTCAGCGGCACGTGGACCTCGCTCACGATCGGTGGCCAGACGGCGGGCGAGAAGCGCTACCTGACATCGATATACAGCGCTCCTGGCGAGAACTACATATGCTGGCAATGGACGCAGAACACGACCGCCCCGATACAGGTCATCTTCGACAAGATACCGGAGTTCTCGGACGCCGTCGTGCCCGTGTTCATATCGCTCCTGATATTGGTCGCCTTCATGCGCAGGGATAGGGCCCGTAGAACTAAGAAGGGCTGACCCAGCATGCGCCCGCGTATCCTGGCCATGCTCGATTAGTTATATAATGGACAAGGCCATTCCTGACATGATGGAAGAATCTCGCAAGGACATCTTCCTCAGCTGCTTCAAGTGCGGCAGGATCGTGAAGTCCAATGACACGGAATGTCCGCGCTGCGGCCTGCAGTTCGGCCCCGGGACCCTATTCGAATGCCCGTTCTGCTGCGGCCTCATCTGGCGCAACGCCACGTCCTGCACCACGTGCGGCATAGACCTCTCCAAGTTCTCCGAGAGCGTAGAGCGCTCGAGCGCCGGCTTCGACATGGACGAGTTCGTCGACGGGATCATCAGCACAGAGATGCGGTCGATGAAGGATTCCGTCAGGAGGGTCGCGTGCCCTGGATGCGGGCTCATGATCCGCGGGGACGAGGAGAGGTGTCCTCGGTGCGACCTGCCCCTCGAGGAGGCCCAGGTCGATTGTCCAGTGTGCGGCGAGAAGCTCCCCTTCTCCGCCCAGTCGTGCTCGAACTGCGGGGCCTTATTCGGTGAGGTGCCGGCGAAGGCCGAGGAGGAAGAGGGCGCACCTGAGCGCCCGGCTCCTGCGATAGACCTCAGAGTCAAAGAGCAGATGGGCAAGGCTCCCAGGCCCAAGGCCGCGAAGAAGCCCGCAGTGCCGAAGAAGAAGCCTACTAAGAAGGCGAGGCCGAAGAAGGCCAAGTAGAAATAGTCTCCCTGGCCGTTGTTTCTGTCCGCGAGCGCCCATCCGAAATCATTTAAATAACCGTATCCGCATCTTAGTACCATGGGCAAGGAACCCCTGCCAGTCTTCGTTTTCGGCTGCCTGTCGTGTGGGAAGACCGTGGCGGGGAAGGAGAAGGCCTGCCCGAGGTGCGGCGCTTCCTTCGACGATGTCAAGTTCGAATGCCCCTTCTGCGGAGAGCTGGTCTCGCCTTCCCAGACCAGGTGCAGGTCGTGCGGGACCGAGTTCAGCGCCTTCGCGGCAGGCGTGTGTGAGAGCTCGGCAGTCAATCTGGACGGTTCCGAGAGCGACGCACATCCCAAGCCGACGGGCAGGGCGGGTGGCGGGCTAGAGCAGCTCTCCTATGAGTGCCCGAATTGCGGAAAGCCCGTGTCCGAAAGCGACACGAAGTGCCCCCATTGCGGAGCTGCGTTCCTGTAGAACTCAAGGGTGAGGGGCCGGGACCGGGAATCGAACCCGGGTCAAGGGATCCACAGTCCCCAAGGATGCCACTACCCCACCCCGGCCATGGACTGTCCTTCATATCCTTTGCGTAGATAAACCTTGTCAGCGGCGACTCCGGACGCCATTGGACTGGCCAGATGCGAATCGGGAACCACTTTCGGGCGCCTCCCCCGCATACCGTGATGCTCCTTTGTCGCATCATCACCCGTGGGGAGGGACTATGTCTGAGATCAACGACGAGCGCCGGCCCATCGACCCCCGCGAGGTCTGTCCCGAGTGCGGGTCGTGGCTCACCCACGTGTCCGGATGCGACCTGTGCGTCATGTGTGGCCATTCTCGGTGCGGCGGCTGAACACTATCCTCAAAAGGATTAATACGGGACAGGCGTCTTGAGGCCCCTGGTGATGCGTTGAAGCGCGACATCATCTCCGTTCTGGACATGAAGGATGATTTCGAGGCAATCCTCTCGAACGCAGCGAAGATGAAGAAGGAGCCCAAGAAGGGACAGAAGCCCCAGGAGCCGCTCAAGGGCAGGGTCCTGGGAATGGTGTTCGAGAAGCCCAGCCTGAGGACACGCGTGTCCTTCGAGGTCGGCATGGCCCAGCTGGGTGGCAGGGCCGTCTACATAGGGCCCGACGAGGTGAGCATAGGCAAGAGGGAGTCGGTCGCCGATGTCGCGAATGTGCTCAGCCGGTACGTCAACTGCATTATGTACAGGGCGTTCAGCAACCAGAACATGCGCGCGCTCGCCAAGCACGCATCCGTACCTGTGATAAGCGGCCTCGACGACCTGGAGCACCCGTGCCAGTGCGCCGCCGACATGCTCACGATCATGGAGAAGAAGGGCAAGCTTGCGGGCCTCCGGCTCGCGTACGTAGGCGATGGCAACAACGTGTGCAACTCGCTGATGCTCGGAGCCGCGCTCGTGGGCATGAGCATGCGCGCCGCCACGCCCAAGGACTTCAGGCCCAATCCAGAGTTGCTGGCGAAGGCGCAGGAGATCGCCAAGCAGAAGGGGTGCACGATCGAGCTGATGTCGAACCCCTTCCAGGCGGCCGAGGGCGCGGATGTGCTCTACACCGACACCTGGGTCTCGATGGGCCAGGAGCAGGAAAAGGAGATGCGCGAGAGGCTCTTCCTACCATACCAGGTGAACGAGAAGCTGGCAGAGAAGGCCAGCAAGAACTACATCTTCCTCCATTGTCTGCCCGCCCATAGAGGGCTTGAGGTCTCCGCAGAGGTCATCGACGGCCCGCACAGTGTCGTGTTCAACCAGGCGGAGAACCGGATGCACGCCCAGAAGGCTATCCTAGTCGCCGTGCTCGGGCGCTGAGCTGCCTGCCCACGAGGTCGTCCAGGAGCGAGAGGAACTCCTCCTTCCTGTCTGAGGGTATGGTCGCCCCCGCGGCTATGTTGTGCCCTCCGCCCACGCCTCCGACCTTCTCGGCGGCCGTGCGCATGGCGACGGACAGGTCGATCCCCTTCGAGACGAGGTCCTGAGTCCCCCTGACAGAGGCCTTGACCTTGGGCACATCTGACATCTCGAGCGATTCCGCGAACGCGACCATCGGGGCTGACCTGTCGGCGCCCTCGCTGCCGAGGAGCATCCCGGCCACCGTGCCCACGATCGTGTCCTCGATCTCGTCCCCCGCGTCGAAGAACTGTATGTTCCTCAGCCGCACTATCCCGCTCCCCTTGGCCCAGTTGAGCGCCTTGCTCAATGCTGACCTGTGGTCTCTGAGGAGCGCCATACCCTCGGAGAGCGCATCGCCCCTATCGCCCATGCAGATCCCGAGCCCGACCTCCGCCTTGCCATGCCTTCCGCAGGCGTTCAGGAGCGTGGCGTACTCCTTGGCGTCCCTCACAGGCGTGCCCCTGGGCTCCTTCACGAGCACATAGACCTCGCCCACGAGCCTGTCGATGGTCTTCTGCCTGCGCCGGCACTCCTTCAGGTGGTCCCTGAGGGCCTCCATGATGGTGCTCTTCTCCGAGTCGGTCAGGTCGGACCACGTCCTCCACGAGTCGCCGTCCTTGAGCTCGATCCCGAGTTCCAGGAGGAATCCTGTCGCTCCCTGCTCGTTTCCGCTGATCCTGGGCACGAAGGGGTCACTGGAGAACTCCAGCATCTTGTGCACAGGCCTGGTCTCCCTCCCGAAGTACCTTATGTCCTGCATCGCGGTCACAAGCCCGAGGCCTTCGGCGGCCTCAAGGATCTTCCTGTTCACGCCCTCAAGCCTCCTAGTGCTCTGGTCCTGCAGGTCGCCCACGGCGCCCAGAACCGCGAGGTGCGCGAGGTCGAGGTTGCGCTCGTCCATCGCCAGGGCGGCGAGGAAGGTCGAGCCAGCTCCGCTGAGCTCGTTCGCGCCCGATATGCCGTGCAACTGCGGGTTGACGTGGATGACTGTGCTGAAGTCCGTGAGCCGCACCTGGCCAGATCTCTTGCCCTGCCCTGCAGAGGTGTCGGGCGCGTGGTGGTCCGTGACGACCGCCTTCGCTCCTTCTATTCGAGATGCCGAGCCACTTCCCAGGTCGGTGAACCAGATGATGTCCGTCGCCAGCGCCTTGAGCGCATTGACGGCCCCCTCGTCGAGCTTCTTGAAGAACCTCGTCTCCGGCCTCACGCCAGCCCGCTCGAGCGCCGTCGCGGCGACCGCAGCGGCGGAGATGCCGTCGGCATCGATGTGCGTGGCGATCACCGCCGAACTGGAGCGCTTGAGCGCCTCTGCGGCCTCGCATGCCGATGCCCAGAGCTCCTTCGGGAGCGATGCCGCGAGTCCACTGGCCTTCATCCGGTCACCCCAGGACGCCAAAGGCCTTCAGGGCGAAATATGTTCCGAGCACACATCCTGCTATCATGATCGACCTGACGGATCGGTTGATCAGGAATATCACAAAGGCGAACCCGACAAGCAGTATGATCAGAGTGAGAAGTGCATCCATCCCGAGCCACCTGACGGACTTCCGGATATTCAATCCTTCCCAGGACTGCGCGCGAGGTCATAGACCCTGCGCTTCAGCGAGTTGTAGGTGTAGTTGGCCAGCGATTTCAGGTTGACGCAGTCCGCGGCGTTGTACTCGAGCAACAGGTCCAGGGCATTCCTCTTGCCCTCCCTTGACCAGAGCTTCCATAGGTAGACCGCGTCCTCGCCTGTCATGTACTCCACTCGCCTGTCGCGCTCGAGGCCAAGGTCGCGCTCTATGCGCTTCAGGCCGCCCCTGAGACCGAGCCGCCTCAGCGGGAACCTGAGGTCGACATGCGGAATCCGAGGTATCGTCCCCGGGAACTGCGCCTCTATCATGGGGAGGTCGAAGCCGGAGCCGTTGAAGGTGACCAGCATGGTGACCGACCCGAGCATCGCCCTGAGGTTCACGGCCGTGAGGTCCCTTCCCCGCACGAGCGTGTGCATCCGTGTTCCGTCGTAGATGCCCACGACCGTGATGGGCGAGGAGACCGAAACGCCCGTCGTCTCGATGTCGAGGTATGCAACGGACCCGCCGAACTCCTTCAGGCACCTCCACTGCTCCCTCGATGGCAGCCTGGCCGCAAAGTACGGCGAATCCTCCTCTCTCAGCCTCTCATCGGCCAGCAGGAGCTCTGCGTCGAGCCTGCTTTTGCGCTCGCCTGAGATGCCCTTGAGGTCGCCGCGGCGGAGGAACTCGTCCCACGAGGCGATTCCCTGTCGCCACAGCCCGGACTCGCGTACTGGGCCGATCCCAGGAAGCAGGATGAAGCTGTTCCTCAACATCGTCCCGGACTAGGTGCCCGCTCGTATTTAACAGAGTGGAGGGCACGACGAAAGTGAAAGGAAGGTTGTTAAGGTGCCCAGGGGATTCGACTGTGATGCGGCCTGGACGGAAGAGGGTCATGGACAACTTGGAGCTGATTGAGGGAGGCGCGGCCCTGGTTCTGGACCAGAACGTCCTCGTGGTGGCGGACATGCACCTGGGTTGCGAGGCCGCGCTGGAGTACCAGGGGATCAGCCTGCCAAGGGTGCAGACGAAGAAGATCCTATCATACATGGAGGATGTGGTCTGCGCAATCGGGCCCGACAAGGTGATGGTCGCTGGGGACCTGAAGCACAACTTCTCAAGGAACCTGATCCAGGAATGGAACGACGTCTCACGGTTCGTCGGAGCCCTGAGCGGCCTGGTCCAGCTGGAAGTCCTGAAGGGGAACCACGACAACTACCTAGCGTCGATTTTGTCCGGCTTCGGCGTCCCGTTGAAGAAAGCGGTCATGGTAGGACGCACGCGCATCCTGCACGGGCACATCGGTAGGGGCTCCAAATCGCCAACGATAATCGGTCACATCCATCCTTCGATCCGGCTGAAGGACGGCGTGGGCGCGTCCGTGAAGGACCACTGCTTCCTCTACAGCGATGAGGAGGGGATGCTCGTGCTTCCTGCGCTCAGCCTCGTGGCCTCAGGGCTGGACGTGGTGCATCACGCGGACTCGGACACGTCGTCCCCGCTCCTGCCCAGCTCCGGCCTCGCAGGGTTCAAGCCCGTCGTGTTCTCGGGCCGGGCGCCCCTCGTGTCCCCCTCCGTGGGCGAGCTGAGGCAGATGGTCTGATCAGACTAGCTTGTGCTTGTGCTCAGTCAGTGCTGGTCTGGAGAGGACCTTCCATGTGGCCCCCTCGACTGCCTTGTTGGGGATCACGTACAGGACCCCGTCGTCTCCTTTGATCCTGGTCTTCCTCATATCGACGTCCACGACGGTCCCCTTGACACCTCCTGCCTCGACGACGAAGTTCTTCCCAAAGTCCTTCTCCCCGAGCAGGAACCCCCCGGCGACGAAGTCGCCGAGTACGGAGTTCATCGCCATGCCGACGGCCAAGGCTATGAACGCGATCGACGCGCCCAGGGCCAAGGCGATGCTGGTCAGGCCTATCATCTCGAGGAAGGCCACGATCACGGTGAACAGCATCAGGAAGTAGACCGCCTTCACCAGCAGGCCACCGATCTTCTCGTCTATGGGCATCCTCTTGACGCCAGCGCTCAGGACCCCCCTGACGACCTTGATGATCAGCAGGGCGAGCGCGAGGAATATCACGCCGCCCACGACCAGCACGATCGTGTCGGGTATGCCTTTGACGAGGCTGTCGTACAGGTTCGTCCAGACGTCTTCGCCGAAGCTCACAATGTCATCGACTACCGACATACCACTACCCCGGGCTCACCCATGCCTGTGGCCGGATAATAAGGATTCCACCGAAGGCCGGGGAATCGACCGGAGGCGCAGCATCCAGCGCTATCCGGAAACGCTTATGTATCCGCATACTAATGCGCTGCCAGTCAGGTGTGATTGGTGGTCAAGGGCATCTATGTCAGCGATGCGGACGTCGAGATGTCGAAGGACATCGAGAGCCTCAGGATAGACCGGCATCTCGTGGCCGACCTCTCATCCGTCATGCCCGGGCGCAAGAGGCGCATGCTCGACCGCATCGAGGAGTACGGCGGCAGGAACCCGTTGGCCATCGTGCCAGTCCTGCTCAAGCACTACAACGCAGACCTCCCGAAGGTCAAGAGGCAGGTGCGGACGAGCCTCGCGCGGCTGACTCAGTCCGAGGTCGGAGAGCTCGCTCTGGTCGAGTGCATGTTCAGCAGGAACCAGGAGATCGCCTCCACCGCTGCGTCGCTCCTCGAGGAGAGGGGCTACAACAGCGTCAACTTCCTCTCGTACTTCAGGCAGGCCGCGAGCCTCGTGGCCCAAGCCCGCAAGGCGGATGTCTTCTGCCAGGACGTCGAGGAGCTCATCTCGGACTCGATCGACACCTACAAGGAGGGCAGGTTCGACCAGGCGATGACGAACATGATGATGGCCAAGGACCTGCTCGAGGACAGGCTCGAATGGCACGGGCACCTCCGGGGGTACATCAAGGACGTCCTCAAGCTGACCCCCGTGCTCGGAAGGAGCGGGGTCCAGGTCGACGCCATCCAGGACTCCATAAGGAACGTCGCCACCGCCATGCAGACGCGCGAGTACAACGACGCGCGCGCCCTCCTGGACCTCAGGCGACAGGAGACGGTGCTTTGGAAGCAGCTCTGGAGCCTCGAGGAGTACATCACCAAGCGAATCAAGGTCAAGCCCCTGACCGAGCTGATGGTCCTCCACGACTCCGACAAGGCGCTCCTTGACTCGTTCGTGAAGACCAACGAGAAGGTGCACGGGCTCACGCAGGACGGGAAGCCCGTCGAAGCCCTCAAGACCATCGAGGAGTACCTGCGGGACGAGGTCTCGAACGGCTACCTGGCGAAGGAGGGCAAGAGGCTCGACAGCAAAGACGAGGCCGCGTGGTACACGATGTGGTCAGTCGGGCTCGGGCTCCTGAAGTCGATCGCACCCATAGTGCCTAACCTCGCCGAGGAGTTCTACCAGCAGTACTTCAGGGACAGGGAGGGCTCCCCGAGTGTGCACTCCGTTCCATGGCCGGAGCCGTTCTCGGTTGCCCAGCCCGGGCAGAAGGAAGCCCCCAAGAAGAACGACAAGAAGCCGAGGGGGAAGTAGACCATCATCTCATCGAAGGCGACCAGAAGCTCTGGCCCTTCTTCTGCTTGTCCCACGAGATGAGCGTGCGCAGGCCGTCCACGCCAATCCTGATGCAGTCCGCCATGTTCCGCTCGAAGTCCAGCACCTTCTCGGTAGGGTGCCACGGGACCACATCGGACACGGTGCATATGGCCCCGGCGCGGAGCCCGAGCAGGGACGCGATCGTGAAGATCGTCCCGTTCTCCATCTCGATGTTCTTCACCCTCATCTGCTTGGCATCCGAGAGCCTGTCGACCATGAACGAGGGCATGTACCCGGACTGAGACATCGGCGCGACCTTTCCGTCCTTCAAGACCTTGTTCTCGCTGTAGAATCCGTCCACTGAAAGGCAGATGCCCACGGTGAACCTGGCCTTGTGCCTCCTCGCGCTGTCGACCAGCGCGAGCACTATCTCGTGGTCCGCCACCGCGGGGTACTCTGGCCAGGTGTAGCTCCTGGTGGTGCCGTCGGCCTTGACGGCCCCAGTGGAGATCACGAAGTCCCCCTTCTCGAGGCCATCAGCGATGCCGCCCGAGGTGCCTATCCTGACGAAGGTGTCGGACCCTAGGTTGGCCATTTCCTCGAGCAAGATGGCGGTCGACGGGCCGCCGATGCCTGTCGAGGCGACTGAAACGGGCGTGCCTTCCAGGGTGCCCCTGTGGACCGTATACTCGCGGTACTGGAGCACCTTCTTCTGCGCCTTCAGCTCCGACGCGATCCTC
>DYTN01000004.1:107394-111976 GCA_020725925.1 Methanobacteriota archaeon
TCGGCACCCTCTCGGGCTCGCCACAGAGCAGAACATATCGCTCGACGTCGCCAGGGCCAAGGCCCGTGATCAGCTGCTTGCTCAAGTCCGGCGCCTCCTAGGTCGGCATACGAATGACGCTAACAGATAGATAAGCTCGATGGACGCACCCTAGTCCATCGCCAGCAGCAGCACCGAGAGCACCATCCCGAAGTAGGTGCCCATGAGGGCTATCCCGCCGACCTGCGATATGCGCATGTTCTTGGCCATGAACACAAGCACGAGGAAGGTGGAGAGGTTCAAGACCAGGATGAGCGGGAGGACCTCGCCGATGCCGAACTTGAAGGGTTTCACGAGGCCCATCAGCCCGAAGGTGAGCAGCATCGTGACGATGTTCGCGCCGATGCCTTCGCCCAACGCGAGGTCCCCGAACCCCCTCCTGGCGGCATGGTAGCTCGCGGCGATGTCCGGGAGGGTACTCCCGAGCGCGACGAGCGTTATGCCCACGAGCCACGGGTCGAGGTCGAAGCCGTCCGTCACCTGGATGATGCTCCTCACCACGAGCTCCGCACCCATGACCGTCCAGAGAATCCCGAAAACGAGCCACTGGGGGCCGGCCCGCACCTCGATCCTGCGGCCGAACAGCTGCCCTGTCATCTCGAGCTGTATCGTGGCATCCTCCAGGGACTCCTTCAGCTCCTCTGGGTCCGCGGCCTTCTCGATCAGGAGCAGGTTCATGGTGTACGGGATGAAGAGTATCATGAGGGCTATGCCCTCGAGGAACGAAAGCGCCCCGTCCAACAACAGGACCGAGGCCACTATCGTCACGGTCATCAGGAACACCGCGTCGCGCATGATGATCTCCCTGGTCACCTTCAGAGGGACGATGACAGCCGTGAGTCCGATCACGAAGGCGACGGTGACGACGTTGGACGCTATGCCGTTCCCGAGCGCGATCTTGTCAGCGCCCTCTTGAAGGGCGATGATGGACACGAGGACCTCGGGCATGGCCGCGAGCGTGGAGACCACGAGCATGCCGATGACGAACCTGCTGATGCCGAACCTTCGCGACACGACCAAGGCGTTGTCCGTGATGAACTTCGCGCCTTGGTTGAGCACTATGAACCCGATCGCGACGATGGGCACGTACAGCAGGGAACCAGTGTCTACCATATCCCATCCCTGGCGGAATCCCTGTCCTTCGACATGACTTCCCTGGATATATGGCTTTTCGAGCGCGCCACTCGGCACATAGTGCCGAGCAAGCTTTAGCGACGGACGTCCATTCGCACCGTCGTGAAGGGCACATATTGCCTTCTGATCGGGCTGAGGGGGAATGCGACCATCGATATAGGAGCGCTGGGAAGGCTGACCTTCCCGGCCGGGACGTACGTCTATGTCGGCTCCGCCCTGCGCGGCATCGAAGACCGGGTCGCGAGGCACAGATCGATGGTGAAGAGGCGAAGATGGCACATCGACTACCTGCTCGACCGTGCAGAAGTCGTTTCCACGGTCGCGATACCAGGCGGTCTGAGGTCTGTCGAGTGCGAGGTCGCGAGGACTCTATTGGAGTCGGAAGGTGCGCAGGCCCCGGCGAAAGGGTTCGGGTCATCGGATTGCGGTTGTAGAACCCATCTGGTGGACTTCGGCGATGCCGATCCGGAATGGATAGCGGAGACGGTCGCGATGCAGCTTTCGATGCTCCAGTGTGCGTACCCCCGGCGAAGGGAATAGGATTTTATCGCATGTCGCTGGTTACTAGCATGGAATGGCGGAGGAAATCACAGACGAGCTGATAATCCTCGCGATAGTGGGCGTCGTCCTGCTGGCGTTGTACCTATACATGGCAACGATAGAGAAGGTGCTCGAGAGGATCGGCTTCTCGAAGCAGGAGGCGGGCACCATCTTGTTCGTGACCCTGTTCCTGGGGTGGATCACGATACCGTTGTTCCCGTACGACGGCTGGTGGGTCGGGATCAGCCTCGGGGGCGCGCTCATACCACTCATCATATGCGGGTCCATGCTCAGGTCGAGAAGGGTCGGCACGCCCGAAGGGTTCATAGGTGTCATCATCGTGGCGGTGATCACATACTTCGTGACAAGGCCGGTCGAGGGGGTCGGCATCGTGGCTGACCTCGAGTTCGCCTTCGCGCCGGCGCTCGCGGCCGGTCTCTACTCCATGTCCACGTTCTGGGCGGACATCAGGAAGGCCGCGCCTCTGGGATATTTCTCAGGTGTGGTAGGCACGCTGGTCGGGGCGGACGTGTTCCATCTCGCCGAGATACTCTCGTATCAGGCGCCTGCAGAGGGCTTCCCCATGCTCAGCATCGGAGGCGCGAACGTGTTCGACATGGTCTACTTGACCGGGATCGTGGCTGTCATCGTGGCGATGATCGTCTACTGGATGGAGGCCCAGAAGAAGAAGCTCGGGTTCGAGAGGGTTGTGGCCGAGTTCGAGGCGCAAGCAGAGGGATTGTCCTATGCGAGGGACATCGAGCCCGCGCCCAAGATGGTGCCCGACAGACGGGGCAAGCTCCGGGACGCTACCCAGCGCCGGTACCAGAGGCACGAGCCGGGGCGAGGAAGGCCATAGCTGCCAGAGAGGCGACCGCCAGGATCGAGACGACCAGATAGGCGGTCGAAGGGTCGTCCGTCAGGTCCGCGATCAACCCGCACACGTACACCACGGCCGCTCCGCCGCCGAGCTGGAAGCCGAACAGAATCCCGAACGCAGTGCCCCTCTCCCCCTCCTCCGTCACCTCGGTCAGGAACGAGAAGAGCGCCGGATAGGTGAGGAATAGCACCGCGCCGTATGTCAGCAGGACGGGGGTGATCACATACCACTCCGTGAAGAATGCCAGGAACAGCACCGCGAGGGCCGAGACGAGGTATCCCGCAGTCAGCAGCCTCTGTCTTCCATACCTGTGGCTCATGGCGCCGTAGTAGTAGGAGGTGACCGTGCCTATGCCTATCCACAGGGCGAACACGAGGTCGGCCCCGCCCGCGGTCCAGCCCGATGACTCTGTCAGGTTCACGGGACCGAAGTAGCTCGTCACCTGGTACAGAGCTCCACCGCTCACGATGGGGACAGTGATCAGAGCCATCTTCGAGAAGGTCCGCCTGGGATCATATGCCTTGGTCCTCGGGACAGTCCGTGTGATGATTGCTTTCTCCTTGAGGAGGAGCAGTCCGGCGGCTATCGCGGCGAAGTTCAGGCCTGCCCACAGGAGGCACGGCGCCCTCCACGTGAACGCCTCGCCGAGGAACCCAGACGTGCCGAGGGCGACGATCACGCCGAAGTTGCCGACGCCGCTCTGAATCCCCAGTGCGGTGTCACGGTACTTGCCAGAGTACTCCCTGGTTATCCAGCTGATGTCGACCGGGTGGTAGAACGCGGCTCCGACCCTCATAGCTATCACTGCGGCGAAGAGCCCCGGGAAGTCGGACACGAACAATAGCAGGACGAACGACACCCCCATGAGCGCCGCGCCCACCTCGAGCAGGAACCTGGAGAACGAACGGTCAGCGATTCTTCCCACGAAGTACTGAACGACCACCGTGATAACCAGGCCGAAGCCCAGAAGGCCCACGTCTGCGTACGACAGGTCCATCTCGTCCACGAGTATCGGGATCAATGCGACCAGAGCCATCAGCGTCCCGTCGTTGCATGCGTGGTGCAGGCTGATTATCCAGAGCAGCCTGGGTGTGTTCCCCATGATGAGTTCAGGCGGCTAGAATATCGAGGCCGCTTAAGCTGATTTGCATATGTTTATCACATCGGTAGTGGGTTTCATCGATGTGCAGCGGTATCCGAAGGGAATGCGCCCGTCCACCCTTGAGGAGCGGAGGATGTTCTACGATGCCGAGTTCGACATCGCCGCCTTGGACCGATGGATAGGCGACAGGAAGAGGCGCCTCAAGTTCGCGATGATCCCAGGGAGGCACACAGGGATAGTCCTCCGAGACCACCGGGAGGACAAGGACAATGTGGTCATCATCGACGCGTGGAGGAGCGCCAAGGACATTAGGGAGTGGGCTCTCGAGTACCTCCCCGAGGGACTGTACTACGACAGGAACAGGTACGTCGACATCTTGGAGTGCGCCGATTGCGGCGAGCGGAAGGACGAATGCCCAGGCTGCTACAATTTCGACGGCCAGCAGCTGGCGTTCGACCTCGACCCAGAGAACGTCGACTGTCCGTATCACGGTCACATCGGAGACAAGATGCGGGCGGGAAGGGGCCTCTCCTTCTGCATGTACGAGTTCAAGAGAGTACGCGTGCAGGCCTTGATGCTGAGCACAGAGCTGCGGGAGAGGCACGACAAGGTTGGCGTGGTGTTCTCTGGCCGAGGGTTCCATGTTGTCGTGGATGACGAGGTCGCATACACCATGACAAAGAAGGGGCGCCGGTCGATTGCGAATGAAATGGGGAGACGATACGCGATCGACGAATGGGTGACCGAGGGCGGCTCCAGGCTCATGCGACTCCCGCATTCGCTGAACGGAATAGTGTCTAGGAAATGCATGACAATTAAAGAGGTAAGAGATTTGGTAGAGTTTGATCCTCGGACTTCTGAGTCGGTCCTCCCTGCGTTCTTGAGAT
>DYTN01000005.1:0-26021 GCA_020725925.1 Methanobacteriota archaeon
GGCGTCGTCCGTCAGGTAGACCACGAGGCTCTGGCGACCTGCAGTGCCGGCCATAGCGTAGCTCATGTATGCGCTGTCCTCCTTTGGCCGAACTATCTCCGCAGAGATGTTCCAGTCGTCCCCCCTCGCTGCTGGCCCCTCGGGCGCGTACCTCGCGACCGTAGATGTGCCCGAGAACTTGGTCATCTCGTAGAGCCAACCATCGAGCACTACCGAATCCGTCTCCGTGCTGAACGCAAGAATCACGTCGTTGAAGACCGCGGGGGCGTGGGTCCCGGTGGTGATGTTCCAGAACGTCTCGGAGACTCCCCAAAGGGTCCCCGGGACAACGGTCTCCGCTCCCGATGCCGCAGGTGGGAGCGCGAGGAGAAGGGTGATGCCTGATATCATCATCGAAAGGACGGTGGCCTTCAATGCCCTGGGGCGAGCCCTGGGGCACACTCTTCTGAACTCACCCTCGTACATCATGCTCTCCCACGGCCAGCCAGGACCCCGACCGGCTGGCATCTCTGGCAATCTTGAGAACGCTATATAAGCTTTCGAAGGCCAGAGGGTGCATATCCTTAACTGAGGCCAGGGACATCTGGGGAGCGGAGGGAGATGGGTGAGGTGCCCGACCTGCGCCACGGAGAGTCCGGACGACCACAGGTTCTGCCCCATGTGCGGTTCCGTTCTCGCGAAGCCCATTGACCTGAGGGACCGAGCCCTGGACGCGGGCAGAGGCGCTATATGGACTGCAATCGCTCGCAGAGCTTTCACGGACGAGGTCCTGCTGACCCTGTGGGCCATCCTGCCACTGCTGATCAGCCTTGTCCTTGGCGTGCCCGGAGGGGTGCTCTTCGTCATTGGCCTGAACGAGACTGATTTTGATGGAACTGGGACTTTCGAACCGTCCAGCATGGTGCTGCTTGGTCTCGCGACCATCATCATAGGAAGCATCATCGCCGAGTCATTGTACGCTATCCTGGCATTCAAGCTGGTGAGGAGACAGAACGAGCACTATGCGAGGGAAAGGGACTTACGCGCGGGTGTGCTCGCACTCCTCGACGCGGCCGCGAACACGCCCCACAAGAAGGCCGCGGTGATGCCCGAAATGAGCCAAATGACATGGCTGCACAACACAGTCGAGGAGAGGCGGGACCCCGTGCTCTGGGGCCTCGTGCCTGCCTCGAGCGCTATCATCGTCGCCTTAGTCGGTGTCGCATTGCTGGCTATGATTGGCGAGGAGTGGGTCGCAGGATTCCTCGTGATAATGGTATTCGCCGGACTCCTTGGGCTAGTGGTGTTCGTCCTGACCATGTACATGTTCTACTTCTTGGGAAAGAACATGTACGAGCACGACGGCCGTTGGAACGCGTTTGCTACCTACGCGCGCTCCGCGTTGACGAAGCTCGGCTTCCCGCCGGGCACGCCGTTCGCCCTCAGAAGACTGCCCGAGCGGTCGTTCATCATATACTTGATCGTCACCATCTTCATCGGCATCTTCATCTACTACTGGTGGTACGCGCTCGTGAAGGACCCGAACGAGCACTTCAGGGCGCAGTGGTCCTTCGAGGACAGCCTCGTCCACTCGATCGGACAGCCTCCGAGGTGAGCACGCCCTACTTCTTGGGCTTCATCGCGGAGATCTTGTAGCTGGCGACGAGCTGGTCCAGGTCCAGCCCCTTCAGCCTCTCCTTGTCGGCCACCGGGGCCTGGCGAACATAGCCGGATAGTTGCTCATGCGTGTACACGACCCGCTCCTCGACTCTGACCTTCTCGAACCCGGCCTTCTTCATGGCGCCTATGTACTCCTGCTCGGACACCGCCCCGCTCACGCACTGGGACCACCCGCTGAGGTCGCTCCTGAGCTCGTCCGGGAGGTCCTTGAGCAGCACGATGTCGGATACAGCGAGCTTGCCGCCCGGCCTCAGCACGCGGAACGCGTCCCTGAAGACCTGTTCCTTGTCCGGGGAGAGGTTGATCACGCAGTTGCTGATCACCACATCGGCGACATCCGACTCGAGCGGGATGTGTTCGATTTCGCCCAGTCTGAACTCGACATTCACGTAGCCGTTCTCCGCGGCCGTCTTGCGCGCCCGCAGGAGCATCTCGTGTGTGGCGTCTATTCCGTACACGCGGCCCTTCGGGCCGACCTTCTTGGCCGCCAGGAAGCAGTCAATCCCGCCCCCGCTCCCGAGGTCCACCACCGTCATTCCGGGCTTGAGCCCTGCGATCGCTGTCGGGTTCCCGCAACCCGCGCTCACGGCCACCGCCGCCTCGGGGAGGGAAACGATCTCAGCCTGCGGATAGAGGTCGCTGCACCCACACATGGTGCTCCTGTCCGTCGGGCAGCAAGACGAGCCCGTGCTCGCGAGAGTCGCATACCTCTGCCTCACCGCCCTCCTGACATCCTC
Organism: Methanobacteriota archaeon; assembly: GCA_020725925.1. Classification (GTDB taxonomy): domain Archaea; phylum Thermoplasmatota; class Thermoplasmata; order UBA10834; family UBA10834; genus COMBO-56-21. The sequence goes on from DYTN01000005.1 coordinate 2,397, forward strand.
CTCCTTCACTTTGGCAGGCGAGGCCCTGGAGGGCGATCTCCTTGCGCTCTTGGTCTTCTTGGCCATCGATATCACTCATCCGTATTGCGTGTCCGAATCTTCAGGGTTGTCCCCGTCAGTGCACCCTCGAGTCCCTGTGCTCCAGCCTGTGGTATTCCCTCAGGCAGAGCGCGTTCTCGAACCTCAATGCCCTCTCGAAGCTCAATGCTCTGGCAAGAAATTCTGTCATTCTTCTTCCACTCTCCGTATATTGTATGTCCAATATCGGATATGCAATGTCGCCTATTAATACATATTGGACGCACAATATTGTACGAACAATAACTTAAGTACGGCGATGAGCATACGTGTCCATCATGCCAGGGAAGAGAAGGCAGCCTGCGATCGAGGTCGAATGCTGCAGGCCGCCCGACTGCTGTGACATGAGAGGCATGCTGAGCTTCCTGATACTCCACGTGCTCTCCAAGGGGAAGATGTATGGCTCTGAGATAGCCGAGGAGATAGCGAGGAGGAAGGCCGAGAGGCCCAACCCTGGGACCCTCTACCCCACACTGAAGTACATGGAGGCCAAGGGCCTGATCGAGGCGCTCAGGGAGGGCAGGACGAAGTACTACAGGCTCACGCCTGCGGGCAAGCAGGGACTTCAGCAGGCAAAGGAGTTCTTCGTCCAGGCATACGGAGATATAGTACTGGAATCGATGTGAGTCACGCTCGAACGGGGCGTGAGCTCAGGGCATGATGATCTCGGACCAGGACAGGGCCTCCCTGGGGATGAAGTTCTCACAGGCGATGGTAGAAGAGGTCACCCTGCTCCTGTTCGCGGATGGGGGCACCGTCCTCGAGAGGGAACTCACCGACTACGTCAACATGATGGCCTCCATGAGCCCGAAGATCAAGCTCGACTTACAGAGCCCGCGGGACGGAAAGAACGAGAGGCTAAGGGCGCTGAGGATTGAGCACACGCCCGTGTTGGTCCTCACAAAGGGGGACTTCGCAAGGATCCGGTACTACGGCCTGCCGGGCGGATACGAGCTGCCGAGCATGGTTGATGCGATTATCGAGCTCTCGAACGCGAAGACCCCGCTCTCCCCCAAGGCGAAGGTTGCGCTCTCGAAAATCAGAAGAAGGTCGAACATTAAGGTCTTCGTTCTCCAGACATGTCCCTTCTGCCCTACAGTAGCCCGGCATGCCCACAGGGGTGCCATCGAGTCGCAACTAGTCACATCAGAGGTCATAGACTCGCAGATGTTCCCCGACCTCGCTGCGCGTCATTCGGTCATGGGCGTGCCGAAGATTATCCTGAACGACAATCTGGACATCACGGGAGCGGTCACGGACGTCGAGTTCTTCGAGAAACTGAAAGACTCAGACATCTCGCTCATTGACAGCATCTACGGCTAGCCGATTGCCCCAGTATGATCCGTGAATGCCCAAGGTCCCGGACAATCGGCTCCCGCCAGACGAGCCATCTCAAGAAGCATAGACTTAATATCGGGTACGGGATTCTCGATTGATGGCCGAATGGCCACATCCAGTCGGCAGATTTCCCTTCGAAGACACCGGCCTTCGCATCAATGCATGAGGAGTTGAGAAGCCGTGCCCGAGAGCAGGATCAGGTCCCCTGGCGAGATTGAATCCGTAGTCAGGACAGTCAAGGCAGAGGTCGGCAAGTCCGTCATCGGCTACGACACACATGTCGAGGACTTCCTGATATGCCTCCTCACGCAGGGCCACCTCCTGATCGAGGGTGTGCCCGGCATAGCCAAGACGACGCTCGCAAAGGCCTTCTCGTCGGTCTGTGGCCTCTCATACCGCAGGATCCAGTTCACTCAGGACCTCCTGCCCGCGGACATCACGGGCCACTACTTCTTCAACCAGCGGTCGGCGGAGTTCGAGGTCAGGAAAGGGCCGATCTTCGCGGACATGGTGCTGACGGACGAGATCAACAGGGCCCCGCCCAAGACGCAGTCCGCGCTCCTCGAGGCGATGCAGGAGCGGCAGGTCACGATCGAGGGAAACTCGTTCGACCTCCCGAACCCGTTCATGGTCATCGCAACGCTCAACCCCATCGAAACGGAGGGGGTGTATCCCCTGCCTGAGGCGCAGATTGACAGGTTCATGATCAAGAGCATCATGGACTACCTAAACGAGAAGGAGGAGCTGGACATCCTGAAGCTCAAGACCGGGCCTGAGGAGCAGCCTCGGATGGTGCTCTCGCGGGACGCCATCGTCAGCATGGGCAGCGAGCTGAATCAAGTCTACACGCATCAGAGCGTGCTGGAGTACGTAGAGGCCCTCAGCAGGGCGACCAGGACCCTCGAGGAACTCGACCTGGGCCTCAGCCCGAGAGGGGCGATACATCTTCACCACACCTCGAGGGCTCACGCGTACCTCAGTGGGAGGGGCTATGTCATCCCCGACGACGTGAAGGCCATGGCCCACAAGGTCATCGACCACAGGCTCATCCTCTCCCCCGAGGCGGAACTCGGCGGACTGACACGTGGGAGCCTGACTGACTCGATATTGTCCTCTGTCCCGGTCCCGAAAGGTGAGTTCGGGGACAGAGGCGAAACGTAAGAGTGAGTGGCCTTGCGCTCCTCCCCCGTCGGGACAGTCATCATCTCAGCATCCATAGCGTTCGCCTTCGCATCGATAGTCTTCGCCAACCTATCTTGGGCTGTGGCGAGCATAGCGATTGCAGGGGCCTACATCTATGCCCACGCTCGGTTCGCATCGGAGATCGAACGGACGAGCCTTGAGATAAGCAGGATCGTCCTGGACGAGCTAGGGTTCGCTGGCGAGCCCATCGGAGTGAAGGTGGAGATCCTGAACAAGGACCCGGTACCGGTGAGGGCTGTCTTCGAGGACCAGGTCCCTAAGGACTGCGAGCTCTCGGCTGGAAGCAACAGGTCCGAGAGGGTTCTCCCCGGCAGATCGATCCTCACGCTCTCCTACTCCCTTGTCCCCAAAAGGCGCGGGGTGCACAGGATCGATGGCATGAGGATCGAGCGCGTTGACGCGCTCGGCCTGCTCGAGACGGCTCAGTTGATTGACGCGATGACCCTCATCAATGCACATACCCGAAAGGACAGCTTCGACAGCGCGAGGAAGATCGCCGGCAAAGAGCACATCGAATTCTCGGGCATGGCGAGGAGCCCGGCAATCATCCTGAGGGAGCTCGAGTTCGATGGAATAAGGGACTATGTGCCAGGTGACCGGGCCAGGGACATACACTGGAAGCTGCTCCCGAAGCTGGGGAGGCTGATGACCAAGACCTACAAGAAGGAGGGCTCGCTCCAGACACTCGTCTTTGTGGACTGCGGCAGGAGCATGAGATTCCAGGAGCACAAGATCTCGAAGATCGATCACGCCGTCGACCTGTCAATGCAGCTCTCCAATGTGCTGATCAGCAGTTTCCATCCTGCAGGCGTGGCAACGTTCGACGAGACGCACGTGATCGGAAGCGCGCCCCCGTCGTTGGGAAGGCATCAGTTCGAGAAGATCGTGGCGCTCCTGAGGAACGTCCCCGACTCCATCCGAGTCGATGAACCTGGCATCGCCGCTGGGGAGCAGCCCGGAACCCCGCCCGAGAGGCCAGCCATGACCCACAAGGTTGAGCCCGGGGAGGGCGAAGAGGCCTTCCTCTCCAAGATCGACAGCATTTCGAAGCCGGCGAGGAAGATCAGCCTCGGCATTGGCCTCGAGGGGGCCGTGAAGGAGGCCCTTGCCAGGAGCAAGGGACAGGAGCTCATGTTCATCATCATCTCGGACCTGATCTCGTCCAGGGAGGCGGTGCTGGCAGCTGCCAAGACCTGTCAGCGGGCGGGCAGCAAGATGATCGTCATCCAGACATACGACGATTGGTACAAGCGGCGCGCGGAGACGCCAGAAGTGCACGAGATCGAGGGCCTCTACTCCAACCTGCACGCGGCGCTGTCCGTGGAGGCCGCCCTGCGGGGGTTCGGGTCCTCCTTCGTGCGGATCGGGCCTGCCGACACTGCCGCGGGCATTGTCAGGGCCATAAGGAGGGGAAAGGCGTGAGGGCATTGTCGAGGGAGCTGAGAGTGCTGATCCTTGTCGTGGCCCTGGCGGACCTCATGGCGTTCTCCGAACTCACTAGCCTCACGCTGGTGACCGTCACAACAGGGACCATAACGATGTTCCTCGGTGTGGTCTACTACTATAGGCCAGCCTCGGTCCTCGGGCTGCTGATAGTCACCAGCGGGGCGGCAGCCTCGATCGACATCCCCACCCTCACTGAGACAGGCACTCTCCTGGCCGGGCTACTCGGCGTGCTGGCCCCCGTTTTCATCCTCTTCGTGCTCGCGCTCCCGGGGGAGGAGGAGGCCGAACGGGGGAGCATGATAGCGATGCGGGCTACAGCGACGGCGCTGGCATTCATGATCGGCTGCCTCTTGTCCGTGCCCTTGGCAGTGTTCCTTGTCAGCCTGACAGCACCTGGTCTTTCCCTCCGTATGGACGCCATGGCGGAGATGGGCGTCATGTTGGTCGTCGCTATGGGGGCAGGGACCATGCTGACATGGCGACAACCTAGGGTCCGGGGGTCCCCCGAGGTCGAATCGCCGGACTGACTGGCCACAACTGGACCAGAGGCCAGTAGCCAGCCCTGGTTTTCAGCCTGAACAAGTATATAGAGGCAGTTGCCTCGATAGCGGCGTGCGGGTCTCCCGAGAGTGGCTTCTTCTCGCTGGGTCGCTGGTCATCATCGCGGCCCTCTATAACCACTACATCGGCGGGCACTCAGCTTATGCTCTGGAGATCGCTTTCCTGATAGTGGGAGCCTTCATTGCATTGCTCTCCCTGAAAGGCACGCCGGCCGAGACCCTCCAAGAGGACGGGCTCCTTATCATCTTCCTCTCCCGGTTCATCACCAAGAGACAATGCGCGACCTTCCTCCCCCTGGCCGGGTTCGCCCTTATACTGGCCTGGTCCGTGTGGAAGATCGTGGTCGTCAGCGATACGAGCCTCCGCATGAACGATTTCATAGTCACCCTCCTAGGGCTATCATTGGTGCTCTACTATGCAGGCCCCTCAAAGCTCACCAAGCAGAAGGATTTCATCGTGCTTTATCTCATCTTCCTCGCCGTCGTGTTCGTGGTGATATGGAACCTCTACACAATCATCACGGGAGAATCGTACTCAAGAGTCACAACCTACGCCGAGTACTACTTCATCACGACTCCCGTCGTCTTCCTGCTAAGGATGCTCGGCATAGATGCGAATTCCGAGCTTGACCTGTCTGGCTATGGGCTCTCCAACATAATCGAGTATGAATACCAGGGCAGACTCCTGAGGCTTGGCATCGGCTCTGGTTGCAGCGGACTCTACTCCTCTGGACTGTTCTTCTCAGCGTTCCTGGCCTTCGTGCTCGTGAGGTACAGGAGGCTGGACTTGCACATCTTGGTCGCCCTGGGCATAGGCTTCGCCGTGACCTGGGTCTCCAACATCCTCAGGATGGTCATCACGGTCATCGTAGGCTCGATGTACGGCCATCCCGCCCTGGCATTCGTGCACAGCTACATCGGCATTCTGATCTTCTTGACGTTCATAACCGTTTTCTGGCTCATCATAGTGAGATGGCTGGACAGAGTCGAGTTCAGGAAGGGAGCTGTTCCGTCGGAGGAGGCGGCACCAGCAACCGGACAACCCACCGAATCCCCGGGCACATTTCTACCCGAATCAGAACACTGACCTGGCGGTCCCTGCCTCAGTCGAGCATCTTCTTCGGCCTGTGAATGGTGGGCCCGTCCTTGATGAACTCGAAATCAAGAGCGCTCAGTTCCTTCTCGATGTCGCGCAACGCGTCCTTGTAGACGGACATCCTGAGCGCGCCGACAATCAGCTCGCGTTCGATGAGCGCTCCGTAGTCGATGTCCTCACCAATTGCGGCCTCATCGGTCTCGGGGGATTTGAGGACGACCTCTGGGATAGCGTCGATAAGGGAAGGCTTCACATCATTCTCGCGCGCGGGTCCTGTTGGTCCCTTAGCCTTGCTCGGCGACTCTGTGCCAGACCCCTCTCGTCCGGCATTAGCAGGGTGTGGATTGGCCATGACCGCGGGGAGGTGAGACGCAGCGGGCTCCGCCTGCGCTGCTACAGATACAGGGGGCGAGACGATTGGCGGTGCGAGAACCCTAGCGGCAGGAACGGGGCGGTCCCTTGAGCGCCTCATTCGCCTGAAGCCCAATGCCACCAGGAATGCTACGGCTACGGCGGCCAGGGCCGCGACGACCAGCCCCCCGAGATCGCTGAATATGCGGAGGAGGGCGTTCCCTTCCTCTGATCCGTCATCGGTCCCAGGCTCCATGGGTGAGGTCGACGCCATGAGCTCGAGAACGGGGCTCTCTGTGCTGTGACCCACAGTGTCGACGGCGACTACGAACACCGTCATGCCGTCCCACAGCGAGGCCGAGGGCACGGTTGCTCTGAACATCCCCCCGTCTTGGGTCATTGCGATCGACGAGAAACCGCCAGAGCTCAGCTCGAAGCGGAGCACGGCGCTGGCAACAGCGAAATCGTCGGAGATGTCAGCCCGCACCTCATATGGGACACCCGCCTCGAAGGCGCCTGAGGTCGAGAGTGTGACAGATGGAGGAGTGCCGTCAACGTACAACGAGACATTCCTGTATGCGACCTTGCCGGATCCATCCCGCGCGATCAATCTCAGATCGTGATTGCCAAGGCTGAGGGAACCCGTGTCGATCGTAGCAGACGAAGGCGCCGACTGATATGCGCCGCCGTCGAGGGACCACTCAAGCGCGGACAGGAACACGTCGCTTGCCGTGATGCGGAGCAGCTGCCCGCGAATGACCTCCTCCCGGCTCCCTAGTCCATCAACTGTGATTGTCGGGCAGCTGGTGTCCATCCGAAACAGGAGAGGCATCTCTGCGATGTTGCCGACCACATCCTCCGCGGTGATGTCAATCCAGAAGAAGCCGTCCGAGGGAACGTAGTCCAGGAATATGATCGGCTCTCTCTGGACGCTCGTGAAGGTGGTCCCTGATATCTCCCACGAAACTGAAGCGAAGTTCGGGTCGGAGACCCTGATCATGACGCGATCCGCCCTCGTCACGAACGACCCCTCCTGCGGAGACAAGAGAAGGATCGACGGGGGCGAGTCGTCGATGGTGATGGCGAAGCTGATCTCGCACCATCCGCCCAGCTCGTCGGTCGCGTTCACCAAGATCAGATGAATGCCATCAGCCCAGCCCGTGGACTGGATCTCGTATGGCGGCGAGAGCGAGTCCCACGCACCGTCCAAAGACCACACGGACGATATGTTCCCGAAACCCAGCACGTCCAGGACAATCGGGGTTCCGGAGCGCACGACGGAGCCGGCTGCCGGGCTGAGGAGGTTCACGGCTACAGTGCTGTTTACGATCTCGAACGCCACGCTAGCCATGGACATATGCCCCAGCAAATCCTCGGCCTGCACGTCGACGATATGGGTTCCGATTGGCCATCCCGACATGTCCACCAAGTAGGGGTAGGCAACGCTGTTCCAAGGACCTCCGTCGACCTGCATCCGGACCTCGTCCAGATGCGAATCCGTCACGGCAATCTCGAGCACAGATGCGATGGGCACGATAGAGCCCGCTCTCGGGAAGGTTATGTTCAGGGTCGGTGCAGAACCATCAACTTCGAACTCAAAGGACGAACGAGACTCTGCGGCATCGTCGTCCACCGCATATACGTCAAGAACATGATGACCGTCACTCCAACTCGAGGTGGATATGTCCCACGGATCGCTCAGCGGGACACGCGTGGCCCCGTCCAAAGAATAGTCAGCTGTGACCGCTCCGGCATCGGTGATCGACAGGTCGATCACGGTGCCCGGGGCGATCAGCGAGCCGTTCCCTGGTGAGAGGAGCTGGATTGCGGGCGGGTTATTGGTGTAGACGATTGACCGCAATGATATGGTCCTGTTGACCGGCTGATAGATGCCGAGGTCGAAGGAGACGGCAACTGTGATGTCCTGGTCAGGAGCGGTGAACAGCCTGTAAGGATTCAGAACCCACTCGAACCTTATGGTCCCGTCGTGAGTATGCGATGAGGAGCTGACGTTCTCGTCGAGGACCATCCCCACCTTCGTTCCCCCGACAATGAGCTCGAGCGGCACGGCAGCCATCGGGTGCAACGGTGCGCCCGCACCGTCCGTTAAATGGCCGCTCAGGATCACACTCACGTTCCCGTTCTTGAATGGGACCTCGGCCACCAAGGCGGTGATGTCGAACAGGACTGGAATCTCCATCTTTGCGGCGTTCGTGGTCACGTACTGGATGTAGTTACCCGAGCCATCACGCGCGACGACCTTCAGGTCGAGCGAGACATCTGAGACGGATGTCTGAATAACAGCTGTGAACTGCTCCGGGGGATCGTTGGCAACAGAGAGGTTAATCCACGGTGTCGAGGAGTTGGAACGCCAGGCGATCGATATCGACACCGTGGATTTGTCATCGTGAGCGAGGACACTGACCGGAATTGCGTCTCCAGGGACGAACCTCTGAAGCATCGTCAGGCCGTAAATCGTCGGCGGGTTGACGTCAGACCTGGGAACGGAGAACCCCAGCTCGATGTCCGCCGTGCTGCTGATCTCCGGGGACGACTCGAAGCTGATCCTTGCGACATACGCCCCTCCACCATTGAGATCGATTATCCTCATTGCGTCTGGGCGGGCGCGATATTCCGACAGCTGGTAGACCCCATAATCCATGCCGTTCTGCAGAAGCTCGAGCCTGGGCGTGGAGAGCCCGCCCACCTTCGCGCCCGACTGGTCGCGCAACAGGGGGTGGATCAGCACGAGCGTGCTGTTGGTATTCACAGTCTGGAGCGACGGATAGTAAGGGCCCGCGCCGAGCCGCACATCGCGCGTCACGCCGTTGATCGGAGTCACGAAGTTCCTGTCCGGCAGATAGATCTCGGACGCCGTTGCGGCGTGGAGCACATGATCGTAGTCGGGGACGTAGTACTCGGCCTCCGAGTATCCGCCGAAGAGGCTCCCTGGGAAGTAGAGCTCCGAGAACACTCCCTGGACGATGACCGTCCTGGTCATCCCGGAGTAGAGCGGATTGATTGGTGACTGAGTGTCCCTCCTGACATAGAACGTGGAGTCCGCGCCCATTGGCAGCCTCGTCTCCCAATCGCACCAAGGATCGACGATGTGGCCCGGGAGGTCGTACCTGGTCTGGTACACGGACGCCTGACCGTCTACGACCGTCAGGGACGAGGGAGTGGAGGCGCTGATGCCCTCGAACTCCCATGCGAGCAGGTACTGCTCGTCCGCAGAGGACTCGATGAAGAAGCCCGCCGAGGAGCTGCCGACGGTCTCATACCAATGTCGCCAGTTGCGCGACACGAAGTCCCACATCTCGGCGGAGTAGGAGAACCCGGCAATGGATATGCCGACGGTCTCGGCGGTGTCAGACACATAGACGGTTCTAGCCCTTGGCAACGAGGACAGCTCTGCGGTCGACACGAAGTAGTCCGTGCCGACAAGGTGGAACGAGACGTTGTTGGCGCCGACATGCCTCAGGTACACCCTGTAATCCTTGACGTAGATGGGTATCCCGTCCTCGCTCTCAAGATCGAGGACGAGCTCGCGTGCATCGGACATGTTCAGGTAGACTGCACGGGTCTCGAGGCGGTCGAGCGCCACGGTCGTTGAGAGGAGATAGGGATCCGAATAGGCGTAGACCAGCTCATGACCAGCGGCATGCACGGAGTACAAGCCCGATGGGAGCAGGAAGCTGGCCGGAGGCGATGGAGTAGAGTCCGCGCGTACCGAGAAGGCTATGTCTGCGTCGGGGAGGTCGTAGACCCAGACGCCACCGTACGGATCGACAACTTCGCGTCCCTGGGTGTCCAGTACGTGGACGTCGAGCCTGGTGAGTATCGCGAACCCGAACGGAAGGCGGACCGAATCGGAACCATCGTTCAGGTAGACCGCGCCCTCGTAGTAACCCTCCTCCGCGGTCAGTCCGGGCGGGACGACCGAGAGCGACACCTGTCTGGAACCCCCCTCCGGCAGGACGAAGGCCGAGGGCGAAACCGTCGAGACACCGAGGTGCTCAGGCACTACGTCAGAACCGTTCGCGGAGAGCGAGTACCAGTCATCCACGCCCAGAGTTAGTGTCCTCGCGCCCGCTTCGTTCAACACATCGGACCCGACCTGGGGATCCCCAGCCAGCTGGTACGATATCAGGGGCTCGGAAAACAGCATGCCCGTGTCCGAGCTCGATGGAATCCACAGGCCTCCGGCCCCTGCAGACCACAACGACTCATTCAACAGGGATGCGCCAATGACGAGCGCAGACTTGACGTCCTGGGGAGACCAGTCTGGGTGAAGTTGAAGGAGCAGAGCCGCCGCGCCACTCACGTGAGGAGTGGCCATCGAGGTACCGCTCATTATCATGTGCCCCTCCGACGAGCTGTACTTGACGCCGCTGAAGGGCACCGTCGAATCGATGTCCACGCCAGGAGCCGATATCTCGGGTTTGATCTGCAGGTCAGGAGAGGTCCCGCGGGAGCTGAACTCCGCGAGCGCTCCATCCCGGTCGATTGCGCCGACGGTAATCGCATCCGGTGCCAAACCCGGGGTCGAGACGCTCCCCATCGTCGGGCCATCGTTTCCCGCGGCCGCGACCACGACAGCGCCAGCTGCGACCGCCCTCTCCACAGCCAGGCAGATGGGGTCGCCAACCTCGCCCTCTCCGCCGAGGCTCATGCTGATGACGTCCGCATGATCGCCGGTGTTTCCGTCGTCATTCGGGTCCAAGGCCCTGTCAATCGCAGCGATGACGTCGCTCATCAGCCCAGAACCGTCCGCGCCGAGGGCCTTGTATGCCAGAAGCGCGACGTCGGGAGCCACACCGGTCACGCCGCCACTGGCGGCCACGATGCCGGCCACGTGCGTCCCGTGGCCGTTGTCATCCATCGGGTCAGCGTCGTTGTTGTAGAAATCGTACCCTCCGGCCACCTTGTAGCCCGACCCGAAACCCGCACCTAGGTCAGGATGCGTGTAGTCGATGCCAGTGTCGATGACCGCGACCACGATGCCGAAGCCTGATACCGAGCGTCCCAATCCGTCAGTGCGGGCCCACATCTGGTCGGCCCCGATCTGAACGACGCTGTCCGCGAGCGTTACCGTGACGGGGAGATCTGGATATATCTGCAGGTCAGGGCCAGCTGAGAGAAGCTGCTCAATGGTCCCAGCCCGGACCATCGCCGAGAAACCTGGCACGCCGAGAGAGAAGCTGTGGCGGGCGACGACGTCGCGAGCGTCGAAGAGCTGTTGAGCTGAACCGCCCAGTTCCTTCGCCAGCAGCCCCTGAAGCGAGAGCGACTGCGAACCTTCGACGGCACTCCCTCCATACGCGATGATTACATCCACATATCCAGAGTCGTCAGCCATGCCGACCCAGTCCCAGGCCTTGTCATTCCAGCTCGGCAGCATGATGGTTGCATCCCGGTCAGGCCCGAGCAGGACGGCCTCAACGGCATCATCGACGAACGCTCCCTGCCCGCCAGCGAAGGCGAGCGAAGGCACCGTTGATATGGCAAGAAGAAGGAAGACGAGTAGAGCCGCGAGTCGCGCTCCCCATCTGAGGCGATCCTTGGTCAGAGAACCATGAATACCAATCCCATCCTTCGTTGTTCTTCTGCTTCGCTCAGCGGGCAATCTGCTCCAACTCCGCGTAGGTACTGGCCCACCTCCGTATTTGAAGCCTGTTTCGTCGTTATCAGACAGGCAAACGACATGCGCGGACCCTCATGAGGGCGCCCGTTACTGCTTCCCGAAGCGCAGGAGACGAATCTCGCAAATCCTGAAGTGTTGCCCCGGGAAAGGCTCCCTTCTCGCGCCAGTATGTTGATCCCCGGCCTCAGCATCCGCCCCGCGCTATAAAGCCCTATTCTCAGATGTGATAACCGACGACGTTCCGGGCCCTGAGACCCGCACCACGGCCCCTGACTCATCTCCGGCGCACGAAGGTGATGACCACGACCGCAACAGCGCCGACAAGGACACCTGCAACGATGAGCCCGATCGGGGTGCCCATCTCGGGTATCTCGTACGGGAAGATCAGGTCGTCCATGCTCTGGACGAAGCTGTCGTCCGCCAACTCGCTCGTGGACTGCTGGTCTCCAGGGCTTGCCTCGGCGAGGACGAATATGGTGCTGCCCACCGTCCACTCGGCCGCGAGGAACTGGAGGTCATAGAAGCCTGCAGAGTTGGTTTCCTCGGAATGAGAGTTGCCGTCGATGGTCACCATAACCGTGACGCCGGCATAGGGGTTGCCTGCGTTGTCCTTGACGTATCCGTTGACCACCTTATCATGCGACGCGCCTGCATCGGTGCGGCTGGGCAACGCGACAAGCGCCGCGAGGACAACCAAGAGAATCATCGCTACCGGCACAGACCTCGTCATGAGCGGTCTAGAAGGCCTCAACTCAATCACTTACTCCCCCGCCAATTCCTGCTAGGTTGAAGGGAACAAAGTGATTCGCATGGACGCATGTAGACTTTTCCGAACGATGAGCCCCAGCGCCCTCACGGGGAACGTCCCAGGGCCAGTATCGGCCTGACAGATGGAAGGCTACCTCGTCCCAAAAGACCTACGGGCAAGGAGGACCGCGCCAACCACGGCCACAATCACGAAGGCCGCAATGAATCCCAGGAACGTCCCGAACTCTGGAATCTCGTAGGTGTAGTGGACATCTATCTGGAGCACACCGATGTCTTCGACAACGGTGCCAGTGGCCGACTGCGAGTTGGAGTTGTAGGTGGCGACGACAGCGATCGTGTCGCCGATGTCGTACTGAGCCGCATCGATTTCGGGCGTCCCCTGGTACCTCCCGTCCGAACCAGTCACGCCGTAGCTGGTCGCGCCAGTCCTGTCGACCGTGATGACCACGTCAGCGCCCTCAAGAGGCTGCCCGGCGAGGTCGTAGACGTATCCCCACACGGTCAGTGGGCCTGTGACGTCGAGCGTGCGGGCGCCGTTGTCTGACAGCACGGCGGTCGGGACGGCGACCAGGACGAGCATCAGAAGCACGGCTACGACCGATCTCCAGCTGATGCCTGCGATGCGACCGTAGCGTACCGTGACATGCACCGTCCTTGTCCAAGCCCTTTGGCCTGAAAGGCGCACCCTCTTAAGATACCTTCCGCCGGCCAATGAGGAGGGTTTGTCTAGGGCGGCTCTAAAGGGCGCCACCCTGTCTATGATAGGTTTGTTCGCGTTCAACTCCCGAACCCCACCGTGCCAGGTGCGCTCGTCACCACGAAGTAGGCCCGTCCCGGCGTCATCGTGAAGTCCTTGTCCGCCGTGCTCACGCCAGGTAGGTAGGCGTAGTACTTGCCCGTCGCGGAGTCGAGGTAGGACACCTTGTATACGGTGCAGCCCTGGACGAGGCCGACGAACTGGCTTGCCTTCATCGGCGCCATCTCGTTGTACCCGACTATGTTCCAGCCCTTGACGAGCTGGACCGTGCTGGTCGGGACGAGCGTGCCCGTGAGCGTGAAGTATGTCTCCTCCTTCACGACCACGTAGTAGCCCACGCCGAACCTTATCTCGAAGTCCAGCGCGGAGCCAGGCGTGGTCACGTCAGGCACGAACGCCTCATACTTGCCAGTGGCGGTGTTCAGCCTGCTGATCTTGATCAGGTTCGGGCCTATCACGGACGCGAGCCCGGACGCATACAGCGGGCTGCTCATCACGAGCGGCGAGGACCACAGGTTCCAGCCCTTGCCGAGCACGAACGGTATCTCGGGGTCCGGCTCGGGCAGCAGGTTGCCGAAGTCGATCCTCATGACCACGGGCGTCGTCGGGTCGGCGTATATCCTGATGAGGTTCGCGAAGGGCGTGGTGGCCCAGAAGCCGTCCAGGAGCGTCTCGTTCACCCAGTACGTGCCTGGGAGCAGCTTGCTGAACAGGTAGAAGCCGAGGCACTCGTCCGTGCTGTTGGTGAACTTCACCTTGCTCACCAGCACGCCGGTCTCCGTCCTGCCCTCAAGGGTTATCCGCCAGTTGCCCAAGCCGTGCTCATCGTCGTCGAACACGCCGTTCGGCCAGTACGGGAAGCGCTCCGAGTACGTGTCGAGGAACTTGTAGCCGTAGACGAGCGAGTAGCGCATGTTGCCGAAGTCCCGCACCTCGCTGAACTCCTCCCTCACGCCGCTCACATCGACCTCCTGGCTCAGCATCGTCGTGTTGACCCAGAAGACGCTCTTCAGCTCCTCCGTCACCCAGTACACCCCCGGCTGGACGCCCTCGAAGGCGTAGCAGCCAGTGGCGTTGGTCGTGGTGGTCCTGTTGACCACCACGCCTCCCCAATCGGTCACGCCGTCGAGGTGTATGGTCCATCCCGCGAGCTTCGGCTCACCGATGTCCCAGACGCCATCCATGTCCTTGTCGTAGAACTTGCAGCCCGTGACGTTACCGAGGATCACGTTGCCGAAGCTGAGCTGCACCACCTGTCCGCTGGACAAGGGGCCTACCGTCAGCACGGAAGGAGTCGTGTTCTTCCAGCCCGGCGGGACGACCTCGCTCACAACATAGGTGCCCGGCCTGAGACCGTCGAGGGTCACATACCCGTCCGTCTCCGTGAAGAGCGTGATCCCGAGCGGCTGGACGACTATCTCCCAGTTGTCCAGTCCCGGCTCAGCGTCGTCCCGGCCGTTGACGTTGGCGTCGTAGAACTTCTTGATGACAAACCTGACCAGCTCGAAGTTGCCGAACTTCAGGGGCCTCAACAGGAGCCCGGATGTGACATCCACCAGCACATATGACGGGGTCGTGTTGACCCAGCCCTGGCGCTGCTCCTCGGACACGTTGTACTGGCCCGCCTTCGTTATCACGATGCAGACCCTGCCGGTCTCGTTCGTGGTCACCACGAGCGGGTTCTGGAAGGCCGGGCCGGTGATCGTGAACTCCCAGTCCGGGAGCGGCAGATCGCCCTCGTCCAGCCTCTCGTTGCCGTTGACGTCCTCGAACTTCCAGATGCAGATCTTGACGTTGTGGAAGTTGCCGAAGTCGTGTATCCTCCTCTCAGTGCCAGAGACCAGAGTGAACGATTCCCAGGTGAGGTTCGTGTGGGTCCAGTTGACATCGTCATCCTCCCACACCATGCACGGAGCGGGCATCAGCCCGGGGAACTCGTAGTACCCGTCAGCGTTCGTCTTCGTGCTGATCACCGGGACGCCGTCCCACCATAGGTATATGGTCCAGTTGTACACGCCCGGCTCTCCCCGGTCCCAGATGCCGTTGCTGTTCAGGTCCTCGAACTTGTAGCCCCAGATGATGCTCAGCTCGGTGTTGAGGAACACGGTCGAGTCGTTGCAGGCTCCCGAGGTTATCACGATGCCCCAGACCACGGACGAGTTCGTGTGGACCCAGTTGGTCCTGTTCTCTTCCCAGAGGAGGTATGTGCCTGCGCGGACGCCGGTGAACTCAAACTTGCCTGTCCCGTCCGTCGCCGTAATCCACGTCGCAGTCCCGTTGGACAAAGTGACGTTCCAGCCAGGAATCGGCAGGTCCTCGGGGTCGCGCACGCCGTCGCCGTCCATGTCCTCGTATTTGTAGCCGGTGATCTTGCCGAGCTCGAAGTTGCCGAACTCGCGGTATATCTTCCCGGGCTCCATGACCTCTCTGAGGTCTATCAGGTACCTCGAAGGCGTCGTCGGGAGCCAATCGTCGTCCAGCAGCTCGTACAGGACATAGAGTCCTGGCAGCACAACAAAGCAGGTGGCGAAGTAGCCGTCCTGGCCCGTCAGCATCTCGATCACGACAGGCTTGCCCGCGCCAGTTGTGCCTTCGAGTGTGATCAACCATGACAGGCCTGGCTCGGTGTCGTTGACGCCGTCGCCGTCGATGTCGTTGAACTTGTAGCCCCAGATGCAGGTGTACGGCACGTTGCCGAACTTCACGTCGACCACATGCGTGCCCGAGTTGATCAGGAAGCCCACCTGGCTATCAGTGACATTGAACCAGTAGGTCCTCGTCTCCTCGGTCACGACGTACCACCCAGGCAGCAGGTTGGAGAAGTTCCAGTAACCCGTCGCGTCGGTCTGTATGGTGATCGGGCCGACCGGGGTCGCGTCCAGCGGGCTTCCAGGCGGCGAACCGTCGTTCAGCCAACCTGTCAGGGTCACGTTCCAGCCCTCGATGCCGGGTTCGTTCGTGTCCATGATGCCGTCCATGTCCCAGTCGATGAACTTCCAGCCCTGTATGGAACCATACTGGAGGTTCCCGAACTTGCCGCAGTGGAAGTACCCGCCCGAGACCATCGTCACTGTGTAGTTGTCGGGCGTGATGTGCGTCCAGCCGGGCTTCATGATCTCGCGGATCACATAGGTCCCGGGGTACAGGCCGTCGAACCTGTACTCGCCGTTCTCGTCCGTGACATCATAGACTGGCCCGAAGGCCGAGCCGTTGTTGAGCTCACCGGTCAGCTCTATGACCCATCCCGGCAGCAGCGGCTCCATGCCGTTCTGGTTGCCTGGAGAGTTGGAGCCGTCCCGGTAGCCGTTCGTGTTGTCGTCCCGGAACTTGAACCCGTAGATCGTCCCGAGCTTGACGTTCCCGAAGTCGATGTGCGTGATGTTCGCCGGCTCGAGAGAGCCCACGTCCACATGCCTCTTGCTTGGCGTGATGTTCAGCCAGCCTGGAGGCACTTCCTCGGACACGTCGTACACGCCCGGGAGCAGCATCAGGAACGAGTAGCACCCGTCGGGGCCGGTCTGGGTCGTGAGGTTCACGTCATCGCCGTTGATATCGACGCCGTCAAGGGATATGTTCCAGCCGGGGATGGTCATCTCGCCCGGGTCCTTGATGCCGTCGAAGTCCATGTCCGCCCACTTGCAGCCCGTGATGTTCACATACGGCAGGTTGCCGACATCGAAGCTCTCCGAGCCTCCGCTGACCAGCACGATCGGCAGAGATATCCTCCTGCTGATGTTGTACCAGTCGGGCTCCAGGACCTCGGTGACCGTGTATGTGCCGGGCTCAAGGTCGATGAACTCGTAGTATCCGTCCGAGCCGGAGTGAGTGCTGTTGACAACCGGGTCGCCGCCAGCGGTCGTGCCCGTGAGGACGACGAGCCAGTTGTATAGACCTGGCTCCCCTCCGTCCATGGCCTCGTCCTCGTCTAGGTCTGCGTAGATGTATCCGCTTATGACCGCGTACTTGAGCACGGTCCAAGTCGCGTTGTCCTCGACCCAGACGTCCTGCTTGTCGTGCCCGGTCGCGTTCGCCTTATTGTCCAGCGGGCCTTCTCCGGACGGGATCTGGAACGTGTAGTTGACGTACTTGGTCTCGCCGATCAGCAGCACTGGGAAGAACGCGATCGGAGCCACGAAGAGAGAATCGTACACCACAACGTCGTAGAGGTCAGTGTCTCCTGCATTCGTGACAGTGACATTGTAGGTTATCCACGAGCCCACCCTGGCCCTCTCCGGACCGATCTTGGTGACCTCGATCTCAGGGTGCAGTATCTCTATCAGCAGCACGGTTCTGTTGACCCTCAGGTGCTTCTGGTGGTCGTACGCCTCGACCCACGCGAGGTTCTCCAGCCAGTGCTCTGAGTAGTCGTCGCTCACGTTGTAGCTCTTCGTCTTCGATATCGAGGTGCCGGGCGTGAGGTTGGTGAAGTTCCATGTCCAGCCGAGCAACGGGTCGAATACCGTGCCGTTCATCCACACGTCCGTCCACGAGGGGTTCGTGACTGTGATGTTGTATGTGACGTTCTCGCCGACCGCCGCGCAGGTCGTGTTCACCGACTTCGTGATCTCTATGTCCGGGTGAACGACGTCCACGGTGACAGAGGCCTCCCTGACCAGGTAGTGCCACTGGTGGTCGTATGCCTGTACCTCGACCAGGTTCGTGAATGTGTCCATTCCGCGAGGCATCGGGTAGGAGAAGGTGAAGTTCGCAGTCTCGCCGGGAGTCAAGTTGAAGAAGTTCCAGTAGAGGTTGACGACATCATCCCTCGCAGTCCCGTTCAGCCAGACGTCTGCAGTCACAGGGTTCGTGACGTTGATCCAATAGGTCACGAGTTCTCCAGGTTGCGCGCACTCTTTGCTCGCCTCCTTCGTGACCACTACATCTGGGTGCACGACATCCACCAGGACCTCTTCGGACTCGTTGACGAGCAGATGCTCCTGGTGGTCGTACGCCTCGACAGTCGCAATGTTCCTCAAGGGTCCCTGCAACCCGTCCGACGGCTTCACCGTGTAGTTGATCTTCCATGTGATTGAATGCCCTGGCATGAGGTCCGTGAAGTCCTCCTCGAGCCCGAGCATCACGTCGTACACGGTCCCGTTCATCCAGACGTCGGTCCAGGCGGGATTGGCGACCGTGATTGTGTACGTGATGTTCTCCCCGATGCCGGCGCAGGACAAGTTCGCGGACTTCGTGATCATGATGTCCGGATGCACGACGTCCACAACGACTTGCGCCCTGGCCGTCCTGAGGTGCTCCTGGTGGTCGTGCGCCTCGACCCAGGCGACGTTCGTCAAGGGGCCGTCCAGGCCGTCGTCTTCCTTCACCGTGTAATCTATCACCAGCTCGATCCACTCGCCTGGCTTGAGGTCTGTGAAATCCTGCTCGAGCCCAAGCAGCGGGTCGAATATCGTCCCGTTCAGCCAGACATCGGTCCACGATGGGTTGGTGACGTTAATCGTGAAGTTGACCTTGTCGCCTACGCCAGCGCATGGAAGGTCTGCCTTCTTGGTTATCTCCACTCCTGGGTGGACGACGTCCAAGACCCAGCACGCCGATACATTAACATAGTGTCCCTGGCGGTCGTACGCCACGACCCTCGCCTCGTTGATGAGGATCGTCGGGTCGCCTTCCTCAAGGAGGTACTGATAGCTGATGTTCACGTACTGCCCTGGCAAGAGCCAGCCTGCGAACAGCGGCCCCTCAAGAGTGTCGTTCAGATAGACCCTCATCGGCGTGTCGTTGCTCGGGTTGCTCACGTTGACCCAGTAGGTCACGCTCTCGCCGATAGCAGCGCAGCTCAGATTCGCAAACTTGGAGACGATGACCATCGGGTGTAGGATGTCGACGGTCCAGTTCGCCTCGTCGTCGACGTCGAACCCCGTGATGTCCTCACCGATAGCGGTCACGATGTTCTCAAGCGGGTCGTCATGGTCTTCGCTGACGGTGATTTCGAGCGGGAATTCCTCCCACTCGCCAGCTCCGAACTCCAGCACCGACCAGTGGAAGTCCAGTAGGTCGTCGTCCACAGAGACATTGTACAGGTCGGTGTCGTGCGATGGGTTCCGCACCGTGATCGTGTACCAGACCTTCTCGCCGATCTCGGCGCAAGACTTCGTCGCCGACTTGGTCACCACGATTTCGGGGTGGAGGATGTCCACCGTGTGATTCGCGGTGTCGTTGACCTCCCTGCCGTACTTGTCGACGCCCGTCGCCGTGACGTTGTTAGTCAGTGGGTCGGGATCCAACCAACCTATGGTGTATGTGACATTGAAGAACCTGGTCTCGCCCTTGGCGAGCGATATGTCGGATGCGATCACGCCCAAGACGTCGTCGACCACGTCGACATCAGTCAGGTTCGTCTTCCCGTCGTTCGTGACCGTAATCATGTAGGTGATCGTCTCGTTCACATGGGCGTACAGTGGGCCTGTCTTCTCGACATCGATCGACGGCTCGCCCTTTATGCAGAACGGCGCCCAGGCCGAGAGCTGTGGGAATTCGCCACCGTGGTCGTCCGTGTAGTTCAGATAGACCCAGTTCTTGTAGCACCCCTCCTCTGAGGTGTTCACGAGCGCCTGGAACGTGAGATAGCTCTCGGTGACAGGGTTCCTGCTGTCAACACCCGTTCCGGGATAGTGGCCGATGAACCAGGACCAGTGCTGCGGATCCACGATCGTGGGACCGGGGACCGGCGGCAACGGCGGGTTACTGTTGGTCCAATAGAGGAACGAGCCTGGGATTATGTCCGCCACGAAGGGCAGGTTGTCCCAGATGTTGACGCACTGTGCCTCTGCCTGACCCGTGTTGTTGAAGTGTATCGTGAAGGTGATAATCTGGCCCTCAACGACCTCCTGATCGTCAACGAACTTCTCGAGGTGCATCTCGGGGGGAGTCAAGATGGTGTTGATCGCGAACGGGACATCCATGTTGCCCTCGTTCAAGGTCGCGAAGTTCGTCTCGAAGTCGTGGATTCTAACGTGGAGAGAGGAACCGGAGTAGAACGACGCTCCGTATATCCCGCCAGGAATGTTCGTGACAGCCAGATGCGCGCCGAACCTGACTGTGGCATCGGAAAGGACCGTCAGATTGAATCCCCATTTCTGCTCGAGGACGTTGTCCGAGGAAGAGGGGTAAGCATTCTCCAGCCAGCCCTGCCACGTGATTGAGCCCTCTGCCGGATCGACCCAGAATGGGGCCGAGTCGTTCGAGTATATGTTGAAAGGAGCGTTGGGCACCTGGCCAGTCCAGCTCCACATCCTGGTCAATCCATCGAACCCGTAGAACCCAGTGATGCCGTCGATGTAATCTATCGCAACAGTGAAGTTGATCCACTTGCCGGGACCTCCGGCAGCTGCCGCGCTGATATCGACCCTCATGGCCGCGCTGTCGCCCTCGTTGTATCCCTTGATATCGCCCTTCATCCATCTCTGGCTGTTACTCGGCTTAGTGGGGTCCTTGATATTCCAGGCCAGCAGGGTCAAGTCCGGCTCCCAGAAACGCGTAGTCGCCTGGTGTACCTCATCCTGATAGGCGACCACGACGATTGGCTCGGACGGCAAGTCGACGTGCTCGGCGGAATACGCGTCGAACCTGAAACGTCCATAGGTGTCAACGTACACCTCAGTGTACACTCGCGGCTCCGGAAAACTCGGATGAGTCAGAGTTATCGTGACTTTGCTGACTGGCAAAAGCCATGACCGCTGATCAGCACGGTCTCGCCAACACGATATTCGTCCTTATCCGTCCAGATCTCGGGCTCGTCCTCCGCTCCTGCCACCATCACGAAGAATGAGCTCCCGACCATGAAGAGCACGACAAATACAGCCAAAACTACTCTGCCCACGGTTTGCGCATTGTGCGCCACGCCGCTCGCGGCATAGCCTCTGCTCCGATTCACTCTGTTTCCCCCCTCTCAACCGGGTTCCGATCTGTCCCTCGTCATCCACTGGAGCAAGCGACCCCGCCCACGCTTGCATCCAAACCAAGAGACATGACTACCCGACTGCATCGCATGCGCCATCCAAAAACATTCGCACGTACTGACTCGCAAGCCAGCAGCTGCGATTTTCCACGATTTCGGAATAGGGAACGCATCTCTGAGAGGGCACGTTCTCCACATGAAGAGAAGGTTTGATGCCGACGACCAGAAGATACTGCGTATACGGCCAAGTATGCGCAGACACATACGAGAGTGTATATCACAGAACCGTGTTCCGGGTGCGCAGAGTGCCTTTCTCATGTCTAGTTTGCTACATCAAACCGTCTCATACTGTGACAACCCATTCTCTTTCGGTTCGGTCGCGCGAGGGGAATCATTTGCGGGCAGGGAGAAGGAAATCGCTGAGCTAGCGATTTCCATCAGGTCGCGCAGGAGCGCGGTCATCCACTCGGACAGGAAGATGGAAAAGACGTCCATTCTCGCCGAACTAGCAAACAGATACTCCAAGGATTTCGTTTTCGTGTTCGTCGACTTGCGTGGCATCTCAGATGAGAACCAGTTCATCGCGAAGTTTGCTCGGAAGACTCTGGAAACGAGCTATGTCGAGGTGAAGGAGTTCGTTCCCGCCATATGGAACCTGATCTCGAGTGCAAGACTCAGGCTTGCGGTTCTCAAGGGTGGGGAACTGGGAATCACGAGCGGGGTTGTTTCTGGCGGTCTCATGCTCGTTCCGCTCCGAAGGCTCGGTAGCGCAGGTGACGGATTGCGCGTCCCTATGGAGATAGCGATGTGTGGCAAGTGCGGGAAACCTCTGAAATGGATCGAAAGATACGAGCGACACTACTGCTACCAGTGTAAGAAGTACGTTCCGAAACGACATAAGGATGGAAACGAGACGGTGGCGCGCATCCAAGACTCGCCCCCGAGGATCTGCCCTGTCTGTGGCGGAGAAATGAATCACATCGAGAAGTTCGACGAGTACTACTGCGAGGCGTGCAAGAAGTATCCGCTCATTGAGCTCACGATGCGTCGCTACCAGAAGGCGGATCATGAAGATCTCGTGCAGGCGCTTGACCTTCCCGAGAAGATCGCGACCCAGAAGAGGAGGAAGTTCGTGGTGATCCTGGACGAGTTCCAGGAGATGTTGGCGTTCGACAGTGGCCACCTCCTCGAAGTAATGAGAGAACGCTTCGGCGAGCATTCCAACGTCACTTACATATTCTCGGGCAGCAGCTGGAAGCTCATGAGGGGAGTCTTCGAGCAGAGGGAAGGCGCGTTCTTCAGATTCGCTCATGCGATAGACCTCAGGGGTCTTCCCGAGGAAGAGCTCGAGGATTTCCTCATCTCGAGATATCGGTCCGGCGGCGGGAAGCTTTCAAAGGATGTCGCAGCGAGACTCGTCAGCGCGACCGCTGCCCATCCGCACTACTCCCAGCAAATCGCCCACGAGCTCTTCCACATCTCAAGAAACCCAACTACAGACGACCTAGAAAAGGCGGTGCGCGCCTCCCTGGAGCGGCATGGCCACATGTTCTCGTACATGTGGGAGTCAATCAGGAGCCCGCTGCACAGGAAGTACCTGCTGGCGATTGCAGCCGAGCCGAACGTCTCCCATGGCATGGATTTCATCAGGAGACACGGCCTGAGATCGAGGTCGCATGTCCAGCGGATTGAGACGCAACTGGAGGCAAGAGGCGTTGTGAATGACGGGGAAATCGCAGATCCCCTCTTCCTCCTGTGGCTTCGCGCCGGCCCCTCTCGATGAGGCGGCGCGTGGAACCGAATCTGCGACGTTTCCGGCACATACAAATGGTAGTTCATCGTTCATTGAACGAAGGTTCGGGTCATATGGATTGGCAGAGTGTCATTCGACGCACCCGCCTGTCCAGGGGACGGGCCGTCGGCCTTGGTTTGGCCGCTGCCGGAATCGTTCTGCTTGTGCTCGCGCTCGATGCCCAAGCAAGCATAGACGAGATCGGCTCGACAAACTACCCGCTCCTGCAGGATAGAGTGTCCGTCCTCGAGGACAGGAGGGACGCACTCCTGGTGACCTCGATTGGCGCGATATTCCTCGGCTTGTTCGCGATCGCACTGTTGGTGGAGCCAAGCACGCCGACGATGCTCTCGGCGAGCGGGATGGTCTCGACTGCCAAGTTGGGGAACCAGATGATCTCCGGATTCTCTCTGCTCGGCAACGCCACCTTCATTCCGTCCAAGCGCGGCCTCACCCGTGAACGCACGTTCATATCCGCCGCAAAGGACTTCGCATCGCCTCCGCTCGCAGTCTCCGACGATCTAGTGCTATCTCCCGGGAAGGATGGTTCCACTCCCGGCATACTCATAGAGCCTCTTGGGCTCAGGCTGCTTGATGGCATGGAAGGAGAGCTCAACACTAAACTCGACAACGCGGGCATCGAGGCTGCCGAAGGCACGCTGCAAATGCTGAAG
>DYTN01000005.1:26031-27060 GCA_020725925.1 Methanobacteriota archaeon
GCATGGCCTCGGGATTATCAGGGATTTCCATTTCAAGGAACGCGACGGGAACCTTGTTCTCAGGGTGGAGTATAGCGGGCTTGGCGACGCCTGCAGGACTGTCCGGAGGGACCTGCCAGACACATGCCGCCAGTTCCCCTGCATCGGGTGCTCCTGCCTACTTGCTGCGGCCGCAAGGGCAACGGGCAAGCTCGTCAGCATCGAGGGCGTCGACAACGGCAAGGACATGGTTGTGTTCACTCTGACGCTGAAGGAATGGTAGGCCCCCTAGGCGCTTCCAGCGATGGATAACATTTTCTAGCGAAGAAGCAATCCATTCGCATAACGATGAGAGAAAGCCCCCGATGGCGTGCTCCCCAACATGCGCTTCTTCTGGCGGCGACCATAGCGATGGTTCTCCTATCGCCTTTTGCGATGGCGAGCGTGCGCGCCGATGAGATTCCGCACGAGAACTACGACCTCGTGGGAACTAACCTCGATGTGGTGATAACGCTCCTAAACATGTCAATCGCGTATTCAGAGCTGGCCCTCGACTCGATGTATCAGAAGAGCATGGGCGATGTCGAACAGTCCCTGTCTGTCGTGAGGAACATCCTCGATCCCGCGGAGCAGCTCCTCGGCGAGATTGAAGACGTGGCAGGCAGCTACGAGAACTTGAGCGTCCTCCTGCCGCCGTTCGTCAGCCTTTCATCGGAGGAAGACCAGTTCGCATCCCTGGAGGTCTCCTTTCTGGACGCTGTGCAGGACATCGTCTCCGCATCGACGCTGGCAAACCTGACTGGTGAGAGCCTCACACGCGCGATAGAAGCTATCGGTCGGGTGCACTCCCTGGCTGCACAGATGAACGCCACGATTGACGACATGCTCATCTCCGCGCGCGAAATCCTCGTGCTGACCGTGGAGGACCGCCGGCCATTTGCGCAGAACAACCTCGTCCCGCTGATACTGCGCTTGCGGGACCTCCTCAACGTGACCCTCGAGGAGATCGACCGGCTCATAAGCGAGGAGATACCCTGGGGCCAGAGCGAG
>DYTN01000005.1:27070-58359 GCA_020725925.1 Methanobacteriota archaeon
CCGTTCCTGCTGCTCTGGCTCACGAAAACGAGCTACTATCTGGGCGAGGAGATCGCGGGAGGGGGTTACCTCTTCTTCGACGGGAGCTTCGTGGGCAGCCATACGGTCCAGATATTGATGGACGGAGCGAACCTGACCACCTCGACCACGCTGGCAAGCGGCAAGTATTCGTTCTCATATCCGATCCCGAACAACGCCAGCTGGCTGGGGGCCCATGCCATCCAGGCAAGAGCGGCCACCCCCAACGGCACACTCTACTCCGGAGTGGTACAGATCCAAATCGTCCTCATACCGACGAGCATCAAGCTCACCCCTAGCAGCCTTGTGATGACCTATGAGGACATCCTCCGATTGGACGTCACCCTCAGAGACAATCGCCAGAGGCCTCTGCCCGACGCGCCGTGCTACATCATCGTGGACAGCTCGAACATCTCCTTCGCCACCGATGACGGAGGAAGCTTCGTCATGTACAGGAGCGGCTCCGAACTGGACTACGGGACGCACACGATGCAGGCGTTCTACATCGGCGAACTCCCATACGCGCCTTCCTCGTCAGCTATTGTCACGGTCACCGTGGACATCCCGACCAACGTTACGGTCAACCTCTTCTCGGAGCGGTTCTTCACATCCCACTACATAGTAGGCAACGGCACCTTGGTGGCCAACGCCTCAACTCCCCTTCCAGCCCAGAAGATAACGATCTCAATCGACGGAGTGCCCATGGCGAACGTCACCACGGACTCGCAGGGCGTCTTCGGGTTCCTCATCCCTGCCTCGCAGTTCCCGGCGGGCACGCACATCCTCAGGGCCGCGTTCCTGGAGAGAGACTACATTTGGAGGTACTCCCAGGACGAAGTAGCGTTCTCGATCTTCAGCCAAAAGGTTGGGAAGTACCCGTTCTTCCCGAGCATCCCAGGCTGGGGAGGGGGTATACCTGAGACGATACCGTACCTGTTCTTCGGGGAGTACGCATACTTCACGTGGCTGCTCGTCCTCGCCCTGATCGGGATTGCCATCAGGATACTGCAGACAAAGAAGCGCAAGTTCGAACTCGCGAAGAGGGCCGAGCATGAGCTACTTGTCTCGATGGAAGGGGCGAAGGAGGCGACGGGCATCGCCGCAGCTGGTCCCGAGGCCATGACGATCGACGTCTCCGACTTGGCGGTTTCAGCGAGGACTCCGAACGAGCGCATCGTCATGTACTACCATCGTCTCCTCGAGTTCCTCACTAAGAGGAGGAGGATAGACCTCAGAGAAAGCATGACCCACTGGGAGGTCGCCCGCCTCCTGAGGACCCTCGGATACCCGGACAACCATGTCGAGAAGGTCACGGTCCTGTTCGAGCGCGCCCTCTACTCGGGGACCGATCTCGCGGATTCGGACACGGTCCAGATGACCTCCTCTCTTGGCGAGCTGGTCATTACGAAGCTCCCGGGGGTGGTCCGTGCGGTCTAGGATCAGGCGGGGTTTTGGCGCCATCGCGTCGATGGCAATGGCGATAACGCTCCTGGCCGTAAGCATGACGGCCCCGGTGGTCTCCAGCACTGCTGACTTCTCGATATTCAACAGCGGGTGGAACGGGACCAGCAATCTGGCGGTCCTGACATATCAGGCTGGCAAGTTCGCGCCCACGTTCCGGGTGGAGTCCAGTGGCACGGACATCACGGTCGCGCAGACCGAACTGACAGACTTCGATCTGGGGCCTGCCACCGACTCGCTGGTCGTCATAGGCCCTACGAAGCAGTTCACAGCCGCGGAAGGGGAGCTGGTGGGCGACTTCGTGAGGAACGGAGGAATCCTCCTCCTAGCGGACGATTTCGGAACCGGGAACGGCCTCCTGGCTGAGATGGGTGCGACCTCCAGGTTCTCCGGACACCTGGTCATGGACCTCGCGTTCGAGAAGCAGCCCGAGTTCCCAGTATGCTTCGATCTAGAGCAGGACCCGATGACCAAGAATGTCAGCACCCTCCTCCTCAACTACCCGTCATCGCTGGTCCTGAACACCTCCGTGAGCGAAGTCGTCGGCAGGACCAGCATCGCGAGCTGGCTCGACACGTCGGGGAACCGCCTGCAGGAGCCGGGCGAGCAGCGGGGACCGTTCCCTGTGCTCGCCCGCGAGAGACTCGGACTCGGCGCGATCATCCTGCTTTCCGACCCGAGCCTCCTGATCAACGGGATGAGCGGGAACCTCGACAACGGGGTCTTCGCGACGAACCTGATGAACTCCATCTCCCAGGAGAGGTCCTCGGTCTACTTCGACGAGAGCCACAGGGACTTCTTCGATCCTGTCGCGGTGACGCTTCAGATCACGGGAGAGGCGTCGACGGAGGCGAAGGCTATGCTCGTGATCCTGGCCTTCTTGCTGGCCCTCTGGATGACGACAGATCTGGTGGACAGGGGCCTGAGCTGGACAATCCGCAGGCTCAGGTTCGAGATCACCCGGCTGTTGAGCTTCATTCTGCCGAGATCCTGGAGGAGAAAGGCGGTTCCCCCTCCCAAGGCCCTGAGCGACGAGGAGATGGTCAGGCTGCTCGCAGAGATGCACCCGGACTGGCGGCACGGCCTCGTCCGCTACCTCCTGCGGGAAAGGGAAAGACACAGAGCCAAGCTGGAGCGGAAGGGCTCATGAGATGACAAGCCACACGCGGCGCAACACCACGACCACGAACAGAAGCAGCCCTGCGTAGATGAAGAAGTCCATCCGCTGCCTCGTCTCCCTTGTGAGAAAGCCGTCCGTTAGCTTGCGGACTATGAGCAGCCCGATGAGCTCCAAGGTGGCGAGGACCTCGATGCCCGCGGACAGCGAAATCAGAACCGAGATGGTAGTCCAGATGAGCATGGCGATGAACACCTTGTGGGAAACGAGCACCTGCCTCCACCGTCCGCTTCAGGAGCATCCGAACGCTCCCTGCTCTCCGGACTAGATGCGAGAAAGGCCGTATAATACCCTCGCGGGAGGCCGCGCTAGCTTTGATATACAGCAATCAGTTTCAGAGGGAGAGGTATATGGCCGAGACCGAGCGGAGGCCTTTCAAGGTCCACTTCGAGGTCAGGGACAGGCCTGACGACCTCATTGCCTGCATCGTCCTTGCCCTTCTTCTAGTCGCCCTGGTCCTGTTCGCCCCTGACAACCTGGCGCGGCAGATACTCGGCCTTGTGTTCGTCCTTTTCCTCCCAGGATATGCAGCCACAGCGGCGCTGTTCCCCGAGAACGACCAGATAGACGGCATCGAGAGGGTGGCGCTGAGCTTCGGCCTCAGCATAGCCATCGTGCCATTGATAGGGCTCGCGCTCAACTTCACCCCTTGGGGGATACGGCTCGACCCGATCCTGACTTCGGTCTCCGCGTTCATCATCGGCACGTCCCTTGTCGGCTGGTACAGGCGAATGAGGCTCCCGGCCGACGAACGGTTCGCCATCGTTGTCGACTTTGAACTCGACTTCCAGGGCATGCCCTTGATCGACAGGATACTGACCGTCGGAATCGTGGTCATGCTCGTGGCCTCCGTCGTCGTGCTTGCATGGGCCATCACGACCCCAAGGGTCGGGGAGAGGTTCACGCAGCTCGCGATACTCGGGCCGGGCGGCATGGCCACAGACTATCCGAGGAACCTCACGATCGGTGAGGACGCCCGGGTCCTACTCACAATCAAGTCCTTCGAGCACGAGCCGAAGAACTACACCATAGCCATCGTGCTGACGAATGCCACCGACAACTCGACGAGCCCGGCCCATTACTCGATCGACTGGAATCAGACCCACGCCTTGGTGCCGCACCAGGCGATCCTGCAGAACTTCACCCTGGACCACCTCGAGTACTACAACAGGACCTTCGACTTCAACGTGACAGCGAACGGCACATGGAAGCTGCAGTTCCTGCTCTACCTCGAGGGCCAGCCGATCACGCAGGACTCCTACAGGGAGGTCCATCTGTGGCTGAACGTCAGGACCTGAACCCCGCATGATGGCCAGAGAATTGATGCGCATCTTTGTACAACCTTAGTTAAATACCTCGGTCCATCTGGGCCTAAGAGCTGGTCGAGGCACGACGACATGGACAACAAGAAGATCGCGATCATCGGCGGCGGGAACATGGGCCTCGCAATGGCGAGGGGCATTCTGCAGACGAAGTGGGCCAACCCGGAACGCATGATGTTCGCCGAGCCGCTCAATGACAGGCTGGAGCACATCAAGGGGATAGCACACGGCATCAAGACCTCGCACTCCAACCTCGACGCTGCGGCCTGGGCCGACGTGATCCTGCTTTCGGTGAAGCCACAGATCATGTCGCACGTTCTGGACGAGATCAAGCCCGTCATGAAGGACAGCAAGCAGGTGGTCACGGTAGCTGCGGGCGTCACGACCAGCTTCATCGAGAAGAAGCTCGGCGGGAAGACGCCCGTCATCAGGGCGATGCCGAACATTGCGGCCGTTGTCCGGGAGGCCGCGACGGCCATCTGCCCAGGCAAGTACGCCACGGAAGAGCACCTGAGCATCGCGAGGCACATATTCGAGTCCGTGGGCATCGTTGTCGAGGTCGAGGAGTCACTGATGGACGCGGTCACCGGCCTCAGCGGCACTGGCCCCATGTACGTGTTCCAGATACTCGAAGGGCTCTCAGACGCGGGCGTGAAGGTCGGCCTGTCGAGGGACATCTCGAACACACTGGCAGTCCAGACCCTGATCGGCTCCTCGAAGCTGATAAAGGAGACCAAGGAGCACCCGGCCAAGCTGAAGGACCTCGTGACCTCCCCTGGCGGGACTGCGATAAGCGCCCTTCACTCGCTGGAGAAGAACGGCCTCAAGGCCCTGCTCATCGACGCCGTCGAGGTGGCCGCCAAGAGGTCTGGAGAGCTCGGGACGCAGAAGAAGGATTGAGCCCTACTCGAGGAGCTTCTTCGCCTCCTTTGGATTGTCGGTGCCCAGAGCGAGCGCCGCTGGCGTGCCCTTCTTGCCGATGAGGTACACGGAGTTGATGTTGACTCCGGCCTTCTCCGCGCGCTTGGCTATCTTCGCGATCTCCCCCGGCCGGTCGATCAGGTCGAGCAGCACGACCTCGGACTCGCTGAACCCAAGACCCGCCCGTGACAGGGCCTTCCTCGTGGAATTCTCATCGTCCGTGATTACCTTGATAGTCGGCCTCCCAGTCCCCCGCTCGGTCGCCAAGCCCCTTATGTTGATGGCGCTCTGGGCCAGGGCCTCGGTCACGCGCGCAAGCTCGCCTACCTTGTCCTCGACGAACACCTCGAACTGTCTCATCGCACGCACCCAGGTGCTAATGCGTGTCTGCGCCCAAAAAGGTTGTCCGGACGATCACCGCCTCCGGATGGGAGTCCCATCAGGGGCGTAGAACCTCTTCTTGAACCAGAGCGCAACGTTCACCAGGCTGATGAGCACGGGGACCTCCATCAGAGGCCCGATGACCGCCACGAAGGCCTCGATGGAGGCGATCGTGAATGTCGCGACTGCCACTGCGATCGCGAGCTCGAAGTTATTGCTCGCTGCCGTGAACGACTGGGTCGCCCCCTGGCCGTACGTGAACCCGAGCCTGTGCGAGATCGCGAAGCTGAAGAAGAACATGAGAAGGAAGTACGCGAGCAGCGGGACCGCCACCCTCACCACCTCGAGGGGCCTGCTGATTATCTCCTCGCCCTGCAGCGCGAACATTACCACGATCGTGAACAGGAGGCCCATGAGCGCCAACGGGCTGATCTTGGGGGCGAACACCGTGTCGTACCACTCCCTTCCCTTCCTCCTGGCCAGGAAGAACCAGCTGGCCACGCCGAGCGCGAATGGGATGCCCAGGAAGATGAGCACGTTCTTTGCGATCTCGGCCATCGTGATGTCCACAACGGCGGCCTCGGCGGAGGAGGCGATCACGGGCGTCATGACGGTGATGAACACGAACGCGAGGACCGAGTACATGAAGATCTGGAAGACCGAGTTGAGGGCCACCAGAACTGCACAATACTCGCAGTCGCCCTCAGCGAGCATGTTCCAGACGAGCACCATTGCGATACACCTGGCGAGGCCTATGAGGATAAGGCCGTTCCGGAAGGAGGTGGAGACCTCGTCCGTCCCGGGAAAGGCGAGCCATGCCAGCGAGAACATCAGGACAGGGCCCACGGCCCAGTTGAGCAGGAGCGAGGTCCCGAGCATCTTCTTGGCCTGCCGTAGCCTGCCCAGCTCGTCGTAGTGGACCCTGGCCAGTGGAGGGTACATCATGACCAGAAGGCCGACAGCGATGGGCAACGAGACATCGAACACCTGGATCGAATCGAGCGCGTCCGCGAGCTCTGGGATCACGTAGCCCAGCCCGAGCCCGGCCGCCATGGCCAGGAATATCCAGAGCGTCAGGAACTCGTCCAGGAACGAGAGCCTCTTCTTTGGGGGCTCGCAGGCAGGTGCACACGCATTTCGGTCCACCGACATAGCATCAATCCGTCAGTATGCCATACTTCTTCCGAAGCTGTTTCATGGTCTCCCTGAGCTCGACGAGGGATGGGAACGAGATCGCCCCGGCATCACATCGATCCTTGCAGCCAGTACAGCTCACTATGCATCGATAGGGGTTCGTCACCATTGGGAATTTGCTCGTCGTGTAGACGCCCCGCTTGCAGAAGTCCACGCACACGCCGCAATTCGTGCATCTCTCCCGGTCGATTGTCGGGAACCACGGTATCTCCTCCCTCGGTATTCCGCGGTACTGCTCCTCGACCTGGCCGAGCTTCTTCGCCCTCAACTGCCTGAATTCTGACCATAGTGCACCGAGATATTCCTTCTCGGAAGAAGGCGGGACGTAGTTGCAGGCCCTCAGTTCGCTTAGCAAGGCTTCCCTCTGCTCGTCATCGGATTCGTGGACGTGCTCGAGGACCCGCTCCATCATCTCCTCATAGCCCGCGATGCCGACCTCCTGGCCTCCAATCCTGAGCCTCTTCACGGCCGGCTTTCCCGGGCAGCACTGTCCTGGCACCTTGTCCACTCCTGTACGAGGCTAGAGAAGTATTTCGACAAGATTTGAAATACCCAAAAGACTATTTAGTGTTTGTGGCTTCAAAGAAAGTTGAAATGCCTCGCAAACCAAGGAAGATTGCGAACCTGGAGGTCCCCCGGGACGTCGACAGGGGGGTGCGAAAGGCTGGCGGGTTTCGGGAGGTCGCCAGGAGCGCACCGGGCCGAGCACAGCTCCGGCGGGAGGCCAAGAAGCACCTGGCGCTGTCGGACCCCACCAGGCTACGAATACTCTTCGCGCTGGACGCCAGTGAATTGTGTCCATGCCTGCTCAAGAAAATAGCTCGAATCTCGGACTCGAAGCTCTCGTACCACCTCGCCATCCTCCATAGGGCCGGATTGATCCACTCCCGAAGGACGATGAACTGGAGGGTATACTCGGTCACGAAGGCCGGCACAAGGGCGATCGCCCCTGCCCGGCGCTGATGGCGTCAGGCGAGGCCGTGCTTCTTCCTCAGGGACTTCAAGCGGGACTTCAGCTGGGCAAGAGGCGGGAAGGCTATGGCCTTCTCAGGACAGAAGCTCCTGCAGCTGGTGTTCCCGACTATGCAGTTGTAGGGCTTGGCCACATGCGACTTCCCGTCGAATGTGAACACGCCCTGGATGCAGAACTCGACGCATGAGCTGCAGCCGGAACAAAGCTCCGGATCCACCACTGGGAACCAAGGGATCTCCTCGCGCGGTATCCCCTGGTAGCTCTCCTCGAGCTGCTCCCTCCGCAGTGTCCTCGCCTTCTTGTACTCGGACCACAGCGCTGTCATGTACTCCCTCTCGACTGAGCGCGGCACGTAGTTCCTGACCTTCAGCTCCGCAAGCAGAGCCTTCTTCACGTCGACGTCGGGAGAGTCCATCACCTCGAGCCCCTTCTCCAGGATCTCCCCCAGCCCCGAGATCCCGACGTCCATCCCTCCGACCCTGAGCGAGCTGTTAGGCGGCTTGCTATAGCAGTTCCTCTGCGATGCCAGGCCCGGATCACCCCAGTATCTCCCAGACCCTCCTGACCACTATGATGGCGAACACTATCAGGAAGGTGTAGATGAAGAAGTCGATGCGCTCCTTTGTGCGGACAGGCGTGAACGAATCCGTCAGCTCCCGGATGATCAGCACGCCGATCAGGATGAGCGTCAGGAAGACCTCGATGCCCGCGTTCATCGCGAGCACGAGCGCGAAGACGACCCAAATCCCCATGGCGAGGGCTATCTTCTCGGAGAGCTGCACGCGATCACCTGCGCCCGAGATAGAGCTACTGGCCTTTTGTGACTTTCGCTGTCCGACGAAGGTGTCAGACGCGGCCCTCACTGCCAGCAGCAGCCAGAAAATTATATATGCACATGAAAATATCATGTCTTGGGATGCACTGAAGCGTCTAGGGCCGCATTCGACGAGGGCGCACCCTAACGACACTTTGGACACTCCCGAACGGACTGGCTGAGGGATGGGCCATGGGGTTCGAGAGCAAGCTAGCTTCGAGGATAGCTGCGAAGAGGCACGACGGCAGATTATGGAAGGCCTTCGCCAGCTTCGCCACCGTCATCTTCATCGTCCTGACACTCACATCGAGCACTCTCGCCACCCCGCAGGCGGTGATCCACCTCGGCACGCAGACCTCCGTCGCCAAGTACTTCGGGGCGTTCGACGGGCACGACAATGTCGTGATGCTTGGCGCCCTGTCGAGCGATGACTGGGTCTCCATCAAGGTGCCGTTCAAGGGGCAACTCTCTGACCTCGAATCGATAGTCTACTCGGAATTCCTCGTCCAAACGGGGGACCTGCAGGTGGAACCATATGTCGTGCTCAAGCTCCCCGAGGGCAGATACCTCGTCTGTCACCCTGAGAGCTCGTACGCCTCAGGTCAGTGGAGCCTGCCGTACTTCTCATGGCAGATGCGGGACACGGTCTCCCACGGCAAGTGGCAGATAGCCCCCGTCGAGACGCAGTCCATGACTACTTCGCTGGACACATGGATCTGGATGATAGGCGACGAAGATGTGATCAGCGTGAGCATACTGATAGGAGGCTGGGAACTCGCCAAACCCTATCAATGCTACCTCGGAGACCTCGCCATCAACGGCAAGATGATAGACATCGCCAACGCGGGCAGAGGCTCTGGCGTCAACGAGGAGCTCCCGCTCGGGTTCTGAGAACTCATGATTTCTCGAGCGACCGCAATCGCTCGATAGCCGTCTTGAACCCCAGACCACCGTTCTCATGCCCATTCCATATCTCCGCAAGCACGGGAACCCTTAAGCCCCTCAGCACCGAGAAGTCGACAGAACCGTCACCGATCTGCAGCCCCTCGCTGTCGGGCGCGCGCGCATCTGATACGTGCACGTGCCTCGTACGTCCGCCGAGCGCGGCCAGGAAGCGCGAGACATACCCGGGGTCGCCCTCTGGCTTGGAGAGGTACCCGTGGCAAACATCCAGTGTGAAGCCCTCCACGAGCCCAATGAACCGTTCCATGTCCTTGATCGAGACGCATATGTTCGCCACCATGCGCTCCTCCTTCTCGTGCCAGTAGAACCAGGGCATGTTCTCCAGGAGCAGCTTGTCCGGCCCGAGCTCCTTCAGGGAATCCCTCAAGTTCCCCAGAAGAACCCGTCGATCCGCGCGTCCCGACCTGATTCCACCTGGGTGTATCACGGCTGGCAGCCCGCCGAGGGCGTCAGCCAGTTCTCGGGTTTTCCCGACGACCTCGACGCACTCTCTCCTGAACCCCTCGTCCTCTGAGGCGAGGTCAAGCAGCCACCTCCGACGATCATGAGAGATCATTTCCTGCGCGTGGACGAACCGGAGGGAGGAACCACTGGAGGAGGCAAGCCGCCGTACATCCTCTTTACGAAAACCCTCCAAATCACCGTCGAATAGAAGCAGCTCAGTGAAGTCTGCATCGGGAATGCACAAGCGGTCAATATCTGAAACGCTCACCATGTAGCCCAGATTCACTAGAGACGCCTCTTCAGACTGTAACGACCGGGACTGTAGAATTGCTACGCTCAGGACTCCTATGATGCCTCATAGAGCATCCTCGTCCGTTTCCGCCTCGCCCCCGACGCTGCGTGCACGGTGATGATGCACGCTTGGGCTAGGCGACACAGGGCTTCCAGAGGCAAATGGTCTCGAAACTCCAGCTTTGAGGATGGGGCATATACAAGGAGCCGAGGACGGCGGTGCCACTTTCCGCAGCGAAGGCGAATCCCGATCATCCTGGGAAGGGAGGGGACGAGACCCAGTCAGCTTGAGCCGGCGATTGCACAATCATCAGCCGCAACCTATGGGATGCGTATTTATCAATGTCAAGCCATCCGAGGAACGGCAGAATGCAGGCCACAAAACGCCATTCCAGGAGAGAGATGGCTATGAAGGGGAACATCAGGACGGCACAGGACTCTGGTTTCCTTGGCAACACTGCCATCACGTACTCATCCGACTTGGTTTCTGCGTTGCTGGGTTTCGTATCAGTGGTACTTATCGCACGAACCATCGGACCGGCTGGATACGGAGTGTTCGCGATCTCAATCGCTGTCATGGGCATCGCGTACGAGCTGTCGGACTTCGGCCTTGACCCTGGGACAGTCAAGTTCGCCGCCCCTTTGTACTTGAAGGACGGGCCAAGATATCGCCGCGTAGTCCTGGCATCGCTCCGTATCAGATTCCTTGTGAGCACCGCGGTCCTTATCGCAGGAGCATCCTTGTCATGGGCCATCTCAGATGCCCTCACAGACGATGGCCAGGGAACGATTGCCGTCGCGCTCGCGTTCGTCGGGGCCTTCACCACATCGCTGTTTGCGCACACACGAGCCGTTCTTCAATGCGAAAAGATGTTCAGGACCCTTGCTGTGGTCCGTGTCGGCACGACCGGCGGAACGACGGTCATACTGATCGCCCTGATCCTCATAGGCATCTTGACCCCTCCGACAGCCATCTTGGGATACGCCGCCACACCACTGGCCTCTTTCGCTATGTTCCAACTGCTGAGGAGAGACCAAAGGGAGGACAGGACGGATGTGCGCGAGGATGCGGAATCGCTTCTCCGGTTCTCGAGGTGGATGTTCGCGATAACCATCCTCAGCGTGGTCTTCCTGAGACTCGACGTCATCTTCCTTGGAGCCTTCTGGACCGAGGCTGAAGTCGGTGTCTATTCGGTGGCGCTCACTCTTGTGTTCCCCGTGACACAGCTTGCCAACTCGATCGTCACAGTCCTGATGCCGGACATCTCAGCGATAACGACGAAGTCAGCCCTTTATAGCCAGATGAGGAAGGTCTCCAAAGTCACACTGGCAATGGCCGCCATTCTCTTGGCTTTCGCAGCGACCGCCCTACCCGACGAGCTGATACCCCTTGTCTTTGGAGACGATTTCTCGGAATCGGCGGAGCCTTTCAAGATATTGTGCATCACAGCATCGGCAATGCTGATTGCCAAACCGTTCTACCTCGCTGCATATCCAATAGACAAGCCGAAAATCTTGTTTCACGGCGACTTTGTCAAGCTCGTCTTGCATACGAGCGCATATGCAATCCTGGTGCCCACGCTGGGAGTAATGGGTGCCGCGTGGGGGAGTGCGGCTGCCATGGGGTTCGGCAGCGCGATATCCGTAGCTTTGGTGTTTGCTGCAGTCCAGAAGTCACCCGACGTTTTTCCACCAACAACTCGATAGATGCCATTCCCAAAGAGGCCAATGTGCTTGGCAGAAGGCTTTTTGAGCTCCAGTTCGACCTGCATCGACTGATCCTGGTGTTGTCCCTTCTTCACTTCCTCGCCCTCAGCATCAGTCTGCCAGCCTTCTCCCACCCTGAGGAACCGCACATCTCAGACATCCGTCAACAGCAGAATCCCGCGGTCCCTGAGCATGCGCTGGCTGCTCCCTCACGAACTCCCTTGGCCGTCGCACGTCGTAGCCGAGGATCCTTGGTGGTCCGACTCCTATTGAATCGAGAGCAGGGCTCTCCCGGTCTCTGTCATGAAAGTGGATTCAAGATGCGAACAATATATCTAGAGGTTTTCATCTTAATGCGGAAGAAGGAACTTGGAGTCAATGATTGCCGCGCCGACTAGAGACAGCGAACATGGAGTGACAGTATCCTTTGTTGTCATCACGAGGAACGAAGAGCAACGGATTGCCAGATGTCTGGAGTCAGTTGTGCGAGCCTCCCACTCATTCGATTCATCCGAAATCATCCTGGTGGACTCCAGGTCGACGGACTCCACCGTGAAGATCGCCCAGATGTTCCCCATTGGCATCTTAGTTCTCAGCCCCTCT
Source organism: Methanobacteriota archaeon (assembly GCA_020725925.1). Lineage (GTDB taxonomy): Archaea > Thermoplasmatota > Thermoplasmata > UBA10834 > UBA10834 > COMBO-56-21. The sequence continues at coordinate 39,340 of DYTN01000005.1, forward strand.
CAACCCTGCAGCCCAGCTGCAGGATTCACTGTCGGCACACGTTGCTCGACGGGGACCTACATAGTTTATGTGGGCGGCGACATGACCTTGAATGCTCAATGGGTCATGGCAGCGGTAGACTTCATGAACGAGAACGAAGGATATGCAGTGCTCTCCGGAAGACTGCTTGAGCCAAGGGCGGAAGGCAGTGCTGTTTTCGACTCGCCTCCCGACGCGCACGATTCCGCGGAGCCTGATTCGGCCCGACTGCATGTCACGAGTTCGAGGAGGTTCTTCGGACCAGCCCTGGTCCGAAGAGAGCATCTGGAGCAGACAGGTGGCTGGAATCCGTATCTCACAGGAGACGAAGAGGAGGAACTCTCATACAGAATGCGCGCTCGTGGATTCCACATCGGGACTACCTCGGAGGTGATGGCGGTCCATCTCAACCCGACAACGTTGACTTTCAGGGAGACCATTCGCCGCTTCGCCTCCGGATACTCCAAGGGTCAGGGAAAAGTCCTGAAGGCCAGCTTCCGTCAAGGAAGGAAGGCGTTCTCACATCATCTATGGCGTCTGAAACTGTATGTCGCATGTGATGTTTGGCTGGCTGTCGTTGTCACCCTTGTTGTCCTCTTTTTCCTAGATGGAGATAGGCTTCCTATGCTGCTTCTCGCTTGGATAGTCCTAGGCCTCGCCGGCATGCTGGCACTCGCCGTCCAACATGGGTTCCGAGGCATCTTGCAGCGCGTAGTCTCATACATATTCCTTGGCTTTGGAATTGTTCAGGGGCTACTCCAGAGACTCCCTGATTCAGAGGAGTTTCCCAAGGATGCCATACGGATCAAATGAAACGCGGATTTTTCCTTCGATGAACATTCAGAACACAGGATGATTCTAGGCATGCACTGTAAGGGATTCCCTGGCTTTCGGGGTGTTCTGAGTGCGCATGGTCTCCCATGAATCCTCAACAGGTCATACAGTCCAGCATCGTCAAGAATACGGATTCCTGTCATCGTTCGACCGCATCCTTGACGACACGCCTTCCGACATAGAATTTCATCGACCGAATCCCGGATGGGACTGCCCCTCACAAGGCAATCCCTCCAATCCGACACCTCCGAGTCCACCATGCGCAAATGATTAATAGCATCATTGTCAGTGAGGGAATCCAAGATGCCTGGACGTATGATTGAGGTCCACGATCTGGTCAAGGTGTACGATGGAAGGCCGCCTGTTCTAAACCGTGTCTCGTTCTCCGTCGCAATGGGCGAGTTCGTGACCATCTTCGGCAGGTCAGGGTGCGGGAAGACCACGCTGCTCAACATGCTCGGGGGTCTCGATAGGCCCGCCTCGGGCTCCATCACCATTGACGGGTCCGAGCTGACCTCGTTGAATGAGGACCAGCTTGCGGAACTCAGGCTCAGGAAGATAGGCTTCGTCTTTCAGGATTTCAACCTGATCATGGACCTCACTGTCAGAGACAACATAGCTCTGCCACTGAGGTTCTCCGGCAGGAAAGACAAGGACCGGGTCGATGAGATGCTCAGGGAATTCGACCTGAGACACATCGCAAGCGTAACTCCGAACAGAATCAGCGGCGGAGAAGCGCAGAGGACTGCTGTCGCTCGAGCGCTGATGAACGAGCCGAAGGTCATACTTGCAGACGAACCCACGGGTAACCTGGACAATGAGAACACGGAGAAGGTAATCGAGATGTTCGTGCGCGCGAGAGAGCGCTTCGGAACCACAATCGTGCTCGCGACCCATGACCTCAGTCTGGGGAGGTACTCCACCTCGAAGATGTCTCTCGATGAGGGAAAGCTCAGTGTAGAAGTCGGCTCGGACCCGCCCGTATGACGAGATGGCATGAGGCCCAGCATTGTGCAGAATTGAACATTGAGGTTCGCCAGGCAAGTCGAGGTCCGCACAAGCTGGAGGAGAATGAGCGCTCCGAATGACATACGGTTCCATTCATCACCTCGCCATTGCAGCTATAGATGGCTCTTCTGCCGTCTTCTGTTGTCATTCAAAAGGGATCTCAGTAGTGAGATACGCGATGTGTAAAGGTAATAACCTAGATGCTCCATGCCCGGTGGGGGACTGCCACGGCCAATGGCGTCGAGTTCGTCGCAGGATATCTAGCGGCATTCATCTTGACCTACTTACTCGTTCCTTGGCTAATCCCCCAGCTGAAAAAGATTGGAATGGTGGGCCACGATCTCAACAAGCCCAACAAGCCCGCGGTAGCCGAGATGGGCGGAATATCGGTTGTCGTAGGCTTCTTCGGGGGCGTGAGTGTCTTCACATCGCTGGATGGAATAGCGAACCTCCAACTGCTCTATGTCTCTCTATCGGCAGTCCTAGGTGCGGCCTTCGTTGGAATGATGGATGACTTATTCAACCTCAGGCAGAGGGAGAAGGCCCTTCTGCCGTTCGTGCTAGCCCTGCCCTTCGCGTCTGCAGCCGATCCCTATATAGTCTTCCCGCATGTCCTCGAAGTGAACTTCGGACCTTGGATGATACTCGGTGCGGCGTTCGCGGTCACATGCGCTGCAAACGCGGCGAACATGCTCGAAGGGTTCAACGGACTCGGGGCGGGCCTCGGCGTCATAATGTCCTTCACATTGCTCTCACTGTGCGTGATCCACAATCGAATGGACGGCGCATATCTCCTGGTTCCACTTCTCGGAGCGCTAATCGCCTTCCTCTACTTCAACAAGCACCCTTCCCGCATATTCCCTGGCGACACCCTGATGCTGTTCATGGGTGCGACGATGGCCGTTGCGGGCATTCTCTCAAGCATACAAGTCCAGACCGCCGTCATATTCCTTCCCATGGTGCTTGAGTTCTTCCTCAAGCTGAGGGGAGGATTCAGGGCCGAGAACTACTGCTCGGATTCCGCCAATGGATATCTGGAGTACCACGGCCGGATCGAATCGATCACGCATTTCTTCATGAAGCATCTGAAGGTCAGGGAGCAGGAGCTCGTCGCCTTTGTCTGGGGAATCGAGATCGCCGTCTGCGCCTTCGTAATATCGATAGATCTCCTGGTCTGATGCTCTGCCAATCGATCCAAGAAGTGTTATATCCCTGAGGAAACCCAATACCAAAGGAACATGAGCGTGACCGGAGGATGTTGAGCACGGAGCGGAGGGACCGGAACATCGTGATTGTGGGACCCAAGACTTTTCCGCCGGTGATAGGCGGGATCGAGACGCACGTCTACGAGGTTTCCAGGAGGCTCGCTCGGAAGGGATTCCTCGTCAAAGTCATTGTCCCCGGACTGGACCGAGACCCTCGAAAGGAGGACATAGAAGGAGTACATGTTGCGAGAGTCCCCGCCATAGAGAGCAGGTTCACGCTGAAACTGAGCGCTATTCCGTCGATCCTTAGGGAGCTCAGGAAGTCTCCGAGAGCTCTGGTGCATGCACATGATGCGACTGGAGGATATGCTGCGGCAATAGCCGCCGACCGGAGGCTCTTCGTCTACACAATGCACGGCATAGGCTTCACCGAGAGTGACTGGATGACTCCGTTCAGGCAGGGCATCAGGATGATGCAGACGACAGCGCTCGCGCACGCAAGACACGTCTTCTGCACCGACGCGAAAGCTGCAGAGGTCGCAAGATCGGTGAGGACCCAGGCTGAAATCCTACCGAACGGGGTGGATTCAAGACTGTTTCAGGCGACTTTGTATCCGCGGCCGAACGAATACGGAGATGCTTTCGTCGTCCTCATCGTCGGAAGGATGACCAGGGTGAAGGGTATTCCCGTTCTCCTTGACGCAATAAGGCTTCTGCCAGAGGTTGAGCGGAAGAAGATGCTCTTTGCATTCATAGGAGACGGTCCGCTATATCAAACCGTGAAACTTGCCTCCAACGCGACCCCGGAGATACTGGCTCTGGGGAGAGTCGACCATTCGGCAATCAACCCCTACTTCGCACATGCCGACGCTTTTGTGCTTCCGTCGCTCTCTGAGGGGATGCCGTTCTCTCTTCTGGAGGCCATGGCAGCGGGCCTTCCCTGCATCGCGTCACAGGTCGGAGGAATCACGACGCAGATCCCGAGTGATAGACTGATGCTGGTCCCCCCTGGCAGTGCGATGCATTTGTCCGATGCGATCACGAGGCTGTTCGACGACAGAGCACTCGCCAGGAGGTTGGGCGAGAGAGCGCGGGAGCACGTGGTCGCCCACTGCTCATGGGAGTCTGTGGTCGACAGAATCGCGGATGTCTACCGGGAGATACTAGGAGCCTGCCCTGCTCAGTAGATGGGCCCTCAGCTTGTTCTTCGCAATCCAATAGGCTGGGGCCCAGGGATGACGTATTAGATAGCTCCTTATGTTGCACACCATCCAGCAGTCCTGCCTGCACGATCTGACGACGCGTCTCGCTTCATCGGCCTTCCCCGACGTGAACAGACTCTGGAAGTCATCAGACTGCTCGATGTCCCCCATCTCACTGTCCAGTACGATACACGGATAGGCTCTCCCCTTTGAGTCGAGAAAAAAGAACCTCCGGCCGGCCTCACAGTCCTTCGCCGCTCTCATGCGCATACCGGGATCGATGAGGCCTGCGAGATGGTAGGCCTTGAACCAGCGCTTCACATCGAACGACCTGAGATACCCCCGCATGATATCCTGAATCCCCTTCCTGAGCTGGTCCGTGACCTCGGCCGGGGCGTTGTCTGTCTTCTTGAAGTAGATGCCAGAGTTGTGCGCAATGGTGGTCGTGAACTCCACACCGAGGGCCTCTGCGAGCTCGAACACCCTGGTCAACTCATTCTGGTTCTCGGGAAGGATCGTCATGCCTATCCTGAGGTCGTCCACCTTGAGGGCCTTCAGTTGTCCGAGCGTCTCCACTGCCCTTTCATAACTCCCCTTGAGCCCCCTGATCTTGTCATGGGCCTCGCCTATGCCATCTATCGAGACCCCGACTCCGAGCCTCGGGTGGAACTCCTTGATCTCCTTGACAGCACCGACGATCCTCTCGGTCAGGTACCCATTCGTGGATATGACGATCCTGCTTCGCGGAGCCGCCTCATGTATCCGCCTCACGACCTCCACGATGTCGCCCCGCATGAACGGCTCGCCACCTGTCACGTTGATTGTGCGGAGAGAACTGGGGAGCACCAAGTAGCGATCCTGGGCAAGCTCAGTACGATCCGTCTCCCTCCAGATGTTGCACATGACACAACGCGAGTTACATTGCGAGGTCACCGCCACCGTCGCTTCCCTCGGAGGGGTCATCGAGCAGGAATAAGCCCTAGCTATATATTCGTTGTCGGCTTGAGTTGTCAATGGCACGGAGTATGAGATGGCTGAATGAACACTGCGTCTGGGAACGATCCCTGACTCCAGCAAGCACCATCATGATCGACCGCTCGATTGCCAAGCCGCGAGTCGCTGAACACACGACCTCTTTGAGAACGGACAAGAGGGAGACCCCAGATGAATCGCAGGATGGCCGTTGTGCCATGCACGCTTCCTAGGAGACCGAGATCTATGACATCAAGGGAACCCAGTTGTTTCGGGTCTCCCCAATCCATGACGGAACCCAAACCACGGCCCGGTTATCCGAGGGCCCTCCGACATAGATCACGTTCTCGACCTGCATGAGACTGTCCACGAACTCTGAAGAAACGGTCACCACCCCGTTGGGATAGTCATTCACTCCATCGACGGACCAGAACTCCTCATACACATAGAAGACTCCAGGAGCCAGGGAGTTGTTGTTCTGCAGCATACTCGGCAGTGAGTTGTTCATGCCCAATCCATACAATGCCCAGACGACATAGGCTAGGCGCTCATCTGTGCAAACGTCATACCTCACGTCTTGGCTGCCGGCCATCATCCAGTCGACCAGCTCAATCTCGTAAGGCTGCGTGTCATGCCGAACGCCAGTGAACTCGTGCGTGTAGATGCCGAACGGGAGAGTGGCTAGCAGCACTGATAGGAAGATGGCCATCACCGCAGGCGCAACCTTCGCCCAATTCGGCCGGGTGAACAGAGCGAAGAAGGCAAGTCCTATCCCGACGCCTATGGCAGGGTCGGCTAGATCGAACGTCCTGTAGATGAGCTGGTGCTTGTTCTCCACGGAGGGAGAAACAAGGGCAAAGAATATCAGGGTGATCGGGGGCAAGAGCAACCCCAGTGGAATGGCCCTGAACCTCGATTCCGATTCTATGATGCATTCGAGGCCGTACCAGCCAAGGAAGATCATGACGGCGCTGGCAACGGCTATCAGGAAGTAGTTGAGGAAGGTGGTGCTCGGGACGTAATCGAACACAAACCCATTGTAGTCAAGGACGGAGACGGCCAGTATCAGCACGGCAGGCAAAGGCGCAAAGGTCACTCTCACATGGGATTTCTTGAGCAGTCCAGCTATTGCAGCCAGGAACGCGACCAGCGTGGAGGCGCCGAGAAAGAGTACTCCCACAAACGACCCTATGTATTCGAGCCTGTCGAAGGAGACCGCATAGTAATAGCCAAGCGCAACGACGCTCATGATTAGAAGTACGAACAATTCCTCGAAATGCCTCTTCGTTGTGTTGCCGCGAATGACGGCATACACCCAGCTCCAGCTGACCAGGAAGGCCAGGCTCATATAACCAACAATCGCAGCGAGATGATGCACAAAGGGCAGCACCAAAAGCAGCAATATCACAACCAACTTCATGCCTCTCCGTTGCCGTTGGGAATATGCATATACCAGCAGGACCCAGAGAGAGATGCCGAGAGAGATCTTCCAGCCCGATGCGGTCACATAGACCATGGTGCCAAAGAGACCGATGAAAAACGCCCCTGCAAGAGCTGCCCTGACATCCCCAGTGATTGAGACGAGGAGGACGTAAGCAGTCAGGACGAGCAGGACAGACACGGCAGCAACCACCCACTGGACTGCGAACACAGGATCGACGCCTAGGGTGGATGCGGCAAACGCCAGCAGCAAATTGTAGAGCGGCGTGGACTCACTGTGAGTCACCGTAGAATCGTGTTGCCAAGGGAGGGCAATCCCGCCAGTCTCCGTAATGCCTCGTGCCACAGACGCTTCGAGCAGGCTGTCCTGGTTGAATGGATATGGCGAGAGGGCCAACGGCCACAGGTGAACTGAGAACGAAAGCAGGGCAAGGACTACAACTGGAAGGAGGCGAGAAACGCTAGCTCTGGTTCCTCGGGATGGCGAAGCATCGATTCCATTCATGGCAGATTCCAGTCCAGGCCATTTGACCGTAGAGACAACCCGGGCATTTAAGCACACCCCATGAGGCCCGCGACGGGGCCAGTAAGGGCGGAGGCAATCCCTTAAGGTTTTTGACGAAAGGTTCTTGGGCTCCGCACGCGCAACTCAGCTCGTGGACTCCAGATACACCTGACGGAGCTGGCTGTTGCGGTGCGCCACCGACAGCCTTCCTTGCTCGACCTCTCTGAAGGCTGCCTCGCTCATCCTACGCCGCATCTGGTCATCCTCTATCAACCTGCCAAGAGACACCTCCAAGGAATCCACGACCTGTCCAAAGAGCCTCTCGTTCAGGACAGCTTCGCGGTACTTCATCACGCTCTCCGGTGTTCTGAGCACATCGCGCTCGAAAGAACTCACCGGCACATGGACAAGCAGACCTGTCTCTCCGTCTCGGACAATCTCTGGTACGGCGAACATGTCGCTCGACACAATGGGAAGCCTGTTCGCCATCGCTTCGAGAAGAACATAGCCGAAGGTGTCCATGTAAGTCGGCATGCAGAAAATGTCGGCCTTCGCATAGCATTCATCCCACAAGATCTTCCTGGGAATCCTTGTGTGGAGGGTGACACCCTCTTCCCTTCTGATGATCTCTTTGAAGGAATCAAAGTAGCTCCGATGGTGAGCGGGAGCATCGGTCACGAGTATGAGTTCGACATCGAACTTGCGCTTCAGGCGCTTGAACGCGAAGAAGAGCTCTCGCCCGCCCTTGTCGAAGAAGTGATTGCCGACGAATAGTATGGACACCCTGGAGGCATCGTCTCTCTTGGCCGGATGTCTCCGCAGGTATTTCGTGGGAATGACTTGCGGTATCACTCCGCATTTCGGCTCAATGTCCTTGAACTCCTTCCCGAGTCCGAGCCTCAGGGAATTCAAGGCAGCTTCCGAATACGTGAGCACCTTCTTGCACCTTGGTCCTGAAAGGATTCTGACGAGAGAATGCCGCATCGTCGGCCTTGCGTACCAGCGATCATCGAAAGAGAACAACGCCGATGCGTATTCGATGGCGCCTACAATCCACGGCCTTCGTGTGATCGGCAACATAGACCCGTCGACATGTACGAGGTCGCAGCGCGTCAATATGGGTATTCTTCTCGGGCTGTCGATTGCCTGAAAGACATGGCCGGCGAGATTGACCCCGATTCTCCTCATCGGCTGATACACGGGCGGAATTGAGTAGTCCTCAAAGAACGAAGAAGGCCTGTTCGCGACGAACGAGAAGCCTTCGGGGGGCTCCACGAACATGGACTCCTGACAAGGATGCGCGGGACCATGATAGTAGATCTCCAACGGCGAATTCCCAATCGTGCCTGTCTCAGGGGTGCTGGGCAGGGTATGGATTCCCTCTCTCTCTCCCATGACAGCGCGTGGATTCAATCACCGATACTTAATGGTTCTATGCAACGAACCCTGATTACATGCCAGGAGGAATCCCCCGTCGCTTGGACTGCTGCAGGGCGAGTTGTGGGCACGGCGACAAGGCAGCCGCGCATGATTGGACATATAAGAGTAGATCCTCCTGATCCGCATCAAGGACTTCGCTGGGGTAGTGTTCTGGGCTTCGCATTCATCATGGTCTCAAAGGGCGAAATCATCATGGCGTCCCCCGTCAGTCCGACCAAGGGTCGGACGAAGAGGCCCGCGATCAACCTGGCTTACTGCAAGCCTATGCTCATCTGGAGAGGCACATTCAATGAAAGGATGAGGATATCGATGGCTGGAGAGCAAGGGTCCCTTGGCCAGCATCTGATTCCACATCAGGAATCGCTTGAGCAGCCTCCAAAAGCTTGATGGTAGACAGAGCCGTTGTCTCGCCGCAAGGATTGATGGGACATGGAATCGCTGAAGTTCCTGATGGTATCAACCCACTATCCTCCAGCGCATCTGGGCGGGGATGCCAAGTTCGTCGAGTACCTCTCCGCGGAGCTCGTTCGCACAGGTCACGAGGTCCACGTCCTTCACAGCCCTGCTGCGTACATGCTCCAGAGAAGAGTCCTTCCCGCGCTTACCGGTGTGTCGAAAGGCGGCGTGTTCAGACACGTCTACAACCCCCGGGCAGGGCGCATCGATCCCATAGTTACCCTGATGATGGACTACGGAACATCCGCTCGCACTGCGTTCCGTGAACTCGTTTCGGAGCTGAGACCAGACATCGTACATTGGCACAACACCAAGGGGTTCATAGGTCGACCAGTCTCGACGCCTGCAAGCATTTCGATGTACACTGCCCACGACTTCTACGCTGTTTGCCCAAGGTCCAGCCTGTTGAGACCGGGCTTCCGACCATGCGCGAGTCCAATCCTGTGCCAGACCTGTCTGCTGGGCTGGCGGAAGCCCCCTCAGCTGTGGAGGGGCCCGAAGAGGAGAGTCGTCCGGTTCCCTGAAGATATGAAGGTGATATCGCCCAGCATCTTCCTTGCCCGTCGGCTCGCCGAAGACGGCATCCGAGTGGATCATGTGCTCAGGAACTTCGTCCCAAGAACGACCATCGCTCCGGCCGAATTCGGGGACCCCACCAGGATCACATACCTTGGCATCCTCGAAAGGCAGAAAGGACTATTGACACTGCTCGACGCCTTCCACCGCAGCAGAGACCTGCAGCAGTTCCGGCTCTCCATCTACGGAGAGGGTTCCATCAAGACAAGCCTGAAGAGGAGGATCGGCGCTCTTGGGCTTGCGAATCGGGCAACTGTCCACGGCTACGTCCCGCTAGAGGAACTGACCGCCGTCATGAGGGAAACAGCGGCAATCATCGTTCCTTCGGAATCGTACGAGAACGCCCCCTTGGCAGCTCTCGAAGCACTTTCGATGGGGATGCCCGTGATAGGCTCAGACATGGGTGGGCTTCCCGAGATACTGCATCCCGACACTGGCAGTATTCTCTTCCGAGCTGGGGACGCAGAACAGCTCTCGCGCGGGATTGCTGCGCTCTGGGACGAGAAGGGGACCCTGTCGAAGAGAAGACAGATGGCAAGAGCGGCCCATGCTGCCAAGTTCTCACCTGAAGTGCATATTCCAGCGTACATGGACATACTCCGCCAAACCGCAGCGCTCACACCCTTGTCGACAGCCTGTTGAGATCGTGCTTTCGACTGCCTTGACCGAGATACCTCCTCACGCGTACTGGTTGGGCACTTCCGTCGCATACAGGGTTACGCTCTCGCTGGCGTAGACCGAGTAGCTATCGAGTGGCATCGTCCTCCCGCCATAGGTCCACTCCGCATCTCTGAGCTCACCTGGCAGTTTCGCAGGCAGGGAGGCCCAGACCCATGCAAAGGAAGCCGGCCACTTGTTGTCCACGACGACCAGCAGCCTTGAGTGCCCTTCGAAGTACTCGTCGCCCGACTGAAGAGTATCGCCAGGCCCGGCCGGGAAGCTGCTTCCCTGGAGGACGTATACAATCACAACAGGTTCTATTCTGCGATCGGCTTCGTACTCAAACCAGAGATAGAGGTTGTATGGAAATCTTGCCTCCATCCAAGACAGATTGCCCCTGACCGAGTCCGCAGTCACATCACCCGTGAGCGTCGACACCACGCCGGAATCCAAGAAAATCACTCCGGATACTCCGCCCAGCCTTGTTGCGAGGACCTTGTTGTTCGATATGGCAAATGACCCGGCCGAGTACTGTGCCAAGTACGCACCGTCAGCGAACAGCTGATCATCAGGCACAACTGCATCCCCCGTCTTCTCTTGCACGGAGTTCCACCTTGCCAGTGATATGCCGGGCAAGACCAGAGAGATGCAGATCAAGACGCCCAGCAGTGCGACTACCATACGTCGGAACTTACTCCTCTTAAGCGCGATGGCAAACCAATGGGAACCAAGTATTGCGACATAAGGGAGGAGGACCATGGTGATGTACAGCGCGGATGGCAAGAGAGGTATGAAAACCAGAACCAGGAAGATCGGGAAGAGGAATGTGGCAGAGAGCCGCATCCTGGCAAAACAGAAGGGGATGCCGATAACAGCTATGGGCAATATGAATCCGATCTGATTGGTGTAGCTGCCGGCCAGATTCAACATTATCGACAGATAGACGGGCTCGAATGAGAAGATGGAAGTGCTGGCGAATCCGTACTCCAAGTCCTGCTTGAAGTAGCTGAACTGAAGAGCTGAGACCAAGAGCACCGAGAGCGCGATGCCAACCACAACCATTCCAGCCAGCCGCCTCCTTCCGGACCGGGACATCCTCGAGAGTCTGCGCCCGTACACCATACGGGAAGTGAGGGTGCTTAACACATACGCGACCCCGAATAGGACGAACAGGACGGCCATATGATGAACGGCAAAACTGCCGAACAACGCAAGTCCTAGAATGAGGAAGTATGCTGGCTGTCCAGACACGCCTGCTCTCCTGGCGACAATCACCACCAGCACGGCAAGTACTATAAAGGGCGCCCTTGCGCTACCGTTCCAGTATGAAGTGTCCACAAACCTGGGACCCAAGACCGCCAGAAATGCTGCCAACATGGCGATGTCAACACGCTGAACCAACTCCCTCGAAAGGCAGAACACCGCCAATGCGAATAGTATCCCCGTGAATGCGTTCAGCAATAGAATGGAAAGGCTCATCCCGATGCCTGCCGCCTCGGAGATCCCAGAGAGCAGGAAAGGGACTCCTGACGGATATGAGACTGGATAGTAGCCAAAGTACGAGAGAGGGTGGAAGGTCCAGACGGCATATCCATCGCTCGATATTGACGTCGCTAGCAGGCGCATCAGATAAGTGTCATTGTGCCTTTCATGCTCGACAAGCGGATATCTCACTGCCACGGAGATGAGGACTATCGCGAGCAGCACCAGAAGCACGCATTTCTTGCCAAACCGTGCCATAAGAACGCCTGATAGGTCCGTGACTGATATCTGACTCCGCGATATATAGTCACCGCAAATCTGGGAGGACCATCAAGGCGGCCATACTCAGTGGCCCGCGGACGCAACTCATAACGACATGAGAAGGGCCTTGGCCCTCATGCCGGCGTCTTGCTCAACTTCCTGTCTCCGTATCGAATGACTGCATACCAGAAGACGGTCGACCATCCGAGGAAGATGACCCAACCCGCGTACTGGTGTGTCCAGAGCAGCGCATCCATCCCGTGATAGTATCCGACCAGGCCAATGATGATCATGCGCACCAGGTTCCCCAGGTAGGCGGCAAGAAGGCCGAGCCCGAGGACCAACGCAGTCGCCTTCAATGGGAGCCTCTGGAGGACGAGGATGAACGACGAGAACGCGGCTACGAATATGCTGAACGAATAGAGCCCTGAGCAGGCCGTGGAAATCCCAATCGGATTCGTCGACCCGTCTCTGAAGATAATCGTCACAAGCTCAGCTTGAGAGGTTGCCTCCACGCCCAGCAGGTTCAATCCTCCGGCCATGGGCGCCGCGAGCATGTAGTGGACATACCAATTCGCGACCTGCGATTCGTTCGGCCCGCTCATTGCCATGACCACTTCCGGGATGACCAGCACAACAACTATGATTGCCAGGAATATCAGTGCGAAGCATGTCTCGACCTTGTAGTACCTCGAGGCGTACGGGTATATGATGAGAATGCCGCCCAGCATGATCGACAGGGTGTCGAAGTCACCAATGTCTGGCCTTGGTGACGCGTACAGGTTATACAGGATGACCCCCACAATGATGGCCATGCCAATAGGTACGGCCGCATATACGCCACCGAGCACCCGAAACAAGTAGTCAACGAGCAGGATTCCATATGTCTCTCGACGCTCCTCCCCAGCGCGCTCAGCAGTCACTACTGGCAATGACTCGATTCTCGGGGGATAGAGCCACAGGATGAAGGATCCAATGGCGATGGATGACATGCCCACGATGAATCCGAAGTATGAGGAAAGAAGCACGACCGCAACTCCTTCGAACAGCAGCACAACGGCAACTAGCTGGAGGAGCTTGCGACCAACGGATCCGACTGGCACGAAGGACTGTGCGGCGTCGAGGAACCTTCGCCAGATTCCGGCCATATCTAAATGCTAACAGTTCCCAATAGAAATAGTTAACCTTTTACCAACTTCAAGCCCTTGTGACAGTCCGATATCTGAAGCCTTTCTGCATGAGGCCTGTCTTCCCGGCGCCTTGCCCGATGCGCCAATTCCTTGCGACATCTGCAGAGGACGGCTTGCCACGCCCTCGAATCCGGCCGTCCTTCAGTCTGCCCAGGTGAAGGCCTCAACGGCCACCGTCCATGATCCCGACTGGCGATACGTCGATGCGCCCCAACCGGGTCCGTGGAGCCTTCACGGAGACCATCGCGAGTTGTCTCACCGAGAGATTAATGTCAGGCCATACCATCGGGACCGCATCGGATGCGTTGACGTGCGCGACAGGCAGAGGAGCCGCTTGGGGACACTCGTTCGCACGGGGCAAGATGGTGCAAGAGCGACGGCAGACTACTACACAGGCTCCGGCAAGGACGAGAGGCGCCTGGTCAAGGCCTCGTTCTACACCGGCTGAGGAGATAGGGCTGATGGGGGGCATTGGCTCCGGGGTGGCCGTCCTGACCTATCTTTTCGGTGGGTATCTGGCTGACAAGTTCGGCAGGAAGAAACTGTTTCTCGCGGGACTAGCGAGCACGGCGGCAGGCCTTGCCATGTTCCTCACGGAGAGGAACGTGGCCGTCTTCGCCTCGGCCTACGGCCTCACGAGCCTGGGAGGGTCCCTCGCCTGGCCCTCGCTCACGGCGCTCATGGCGGACAAGGCGAGCCCGGCCAACATGAAGTTCTTCTACGCGGTCCAGGGCTTCGTGAACCAGATCGGCCTGACGATCGCGACCTTCCTTGCGATTTTTACGCCCCAGTTCCTCGAATCCGACTTCGACATCGACCTCGCGTCCGGCTACGGCTACGTCTTCCTCGTGACGGCCATCTGCGCCTTCCCGCCGATTCTCTACGTGCTGAGGGTTTCCGAGACCAGGCGCCCCGTCGAGCACCTCAGCCTGCAGTTCGACAGGCGGATGCGCTCGATCCTGCTGGCGTTCTGCCTTCAGAATGCGCTGATCGGCCTGGGCGCGGCCCTTGTCATCCCGTGGCTCCCCGTGGTCTTCAGCGAGGGCATGGGCGCGAGCGACGCGCAGGTCGCGCTGATGATCACACTGAGCAACGCAGTCGTGGCGATCGGATGGTCCATCGCGCCGAAGTTCGCTGAGCTCAAAGGGAGCGTGGCGCTGATAGCCTTCAGCCAGATAGCCTCGGTGGCTCCCCTGATCGCGATCCCACACGCCCCCTTCCTTGCGCTCGTGGCGGTCGTGTACGCCGTGAGGCAGTTCCTGATGCTCGTGCCCTCGCCGGTGCTGAGCGCGTACCTCGTGAACATCACCTCCGAGGGCATCCGCGCGTCCTTCCTCGCCCTGAGCCAGCTCTCCTGGCAGATCGCATTCGCGGCATCGTACGTCGCCGCTGGCTACCTGTGGTCGAACGACTACACGCGCGTCGAGCCATTCTACTACGCCGGCCTGCTGTACGTCGTCGCATCGCTCGTGTTCTACCAGTACTTCAGGAAGATCAAGGAGAACAGCGAAGCGCCCGAAAGGATGGTTCAGTAGAAGGATGCTGGAGGGCCGGCGGCCTGGGTGACGAACGGCTCGGAAGTTGTGCCTGGCCTAGCTGCCTCAGTCGGTCGCAGCGGGCCTTGTCTCGGAGAGGGAACCCTTGAGCCTGAGCGCCTCCTCGAGCAGCTGGGACAGCCACTCCTCTTCCCAGTAGCGTATCCTCGCGTCGTAAGTCATGGACTCCCCGGGCATGTGCTCTTGGCCTCCTGCAACGTACATAATGGTGGAGACCATATATCAAGTTTCTTTGGAATTTCCTGTTCATTTGACCACAAACTGCGCAACTTTCCATTCCATCGACCAATACATATGCCCTCTTCTGCAAGTTATTTATAAACATAAGTCGTTTCGAGCACTCGATGACCGCCCGCCAGGACACGTCTGGCATGCTCAAGCTCGACGAGCTGGACATTGAAATCCTGCGCAGCCTTAACGAGAGCGCGCGCAAGAGCTTCAGGGACATAGCGAAGGAGCTGCACGTCTCGCTCACGACCGTCTCCAACAGGGTCAAGGCGATGGAGAAGGAGGGCGTGATCCAGGGGTACATGCCCATCGTGGACTCCACCAAGCTGGGGTACGACATCATGGTGGTGATCGGCATCAAGGTCATACACGGCAGGATCGTCGAGACGGAGAAGGACCTGGCGAAGGACCCGGCCGTGTTCGCGGTGTTCGACTCCACGGGCGAGTGGGACGCCATCATCATGGCGAGGTTCCACAACCGGGTGGAGCTCAACTCGTTCGTGAAGAAGGTCCTCGACCACGAGAACGTCGACAGGACCTACACGCAGGTCGTGCTCAACATAACCAAGGACGAGAAGCGCGTCTTGGTGTGATGTGTTCGGGCCCGCAGTGGACTATATGTAGCTGGCCTTCGATAACCTCGATGACACTCGGTGTCGGGGAAGGGGCGATGAGCTGGGTCCGAAGGCGTCCGCACGGTTGCCTGCTCGTTCTGTCCGCGGCCGTACTCTTGGTCGTCACGGTTCCTACTGCGGGGGCGTTGCAGGACGAGGTCTCGGTGCTCTTCGACTTCTCCCCGGCGAAGTCGGCCTACAACCCCGGGGACAACCTCACCTTGGAGTTCCGAGTGAGGAACGCGATGCTCAACGGCACGCCCGCGCTGAACAACGTGAGGGTCTGGAACGTGAGCGCGTACTTCTCATGGATGGCGCCCAACGATTGGGCCTCCATGAACGTCTCGGGCGAGTCGCGATGGCTCTATCCGGGCGAGATGCAGGAGTTCGGGCTCAACCTGACGGTCCCCGCGGACTCAACATCGAGGACCTATACCTACATCCTCAAGGTCGAGTACTCCTACATCATCATGCCCGAGTGGGGCGCGAGCCGCGCGACCTGGGAATCGGTGCCCTACCACGACTTCGTGGTCGAGGTGGCGGAGCCTCCCGGCGAGGAGCCGAAGGTGGACTATGTCCCCTATGTCGCCGGCATGGCGCTCGTCCTCGCGCTGGGCTCGATAGGCGCGTACCTGTACCACAGGAAGGGGGAGGCCGAAAGGCGTAGGAGGATGCCGATGGGCAGTGCCGACGCGCTCGGGCTGGCCGAGGTCCCTGGGGCCGCGACCTACCCTGTCATCAAGGCGCTCCCGGGGGAGCGGTTCCCCATCGAGCGGGGGTTCGTGTACCTGGTCAAGGAGAAGAGGCCGCGCATAGGCTTCGCTATGTTCGCAGAGGCGACGAAGCACGGGGCCAAGGGGCTGCTGGTCGCCAGGGAGCACCCGAACAGGCTGAAGCAGATGTACGAGTTCGAGGCCGTCAAGATCCTCTGGCTCACGAGGCGCGTCGGGGTGGACCACATCGACCCGACCGAGCTCAGCCTCCTGAGCCTCGATATCACCAAGTTCGTCGAGGGGACCCCCAAGTCGGTCGTGCTGCTCGAGGGGCTCGAGTACATGATCACGCAGAACGACTTCGAGTCCGTGCTCAGGTTCATCAACCACCTGCACGACGTGATCCTCGCCCACGACTGCGCGATCGTCGTGGTCCTGGACCCGAGGGTTCTGAGCACTCGCGAGCTCGCGCTGCTCGAGCGCTCCGCGCGGATAGTGGAGCCCGCGGAGCCTGTCGAGGGGAGGGACGAGAGGCCCTCTGAGGAGCTCGAGGCCTAGCCCGGGGGAGTCTTCGAGCCTTGTTCGAATAGAGTTTAAATCAGCGGAAGTGATATCTTGTCTCGAGGGAAGGCCAGTACGGACTAGGCCTGGGTGCGCTCTTCGCCCGTAAGGATGCGGGGCGTTCGCTGCAATGAGACGAGAAGAGTGTCCGCTATGAGCGGGGATGCTAGCCCATGGACCCTCGGGGGGACCAGAGCTGGCGCACAGGAGAGGCTTGGGGCGCTGGGTGGCTGCGCTCGTTCTCATGACTTCAGCTGTGGCCGTCGCCGCCCCGTCGGAACACGGAGACCCCGGACTTGTCGGGTTGTTCCTCCCAGATGTCGCGGAATCCTTGATGGACTATGAGTGGCGCGAGGCTGGACCGCTGCTAGTGCCGAGGGCATCCCCAGCAGTCGTAGTGCTGCCTGACGGCGACATCCTCGTGACCGGGGGGACCACGAAGGACGGCGCGAGCGCCTCGACCGAGGTGTTCGACATCGGCCAGGGGATCTGGAGGCCCGGTCCGACGATGCTCTCCAGGCGCGTCGGCCACACGGCGACGCTCCTGAACGACGGCAAGGTGCTGGTGGTCGGTGGGGACACGGGCGCGGGCGCCACGAAGTCCGCGGAGCTCCTCGACCCTGTCGGGATGACGAAAGTGGCGCTGCCGGACATCAGCTTCGCCAGAGCGGGCCATGCGGCCGTCCTGCTCAGCGACGGCAAGGTCCTGATCACCGGAGGCTCCGACTGGGTCACGGGAGTGTGGAAGCAGGCGGAGCTCTTCGACCCCATGACCAAGAAGTGGACCGCTGCGGGGGCGATGGCGCACGCCCGAGTGTTCCTCACGATGCATGTCCTCTCCGACGGCTCTGCGATCGCAATAGCTGGCAACAACGAGGCGACGAGCGAGGTGTACGACCCCTCGAGCAACTCGTGGGCGTCGCTTGCCCAGATGGGGTCCAGGAGGTACAGCCTGGGCTCTGCTGCGCTCCCGGACGGCAGGATCCTAGCAGCCGGGGGATTGTCAGATGACACAGCCTTGGCGACGGCGGAGATCTATGATCCTTCCACGGCCAAGTGGAGCTCGACCGGAGGCATGAACGTCGCGCGGGCGCGGTTCTCAATGGCACTGATGTCCACGGGGCACATCCTCGCGGCTGGTTCGTACTCGAAATCGGGTACCACCGCGAGCTGCGAGGTCTTCGACCCGGCGACCGCTGCGTGGTCATACACGGATGCGATGGACGTCTCGCGCGGAGCGCACGGCCATGCCGTCGCCTCGGATGGCAAGGTGTTCGTGATCGGCGGCTGGAGCGGGACATCGCTCACGTCGACCGTGGAGGTGTTCTCCACGACGCCGATCGAGGGGCCGAGGTACTGCATGCCGATCGACCTGCTGCCGCTGGTCGAGGCCGCGACCGAGCTTCCTGGGCACTCGGTGAACGGGCTCATAGCGAAGCTGTATGCTGCCCAGCTCAGGTACGACCTTGGGGACATGGATGCCTGCGTCAACGTGATGAACGCGCTCTACCATCAGGTGAGGGCGTTCCTCCAAAGCGATCACATGTATGTCGAACACGCGAGTGCGATCTACGACGGGTACGCGACCGTGGTCGCATGCATCGGCGGGACTCCTCTGCTGCCTTTCGAGGGCACCATCCGATGACCTGCCCGTCCGGCGAGACGACGTGCTCCGGACATGAAATCGCGACGTTTTTTCCGGAGGATTCTTGGTTATGTCGCGTCTGACATCGACGTCTGACATGCAGGACCTGCGTCAGACGCACGCCCGGGACGCGCCCCATTAAATATCGGGACTTGACATAACGCAGGTCCACTCGATGGGATGCACTAGAGAGGAGGTGATTACATAAAGTTGAACAGAAGGCTCCTCGCCACGGCGATCGTGGGCACGGCCCTCGTGATGAGCGCCGTGCTGATTGTCTCGCTCAAGGGCAATGACAAGCCGGAGATCACGACCAATCCGCCGCCGGCGGACGAGCTGCCTTTCATTACTCCAGTGACCCCCCTAAAGCCCTCAGATAACACCGAGTCCCCGTCCGATGATGAGACTCCGACTGAGCCTGAGGAGCCCGAAGACGACGCCGATGACGGCGACG
>DYTN01000005.1:58369-103973 GCA_020725925.1 Methanobacteriota archaeon
CGGGCCAGGCGACAGCGACGACTCTCAGGACGCGGGTAAGGCGCGTGGTCTGGAGAGGGCGCTCGAGGCCCATCAGAACACCATCACAAAGATGGAGCAGAGGGGCCAGGACGTACCTCCAGGGCTCGAACACTCCATGAACAAACTCCTGGAGAAGCTCACCGAGAGGCTGAGCTCAGAGCAGGCTGACGATAACGACAGCCAGAAGAACGACCACGAGGACAACGGCCTGCACTTGGGCCAGGGTCATGACAAGGACAAGAAGTGAATCTGCTGGGGAGCGACCACGACCGACAGAGGCATGGACGGACACGCGTGAGGCCGACGCTGGGATTCCCGGCGGTGGCGTTCGCGAGCGGGCCACCTTCGTGTGCCCAACGCGTGTGCCGGTGGGACCGCCTCAGGCTCTGGGGCTCCCCGCAACTTTCTTCATTTTTTGAGTTCCAGCGGAGGCCGTCGATGGATCCGGATCACGAGGCCTGTTGCTGGGAAGCGTACATCCCGCCGGGAGCGTAAGGCTCGACAATGATCCTGGCGTTCTTCCAGATGCCCGTCAGGTAGTAGTTGTATGTCCCGACCTTGTGGAATGTCGCGGACCAGTAGTCCCCCGGGGCGATGAGCATGCCGCTCTGGAACATCCCGTCCGGGTGCTCCCCGGCCTCGTCGACCCTGCCGCTGCGTATCGCCACACCGGGCGGCGGCGCCCACGCGCGGTTGACCCAGACCACCTTGGTCCCCTCCACGACGCGCATCTCGCTCGGCAGGACCTCGTGCCCGACCAGGTCGACATACGCCTCGAACCGGGGCGGAGGCGGCGGTGGCGGGGGCATGTAGGGCATCGCGGGTGTGGGTTGCGCGTGGAGCGGCTGCGCGGAGACATGCTGCACGACGACCCTGCGCCTCCTGGGCCTCATGGCAAGGGCGATGGCTGGGATGGCGATGATGACCGCCAGCAGCAGCAGGAAGTTGAACACGCCAAGCTCGTTGAAGATGAAGTCCTGGACGTCCTTCAGGAACTGTGCGAACATGCCCTCCGGAGGGGGCTCGTGCACGGGGAGTTCGAGCATCCCCGACTGATACAGGGTTCCGTCGACGTTCGCGTACGCGACCATGTAGATGGTGGCGTTGTCCGCCGGGGCCTGGATGCCCGCGACGGTGAATGTAGCCCATGTCGTGCCCGTGTAGGACTGCGAGGTCTCCGTGAGGGAGGTGGCGCTCAGGCCCCACCTGAGGTAGGTCGTCTGGATCGCGCCTGGGTCCCCGCCGCTCACGAGCCATGTGATCGAGAAGGTGGAGTTGAGCGGGACGTACTCCGGGTGCTCGGTTATCGTCACCGTGGGGTTGGCTATGCTCTCCACCGCCGCGAAGGCGTCCACGATACCCCAGCCTGTGGTCGTGTCCCAGCCGGTCATCGAGGTGAGGGCGATGGCCGTGCCGTTCATCACAGCTCCGATGTCGACGGGCGTGAGGGCGGGATTCACGGACATCATGAGCGCAACCACCCCTGCGACGAACGGGGCAGCGGTGGATGTCCCTGAGAGCTCGTGGTACGCCCCGTCGGGGGTCGTGGATCCGCCCTGCGTGGAGTATATCCCCACACCCGGGGCCATCAGGTCCAGGCCCGAGCCGTAGTTGCTGAAGCTCGCGCGACGGCTCGTATCGTCGACCGCCCCGACAGCGATGACGCTCGGGTAGGCCGCTGGGTAGCTGACGTAGCTCGCACCGTTGTTCCCGGACGCCGCAACCGTGACGACCCCATTGTCGGATGCATACCTGATCTGATTCGAGAGCACCGCCGACGACCCGTCCACGCCGAGGCTCATCGTGATGACATTCGCACCATGTTCCGTAGCCCATCTGACGCCGCTGGCGACGTACGCGTCGGTGCCCTCACCTGAGTCGTTCATCACCTTGACGGCCATCAGGCGCACCTGGGCCATGCCGGCGATGCCTATCGAGTTGGATATCGCAGCCCCGACCACGCCGGCGACGTGCGTGCCGTGGTAGGTGTATGTATTCGCAACCCACCTGCCCAGCTCGTCGTAGCTGTTGATGTTGTCATCCATGGGGAAGAAATTGTCGTCGATGGCGTTGTAGCCGTGGTAGCCGTCGGCGTCGCTCCACATGTTCGCGGCGAGGTCCGGATGGTTCCAGTCTATGCCAGTATCGAGCACCGCGACTATCACATCGCTCTCCCCTCTCGTTATGTCCCAGGCCTCGTACGCGTTCACGGTGTCGAGGCCCCACTGGCGGGACAGCTCGGCGTCGTTCGGCGTGTACGTCATACGTGCCCGCTTCTCGGACGATATGCTGATGACCCCAGGCGTTCGGGAGAGCCTGTCCAGGAGGTCAGCGTCGATATCGGCCGCCCGGATCGTCACTATGCCCGCCACCGGGTCAGAGCGGAGCACCTTCGCGCCTTCGTCGAGGGCGAGGCCCACGGCCTCGTCAAACGCGGGACCGTGAGCTACCTCGACCACGAGGTTGGCCGAGGGGTCGTCTACCATCACGGACACGGTGGAGACGGTCCTATCGGGGCCGTCGCCAGCCTGTAGCTGGAAGAGGCTTGCCATCAGCAGCAGAACGATGCATGCGGTCACGGCCGACGCCACGGACCGGGGCGGACAATTGCCAGCTGGACTGTGCATAGAGAACCTGACCTCTCCTGTCCGTCTGATTGGCTGACTAGTCATTCTGAGCGATAAATAGATTGTCCCAAGAATATCGCGCTCCAAGACACCGTTTGAACAGGCGCCGCCGATATCGCAGCAGAGCGCGAGGAAGCTTGAATACCCGCGAAGCATGTCCGGCAGCAGATGGACGCCCTCGAGGCCCTCATTCTGGGTGTCGTGCAGGGGCTCACGGAGTGGCTCCCGATCTCCAGCTCCGGCCACCTCGTGATAGCTCAGGAGCTGCTCGGCATCCCGCCGGACGAGAACCTCGTGTTCGACCTCGTCGTCCACCTTGGCACCTTGCTGGCCGTGGTCGCGTTCTTCAGGAAGGAGCTTGGCAGGATAGTCCTAGCGGCCTTCGCGAAGAAGGACGCGAGGGACGAGCAAGTGAGGGCGCTCAGGACCCTGGGCGCGCTGCTCCTGCTCGGGACGGTGCCGGCCGCAGTCGTCGGCGTGCTCCTCACGAATGTGATAGACGAGATATTCGACCTCGCAATCGTCGGGGGAGCCCTCATCGTGAACGCGGTCATGTTGCTCGCAGCCGAGAGGCTCTCGTCGAAGGGTTCGAGGAGGAGCGCGAACCTTGCCGACGCGGTGGCGATCGGCACGTTCCAGGCTGCATCCATCATGCCTGGGATCTCGAGGAGTGGGGCGACCATCAGCGGGGGCATGTTCCGGGGCCTGGAGCGGGAGACAGCGGCGGTGTTCGCCTTCCTGCTGTCCGTCCCGACCTTGCTGGGGGCGTTCTGCTACGGCCTCGTGACGCTTGACGCCTACGACGCGGCCCCGGCCAACCTACTCATTGGCTTCGCGGCCGCATTCCTCACGGGCCTGGCCTCGATCGAATACCTTCTGAAGGCGGTGAGGGCCCGCAAGCTCTGGGTGTTCAGCGCATACTGCGTCGTCGTCGGGGCTGCGGTCCTCGTCTGGGCTCTGGCGTAGGCGGCTCTACTTCTCCGCCTCGAGTGCGCGCTCTATCTCGAGCGCGGCCTCGATCTTCTTCTTCTCCTCGCGCTTCCGCTTCCTCTTCATCCTCGGCCTGATGGCCAGGACCACGCCGACAATCGCCGCTGCGATCACCGCAAGGTACATCCAGTTGTCCGTCAGGTACTTGACCAGGCCCGGCTGCGGGTCCTTCTCGATAGGGCTCGTCCCGGAGGCGTACTCCTGAAGGTTCGTGTACTTGTCCCCGTCGTTGTCGTCGCTTCCTGTGAAGTCGAGCTTGTAGAGATAGCTCATCTCCCACCAGTCGGGCAGGCCGTCCTTGTCGGAGTCGATGATCGAGTAGACCGCGGTGAACGCCTGCGCGGTCTTGTTCTCGTTGTCGGTCACGGTCAGCGTGATCTCATAGAGGCCGAGCGTGCGGAACTTGAAGCTCTCCGCCTGGCCCCACACATACGTCGTGGCGTCCCCCACCGTGACCGCCCATGTGTAGTTAGTGATGAAGCCGTCGTCCGAGGAGTCGCTCCCGTCCAGGTTCCACCAGGTGCCGTTAGAGACCTCGTCCGGAAGGGGCGCGATGATGGCCACGGGGTCGCCCACGGCCTGCGCGCGCACGGCGATCGTGACCTCGCCATCCGCATCGACGGACACGAGCGCCGCCGACGCAAGTGCCACAAAAGCGAGTGCGGTGAGTGCCACGCCCAGCCGAGAGAACCACTCCATCGGGAATCCCCCCTTCAAGCTCGTCAGGGGACGACCTAGGCCCTGCCGCCAGGCTCGATCCCCGGACCAGGGTCGGTGATGGCCATTGCGTCATATATCCCTTTGCGCTCTGGCGACTGCCCACATTCACGCTAGCGGCAATCTTATCATATACCACTACCGATTTCATCGTGGCAAGGTTCGGCGTGAGGGCGACGCGGTATCATGATCTCTGATGAGACGAAGTTGTTCGAATGCCCCGTGTGCGGGTTCAGGGTGGGTTCCGAGGAGAGCGTCTGCCCCCGGTGCGGGAACCATTTCACGAGGACCACCAGGTTCGAATGCCCGTTCTGCGGTGGGCTTGTGGACCAGGGCGCAGAGGCATTTCCCGCGTGTCATGTGAACTATTCCGAATTCAGGGCCAAGACGGAGAGCAAGGGCAGGGACGACACCATCGACCTGCTCCTGACGGAGATCATCAGAATGGAGGCCGCCGAGGTCAGGTCGGAGGCCCGGAAGTTCAGCTGCCCGATATGCGCGTGGCTGATGGACGGCACCGAATCCACGTGTCCCAAGTGCGGCAAGTCCTTCATCGAGGACCTGACCTTCCAGTGCCCCGTCTGCGGCTCGCTCGTCCACCCCGACGCGGAACGATGCCCCGAATGCGGGTCGCTGTTCGAGGAGGGCGTCTCCGTTCACGAGGAGGCCGCAGACAAGCTGGACGAAATCGTGGACGTGACCGGCGCCGGTGTCGCCCCAGCTGCGACGGATGAGGAGGGGCGCGAGCAGGAGGAGATGCCCGCGAAAGCGCGTGAGAGCTCAGAGGAGACCGCCTCGCCACTGGAGGGCATCGCGAGGGCCACGGGCCAAGCCCTCGGGTCGATCTTCGGAGCGGGCAGACAGGGCCCTCAGCCCGAGCCCACGCCCAAACCCGAGGAGACCGCGCCAGAGGCGTTGCCCGACCAGGAACCTTCAACGGCAATGGACGCGCTCGAGCGCCTGGAGGCCGTCCTGCCAGCTCCAGAGCAGATTACAGAGGAGCCAGCGCCTGCCAGGGAGACCCTGGAAGCCAAGCCAGAAGCCGCTGCCCCCAAGAAGCCGAAGCAGAGGAAGCTGAAGGCCAAGCCACAGGGAGCGAAGCCGAAGCACGCCTAGACCGAGACCTTTTTCTCGCATGCGAGCGCTCTCAGACGCGATGATTGTCATAGATGCCAGGGAGGGCGTGTCCGGGGACATGCTCCTCGCGGCCATGCTGGGCATGTTCGACCAAGAGCGGCGAGAGGACCATGGCCGCAGGCTCGGGAGCGCCTCCCATGAATTTGGCGTCGAGATGGTCGTTTCCGAGGTCGAGGAGGGCGGAGAGAGGGGGCTCGGCATCTCCTACCTGCGGCCCGAGCCATTTCGCTACGGCTCCTCGTACGATGAGTGCTTCCGCACGGTCAGGGCCATAGACAAGGCCATCGACAGCGACGGGAAGGTGAGCGGAGGCATCCTGGAGGCGATATTCGATGCGGAGGGTGAAGCCCACGGTGTGGACCCGACGGAGGTGCACCTGCACGAGCTCGCTAGGCCTCAGGCGCTGATGAACATCGCCGGGATCGGGCTCCTGAGCTCAGAGCTCCTGAAGGCGGGCGCAGGGGGCTTCGTCTCCACGACGATCACAACCGGCAAGGGGCTCGTGGTCGTTGGCCACGGCGCTGTCAGGGTTCCCCCGCCCGTGTCGGAGATACTCCTCCGGGGGCTCAGGCACGAGATGGGGGACGCCCCGGGCGAGCGGGCCACGCCGACGGGCATCGCGGCAATCAAGGTGCTGGCACGATCGCAGGTGGAGACGGTCCCGACGACCCACACGCGGAAGGCGGTCGGGTTCGGGACGAAGAGGTTCGCGGGGAGGCTCGGCAGGACCAGCCTGATTGCACACTGAGAAGCCTTACGACATAGGCGCAATGATTATCCCCCGGCGTGCCATGGCGTAACATCGTTAACGATGATGGCGGTCGTCTGCCGGGGCAATTCCAGGAGAGTGCTTGATTGGTCGATAGTGGCGACCCATTCCCCCAACCCGCCAAGACCATAGATTGCATCGGCCTCTACTGTCCGGAGCCGGTGTTCAGAACACGCGAGGAGATTTCCTCGGTTTCCATCGGACAGGTCCTGGAGGTCCTGGCGGACGACCCTGCTTCAGAGTCGGACATCAGGAGCTGGGCGAAGCACGCCGGGCACGAGCTGCTGAGCATAGAGCGCGTCATAGGCGGCTTCAGGTTCCTGATCAGAAGGAAGGTATAGGAGGAGCAAAGATGGCGAAGAGCATACTCTATGTACAGACATCAGGCACGAACACCCCCGAGCGGCTATACGCACCCTTCATACTCGCGACGACCGCGAGGGTCATGGGCTTGGACGCGACGGTCTACTTCCTGGGCATGGGAGTGACGGCGGTCATGAAGGGGAACGCCGAGAAGATCAAGCTGGGGTCCTTCCCAACAGTGAAGCAGGTCATGGACCAGGCAGCCAAGGAGGGCGTCAAGATGCTCGTGTGCAGCCAGAGCTGCGAGATGCTCGGGCTCAAGGGCGCCCCCGAGGAGTTCGAGGACCCCGCGAAGGTCGTGGGCGCCGCGACATTGAACGACCTCGTCCTGGACGCCGATGCGGTGCTAAGCTTTTAGCGGCGCCCGGGCATTAGCCACCCACTGGAGTGATAGCACATGTCCATGCAGGCGAGCGGAGCCAAGAGGCGCGTGTACATGGACTACGCGGCCGCATGCCCCGTCGACGAGCGCGTGCTCGCGTCCATGATGCCTTTCTTCTCCGAGAAGTTCGGGAACCCATCGTCGCTTCACCAGGCGGGAAGGGAACCGAAGAAGGCCATCGAGGAGGCGAGGGCGAGAGTGGCAGCCCTCATCAACGCGAAGCGGAAGGAGGAGGTCATTCTGACCTCCGGGGGCACCGAATCCAACAACATGGGCATCAAGGGGGTCGCGATGCGGATGATGGGCGAGGGCAAGCACCTCGTGACCTCGGCGATCGAGCACATCTCCGTTCTGAACATCATGAAGTCCCTCGAGAAGAGCGGGTTCGAGGTCACATACGTGAAGCCGACGGGCGATGGCTTCGTGGACCTCGAGGAGTTCGAGAAGGCCCTGCGAAAGGACACCGTGCTCGCGACGATCATGTACGCGAACAACGAGATAGGCACGCTCCAGCCGATCGACGAGATCGGCAGGTTGCTGGAGGAGAAGGACATCTTCTTCCACGTGGATGCTGTCGCTGCCGCAGGGAAAGTCCCGATAGACGTCCAGAGATCGAAGATAGACCTCCTGTCGGTGTCGTCGAACGACATGTGTGGGCCCAAGGGCGCGGGCGCGCTGTTTGTGCGCGACGGGACCAGGATCGAGGCTGTGAGCCAGGGTGGGGGACAGGAGAGGGGGTTGAGGTCAGGTTCCGAGAACGTCCCAGCCATAGTCGGGCTCGGGGCCGCTGCAGAGCTCGCGAAGGCCGAGATGGAGGAGGAGGGAGCGAGGCTCAGAGCGCTGAGAGACAAGCTGATAGACGGCATCCTCAGGAGCATCGAGGAATCCTTTCTGAATGGCCACAGGACCAAACGCCTGCCGAACAACGCCAACTTCAGGTTCAGGTATGTCGAGGGGGAGTCGATGCTCCTGAACCTCGACATGATGGGCATATCCGTATCGTCGAGCTCCCCGTGCACCTCGAAGAGCCTGCTGCCGTCGCACGTCCTCCTCGCATGCGAGATACCGACCGAGGAGGCCCAGAGCGCAGTCCAGTTCACGCTGGGCCGCTCGAACAGCGAGGACGAGATCGACCACGTGCTAGAGGTGTTCCCCGGGATCGTGAAGAAGCTCAGGGCGATGTCCCCGTTCTCCCCGAAGAACATCGAGGAGATGCGCTCGACCGCAGGGCACAGGGATGAGGAGCACCATCACGATTCCGAGTGAAGTCCCTGTCGCTCTTTCCCGATGTTTTCGTGCGCGCGCGTGTGTCGGCCGCTCCCGGAGCTAGAATAAATAACTTCTCTGCAAATGTGCAAAGCCAGCTAATATTGTACAAAAAGTTATATATATACTCGGTCATTAATGGACCGGGATGGGATAGCCTATGAGAAATAGGATTCTGACCATAGCGCTGGCGCTAAGCATGCTCGCTGTAGCTTTCGCGGCGGTCCCTACGACCGCAAGCGTTGACTATACGGGCAGTGTGAAGACGACAGACAGTGGGCATAGCCCCAAAGCCGCCTTCGTCGAGGGTGAAGCTATCTACGTCGACGTGGAACTGCTTTACCAAGGCGATCCGGAAGTGGACGACATCGAGGTGTGGATCTACGACCCCAACACCGGAGCCGAGGACTGGCTTTGGGACGTGACTGACGACCCCGCAGATGGCTGGTACAACAGCTCGCAGTCGACCCCGGTCGACCCGATGTATGTGTACCTGGCCTGGTGGGAGCCTGACCTCGTGGTGTGCGACGTCGTCGCTTACGTGGATGGAGTGTGGGGATACCAGGAGTACGCCCGAACCCAGATCACGGTGATGAAGGAGCGGCTGACTCTGGACCCGGACCTGGGCACTTACTACCCGGGACAGTCGGTGGAGATCACCCTCGTGACCCGCCAGACGGTGGACTTCTACGTCGAGATCGTCAACGAGACGGACGTGTCGAAGGTCAACTGGACGAGCCAGGAGGCCGGAGATGACCACTTCTGGAGCACGGTCTGGGACATCGACCCTGACTTCGCGGACGGGTACTACGAGATAAGGGTGAGGCAGGAGACGAGCCACGCAATATGGGAGCAGGACTCGTTCTGGGTGAACAAGTACGAGCTGCTTGTCTACGCGGACACGGTCTATTTGCTGCCAGGCGACGCATCGCACCTGACCTACATAATCAGGGATGTCGCCACGAAGGCTGCGTACTACGGCCCGACCATCGAGTACATCGCGCACTACTACAACGTTTCTGGCAATGAGACCAACGTCTCTGGCCCGCTTCCGAGCGGGGCAGGCGAGTACGACTTCGTCATGCCCACTGACATCGCCCTCTGGTCCGACCTGGACATAACCTTCTGGGCGAACGAGAGCGACAGGAGCGACGAGTCGTGGCTCTGGCTCTACACATCGGTCATAGGTGCGGACGTGTGGACTGACGAGTACGACTACATGCCCGGCGAGCCCGTGACAGTCACTGTGTCCGCTGTGGCCCGGAACGACTGGGGCGCCGATGCCCTTGCGGGCGCGGACGTGGATGTCAGCGTCTGGAGGAACGGCTCCTCGATCGCGGCCTACGGAGCGACGGACCTGGAGACGGGCATTGACGGAAGGGTGACCTACACCTTCTCCCTCATCAGCGAAGCACCGACAGACGTGTACGTCGTCAACGCCACGGTATCGAAGCTGGGATTCTCGGCCAATGCGATGACATCATTCGAGGTCGTGGACGGCGCCTGGATGATAGTCGAGTTCGACAGGGACTACTATGCCAGCGGAGAGGTAGCGACGCTCTCCTTCAGGGCGGTCCAGAACAACCAGGACTCCGACGCGCTGTTCGCGTACAGGGTGCACACTGAGCTGGGCATACTCACATCCGGCAACTCCACCGGCGGGAATGTCGCCGTGGAGATACCTGAGGACTACTTCGGCTGGATATGGGTGTACGCAGACGCGGACGTCGATGGCAACCCCGTTAGCGACTACGATGACGCATACGTCGACTTCGCGGACCTAGCGCTTCGCGTGCTGAACAGCGACTACAGGCCAGGCGACACAATCGTGTGGAACTGGGAGATACTGACCGGGCTGGAGAACGCAACCCTCGTCTACAAGATCTACGACGAGGACGACGTTGTCGTGCAGTCGGGCACCCCAGCGTTCGAGGCGACTGGCTCAATCGAGTTCGAGGTGCCTGTCGACGAGGCCGAGGTCTCGACCGAGTACACAGCCGAGCTGAGGCTCACGAGCGCGACGGGCGGGTACATAGAGGCGTCTGCGACGGCGACCCTGGTATCATCGCACGAGCTGATGATCTGGGTGGAGAAGTCGAAGTACGTCTCTGGCGAGTACAAGCCAGGAAGCACGGTGACCGTGCACTACCTGATCAACTCGTACGCCACTGAGGACCTGCCGGTGTACAGGATCCAGTTCTGGTTCGACTTCGACCCGATCTCGGTGACTGTCCTGGCGACGGAGGCCGAGGGATCCATCGAGTACACGCTCCCCGACGACCTGGCCACGGGCTGGATCGGAATAGAGGCGTCTGCATACGACGGCATCCAGGGCAACTACCTGTCCGGCGACGCGACCCTACTCGCGATCAACTCGCGGCTGAGCGCGTGGGACAGGAGCGTCGGAGGCATGAGCGCGATCGACTTCACCTTGCTGGTGCTGATCGTGGTCATGATCCTGCTGCTCATCATCGTGCCCTTCCTGAAGGGCAGGATGGGAGCGCCGAAGGCCCCGAAGCCCGCAGAGCCTGCGCCGCCTGCGCCACCGCAGTAGACGGAAGCTGAGCGACGGAAAGCCAGCAAAACCCCTTCCCCAAATTTCCTTATTTTTCAGAGCTCGCTGCTGGGCAAAGCCTTAAGCGCTGGCCCTCCAATCGGCGGGCGATGGCCAAGGAGAAGGCCGCTGTCGTTGGCCTCGGGTATGTCGGCATACCCCTCTCGGCCCTGCTCGCAAGCAAGGGGTACGATGTCATCGCCGTGGATGTGCTCGACGGGAAGGTCGACGACGTCAACGCGGGGAGACTGCCCCTCAAGGGCCACGAACCCGGCCTTGGCAAGTTGCTCTCAAAGGTCGTGAAGAGCGGCTCCCTGAGGGCGACGACATCGTATGCGGACCTCAGGGACAGGACCGCGATATTCATCTGCGTCGACACGCCGATCGATGCAAACAACTGCCCTGACAACTCGAGGCTCGAGGATGCGCTCAGGGGTGTCGGGATGAACCTCAGGAAGGGGGCTATGGTCGTCGTGGAGTCGACCCTCGCCCCAGGCACCATGCTCGGGACCGCCGCCCCGACACTGGCCAGGGAGAGCGGGCTCGAGCTGGGGAAGGGGTTCAAGCTCGCGCACTGCCCGGAGAGGGTCATGCCCGGGCGGCTGTTGTACAATATCACCCACTATGACCGCGTGGTCGGCGCCCATGACAAAACGACGGCGAAGAGGGCGATGGCCATCTACTCGAAGATAACCAGGGGGAAGTTGCACCCGACCGACCTGGTGACGGCGGAGATCGTCAAGACCGCGGAGAACGCCTACAGGGATGTCCAGATAGCGTTCGCGAACGAGGTCGCCCTGATAAGCGAGAAGCTCGGCGCGGACGCATACGAGGTCCGGAGGCTCGTGAACACCTGCCCCTTCAGGGACATGCACCTGCCGGGCGCGGGGGTCGGCGGGCACTGCCTCCCTAAGGACCCTTGGCTGCTGGCCCAGAGCGGCATGGCCGCGAACCCGAAGCTCATCCCGACAGCCAGGGCGGTCAACGACTCGATGCCCTTTCACATGCTCGACCTGGCCCACGAGGCTGCCAGGGCCGCCGGGAAGGCCGTGGAGGACTCGGTGGTCGTGGTCATGGGGGCGTCGTTCCTCCAGGACTCAGGGGACACGAGGAACTCCCCGTCTGTGCCGGTGGCCGAGTCGCTTGCGGGTTCGAGAGAGCTCAGGGTGCACGACCCCTTCGTGCAGGAGATCGCGGGCGTGACCGTCGCTCATGATGTGCAGAGTGCGCTCGCGGGGGCGGACCTCGCGATATTCATGGTCGCTCACAGGGAATACCAGCAGCTCACGCCTGGCAAGATCAAGAAGCTCATGCGAACGCCGGTGGTGGTCGACGGGCGGAACCTGTTCTCCGCGGAGAAGATGCACAGGGCTGGCGTGACCTACAGGGGCATCGGCAAGAGAATCATCTCATAAGCTCCGAGAGGCCCTCTTCCAGGGAGACCTTCGGGCTGAAGCCCAGGACCTCCTTCGCCTTCGAGCAGTTCGAGAGGCTGTCCCTGATATCGCCCACCCTGGGAGCTGTGAACTCCGGCCTGAGCCTCCTGCCCGAAGCAGCGATGGCCTTGTCCGCCAGCTCGAGCACGCTTGTGGAGACACCGCTCCCGCAGTTGAACACCTCGCCGTTCAGGCCCTTCTTCTCGAGCACCAGCAGAAGCATCTCCGCCACATCGCGCGTGTGAATGAAGTCCCTGGTCTGCCGCCCGTCGCCCTCGATTAGGGGGGCCTTGCCCGCCTTGAGCCTGTTCACGAACTTGGTGATCACGCCCGAGTACGGGCTCTCGGGGTCCGCCCTCGGGGAGTAGAAGTTGAACGGCCGCACGGAGACGCACTCCATGGAGCTCGTCCTCGCGTAGGCCAGCGTGAATTTCTCCCCAGCCAGCTTGCTGGCGCCGTAGTTGCTCATGGGGCTCGTCGGGTGGTTCTCGTCTATGGGCAGGTACTTCGGCGGGCCGAACACTGACGCGCTGCTCACATAGACGAACTTGCGGACGCCGGCTTTGGTGCTCTCGCTCAGGAGGTTCACGGTCCCGAGCACGTTCGTCGAGGCATCGGATATCGGGTCCTCGAGCGACCTGTCCACCGAGACCTGGGCAGCGCAGTGCACGACCGCCTCCACGCCCTTCAGGTGCGTTCTGGCGTCCTTGGGCTCGCGGATGTCACCGACGCCGGAGACCTTCTTCAGCTTCAAGTGAGGCTGCGGGCGCAGGTCCATCCCCGTGACCTCGTGGCGGCCCAACAGGAGTTCGCACAGATATGAGCCGAGCTGGCCTGAGCTGCCTGTCACGAGCACTCTGGTCAAGCTATTCCACCTGCACCTTCTTGCCGGCCCTCACGGATTCGAGGGCCGCCTCCGCTATCTTGAGCGTCTGAATCGCGTTGGCGCCGGTCACGAGCGGCTGTCTCCCGTCCTTGACGGCCGCGACGAAGTCGTCGAGCTCGCGCTTGAGAGGCTCCTCCTTCTTCAGGGCTATGCGGCGGAGGTCGAACTCGAGCGGGACATTGAACAGGTTGCCCGCCTCGACCTGCTTGAACGATGAAGAGCAGACGAGCGCGGCCTGGTCCATGTAGTCCACCTCGACGAAGTTCTTGCTGCAGGTCAGGGAGAGCTTCCTGACCTTCATGGGAGTGAGCCAGTTCACCTCGATGAAGCCCGTCGTGCCCCCCTCGAAGTCTATCAGTACGTTCGCGTGGTCTTCGTACTTCATTCCCGAGCCCTGCCCGCCGAGGGCGTAGACGGTCTTGGCCCGCTTGCCGACGACGTACTGCACGACATCTATGTCGTGCACCCCGAGGTCCATGACAACGCCCACGTCCCTGATCCTGGAGGGCATCGACGAGACCCGCCTCGTGGCTGCGGTGATGAGCTCCCCGAACTCGCCTGAGTCGAGGCTCTGCTTGGCGAACGCCACGACGGGGTTGTACCTCTCCGTGAAGCCACCGGCGAGGACCAGCCTCGCCTGCTCCGCCCTCTCGACTAGACCTTCGAGAACCTTCGAGCTCCCCGTCATAGGCTTCTCGAGGAGCACGTGCTTGCCCGCCCTGATCGCGTCGTTCGCGATCTTCTCGTGCGTGTTCGTGGGGGTGACGATGACCACTGCCTCGACATCGCTCTTGAGCAGCTCCTGGTAGCTCAGGAAGTGCTTCACGGAGTGCTTCCTCCCAACGGCCTGGGCGACCTCGGGGACGATGTCGGCGACGCTCGCGAGCATGCCCTTCTCGGCGAGGATCCTCGCGTGGTTCTGGCCCATGGACCCGAGGCCTATGACTCCGATCCGCATGCGCTCGCAATGCCCCTTAGCCGTAATAATTGTTCTGCATGGGTCCCGCTAAAGGCTTATTACGGGACCAGGCGATGCGTGTCCGGTGGCCCGATGAAGAAGAAGCTGATGGACATCCTAGCGTGCCCTGTGTGCAAGCACCACCCGCTCGAGCTCACGGTCAAGAAGGAGGACGAGAGGGAGGTCCTCGAGGGCACGATCAGGTGCCCGAAGTGCAGCGTGGACTATCCGATCGAGGACGGCATACCCGACATGCTGCCGCCCGAGAAGTGATCACTGGGGCCGATGGGCAGCGCACTGAGTCTCCAGGACCCACTTCAGAAGGTCCATGCTCTGGTTCGCGTGTGCCTGCAGTTCCTTTTCGATCGCCTCGCGCTCGAAGGTCCTGTTAGCCAGTGCGGGCGGTATCTCGTATTCGAAGGTGAATGACACGAGGACCTTCTCGCCCAGCTTGCCGAAATCCCAGCTGGCCTTGGCCTTGATGCCCCTGGTGGCCTTCATCAGTATGCGCTTGTTCTTGACGAACTCGACTATGTCGAAGTTGGTGACCAGCTCCGTCTTGCCGAGGACTATCGTGGTCTCCAGGGAGGTGCCGGGGCCGTAGTGCACCAGGCTCGTGGGCTTGAGGTCCATGAACATGGGCACGAAGTTCTTGAAATTGGTCCAGTCCGCGACGTACTCGAACGCATCCTCAAGATTGCACTTGACCTCAGCGTTGTGCTTGCAGACCGGCATGATGCCCTGAGTCAAGTAGGGGGTGCACGATATTTATCAATTGGTCTTCGCGCCCGCATAGCACACATCAGTACGTTCTCAGAACCCCCGTGCAACAGATTGATATGCGAGAGGCCCCGTTCCACTTCAGCCTCCCCTCTGGAGGGGGCTGTCGGGTGAGCCAGGTGAGGGTGCTCGTCGCTGATGAGATATCGAAGAACGGCGTGGAGATGCTCAAGGCCCAGGGGTACAAGGTCGATGTGAGGACAGGTCTCAAGGAGGACGAGCTTGTCAAGGTCATCAAGGATTACGACGTGCTCGTGGTCAGGAGCGCGACCAAGGCTACCAGAAAGGTCATCGAGGCATCCAGGCTGAAGGTGATCGGCAGGGCGGGCATCGGCGTGGACAACATAGACGTCGACGCCGCCACCGAGAGGGGGGTGCTCGTCATGAACGCCCCCTCGGGCAACGTGGTCTCCACGGCAGAGCTCACCATAGGGCTCATGTTCGCACTGGCCCGGAGGATCACTCAGGCCGACGCGTCCATGAAGAGGGGCGAGTGGAAGCGCAAGGAGATGAAGGGGGTCCAGGTCCAGGGGAAGACCCTGGGCATCATAGGCCTCGGGAGGGTCGGGGCGGAGGTCGCCAAGAAGGCGATAGCGCTGGGCATGACAGTCATCGCGTACGACCCGCTGGTATCCCCCGAGGTCGGGGCCAGGCTGCGCGTGCGCCTGGTCACCCTGGAGAGGCTCCTGAAGGACTCCGACTTCGTGTCCCTCCACGTCCCGCTCACGCCCCAGACGAAGGACATGATAGGCAAGAACGAGCTGGCCATGATGAAGAAGGGCGCGATGCTGGTCAACAGCGCCAGGGGCGGCGTCGTGAACGAGGATGCGCTCGCCGAGGTGCTCGAGAAGAACACGATAGCCGGCGCGGCCCTGGACGTCTTCGCGAGCGAGCCCCCGACGGGCTCGAGGCTGCTCTCGCTGCCAGCCGCGGTGCTGACACCTCACGTGGGCGCGACCACGAACGAAGCCCAGGAGGAGGTAGGGTCAGAGATAGCCGAGCAGATAATCGCCTATCTCAGGGACAACGTGCTCAAGAACGCGGTCAACCTGCCAGCGAAGCTCGATCCAGAGCTGGTGCCCTACATGCCCCTCGCGGAGAAGCTCGGCACGTTCACCTCCCAGCTGGGCAAGTGCAGCGCGGGCAAGGTGGAGGTCTCGTGCATGGGAGAGCTCGCAAGGAAGGACACCAGGATCATTGTGGCGAGTGTCATCACGGGCATGCTCAAGCCCTTGTCCGAGGAGTTCAGCATCAACTGGATCAACGCTTTCGCGATCGCCAAGGCGAGGGGCATAGACATCGTCTCCTCGACCGCGGACGACGCCGGCAGATTCGGCAACCTCATCAGGGTCTCCCTCCAGACGAACGGCGACAGGGTCTCGTGCGCCGGCTCGCTCATGCCCGACAGGGGCCCGAGGATAGTCGAGATAGACGAGAGCCCCGTGGACATCGTGCCAGAGGGGCATTTCCTGCTCATCGCGCACACCGACAAGCCCGGCATGATAGGCAAGGTCGGGACCGTGCTGGGGGACAGCGACGTCAACATCGCGAGCATGGAGGTCGCGAGGGCGAAGCCCCGAGGGCCTGCCATGATGATCCTCGAACTCGACGACGAGCTCCAGACGGAAGTCCTGAGGAAGGTCCGGAAGATAGCCGACCTCAAGTCGGCCATCGCAATCAAACTCTGAGGCGATAGGTTAATCACGCCAGATGAGTGTGCAGAGCCGAGGTTGGGCAAATAACGAGGATCAGGATAGAGATTCGGGACGCCGTCAAGGGCGACCTCGGCTCGATCGGCAACCTCTGGGAAAGACTTGCGAAATACCACGAGGGCCTTTCGGACCAGTTCACGCTGGCCTGGGACAGCAGGCGCAGGTGGTCCAGGTACCTGAGGGAGAAGTTCGCGGAGATCAGCACGAAGCTGATCGTCGCAGAGGAGAACGGCCGAATCGTGGGGTTCATGCTCTGCCTCCTGTCGCCGAACGTGCCCGTGTACAAGGAGCGCAAGGTGGGCGTGATCTCGGACGTCTACGTGCTCGAGGAGCGGAGGCGCAAGGGCGTCGCCAGGATGATGTTCGCGTACGCTGTCAAGTGGTTCAAGAAGAACAAGGTCAGGTCGGTCAGGCTAGCGGTCGCGCACGCCAACATGGAAGGCAGGGCAGCCTGGCGCCAGCTGGGCTTCGAGCCCTACATGCTCTACAAGCGCCTGGACCTCGAAGCCCTAGATGAGGAGGCGCTGGCACCGTCGCGCAGAGTCGTCGTCCGGAGGAAGAAGGTCAAGCGAGGGTCTTCCTGATCCTGTCCATCCCTTCCTGTATGTTCTTCTTGTTCGTGGCGTATGAGATCCTCAGGTGCTGCTCGCCAGCAGGGCCAAACGAGGCCCCGCCCGTCAACCCGACCTCGGCCTTGTCCATGAGGTAGAGTGCCATCTCCTCGGAGTTCATCTTGCCCTCGTACCTCGGGAACACGTAGAACGCTCCCTTTGGGGTGTCGCACTTGAACGAGGGTATCTCCTTCATGAGCTTCATGATGAGGTCCCTCCTCTCCTGGAACTCCTTCACCATCGCCCTCACGGGCTCCTGCGGGCCTGTGAGCGCCGCGAGCGCGCCGTACTGGGCGAACGAGCAGGCGTGCGTGATCGAGTGCTGCTGGACCTTGTTGATGCCCTTGAAGATCGGCTTCGGGGCCACGAGCCAACCGAGCCTCCAGCCGGTCATCGCATAGGTCTTCGAGAAGCCGCTTATCGTGATGGTGCGGTCCATCATGCCTGGCTCGGCGCCAATCGAGTGATGCTTCAGGCCGTCGAACACGATCTTCTCGTACACCTCATCAGAAAGCACGAGCAGGTTGTGGTCCTTGGCCAGGTCCGCCAGGCCCCTGATGTCGTCGTGCGTCTCGACCGCGCCGCAGGGGTTCGATGGCGAGTTGAGCAGTACCATCTTGGTCTTCGGAGTTATGAGCTCGGCCACGACCTCGGGGACGACCCTCCACTGCTCCTCCTCCCTGGTCCTGACGGGCACCGCCTTCCCCCCGGCCATCTGAACGCAGGGCTCGTATGTGACCCATGAGGGGTCAGGTATGATGACCTCATCGCCCTCGTTCACCGTCGCCAGGACGGTCTCGAAGATGGCCTGCTTAGTCGGTGTGATGAGCACGTTGGAGGCCTCGCACGGGATCCCGTTGGAGGCCTTCTCCTCCTTGGCTACGGCCTCCCTGAGCGCCGGCAGTCCGGGCGCGTCGAGGTACCTCGTGTGGCCCTCGTCGAGGGCCTTCTTCGCCGCCTCGACTATGTGCTTCGGAGTGTCGAAGTCGGGCTCTCCGACAGTGAAGGAGATGATCTTCTTCCCCTCGGCCTTCTTCTGGCCTGCGAGCTCCTTCATTTTCATCGTGCCAGACTCTTGTACGCGTTTCACTCTCTCCGACAGCATCGGAATCGCCCCAGCGGTGAAGCACATGACCAATATAAAGCATTGGTGTCCAAGTTTCATCAGTGTCATAGAACGCGAGCGGGCTGGGAAAACGATATTATGCAGCTAAGGCCTTCGAAACAACGATGCCTCTCAGGACCGGCAAGCTGCCCCCGCAGACGCTCGCCAGACTGCTTAGGAACACGGGCGCGAAGGACAGGCGCGTGCTCCTCGGCCCCAAGTTCGGAGAGGACGCGGCAGTCGTGAAGCTGGGCAAGCTGCTGCTGGTGCTCAAGACGGACCCGGTCACCTACGCCTCCGACATGATAGGGTGGTACGCGGTCAACGTGAACGCGAACGACATCCTGACCAGAGGCGCGAGGCCTGCCTGGTTCCAGGCGGTCATACTATTGCCGGTCGGCTCCGACGAAGCCCTTGCCGAGGACATCTCGAAGCAGATCTCGAAGGCCGCCAAGGCGCTCGGCGTGGCGGTGACGGGCGGGCACACCGAGGTCACACCGGGGATCGACAGGCCCATCGTGGTCGGGGACATACACGGCATCGTCGAGGGCTCGAAGCTCGTGAGCACTTCGGGAGCGAAGGTCGGGGACGACCTCGTTCTGACCAAGGGCGCAGGCATAGAGGGCACCGCCGCCATCGCTCGTGAGAGGAGGGAAGAGCTCCTCAGCGTCTTCGACAAGGAGTTCGTGGACAGGGCGGCCAGGTTCCTGTTCAAGCCCGGGCTTTCCATCGCGCGAGAGGCGACCCTCGCGCTCGACCACCGCGTGACCGCCATGCACGACCCCACAGAAGGGGGCGTGGCGATGGGCGTCTACGAGCTGGCCGAGGCGTCCGGGAAGTCCGTCGAGCTGAGCGTTGACAACATCATAGTGAGGAAGGAGACCGAGAGGATATGCGCCAGGTACGAGCTCGACCCGCTGGGGCTGCTCGGGTCTGGGGCATTGCTCGCGACCTTCAGGCCAGCAGATGCCGACAGGTTCGTCTCTGCGGTCCACAAGCTTGGGATCGATGCGTCGGTCGTCGGCAGGATCGTCCCTGGGAGGAGGAGATCGAGAATGATCTCATGCGACGGCGTCAGGCCGCTTTCTTTTTCGGAGCGCGACGAGGTTTTGAAGGTTTTGGGGGAGTGACCTCTCCGGCAGCGGAGGCGTAGTCGATCGCGCTGAGCGTCTTCGCCGTCACTGTCCAAACCTTGAGCAGCCTCGGGCCCAGCGAGATCTTCGTGTGCTTCAGCTTGCTCAGGTCGGACCTGTAGTCCCCCTTGGAGAACCCGCCGATGATCACCGCGACCCGCTCGCCCTTGACGGTGGCGAACTGCTCGTACAGGGGCACCTGCTCTCCCTCAGGGGCCATCACTATGATCTCGTCCGGCTTCAGAGCGTTCACGAGGGTCTCGAGGGACACATTGTCCCTCAGCTCCAGGAGCGCCTTCTCCCTCGATGGGACGACCCGCTGCTCGTACAGCGACTCGATCAGCCCCACGAACCTCGGGTAGTGCGCTGGGAGCCTCGTCTCGGGGTTCACGGCTATGACGTCGTTGTTCCGGGTGTGCACGAACGCCCTCAACTTGCCCGCGGCCGACAGGTCGGAGTCCGTGCACAGCATGAGGAAGAAGTGGACGATGTCCGGGCGGCCCCTGCGCTCAGAGTCCGGGAGCTTGCCGAAGGCGGGGTGGTGGTGCGAGGCGTCCAGGAGGATCTTCTCGGGCGCCTTGCCACGCGCGCGCGCGTTGTTGATGATGCACCTCTCGTTCACTATCTCCTTGGGCACGAGCTCCAGCTCTGAGTCCGCGAGTATGAAGAAGTACTGCGTCACGTTAGTATCTCCTGCAACTTGCCGTGGTCCCTGGCGTACCTGACCTCCTGGGCTATGCGCCTGCCGGTGGACAGCCCGGGCTCGAGAAGGTCGGAGTACGGCGAACCTGATATGAACGGGTTCGTGCCGGCGACGATCCTGGAGGATATCTCGAAAACCTTGACGTCGAGGTTGTCCTTAACGATACACTCCATGCAGAACGGCCCGAGCATGCCCCCGAAGAGCTCCAGGGACTTCTCGACGACGCGCTCGCCCATGTCGAACAGCTTCGGCAGCAGGGACTCGCGCACCACGACGGGCACATTGCCCGTGACCACGAATGTCGGGAAGTGGCCGAGCTTCTTCAGCTCCTCCTGCGCGCCCAGCTTGTACATCTCGTCGATGTTCGACTCGTCCCGCCTGTCTATGCTGAGCAGCTCGAGCACGCCCTTCTTGAGCCGGTAGCCGTCCTCCCGGATTGGCGAGTAGAAGAAGTGGATGTAGTACCTGGTCCCCAGGATGTACTCCTGGATCGAGTACTTCTGGGACATGTCGATGCCGAGCTTGAAGTCGGGGTAGTCCTTGGCGATGAAGAACCCCCGCCCGCCCTTGGCGCCATCGTACTTGACCAGCACAGGCCTGTCTATGAGCTTCGGGTCCTCTATCCTGTGCGGCATCTCAATGCCGGCGGATGTGAGCCACTGGCGCGCCTTGTCCCTGTTGCTCTCCCACTCGAGGACCGCGCGGTTGCCAAAGGTCGGCACCTCGAGCGACTCGAAGTTCCTCGGGCTCATGTACTCGACGAACGACCCGTGCGGGACTATGACCACGTTCTTCTCGGTCAGCTCCTTGGCCCTGTCGAGGAGCTGCGTGTACGAGTCGACGTAGAAGAACTCGTCCGGCTTGCCCCTCGGGAAGGCGTCGTAGAACTTGGTCCTCTGGCCGACGGTGATGCCCATCGTCCTGAAGCCCTCCTTCCTCGCGCCGTCGAATATCTGGAGCGAGGTGTGAGAGCACGCAGTCGCCATGACCAGGTTGTCTAGGTCATAGCCCTCGAGGATGTGCTTTACCCTGTCCCTTGGGACCATTGTCGCCAATATTCTGTTGTCTGATTTAAAGGTTGCCGAGCGTGTTTCGCGCTGGTTCAGGCGGAAATCGATGAAAACGATAAATCGCCGTAGGAGCTTATTCTCACGGGAGGCTCAGGACACGCCAGAGAGAGGCCGGCTGACCGGAATTCACTTCTTGACGACCTACAGATGCCTGTACGAATGCGACCACTGCTTCATCTGGAGCAGCCCGAGCGCAGTCGGGACTTTCAGCACAGGGCAGATAGAGCAGGTCATGAGGCAAGCCAAGGACCTGGGCACGGTCGACATGGTCTTCTTCGAGGGCGGGGAGCCGTTCCTGTACTACCCCGTCCTGCTCAAGGGCGTGCAGCTCTCGAGGGACATGGGGTTCAAGGTCGGCATAGTCACAAACGGATACTGGGCGACCGACCCAGATGACGCCGTCAAGTGGCTCGAGCCCCTGGCACGCCTCGGGATTGAAGACTTCACCGTCAGCATCGACGAGTATCACGGGAAGGACGAGGCGGCCCGGACGGCGAGGAACGCCAAGGATGCCGCGGAGAGACTGAGGATGCCCGTGAGTGTCTCGGAGACCCCATCGATCGAACGCTACGCATGTGAGAGTGCCGGAGGCGAAGGCGGCTCGCTGTATTTCCGGGGGAGGGCGAGTCAGGAGCTGGCGAAGAAGGCCCTGAGAAGGCCGTGGAAGTCGCTGACCGACTGCCCTGAGGAACCTCCGACGATCGGCAGGGTGCACGTCGACGCTCAGGGCAACGTCCAGTTCTGCCAGGGCATCACGATCGGGAACCTGTGGAAGACCCCTCTGAAGAGCATCATGGAGGGCCTTGATCCTCCGACGCACCCGATCATCGGTCCGCTCATGCGGGGAGGACCGGCGCAGCTGAGCAAGGAGCTCGGCATCAGGCCGAGGAAGGGCTATGCGGATGCGTGCCACATGTGCTACGAGCTGAGGGCGGAGGCGAGGAGGAGAGGGATGTTCCCCGAGATACTCACGCCCGATCAAGCCTATGGCGTGCTACCAGAATAGCGATGCTGCCCCTCGTTCGCTCACAAGTAGCTCGATCTGAAGATGGCAAGGCCGATGACGAACGAGGCGAGCCAAGAGACGATGTAGACCGCTCCCGCGACCTTGTGTATCCTGCCCTTCGGAGGCATGAACATCCTGCGGTCCTTCTTCACTCTGAACCTGAATCCCAGGTAGATCGCCAAGAGGCCGGCGACCGTACAAAGGGTCGAGAGGAGGAGGTGCGGGAGCCCCGATGTCCCAGTGTAGGGGAAGTCCCCCAATACGCCCTGCATCAGCTTCTGGACCATCATAGCCTTCAGGACGAGCTCGTCGAACAGGAACGCGGCCAGCATCATCCAGTGGTGGTATGCTCCTCTGTGCGTCAGAGCCAGCACGAACGCCGTCAGAAGAACGATCCCGACCGCGACCTCCCCCAGGAGCATGAAGGCGGTCTCGACAGGCATCGTCACTCCGAGCAACTCGACCAGCGCCACGGCTGCTCCGATTGATGTGCAGCGGCTATTTAGATTCCCCCGCACGCGGACTCGGACAGCGTGCAAGCATTATATCGCCGAAGTGGTTGCCTTGCCTGAGGACGAGATGGGATCAGAAGAGGGAAAGGAGGATGCCATAGGAAGGACCAAGCGCCGGCTTATGGCGGGCATCTCGACGAACGTGCTCGTTCTCGGCGTGGTGAGCCTCCTCACGGACATGAGCAGCGAGATGATCTACCCGATCCTCCCGCTGTTCCTCGTCTCCATAGGCGCGACCGGCCTCTTCATAGGGCTCATCGAGGGGGCGGCCGAGACGACGGCGTCGCTGTTGAAGGTCGTCTCCGGATGGTACTCGGACAGGTACCGGAGGCGCAAGCCCTTCATACTTGGCGGGTACGGCGCGAGCTCCATTGTCAAGCCGATACTCGTCTTCGCGACCTCGCCCTGGCACGTGCTGGGAATCAGGATCACTGAGCGGGTTGGGAAAGGTGTGCGGAGCGCTCCGAGGGACGCTCTGATAGCGGATTCCACGGACGAGCGCGTCAGGGGGAAGGCGTACGGGTTCCACAAGGCGATGGACTCCACAGGCGCGGTCGTCGGACCGATCGCGGTGCTGGTAGTCCTTGCGCTGGCCGCAGGGATGGAGGAGGTCGAGCAATACAGGTGGGCGTTCATCGTCGCCACGATCCCGGCCTTCGTGGCAGTGTTCGTCATAATGGCCTTCGTGAAGGAAAGGGAGGCTCTGGCCAAGGTCGTCAGCGGCGGGTTCATGCGGGACATCGGTCACCTCGGACGGCAGTTTTGGCTCCTGCTCACGGTCGTGGTCGCATTCTACATCGGGGAGATCAGCTACGCGTTCTTCGTGCTGCAGGCGCAGGCGGCAGAGATATCCAACACGACCATCATCGTCCTATACATCCTCTACAACATCGTGTTCGTGGTGATAGCCATTCCATCGGGCGCTCTCTCCGACAAGATCGGAAGGAAGCCCGTCATCGCGATGTCGTTCGGCCTGTTCGCCCTCACATGCATGACCATGGCTATCGCCGACTCGTTGATCCTGCTCGCGGGGGGATTCGCCATGTTCGGGCTCTACAAGGGGTCGTCTGAGGGCGTCCTGAAAGCGTTCGTCGTGGACGTCGTCCCCAAGGACCTGCGAGGGACGGCGCTGGGAGCCTTCCACACGGCCGTCGGGGTTGTGATGCTCCCGGGCGGCATCATCGCAGGTCTTCTCTGGGACGAGGTCGGCGCATGGGCGACCTTCTCCTTCGGTGCTCTGATGGCGGCTCTCGCGACCGTGCTCCTCCTCGCATTGGTCCGGGTCGGAGGCAGGTCTGTCAGCCGGGCCTGACGGCGGCGAACACCCTCCTGAAGACTGTGACCGTCGCCTCGCGGTAGATCCAGAAGGCCACCAGCATCCAGTATCCGATGTACCCGAGGACCTCGACGAGCGACGGGTCGCCGTTGTAGCCGAGCAGGGCGGTGAGGAGTCTTCCGCCGTCGCTGTGGTCATCTATCAGCCAGTTGACGTCCCAGACATGCTCGACGACCGGAGGGATGAAGCCAGCCTCCTCGAACTCGTGGATGCCATGTGCGACAAGGCCTGCGGCGAACAGTATGAGGAGGACGCCCGTCACGTTGAAGAAGGACTTGAGGTTGAGCCTGACGGAGTACTTCATCATCGCGATCGCCACGAGCGCGGCGAGCCCCAAGCCAAGGGCGCCGCCGACCAGTATCTGGACCCCGGTGGAGCTGAAGGATGCGGACCCGAGGAACAGCACGGTCTCCACCCCCTCACGGAATATGCTCACGAACGCCAGCGTCGCGAGCCCGTAAGTCTCCTTCCTCGACAGGGCCATCTGGACCTTGCTCTTCAGGCCCTCGGAGTACGCCCTGCTGTTGTTCCTCATCCAGAGGATCATCGTGGTGAGTATCGCGGCGGCCAGGAACATTGTAGCGCCTTCGAAGGCCTCTTCTAGGGTCCCTTCGAACTCCACTGCGAGGGCCACGAACAACACCGCCACTCCAATGCTCGCAATGATCCCAAGGGCGATGCCCGCATAGACCGGCCTCATGAGGCTCTCTGCCCCGACCTTCTTCAGATATCCCAGAATGATTCCGACGATCAGGGCGGCCTCTATGCCCTCCCTCAGTGCGATCAGGAAGCTCGGTATCAGACGATCACCTTCCTGAGACGCCCTATGATTTAGGTATACCTAAATTTCGCGCCTAACAGTGGTTAAGCCGGGGCTCTTATAGGAAGGGCCGAGTTGTCAGGTCCCCGACCGTCTCCGGACCGCTACCAGCCCCGCGAATATCGCGATAATCCCGGCGGCCACAAGCGCGAGGCTGGGGAACTCCGGGATCACATTCAGGACCCTGACAACCCCGACCATGCTCGGGTGCGGGCGGCAATGGTAGCTGTAGTCGCCAACGACGTTGAACACGCGGCTGACCGTGCCCCCGCCGGGCAGGGTGAGCTCGGTCCATGAGCCGTTGTCGCTGGTGATCGTGTGGGTGAGGCTGGAGTCGAGGTTGTGCCAGGTGACGGTGTCTCCCACCGCGACCGTTATGTCGGAGGGGACGAAGCCTGCGGAGTACGAGGCATTGATGTCATGGTTCGCGGCACTGGCGCTTGGCAGGAAGGGAGTGATGAGGGCGGCTACCATCGTGAAGGCTAGTGCTGTGATCACCATCATCGAGCCA
The DNA here is from genome assembly GCA_020725925.1 of Methanobacteriota archaeon. Lineage (GTDB taxonomy): Archaea > Thermoplasmatota > Thermoplasmata > UBA10834 > UBA10834 > COMBO-56-21. The sequence continues at coordinate 83,775 of DYTN01000005.1, forward strand.
AGCACAGTCCGCAGTTCCCCTCTCTCCCTGTTCATCCTCTTCCCTCTTCGCAAGTCCAAAGCTTGCCAATCCATCGCACGGCCGCTCAGGCTATTAACGGTACTGCCTCACCTGTAGGGCTGAGATGATGGCATAGGTTCATCTTCAATGCCGAGATACCCACCCTGACCGAGGTGTCTGGATGAAGGTCTCCAAGAGCGCCGCGTATGCCATGATGGCACTCGCGGCAATCATGTGGGCGACCTCGGGCACATTCACGGAACTGGCCCTTGGCACAGGCGCAGGCGTGTTCCAGATAACCGTGTTCGCGAGTGTGTTCACGGCGTTCATCCTTCTGCCTCTGATCATCGTCTTCGACCCGAAGTCGCTCTGGATCAAGTCCAAGGACTTCCTCCCAATGCTCGCGTTTAGCATCATCACCGGCACATTCTTCTCCATCGCCTGGTACATGTGCGTGGAGCTGACCGGCGTCGCGACCGCGGTCATACTCCTGTACGCCTACCCGAGCATCGTGACCATAGCATCGATCTTCCTGCTGGCGGAAAGGCTGACGCCGCAGAAGGCGGCCGCGCTCCCGCTCACATTCCTGGGATGCGTGCTCGTGGCCGGCGCAAGGGAATTCGAGGAGGGGTTCTCCTTCGACGTGGTGGGCATAGCGCTGGGCATCTACACCGCCCTGGCCGCGGCGGTCTACTACCTCTGGGGGAAGAAGTTCCTGGACAGATACTCGGCGAACACCGTCATCCTCTACATGACCGTGCTCTCCATCCCCGGCATGATCCTGATAGCGAATCCCTTCACGCTGATGGACACAGCCGTCCTCGTCGACGGCTGGCTCTTCATCCTCGCCATCGGCCTATTCCCGGGGGCCATAGGCTTCGTCGTGTCCATGGTGGCCCTGAGGCACATCGAGGCGAGCAGGGCGAGCATCGTCGCGAGCATCGAGCCCGTGGCCGCCGTCATGATCGCCTTCGTCGTCCTCTCAGACACGCTCGCCCCGCTCCAGGTCGTCGGCGTCGTCCTGGTGTTCGTGGGGGGTCCTGCTCCTCAGGATCGTGAGGAAGGGCGAGAAGCAGGCAGCGCCAGAGGAGAAGCCGGAGGCGCTCGTCCTGGAGCGATAGACGGCCAAGGCAAACGGCTTATAGCCACCAAGGCATGACAGGATGAGCATGATAATCGCCCGCGTTCCAAGTGGCATACCTGGCCTGGACGCTCTCATCCAGGGCGGCATACCGACCAACTCCACCCTCGCGCTCAGGGCGGAGCCCTCTAACCCCACGGAGTATTTTCAGCAGCAGTTCGTGGCCGAGGGATTGAAGCACGGCTTCCCTGCGGTCTACTGCTGCCTCTCGAGGCCCGCCGCGACGGTCATCAAGAGCTTCAGGCACCAAGGGGTGGACGTGATCGAGCAGATGGCCAACGACCAGCTCGTGTTCCTGGACTGCTACTCGATGCACAAGCGCACGTCGACGATGGGCGTCGAACAGGCGGTCCAGAAGAAGGTCATCTCGGTGACCGAAGTGGACGACGAGAAGCTCCTCCAGGACGGGCTCGCGACGGCCGTCGAGAGGATACCTAACCTGAAGGGGCTGAGGGCGGTGTGCGAGAGCGTCCCGGGAACGCTGACGGGGAGGACCGCGGTCGAGATAATGCGTTGGGGCAGGAAGGCCTTCGGGGACCTGAGGGCGTTCGAGACGCTCACGCTGCACACGTTCCCGCTGGGCGTGCGCGAGGAGCTGTTCAACCTCATGGCGCACGACTTCGACGGCATAATCGAGATCAGAGCGGACAGGGCCGCCGACAGGCTGAGGTACTACCTGAACATACAGAAGCTCAGGATGACGGACGTCCAGCACAGGATGTACGAACTCGCGACGGAGAACTCAATCCTGTCGATCAAGACTATCCAGAAGATTGTGTGAGCGCTCAGTCCTTCAGCCAGTGACTGACCAGGTCCTCGCATTCCGCCATGGATATGGGCACGAGGTCGTCGTTGACGTACTTGCCCAGCTTGACAGAGTAGCTGAGCAGGTTGCTGCCCCGAGAGACCCGGAACATCATGTCGTCCTTGACCTGCTTGCAGTGCACCTTCAGGTTCGCCCCGTTGCGGAGTTCATACTCGGCCTCGTAGTGCCCGTCCACGCCGTTGAGGCGCTGGGAGTCTATGAGGAACTTGATCGAGATGGGCCTCGCCCCGAACTTCTGCACCAGCACCTGGTTCAGAACGATGACGAAAGCGCATCCGCGGTCTATAGGCAGGCCGGCCTCGGGCGCCCTTACCTCCATGAGACGACCTCTGAGCAGCGCTGGCTATGTTTGACGCCTGCCTTAAAGCTTTCCTGGCCGGCCATCGGGCCTGAGACCGCGTCATCCAAAGAGCTTTATGCCGAGTATCTCGAAGATGGCGAATATGAGGAACGCCCTGTTGATGCCCGCGAGGAGGTTCGCGAGCGCGAAGTCCCTGAGGGACATGAGCGTCCCCTCCTGGTTGAATATGGAGAACAGGTAGAGCGGGATGGTGTCGATCATGCCCGGGATGGACATGATGATGTACATCGCGAATATGCCGAACCTGCGGACGAACGCCTCGCTCTTGACCAGGAGCCAGTTGAACCAGCCCCACCTGGAGAACCTCTTGACAACGTGCTCGACCTTGGCGCCTATGAGGAAGACCGCAACGGCGCCCGTACCCTTGCCGAGCCCCATCACCAGCGCCTTGACGGGAAAGAACAGCCCCGGGTTCCAGATGAGCGCTATCTCGATGGGGATGGGAAGGATGATCGCCGCCGCGATGCAGAACAGGAACAGTATGAAGAGGTACGTGGCGGGGTCGGCCTGGTTGGCCATGAGGTAGTCCATGAGCTGATCGAGTATGTTCGCCATCCGGGGCGGAGAAGCGCATGAGCTTACTTCTAGCTTGCTACGGAAGGCCACGACGCGCGCGCGGGAGAAGTGGCAAAATCGGGCCGAGCCAGAAAATTAGAAGACGATACGAATAAATACCAAAGGCTTATATTCGTGTAATCTCATCACCTGCTCTGGGATGTACAATGGCTAAGCCCGAAGGGAAGGCAGACGATTGGTTCGCCCAGCTTGACGAAGAGCTGGAGAAGAAGACCGTGCAGATCACTGACAACTTCGTCGAGCAGACCCAGCAGAAGGGGCTGATAAACAGGGCGCTGATCGAGGACTTCTTCCGTATCTGGATCAGGTTCAACAAGATCAACGTGCACTTCACAATGGTCCCCGAGGCCTCAGCCTTCGCGACCTTCGTCGTCTATCCAGAGCAGTGGTCCATGAAGCCGGACGTGGACTTCTCGGTCGTGGACAACGCGTCCCTGACGGACCGGACCCAGACCCGCGTCGGAGACTCCGTCAAGGCGTGGTACTACAGCGTCGACAGCCAGACGCACTTCAGGATGGTGTTCGAGTTCTGCGAGGGCGAGCACTACTACAAGTACGCAGGCTGGAAGAGGATATTCAGCCAGTATGTCCTGCTGGACGTGCCGGTGACCAAGTTCGAGGAGAAGAAGTACCACGAGATGCTCGCGGACGTCGTCAAGAACTGGTACGAGTCCCACCTGAGACGCGACAGGGAGGTCATCCTCAAGCACATCAGGGAGAAGTACGAGAAGGGCGAGACCTTCACTCAGTAGCCGCCAGCTTCTCCTCCGTTCTACACAACGCAGTGGGCATGAGCCTAGGCGCCGTTCATACGCGGGCGAGCTTCAGGAAGCGCCTGCATAGGGTCCCGCCCATCACAGAGATGTCCTCAGTAGGCAGTATCTTCCCCGCGTTCGCGTCGAAGAGGATATTGGCGGCCGGGGGAACTTCCTCGTCCCCGAGCCAGAGTATCACGACGACCGGCATCCTCGGGAAGAAGTGCACCTTGAACCCTACCGAGCCTATCTCGACCGGCTCCGCCCTAACGGCCTCTCCGATCCGCCTCAGCAGGTCGGGCTTGTCCCCGAACTCCTTCACCATGACGTCTATCGTCCTCGCCTTGAAGGCTGGGTAGTAGATCGCGCCCCCATCGAACTCCCTGAAGGTCACGAGCCTGTTCGCGAGCTGCGCCTTCCCAGCGCCCTCGAGGTAGTGGAGTATCAGCGTCTGGAGGTACTGGGTCACCTCGGACTCACCCGGCCCCGAATACTTCATCGTCTTCGATTCGAAGTCTATGACGCAGTCCTTGTCTATCACCCGCAGCACAAGCTGCTTGGGTCCCTTGAGCCGGAGGCCCAGTGTCTCGGATAGCCTCTTCGGATTGAGGAATGCAGCCCTCTCCCAGGCCTTCTCCAACGCCTCCAGACCGCTCGGCTTGCCCTTCATGCCAAGCACCCGGTCATGCCCTCAGGAACGAGGACGCGTAGAGCTTCTGGTTCAGGAGCACCTCTGCCGCCTTTACTACCTTCATTAGCTCGACATCGTTCGGATCCACAATGGCAGCATCGAGCCCTCTACCCAGGAGCATCGCCAGATAGGTCCTGTTCAGCAGGCTCCGCTCCTCCGCCCCGCTCGAGACGTTGCTCAGGCCCACGATGGTTTTCGGGGGCGGCGTGTTGAGCGTTCTGAAGGATGTAATCGCATCGCAGAGCGCAGGGCACTGAGCCTGCGCGGCGGAGATTGGCAGCACGACAGGGTCGAGGTACATCTTCTCCGGCTGGACGCCCTTGTCCATGGCCGTCGCGAGCAGGAGCATGGCTATCTCGGTCCTTCCCTCCACGGAGTTCGGGATGCCCTTCTCGTTGATGGTCAGGCAGACGATCTCCGCGTTGTGCTCGGCAGCCAGAGGGAAGAACTTCTCCATCCGCTTCTGCTCCGCCGTCGTCGAGTTGATCATGGGCTCCTTCTTGCACGCCGACAGGCCAGCCTGCTGGACCTTCAGGCTCGGGGTGTCGATGCAGAGGCGCGCATCGACCGCGTCCTGGACGGTCTTCACCAACCAGGTCATCGCCTCGGCGGCGTCGTCCCTGCCAGGACCAGTGTTGATGTCGAGCAGGTGCGCCCCTCCGCTCACCTGCTCACGCGCTAGGTCCTGTACGAATTTCACATCCTTGGCATCGATGGCCTTCGCAACTTGCGGGAACTGCCCGTTGATACGCTCTCCTACGACGATCAGGTCGTACCCCCCTGGATTTGAGGTAGTACTCCATTCATCGGATATCAATTGTTCGTCCGTGCATCGGCTTGGCATGGCCGACTGGTCTTGCGAACAGTTAATACAGATGCACTGCGTTGCGTCGAAACTGGCTCTGGATGTCTGGCAGCACCAGGAAGAACGAACACAAGGTGGTCTTCAAGCCGGAGGGCAAGACGGTCTCGATCGGCCCTGACGGCTCGGTCCTAGAAGCATGTCAGATGGCCGGGATACAGATCGATGCCGTCTGCGGAGGAGAGGGGAAGTGCGGCAGGTGCAAGATCACGCCCCAGGGACGGTTCTCCGCGACGAAGAGCGCGCTCCTCACCGAGGACGAGGTCAAAGGCGGGGTAACGCTAGCCTGCCTCACGAGAGCAGAAGGAGACCTTGTGGTCGAGGTGCTCCCACGCTCGAGGCTCGGGAGGCATCAGATACTCACCAAGTCGGTGGAGGAGGTCCCAAGGCCGCTGTCGCCCTGGGTGTGGAAGCGCCTTCTCGATCTCCCACCGGCGACCATCGCAGACAACATCGCCGACCTCGAACGGCTCCTTCGAGTCCTCAAGGACAAGACGCTCTCCGTGCCTCTGGAGACCCTGAGGGAGCTTCCCGGGGCCATCAGGAAGGGGAACTGGAGGGTCACCGTCACTGGCTCAGAGCTCGGACAGGCGAGAGAGCTAGTGAGAGTCGAGCCAGGGGACTCGCACGGACGGCTGCTTGGAATCGCCGTCGACATCGGGACGACAACGATAGTCGTCGAGCTCGTCGACCTGCTCACAGGGGATGTCCTCGCGACCGCTTCTGACTACAACAGGCAGATATCCCGCGGGGAGGACGTCATCGCGAGGATGATGCACAGCGAGGAGAAGGGCGTCGAGGAGCTCACAAGCCTGGCCAGGGCGACAATCAACTCGTGCATCGAATCGCTCCTCGCGAAGGAGTCCATGAGGTCGGGCGTGTCACTATCTGCGGACGACATCGTGGCTGCATCGGTCGCGGGGAACACCATAATGACGCACTTCTTCGTGGGCCTCTCGACGGGCCACGTCAGGCTCGAGCCGTACGTGCCCGTGGCCCATCACCTCCCGGAGCCCAGGGGAGGCGATGTCGGCATGCTGATGAACCCGGCCGGGAGAGTGCTCCTGTTCCCGTCGCGCGCGGGCTATGTGGGAGGGGACGTCGTCGCGGACGTGCTCGCCAGCGGGATGCACAGGTCGGGCAAGCTCTCGCTCCTGATCGACGTGGGGACGAACGGAGAGATCGTCCTCGGAGGGAAGGATTGGATGGTCTCGTGCTCGTGCTCCGCCGGCCCGGCGTTCGAGGGAGCGGAGGTCTCGAGCGGCATGAGGGCGATGGACGGGGCGATCGACCGCATAAGGATCAACGACGACCTCTCGACATCTTATCATGTAATCGGGGAGAACGCTCCTATGGGCATCTGCGGTTCGGGGCTCATCGACCTCGTGTCCGAGATGTTCTCGCACGGGATCATCGACAGGAAGGCGCGGATCCAGGAGGTCGGGGGCGAAAAGACGAGGCCTTCCGACTCGGGGCACGAATTCGTGGTGGAGCGCAGGCAGAAGCTCGGGAAGAGCGCGAGCTCCGACCTCGTTGTTACCGACGCGGACCTGCAGAACCTGCTCCGGACGAAGGCCGCCATCTACGGTGCCTGTGCCGTCCTGCTCCGGAAGACCGGCGAGTCCCTGGACGACCTGTCCAGGATCAACATCGCAGGGGGCTTCGGATACCACCTGGATATCGAGAGGGCGATAACGATAGGCATGTTTCCGGATGTGCCCCGGGAGAAGTACGGGTTCATAGGCAACGGCGCGCTCGGGGGTGCTAGGCTGGCCTTGTTGTCCAGGAAGCGCCGGAAGGAGGCGCTCGAGATCTTCGAGAGGATGACCTACCTCGAGCTGAGCGTGGACAACGAGTTCTACAACGAATTCTCGTCGTCGCTGTTCATACCTCATACGAATCTGAGCCAGTTCCCGAGCGCTGGCAAGGGGAGGCCCTCGAACTGAGCTTCACCATCGCGGTTGCTGGGAAGGGAGGCGTTGGGAAGACGACCTTCGCGGCGCTCGTGGTGAGACACATCCATGAGACGGCCAAGGAGGTCGTGCTGGCAGTCGACGCCGACCCCAACGCGAACCTCGGCGCGAAGCTGGGGACCGAGCCTGGGAGGACCCTGGGGAGCATTCGGGAGGACATGCTCGCCCGCGGTGAGGAGGAACCGCCCACTGGGATGCCCAAGCAGGAGTACCTGGACTACCAGATCAAGCTGGCCCTCAAGGAAGGCGACGGGTTCGACCTGCTCACGATGGGCAGGCAGGAGGGCCCTGGATGCTACTGCTATGTGAACAACATGCTTAGGACGATCGTCGATTCCATCTCGGAGAAGTACGGCTTCGTCGTGATTGACAACGAGGCTGGCATGGAGCACCTCAGCAGGAGGACCACGAGAGCGTCAAACGTGCTCTTCGTGCTCTGCGATGAGACGAAGGGCTCTCAGTCGGCTGCCAGGCGCATCTCGCAGCTTTCGGACGAGATGAGGCTCGCGATCGGACGCAAGGCGCTCGTGTTCAATAGGCTGGAGCCGGGTTCAAGCGGCCCTCCGATAGGCCACATGGACGGATTCCACGCAGTCTACGGCGTCCGCAGCTCAGGGGCCATCCTCGCGAGGGCCGAGGAGACGGAATCACTCCTGTCCATACCGAGAGGGGACCCCGCGTTCACCGACATCGCGAAGGCGGTCGAAGCGGAGAGAAGGGCCAGGTGAGCTCAGCCGGCGACGGACTTGAGCATCTTCGGGAGGCCAGAGGACTCCCGCGGACCCACGACGATCTTCATGCCCGTGAGCTCGTTCAGCTTCCCGCTCATCCTGCTGACCATGCCCGGAATCACGATCTCGTTCCGTGTGCTCTTCTCCTTCACCTTCTCGGACTCGATCAGGGCTGCGACCGACTCGGGCGTGAGCTTCCCCGCGGCGAACGAGGTCATGACGGATTGCCCATCCGTGTCCACCACGAGCAGCCAGACGGGTATCTTGCTTTTCTCGACGTCCGCCCGGACGGTGAAGTATGTCAGGGAGAAGTTCGTGGTGAAGAGCACGGGGGACTTCTCGTTCGGCTCACCGACCGTGTACATCCCCGGTTTGACCTGGATCGGCACCTGCGGGTCCGTGAATATGTTCTGTCTCAGGGTCATCAGCGGGTACGCGGACTCTGGGGGCATCTCCTTCATGAGCACGATCGACGAGTACTTCATGACTCCCAGGGCCGCCTTCATCCTGTCCTCGACGGACTCGCCGAGAACGGACATGGTCGGGTACCCGAGCGGACGGAACTTCTTCTTGACAGCCGCCCTCCTGATGATCGTGAGGGTCTCGAGCATCTTGCCAGCGGACGAGTCGCCTGGGTCGAGGACGATGTCCACCACGCCTGCCTTCTTGGCCTTGTCCGCAAGCTGAGAGAGCTCGTCCAGACTGCCGGCGCCGCCAATCGCGAGCGGGAACGCGCACGCTTTCGCCACGTTCACCATGGCATCGAGGTTCTGGGGCGTCGCTCGCCATAGGAGGGGCTTCGAGGCGGTGCACATTGCGAGGGCCTCGGCCATCAGCTTCGGGTCCTCGGTCATGAGTATCACCGGGAAGGTCATCGCGGCCGCGTGCCTCACGCCCTCGAGAAAGTCCTGCGGGCTCCCCGAAGAGTGCCTCACTGCGACAGCGTCTATCCTGATCCTCTGGCCGACGCGCTCGAAGGCCGCTGCCTTCGCGGCCTCCATCTTGGCCTTCATCCTGTCCAGGCCCTCGGAGTCGTCGGCGATCACGCCCAGCACGGTGGGGTGGTAGAAGGTCTTGTCGTGCCTGAAGAGCTGGGTCTCGTCCCCGATCTTGAGGGGCTCCCCGCCCAGGCCGAACGACACCAGCCTTATCGGGGGAGCGCCGCTCTCCTCAAGGATGGTCTTCGACTCAGGGCTCACGTACGGGCACGCCTCGAGGGCGACCTTCTGGTTCGCGAGCTGCATTGCGAATGCCAGGCACGTGGGGAACTTGCACTCCCCGCAGTTCTTCTTCGGCAGGAGCTTGTAGATCTCCATCGCGGTCGGCATGCTCACGCGCCCCCCGCAAGGTCTTTGACGGCCTGCTTGAACAGCGCTACGGAAGCCGGGTTCCTCATTATCACGAGGTCCGCACCTGCCACCACAGCCGAGTACGCGGTTATGGCCTCCCAGTTGGTCCCCCGCTGGAGGACGTTCCCCTTCCTCGGGTCATCCTCCACGGCATCGGGAACGCCCCAGGCGCACGACGCGTCGCAGATTATGGGCATCTGGAGCACGGGGTCGCCCGACAGAGCCCCCTGCCGCAGCCTCTCCATGACGGAGTACGAGTACTCCAGGCCCATCCCCAGGGCCGCCATGAGCGGGTCCATGATGATGTTCTCCGGCTTGACGCCGAAGTCCAGCAGGAGGATGTTCATCTGCTTGGCCAGGTTGATGTCCAGGTTGGAGAACGCGACGATCCCATGCCCGGTGGCCATCGAGGCCGCCGCGAGCGACTTGAACGCCTTCTCCTCCGCGAGCCCCAGGAACAGCCGCTCGCCCCTGCCCGCGTTCGAGATGGCCTCCATCAGCTTCGCGTCCTTCTCCTCGAACCCGCAGCCGTAGACGAACATGGGCAGGGTGGTGGCCTTCAGGACATCCCTGAACAGCGCCTCGCACTGCTCCACCGGGCGGTTCTCCTCCTCGGGGTTCGCGGACTGCAGCCTGAGGAGCAGCGCATCCGAGCCCCACTCCTTCTCGCACTTCTTCGCCCACTCCACAGGGTCCTTAACGATCGGCCCCATGGAGGCCTGGAGGACCTCCGGGACGACCCTTGGCGTGTCCACGACGTCCATGACCACCAGGGGCGTGTGCGGCACCTCGCTCTCGAATCGGTGCATGGGCAGGCCGCCCGACCCGCCAACCACGAGGCTCGAGCGCCTAGTCCCGCCCTGTTCCCTGGTGGCTCCTATCACTGCCTCTCTGATCTTCCCCGCGAATCGCTCCTTTGGCACATCGAATGCCATGCTCTGTTCCCCCAACTGCGTGCTACTTGATCATCGGCTCCATCGTGAGAGCCGGGTGCTGCACCTGCGCCAGCCAATTGACGAGCTCGTCGGGAGTCTTGGCGACAGTCTCATCCGCGATCTTCTTGACGAAGTCGGGAGCGCCCACCTCCTCCGCGCGCTTCTGCAGCTCGTCCTTCATGGCCTCCTTCAGGTCCTTAGGCATCCACACTATCCTAAGGAACCCTCCGTCAGCGCTGATGAACTTCTTGCTCGTGAGATACTTCCTCCCGACACCTATGAACCCGGGCGTCTGGATGCCCCCGCCCACGGAGCCCGCCAGGGTCGAGAAGGTCATCCCCAGGGGCGTCATGCCAGGGAACTCCCTGTTGACCACGACGACTCCCTGCAGGTCGGGCGATATGCCGACGATGCACTCGAAGCATCCGCACGAGGTCATCGGGTCCTCGACCATAGTGTACGCACTGAACCGCTGGAGCTTCCCGTGGGTCTTCTCCTGGACCGCCTCGTCCACGCCCGTCCACTGGCCCTTGACCTCGTCGATGGTCTGCTTCTTGGGCACAGGGGCGTTCGGGCCCGTCGGCGCTATCTGGTGCGAAGCCTTCGCGTCCAGCCAGTTGATGGCCCCGCACAGCCCGAGCCGCTCCGGGGTCACGATGCACACATGCCCGGGCGCGAAGCTCTGGCAGAGCGTGCACGTGTAGAAGGTGTCGACGTTCTCGTCGATGAGGGTGGCGATCCTCGCGTCCCTCTCGCCGTAGGCCTCCTTGACCTCGTCCAGGTGCTTCCTCAGCTCCGCCTCTTCAGTCATGATCTTGACCTCGACCTTGGAGACGATCGCGCCGAACTCCTGCTTCAGCTTCGTCACCAGGATGTCTCCGAAGTGCTTGAGCCTCAGGCCGTTCTTCACCGACGTCTTGCTGAGCCTCACCCAGAGGAGGTTCCTCTGGCCCGTGTGCCAGGCCCCCTCGGCGAAGTTGATGAACTGGTGGAACCTGCGCTCGAGCACGGGCTCGAAATCCTTCTGCATGTTCTTGCCGTACACATTCACGAGGATCCCGAGGTGCGTCGACCCGCCCTCGGACATCTGGTCAACGTCTTTGCCTATGAGCGTGACCTTCCCGTCCGCGACCTCCTCCGGCCCGCGCATCCTGAGCAGCTCGTACGCCAGGGTCTTTGATGGCCCTCCAGCCTCTATGAACATGTCCGGCCTGCGGATGGTTTCGCCCTCGAACGCGGGACCGTAGGGCACGGGCAGGGCCATCGCCCCCAGCTTGATCCTGCAGCCCCTGACCTCAATAGCGGTGCCGATCATCTCGTCCATGTTCTTCTGGACGACATACTTGTCCGGAATCGGCTCCACGTCCTGGTCCGTGATAGTTGGGGAGCCGTTGAACATGACCGCGAACTCGGCGGCGACCTTTATGTGGTCCAGGGGCCCGAGCTGGAGCACGAAGACCTTGGGCCTCTTCGACAGGTAGGTATACAGCCCCTCACGGTCGCCCCTCTGGATGCCTCCGAAGGAGAGCGCTGCCCTGATGGCGAAGTTGAGCCCATGTATGGCCTGCGTGAACTCCCCGACAGGATAGAGCATCCTGTCCAGGCCCATTGTGATCTTCTCGTCCTTGAGCTGCTTGATGATGTCGTATGTCGCTATAATCAGCATTCCCTTGTTCTGGCAATCCCTGATCATGGCCGAGAGCTTCTTCGGGTCGCTCGCCCGGCCGACGAACACGGCGCACCCGGGTATGGTGTCGTCCACAAACGCGATGCCCAGCTGCCTCAGTATCCTGTCGGGGACGAACCCGCAGTAGAGGGTGCCGTCATATGGCGTCGGGGTCTCGATGTACTTCAGCGCCTCGACGATCTCCGCGGCGATCATCGTGGCCTCGCCGGACGCGACGGCAGCCTCGAACGATATCTCCTCCCGGATCCTGCTCCTCGCCTCCCCCAGCAGCCTCGGCAGGTCCCCCAGCCTCGTGCAGTCTCGGCCGAGCCAGGCGAACAGGCTCGGGAGCTGGTAGCCCGTCTCCGGGAACTCGATCTTCTGGTCAGGGCCATACCTCCTCAGCGCCCTGCTGAGGAGCACGTCCGCATAGCCCGTGGCGATGATCGACCCCTCGACGGCCATCTTGAACAGCTGGTCCTTGGTCACCTTCTCCTTGGCAGGCACGTGATGGGACGCCCGCTCGACCTCCGGGTCCGTGATGTCGAGCTTCCAGCGCCTGTACTCGATTGCCGAGTAGAGCCGCTTGGCGGCCTCGTGCGCATCCGTCTCGAATATGAAGTATCCGCCGTAGACGTCCCTGGCGGTGTTCTCCAAGACATCAGTCACGAGCGTGCTGCCGTACAAGTAGTTCATCGTGCCGACATGAACGGGAAAGCCCATCACGACGGCCCATGTGCCTATGGACACCGCCTTCTCATGCATCGCCTCGGGAGCTATGGCGACGAACGGTATCTGATGGATGTCCACGCCCATCCTGTTCGCGACCTCCGTGGCGAGGTTCGAATACCTCGGGTTGTCCACGCACGACCCTATGTGCCACACGCACGGCAGGCCGTCCAGGCCCGCGGCCTCGGAGAGGTCCGCAAGGAACGATTGCAGGCCCTCGCCCGCGATCTCCTTGGCCTTCGCGGGGTCCATGAACCCCGCCTTGGCCAGCTCGATGGCGTTGCAGCCCGTGGTGAGGAGGAGCACGTCCCTCTTGGCGAGCTCCCGCGCGATCGTTATCACATCGGAGTCGTCCTTCGCCTTCGTGCTCTTGCACCCTGCGAAGAGCGCCAGGCCGCGTATCCTCCCGTTTGTGATGTTGTCCACGAGGAACTGGACAGGGTCCGTGGGGTTCTTCTTCGAGAACAACGCCTTGATCTGCTCCAGGCTGAACCCGGCCACGACCTTCGCGGGCTTGACAGTCGGAAGCCGCTTGACCTTTCCCCTCCGCTTGTACGCCTCGACGGCCAGGTTGAGGACCTCCTTGGCGGAGGCCTTGGCGCGCTCGGGCGCGAACTCGATGTGCGTGTCCCCGACGAGCCTCGCGACCTCCTCTGTGCTAATCAGCTTCGTGTGCGTGCACCTGCTGAGGACGGACAGCGCCGGCATGAAGCACTGGTAATCCACGACCATCGCGTCCAGGATGCCGCTCATCATCACGAGCTCCTGGGACATGACGTTCGATGCGATCGGGATGCCCTTGCGCATGAGTATCTCGTTGCCCGTGCAGCAGATGCCCACGATGTTGAAGCCCTCAGCGCCCGCCTTCTTGGCGACATCCTTCATCTCCCGCGCGACCTCGACCATGATGTCACTCAGGAGGGGGTTGTGGCCGTGGACGGCTATGTTGACCTGGCGCTCGTCCAGGACGCCCATGTTGGCCTGGCTGAGCACGAGCTTCGGGGTTCCGAACAGCACGTCGCTCAGGTCCGACGATATCTGCGCCCCCGTGTAGTCGGACAGGGCGCTCTTGATGCCGCCGAAGAGGATCGGTATGGGGTCCGCGTCGACGCCCATCGCAGTCCTGTGCATTACGTCGGATATCGCGGTCTCTATGTTGGACGGGAGGACCGCATGCGTGTCCCAGAGGTGCATCCTGCCCTTGGTCACGGAGGTCTTGAGGAACGTGAGCGGGTCGTGGGTCCATCTTGAGTAGTCCTCGAGGGCGGCCGTCGAAACGGCCTCTGCAAGGGCCATGCCGTTCTTGCCAGATGCCTGGATCCCGATCTTCTTGGCCACCGCCTCGAGCTTCGCCTTGTCCGTGACGACATAGTCCTTCGTCTCGCCCTTGGCGACCGAGTATAGCACGTGCGCGATCTCCTTTCCGTGGCCGGAGTGGGAGGCAGTGCCAGCGGCGATCATGCGGTCGATGTGCCGCGAGACCAGAGTGTAGTCACGAGCGCCGCAGATGCCTGCAGTCGGCTCCTTGCCCATCGGGTTGATCCTGCACGGGCCCTGGAGACAGATCCTGCAGCAGAGGCCGAGTTGGCCGAACCTGCACTGGGCTCCCTGGTTCGCCAGCCGCTCGGGGACGGTGCTAACACCGAGCTCGTGCAGCTCTGTGAACATGGTGGCGCAGCTGTCGTCCCAGCACGTACAGCTCCACTTCGACTTGCCCTCGGGCTTCTCGGACCCCTTCACGGGTTTCTCGTTTATGCCAGAAGCCAATGAGACAGCACCCCTATCCTGCCCAGGCGACAGTCGCTATGATACATGGTCGAAAGCCGTTCGAAGACCTCAGGGAGGACGGCACGACTGCGCTGAGCAAGTGACGAGTCGAGAGTGAGATTGACGCTGACATGCGCGGTCCATGGCCGTGGCCCACAATTCCCTCTGAATCAGCCGTATTAGTTTGCCCCCAAATGCGGATATCTGGCCCAGTATCAATGGCCGCCCTGGCGCTCGGCATTCGACGAATACATATGATGCTACTAAAACATTGTTGTTGACCCATATTCGGCCGGTGTCGATTTGAGGGCCCGCTGTTCACATGGGCCAGCTATCGTTTTCTCAGCCGCCTGATGAGGCGATTTCTGATATCACTTTCGAAAGCCGTCGGACGGCGGCGGCCCAAGCATCGGCCCCAGGCACCTCGAACGGCGACTTCCCCCCAAGGTCGGCCCGCGCGACCGCCTCTGAAACCGGGAGTGCGTAGTCGAGGCGAAGCGAATGCGCCTTCAGAGCCTTGACGACCGCCGTCCTCTCCGCCTCGCTGCCAATCCTGTTGGCCACGACAGCGATCTTCCTCACTCCCATCTCCTTGGCCAGCTCGGAGATCCTCGCAGCAGTGTCCACGGACCTCGACCCCGGCTCCACAACGGCCAGGAGGACGTCCACCCCCCTGCAGGTCGACCGGCCGAACTGCTCCAGGCCCGCCTCCATGTCCACCACTACTGCCTCGTCCCGCTCGAGGACAACGTGCTCCAGCAGGCTCCGCAGGATCGCGTTCTCTGGGCAAAAGCAGCCGGATCCCGCTGCACGAATGGTGCCCAGAACGAGCAACCGGACTCCTTCTGCCCCGACCTTCGAATAACGCTCAGGGATGTCGTCCACGCGCGGGTTGAGCTTGAAGAAGGGGCCGGAGCTCGTCCCCGGCCTCGCACCCGTCCGCTCCTCTATCAGGTCCAGCTCGGACGAGATCGGCTGGGGCATCTGTGCCCTCGGAATCTCGAGCACGGAGTGAAGATGGGCTGCGGGGTCTGCATCCACGGCCAGGACGGTCATGCCGTCCTTCGCCCAGATGCGCGCCAGAGAGCCCACGATGGTCGTCTTCCCGACGCCGCCCTTGCCAGCGACGGCGATCTTCAGGCCCATGGGTCAGCCCTTCCTGGGCTTCAGGATGATCTCGTGGCGCATGAGGTTGGCCTCTGCGAGCTCAACTCCCTTGACGGTCTTCCTGTCCCCCGCGATGCCGACGCACGTCACCTCGTCCCCCGAGACCAGAACTCTCGCGGCCTCGGCCATCACGAGGGACTTCTCGGAGCCCTTGAGCACATACACTGATGATTCGCACATTGCCTGCACCGGACTATGGCACGCAGAAGGAGCTATTAGTATCTAGTCCACGGAACATTCGGCGATCTGTCCGGCAATCTGCTTCGCCTTCTGGTAGTCGTCCACGCCGAACACGAACCTGAGCCTGTCGCCCTTCTGGCCCAGCAGGTAGCTGGTCTTGATCTGCACGCCCTTGTCGACGAGGCACCTTGCTGCCCTCACCCACTGCCCTGGCCTGTTGTACATGTCTATGACCAGGACCTTCCTCTCAGTGAAGGGCAGGTCGGCCTTGATGAAGGTGTGCCTGCACTCCTCGTCGACCGCTGTGAGGAACCGGATGAAGTACTTCTCTCCGACCTTGGCGGTGGCGATCGTGTCCAGGTTGATGTTGTGCTCAGCAAGGAGCGCTACCGCGTCCAGAAGATCCTTGCTCGACCCTGATATCGTCAGCTCGAACTCTGTGGTCATCGAAAACTCCCCCTGTTGGCCTCCGGGGCCATATTGCGCTGTATTCTATTTATTCTGTGTGGCTCGGAGAACGATGGCTTGAAATGTCCCGACGTTTCCGTCTTTCAAGTCAGGCGATGGATGGTTGATATCGTTTGGCATGACGGAGTCCAGCAATCGCGCACAATTCAAGAAAGCGGAGGAGAATGCGAAAGGTTTGGGTCCAGGGCAACGCGACCGCCCTGGACGAGAACACCGCGCCCTAGTCCTCGCAAGACCCGTAATACTCCATGAGGCAATCGACCCACGCGGACTCGCTCACGAGGTCCAGGCCGACGGAATCGTACACGAACTGCCTCGCCCATATCCATGATTGCGAGTAGTAGTGCGAAGCCGACGGCGGGAACCAGAAGTTCAGCCCATGGATGTTCGTGCCCATCTTCCTGCTGTGCGATTCGGCGATGACGGCCGAATCGAACGCGGACTCCCACGCGGCGATGGCGGTATCCAGGCCCGCGTCGAGGCCCTTCACGCCCTCGACGAACGCCTGCACGTCTGGCATCCATTCGTAGCCCGCGCTGTTCGCCCACTTAGTCACCTGGGCAGCGCCCCGAGCCTGTCCTATCGCAACGGAGTTGTCGTCGACCAGTGGCAGCAGGACCTCGGTGAATTCGCAAAATGCGGACCCGAGCGCGGCCATCTGGGCCAGGTCGACCACAGCTATGGTCGCGAAGTCCTGGGCGTAGGTCATCAGGTGGTCGTAGGCCCACTTGTCGCTGTAGTATTCGACGTAGTCGTGCACGATCATGCTGGCGAGCTCCGCGGGGGACATCCCTGGGTTCTCCCAGAGCTTCCCAATGAGCATCTCGTAAGGCAGCCCGTCGAAGGGCACCATGCTCTGGGAAGCGAGCATGTACGGCGCGACGTCGCGCAGCTCGTATGCCACCTCGATCGTGGCCATTTGGCACGCGTCGAAGGCAACGATGTCCACACTCTTGCCCTTGCTCTGGGCCTTGGCGTCCCTGAGGGCGTCCGCAAGGCCGTCGACGGGCATCAGCGTGTCGCCGTTCGTCTCGTCCTGGCACGTGCCCCTCCAGCCATACCCGTGGTCCTGGACTACGAGCATGGTCTTCCTCGCCGGGAACTTGCCCATGCCGTACACCACGAAATCCTCGAGGGATTCGGGGTCCGACGTGTTCAGCTCCGGCCATGTGTCGACCAGCCTTCGCTCGCCATCAACGATATCGTAGATCCACACGCCGTCCATCGAGAGTATGTCTATCAGAGCCACGATGTTGACCTTCTCGTTGGTCGGCAGGGACTGCTCCCACTTGCTCAAGGCGAACTCGGTGCAGAACTCGAGGCTGTTGTCGGCGTCCCAGTACATCAGCAGGGTCCATTCCTTGTCCGCCTTCACCTTTGTGGACGGCGGACCGGCGAGGACGCCCATCGGTATGACGAGCGCGGCCGCAACAAGCACGCACAGAACGCACTCTATTTTCCTAGAGATCAAGATACCTTCCCCCCTGTATGCGCCAGTGCCCCGTATCAGGCGCCCGTGAGATAAGGATTTGCGACCGCAAGGGAGTTATGCGGTCTTGAGCATCGTGTTGGACGGGCAGCCCGGGGTTGAGCATCGCTTGAACGTGTCCTTCGACAGGATTGCAGACAGGTACGACGACACGAGGTCCCTGCCGGGAGACATCATGGAGCAGGTCATCGACGCCCTCGAGATGCTCGTGGACAGCAGGAAGCCGATACTCGATGTCGGAGTAGGCACTGCTAGGTTCGCTCGGCCCCTCCAGGCGAGGGGGCAGGAGATCGTGGGGATCGACATCTCCACGCGAATGCTCCACAAGGCCAGGGCCAAGGGGACCGAGGACCTCATGCTAGCGAACGTGTGCCAGCTTCCGTTCGCGGACAACGCATTCGGGGTCGCCATGAGCGTCCACGTGCTCCACCTCATCGCGGACTGGAGGCGCGCCCTATCGGAGATCGCCCGCGTGACCACGGAGAGATATGTGTCCGTCGCGTCGTACAGGGAGGACTCGCCCGCGGAGGACATGAGGAGGTACTATGAGGCCAAGTGCGAGGAGCTTGGGCACGCCGTAAAGCATCCAGGGCTGAGGGAGAGGGAGCTCAGGGACCTGCTCAGGGCGGACCTCGTGTCCATGGTCGCTGTCCACGAGGAGGTCATAGACGTCCGGGCCCGCATAGAGGGGTTCGAGAAGAGGACCTACTCGAGCCAATGGCCCGTGCCGGAGGAGATCCACAGGCAAGCGGTGGAGGCGCTCAGGGCCAGGTACGAGGGCACCGAGCACTTGCTGGAGAGGGAGAGCATATATCTTCTCGCCTGGAAGACCGCCAGGCTGAAGGAGTTCCTCAAGGGCATCGGGGTGAAGTGAGCCCCACTTTCGCCTGCCTGTAGTGCATCGATTTATATCCCGGGCACGGGTTGTTAGGACAGCAGCACAGGAGAAACACGGCTGCTCAGAGAGGGGGGTTTTATGGAACTCGAGAAGCTGGCGCCCCACGTGGAAGAGATCGCACGGGCGCTCGGGGACAAGTTGTCGGAAGAGGAGATAGCTGAGGAGCTGAGGCGGTACGTCGACGTGTACAGGCTCAGCATACCGATGGCCAAGAAGACCATCGTGAAGAAGTACGGGGGGGACGCGAGCGCCTTCTCGACGGGCTTCCAGAGAAAGCTCGCGGAGCTGAGGCCGAACGAGCCCGTGGTGGACTTCGTGGCCAAGGTGCTCTCTGCCAACTCGAAGGAGATCAGCGCGAAGGGCGAGAGGAAGAACATCATCTACGGCTTCCTCGGGGACGAGACCATCACGCTGCCTTACACCGCCTGGGAGACCGAGGGGCTGGAGCTCCAGAAAGGGGATGTCATCTCCGTCAAGGGCGCATACACTCGTGAGTACCAGGGCAGGGTCCAGGTCAACTTCGGGAACCGCGTGTCCATCAGGAAGGAGGACCCGGCGACCATAGGGGACATCCAGATCGCTCAGGGACCGCCCAGAGTCGCCACTGTCGGCGAGCTCAGGGAGGCCATGGGGTTCGTGGAGGTCAAGGGGCGCATCCTGTCAGTCGAGCCCAGGGAGGTCACGGTCAAGGGCGAGGCGAAGAAGGTCTTCTCGGGCGTGCTGGCGGACGAGACCGGCAAGGTACAGTTCACGGCATGGTCCGACTTCAAGCTCAAGGAGGGTGAAGTGGTGAGGGTCTCCAGGGGCACGGTGAAGGCCTGGAGGGGCATCCCACAGCTGACCTTCGACGACAGAGCGGAGGTCACCAAGATCAAGGAGAAGTTCCCGAATGCCGAGGAGCTCCAGAAGAGCGGCCTCAAGATGATCTCCGAGATCGCCTCCAGGGGTGGCGCGATCGACGCGACCGTCAGGGGAGTGATCCTCGAAGTCAGGGAGGGCTCTGGCCTGATCATGAGGTGCCCTGACTGCAAGCGCGCGCTCCAGAAGGGCGTGTGCAAGGTGCACGGGCGCATGGACGGCTACCCAGACCTGCGCATCAAGGCGATCCTGGACGACGGCAGCGGGGCGGTCAGCGTCGTGCTCGGCCGTGAGCTCACCGAGAAGCTCATCGACACCACGCTCGACGAGGCCATGCAGAAGGCCAAGGAGAAGATGAACTTCGAGGTCGTCAAGGACATGATGGATGACCTGCTCACGCTCAAGGCCGCAACGGTCACGGGCTCGATAACGGCGGACCAGTACGGCCTGTCCATGATCGCCAAGGAGGCCGAGTTCTCAACGCCCCAGGTGAAGGAGGAGGCAGAGAAGCTCCTGGTAGAGCTGGAGGGCTCTGAATGAACCTCAGGGAGGTCGCGTGGCGGGTATTCGCGGAGGAGTACAACTCCTCCATACTCGAGCACACAGGCGAGGGCGAGAAGCCCGTCTCGTACATCATCTCGCCCCTCGGGGCCAAGATCAACAGGATGTTCGTGGTGGGGGTGGTCACGGACATCCAGGATGTCGGCGAGGAGGGAAAGCCAAGGTACAGGGCCCGGGTTACGGACCCTACGGGCACCTTCTATGTCTCCGCAGGGG
>DYTN01000005.1:103983-107807 GCA_020725925.1 Methanobacteriota archaeon
CCGCGTTGTCCAAGATGTCGCCGCCGGCGTTCGCAGCCGTCGTGGGCAAGAGCCGCGCGTACTCGCCCGAGGAGGGCGTGAAGTACCTCAGCATCCGGCCTGAGAGGATACGCGAGGTCGGCGCAGAAGCGAGGGACCACTGGACCCTGGAGGCTGCGAAGAGCACGCTGCTCAAAATAGACGCCATCGAGGACGGCATGAAGATGCACCAGCCCACGGTGGCCGAGCTGAGGAAGCTCGGGTACCCTGAGAACGTGGCTGACGGGGTCGTACGCGCGATAGAGTTCTACAAGGACATAGACACCGAGCGCTTCAGGAACTCGGTCATGGACGCCCTGAGGTCCCTCCTCCCGGAGTCGGAGGCGACGGCAAGGCCTAGGCGAGAGCCAGCCCGAGCAGCCCCCAAGGCGGGGAAGGCACGGGCGAAGGAGGCGCCCGAGGGAGAGGGCGAGGAGGAGATGCACGAGGTCTCAGTGGGCGCGGACGAGGAGGAGACGGTGCTGAAGCTGATCGAGTCGCTCGACACTGGCTCGAGGGGCGCCAGCTGGGACAAGATAGTCGAGGCGGCCAAGGGCAAGAAGATAGACAAGGTGAGGCTCGAGGAGATCGTCGCGAGCCTTTTGGACAAGGGCGAGATCTACGAGCCCGAGCTGGGCATGATGAAGAGGATATAGGGGTTCGCGAGGCGGGTCCTAGAGGCTGCTCAGCTCGTGAACTCGTCCTTCGAGACTATCACCAGGATGAGCCCTAGCAGCCCCAGCAGCGTGGGAAGGACTATGATCCCGCCGATGACGGCCAGGGTCCAGTGCTTCCTCTGGGTCGCATATACCCCGCCCATGAACGCCCCGAGGCCCAGAAGGAGCACCACGATGCCGCATGCGATCCCCACCGCGCTCGTTTCTAGGCTGAAGGGCAGCGCGATCGTGCTTCCCGCAGCGATCAGCCCGCCGAGTATGAGATAGCCGATGCTCGACAGGAGAATCAGAACGCCCGCGGCCACTGGGACCATGGACTCGCTCTTCTTCAGGGCCTGAGGTGCCATGACCGACCGGTAGTCGTGCCCGCAATACTGGCACACGTTGGCGTCCCATGCGATCGGCCGCCCGCAGGCGACGCAGTTCCTGCTCGCCGCCGAACCTGAGGATTGCATTGTCATCCATGTTCCTGCGAGGCCCATGTCAGATGGCCTCGCCGAGGCGGTATCGACCAAGGACCTAGAATATGATATCTGCTGGCATATGAAACAATATAGGGAAAGGTGTTTCAGTCCGAGGCCGTCCAATGGCCTCAGACCGTGTGCCTGTCTACTCGAAATCCTTCTTCGAGATCGCGACCAGTATGAGCCCGACGAGCGACAACAGGCTCGCGATCAAGTATGGGCTCAGTATGAACAGGCCCAACACGCCGCCCAGGATTACGAGGCCCCAGTGCTTGCGCATGACGCCGAAGAACCCGCCGACCGCAGCTATCAGACCCAGCACGATGAATATGATGCCACAGGCGGTAAGGATGTCCTCGAGGATGTCAGTCACACCCACGACATCTAGGCCATACTGGTCCAGATCGTCGACATCAATCGCAAGGAGGAGCCCCCCGATGGCTAGGCCGATGACGCCTGCCACTAGTATCAGGACGCCTCCTACGATGGACAGAGCGCTCTTCTCCACGGGCTTGGCAGGTCCGGCCTGCCTGTAGTCATGCCCACAATACTGGCACACGTTTGCGTCCATCGCGATTTCGCGACCGCAAGAGACGCACTTTCTGGAACCGCTTGGGGATCCCATCCCTTGACCTCCTATTCCGCTGGCAGTACCCGGACTGCCACGACCATGAATAGGCCAGGATTATAAATGTATCTTTCTATAATTTCCCAGAATTCCTGCGTTTTCCGTCGAAATGCCCCTTCCAGGGTCATAGCCACGGTCATTGGACTGGATACAGCCAATCGCGCAGGCCAGCAAGGGCCAGTATCATCACCGCCGCTAGGGCTGATCCCATGCCGACCTTCGTCCATGCCTCCGTCTGCCAACCATCCAGCAGGACAGAAAGCATGGTCGAGAACGCCACGACTAGGAACAGGACCATCCCGACCACGCCCGCTATGGACACACCAACGAACAAGGCGTCGGCACCTTCTGAGAGCGTGATCGCGCCCAGAGCCAAGGCATAGAGCACGGGGACCGCCGCTCCGACTGCTGGGATGCGGAGGATGTTCGTCCGCGCGGTGGACCCAGTGAGGAACGCTCGGAGCATCGGGAGCAACAGAAGAGGCAGAGGGACACCAAGGGCGAGTCCGCTAATAGTCCTCCGAAGGTTCGTCGACTCGCTCATGCCCGAGTATGACAGGACGGCATCGACGATGAACACGGTCATCACTAGTCCGAGCGCGGCGACCTGCCCCAGCGAGGGCAGCCGCCATGGGATCGACTTGCGGATGAGGACGAGGAACGATGCCGAGAAGAGGAACCCGAGGTGTATGCCGATGCACCTAGCGCAAAGGGGCATCTGGAGATCTCCGAGGAAGTACGACCTCTCGGGCAGCTGGTGGCAGATTGACGACCCGAGGAACATCAGCAGGGCCCAGGCATCCATCCGTGCGTGGAAGGGCCATGGTCGCCATTAATCATTGCGCTTCAGAGACTCCGTCTGACGGAGGAACCTGCTGCGAGAAATGATGAAAAATGGAAACGGTTTGTGCACAGCTGGGCAATCAGAGTGCCCACCAGGCGGTGCTCCATACAGCGGCCCAGCAGACTGCGCCTATCACGATGGCGAGCAGAGCCAGGATTATGCACATCTTGCCGACGTTCTTGCTCTCGGCATCTGGCTTCGTGTAGTATATCACGCCTATGATTATCCCAATCAGCGGGATCAAGAAGGACAGGATGTAGAACACTATCTTCATCCCCTCGCTGATCTGAGGCTGGTACTGGGCCGGGGCCATCTGGACCCTGTAGTCGTGCCCGCAGTACGGACACACGTTCGCGTCGAAGGCGATCGCCCTGCCACAGCCGACGCAGTTCCTCTGTCCCTGAGTTCCTGAGGCCATCTATCCACCTCCCTAGTTGGCGACGGGCATCGCCCGTCCTTTCGGCCTCGTGATGAGGCCTGTGGTTATAAAATGATTACCGAGGGATGCCGGCGTTTCCACTGGAAACGCCCCTACTCGAACTCGTCCCTGGAGATCGCCACCAATATGAGGCCCACGAGCGCGAGCAGAGACCCGATGAGAAATCCCAGGCCGAGCAGGCCGAATATGGAGCCTGCGATGGCCAGGCCGAAGTGCTTCCTCTGCAGGGCGAAGACGCCCCCGATGATCGCTATCACGGCGAACACGACCAGGAGGCTCCCGCAAACCACCATCACGTCCTGGAGTTCCTCCGAGGTCATCTCCGGAGGCATGGTCACGCCGTAGTCCTCCAGGTCGCTCACGTCCAGGGCCAGGTACAGCAGGCCCATCCCGAAGGCCAGTAATCCAGCCACGACGATCAGCACTCCGCCGATGACTGGCTTCGCGCTCCTCGCCTTCATGGGCGGCGCCATCTGCAACCTATAGTCGTGCCCGCAGTACGGGCAGACGTTCGCCTCCCACGGTATGCTCCTGCCGCAGCCGACGCAATTCCTGGTCCCTTGGCCGCCAATGGACTCCACCGAGATCCCCCGTTGAGGGCCCGAGGTTGCTCCCGGGCGCCCAGCAGTCGGATGTGCCAGGAGCCTATTAAATGATTCCTCGCCATGCCGCAAATGCACAATGAGACCCAAGATGGGAGGTGGCCGGACTTACCGCCATGCTCCGCTCTCGAATGGTCAAGGCGGCGGCCCCC
>DYTN01000043.1 GCA_020725925.1 Methanobacteriota archaeon
CGCGTTCGATATGACGTCGATCACCGAGGTGTCCTTGACCGTCCTCACGAACCTGGAGGGGTCTGTCCAGGTACAGTTGACGGAGACGTCGTACTGGCCGGGTGGGGCGCCCGCCGGGACAATGACGTCGAAGGTCGTCATGTTGCTCGCCCCGACGCTGATGTTCCCGTAGTACTGGACGGCCGATATGTTCACCGTCCAGTTGGTGTTGGGCAGGGTGATCGTCAGGTTCGGGTCGTACGCGGTCGCGTTCCCGGTGTTGTCGCACGTGGCGTTCATCGTGAACGCCTGGCTCCGCGTGAGCGTCACGTTCCTGACGGGCCTCGCGTCCGGCAGAAGGATTGCATCCATGAAGGTGCGGGCGATCGCCGTGAGGCCGTGGCGCGCCGTGCTGTTCGTGTTGCCGCTCGTGTCGTTGACCCAGAAGGTCACGTTGTAGTAGAGGTACGTCTCGTTGGAGACGCCGTGCGGGGCCGGGTAGTAGGCGAGGGTGAAGTTGCGGTAGACCCGGCGCGGGTAGCCCGAATTGTTGAGGGCTTCGGCCACCGGGAGCATCGAGACGTTGTGTGAGCCCCGCTGCCAGCCGGTCGCGTCCAGGTACTCGACCTCCACCCACGCGGCGCTCGCGTTCACGTCGTCCGTCATGTTCGCGAAGAGGGTTGATGGCAGGTAGTTCTCGACGAACTGCGGGTCGACCGAGGTCCCGGTTATGTTCGGATGGGTAGTGTCCTGGACGGTTATCGTCGCGTTGTGCTTGTAGGCGGAAAGGCTCCTGTTGTAATATTTGGCCGCGTCGTCGGTTATGTTGCACATGAGGACGTAGGACTGGTAGGGCGTGGGCTTGAGCTCGTAGTCGTGCGTCGCAATCCCGCTCGCGTTCGTGAGGTTCCAGCCGGGCGTCAGGGGGACGAGGTCCTCGAAGAACGTCGCGTTGTACGCCTCGACCCCGCTCCCGTTGATGTCCCTCACGTAGCACTGCGGATAGTAGACCGTCCCGTAGGAGAGGTTGGTGGCGTTCTGCGGGTAGGAGACGGTCACGTTGGAGATTCCCCATATCACGAGCCCCTTGGTCACGTTCACGCTGTCGTAGTAGAGCTTGGACGCCTGCGCGGTCATGTTGTCGGGCCCGAGGGGGTAGTTCACTGGTATCAGCCACGTCCAGTTGGTGTTCGTCGCCGTGGAGTTGACGGTCGCGTTGTAGCTGTTGTACCATGTGACCGTCCCGCTCGCCCCGATCTCGGCGAAGTTGTTGTTCTCGCTTGAGACGTTGGGGTAGAACGTTACTGTCGTGTTCTTGGTGAAAACCGACTGCGTCGGTATCGGGAGGGCCTCGTAGAGCAGGCCCTTGATTATGATGTACTGGCTCAGGGTCGCCGAGTCGGCGTTCCCTATCTTGGATGAATTGATTTGTATTGTGTAGTTGCCCGGCACTGTCAGGTCGTTCGGGTTGCTGGATATCGAGCACATGCCGCTCGAGTCCGTCGTGCAGTTGGCGAAGTTGATGCTGGAGTTGTAGAAGCGGACCCGGGCCAGGTTCGCCGGCTGGATGTTGGCCTCCCAGACCTCCACCATTATCCCGTAGGTGTGCGGGTTGAAGGAGTCATTCCTGTAGAGCGTCCCGTTCGTCACCCAGATGTTCTTCAGGGCCAGGCGGCGCTCTATCGTTATGCTCCTCTCCACGTTCACCTGGGCAGAGGCGTTGTAGTAGAGGGTGCTGTTGTCGGATATGTCGCAGTCTATCGGGTAGGCCCCGTCCAACTCCCCGTTCGTGTTCCATATCCACTGCGCGTAGCCGCTGCCGTTCGTGTAGGAGGTCGTCTGGAGACCGCCGCTCTTGCTGAAGTTGACCGGATAGGAGGAGATCGGGTCTGTGGTGTTCGCGTCTATCACCCTGCACGTCAGGTTGAGGATCGTCCCCGCCTGGCAGACGTCCGGGTCGGGCCCGCACGTTCCGTTGTAGGAGTATGTTATCTCGCTGAGGTTGGAGTAGCCGAACACGTTGAAGGCCCTCGAAGCGTTCGCCCAGTCGTAGTTGGCTCCCGTCGCGTTCGCCGTGACGCTCGCGGGCCCTAGCGAGTAGTTGGAGGGGACGGTCCAGACCGTCACGTTGCCTGTGGCGAGGACCGTTGGCGTCGAGTTGGTCCATTCCACGAGGTGCGGGTCGGTGGGCCCAGTCTGGCACCCGTCGGAGACGGTGGCGTTGAGCGTGTAGGGGGTCGTCTTGTGGATTATCTCGCCGGCGGAGGGCCTGTTTATCGAGATCGCGAGCGTGTCGTTGAGGTTCACGTTCGTCTGGGCATTCGATGCCAGCGGGTCGAAGAACAGGAGCGTTTCGGAGGAGATCGTCGTGTTGATCGGGTGGCTTCCCAGGTTCTGGACGCAGCCGGGGGTCCAGGTGAAGTTGCAGACACCGCTCGAGTTCGTCCTCGTCGAGTTGACAAGGTAGGTGTTGTTCGCATACCAGTCGCAGGTGTAGTTGAAGACGGGCGAGCCGTTGTAGTAGTCCAGGACCTGCGAGAAGAGGGTCTTGGGCGCCTGGCGGTATATTACAGACTGAGCGGTGAGGGACGAGACGTTCGCCTTGCTCCATATCTGCACGTTAGTGAGGTTCGTAGCGGCATCGTAATACTGCCTCGTCACGGTGAGGTTGATGAAGTGGACGCCGAGCGTGTGGTTGACCGGGATGAGGAACGCGCCCGTGCCGCTCGCGTTGAGGTCCTCTGTGTTGTTGAGGCGCCAGGTTGCCGAGACGGCGGACGCCGGTAGGGCGGTAGCGTTGTCGTCCAGTATGGACAGGTTGAGGACCATGGTGTCGTTCTTGTAGAACTTCGTGTTCAGCGTCGGCAGGGTGATGTTCGGGTAGAGGACGCCGCGTATTATCATCCAGTTGGAGGCCGAGTTGTTCCAGTAGTACTGCGCCGACGCGCTCGTCGCGAGCGTGAAGTTCCCGACGTCGTGCGTGTCGGCCGGGTTGAATGCCTGCGTCGCCAGGCCCTGGGCGTTCGTCGTGTTGGAGCCCAGGTTGTCCAGGGTCTCGAAGAAGACGGCCGTCGCACCCTGCACCTGCGTCCCGTTCTCGTCGGTCACGTTGGCGGTGAGGACCGACGAGGAGGGCGCGAAGGCGTTGTTCCTGTAGATGTCGGCCTCGCTCCTCGTGAGGGCGGGATAGAGCTTGCCCCAGAGGGTCATGGTGCCGTTGGGCGCCGTGCTGTTGTAGTTGTGGTAGAACGGGACGCTCGTCGCGTTGGCCCAGACGAGGTAGGGCCCGACGGCTAGGGTGTTTGTGGGGTCCCAGCTGAAATTGTAGTATCCGTTCCCGTAGGAGACGTTAGTTGAATTGACGGCGCCGACGCCGCTCCCGACGTAGAACCAGACCGTCGCGTCCGGTATGAAGGTGCCGTTGTCAGAGGAGACTGTCGCGTTCATCTGTGCGGCCGTCCCCCAGCCGTCGTTGTCGCGCCTGTCGACGTCGCTTGCGACCGAGACGCTGGTGACGTTCAGCTGGCCGTAGACGTCGGTCTGGGCGAAGGGCGTCTGGAGGGTGAAGTTGTTGTAGAACGCCTTGGATGCGTTCGCTGTTATCGTGTAGCGGCCGACCTGCCAGGAGACGGCAGGAGACCAGGCGATCAAGGTGAAGCCGGTCGCGTTCGTGACGTTTGACCCTATCACGGTGCCGTTCGCGAAGAAGGTGACGGAGGCGTTGGCGACGGTCCCGTTCTCGTCCCTGACGGAGGCGTTTATCACGGCGGTGTTCCCGAAGCCGAAGCTCTGGCCGCGGTCGACGACGGAGGAGGCGTTGAGGGAGGTTATGTTGAGCTTCCCGAGGAGCGTGACGTTGAGCTGGGCCGAGGAGGCATCATAGTACGTCTTGGAGACGTTCAGCTTCACCTGCCAGGAGCCCCACGGGTCGTTGTTCGTCGTCGTGTAGTTGGCTTCCCATAGGGTCGTCGCGGCGTTGTAGCGGACGGTGAGGTTCGTGAAGCGCGTCCCGTTGGATTTCATCACTTCTAGGACCGTGGCGGAGCTCGTCGCTATCCCCAGGTTGTTCTCGTCGGTGACGTTCGCGCGGCCCGCTATCACCTGCGTCCTGTTGAACGTCTCGCCTGGGAGCGGGGACACCTGCGTCAGGTTGAGGCAGCCGTAGGCGTCTATGTACCTGTAGCCGAAGAAGCTCGCGTTGTTCTGGCCGCCGTAGTAGTAGCCGGCGGTCGTGACGTTTGCGTCCCACCGGTAGGAGGCCGGGTTCAGGACGTCGGAGGGGTCGAACTGGCAGTAGTAGTAGCCGGAGGTGCCGTTGGGCTGCACCGAGCAGCTCCCGGCCGGCGTGACCAGTATCACGGTCGCCCCGTCGGCGGGCCCGAGTATGTCGTCCTCGACGTAGACGGTGAGGTTGGCGGCGGTCGGGGAGTTGCACGCTGAGCGGTAGACCTTGGTAGCGTTGGCCGGGGCGATGTAGGCGACGGTCGTCGAGCCGTAGACAGTGTACGTCGCGTTCGTCGTCGTCATCCCGTGCCACCAGCAGTCGCTCGGGGCGCAGGCCGAGTAGTCCAGGGACGCATTGACGCGCAGGCGGGCGGTCATGTTGTCGCCCACCGCGAACTGCCCGGCCGTCCAGTTGAGCTCTTGAATCGTGGAGAAGTTCATCTGGGGGATTATCGCGTCCTTGTTGTCGCGC
Source organism: Methanobacteriota archaeon (assembly GCA_020725925.1). Lineage (GTDB taxonomy): Archaea > Thermoplasmatota > Thermoplasmata > UBA10834 > UBA10834 > COMBO-56-21. The sequence goes on from DYTN01000043.1 coordinate 4,676, forward strand.
ACCTCGACGAAGGTGTAGGTGACGTCTGGGCCCCCGTCGATCGGCGGGCTGCGCACGAAGCGGTCCAGCTTTATCAGGGAAGGGAGCGGGAAGCTGTCACAAACGTATTCGGATGGGCCCTGGCCGTTGGACTTGCACCAGGTCGCGTTAGAGAAGTTGGCGATGAACCCGTGGACGAGGAGGCTAGTGTAGTTGGAGAAGGAGCCCGAATAGAGAAGGCTGTTCGCCGTCGAGAAGCGGCCGAGGGCAGTCATCGTGATGTTCGGCACTATCGCGTAGCCGGCCGGCTTGACTGTCGGATCCCATTCCCCGCTGTCCGTCACGTTGTAGTCCACCCCGGAGATCAGGGTGTTGTTCATGTCGTCGCGCACGATGAAGCTGTAGCTTATGTTGTCCCCGAACGGCCCGTTGTAGTTGTCGATGTTGCCGGTCGAGACGTTCTTGGGGCCGAGGGCCGTTCCGTTGTACCAGATGACTGTGGAGTTCTCCGCTGCTATGACGCCGTGGACGGTGTAATCCTGGCTGAGGAGGGCGAAGTCGGAGTAGTACGTCCTGTTTATCGTGAAGTTGAGCTTGTCGTCGAGGTCGGCGAGGGTCGAGTTGCGCGGTATCTGGAAAACCCCGCCCGCATAGTTCCCGGTGAGGTAGGAGGAGTTGACGGTGAGCGCGTTCTTCCAGAGGAGGAGGAAGGTGGTGCCGTTCGTCTGGTTGCCGAACTCGTCGCGGATGCTTGTCACGTTCCACACGATCGACGTGTTGTAGTCGCCTCCGGTCGTCCTGTCGACGGGGCCAGGCGCCGCCGGGGACATCGTCACGGTCGCGTTGAGCTTGCCGAACAGCGTTATGTTGTTGGCCGAGATTGTGCCGGTCGCGTTGTAGTAGAGGGTCGAATTGTCAAGTATCTTGCACGTGAAGACGTAGGAGCCGGGGGTGTCTTGGCTCGTGTTCCAAAACCAGGTCGCGACGCCTGAAGCATTCGTGTAGTTGATCACCGTGAAGTTGTTAGATGGACCTATCTTCGTGAAATTGACGGGGTAGTTAGGTATGACCGTGCCGTTCAAGTCCCTCGCAGTGCACTGCGTCGTCCCGACCGTCCCCCTGAAATAGCTCCCGTTGGACGGGTAGGTGGCGTTCACCGTCGAGTTCCCGAAGATGCTTATGAGCCTCGCGTCCGAGGAGGGGAAGTAGAACGCCTCGGTGGTGTTCGCGGAGAGCCAGTGCCATCCAAAGGTGTGGTTCATCGGGACATTGCTCCAGGTGTAGTTGTGGACGTCCGGGCCCTGGCCGCTGGGCGCGTCGGGGGGGAAGGGGACCACCGTCCCGTTGAGGCGCCACGTCGTCGTAGCGCCGGCGTCGCCGGAGCAGTCGTAGATGACTGTCGAGTTCAGGAAGACCGTCCCGTTCTTGTTGAACTGGGTCCCGTCGTCTGGGAGGACTATCAATATCGTGAGGGTGCCGTTTATCGAGACGTTCTGGCTCGACGTTGAGTTCTTGCTCTTGTAGGCGGCGTTCGCGGTCGTCCCAGCGACCCATTCCTGGCGGCCTGCCCCGAAATACGGGCCGGCACAGCCCGGATCGAGAGTGTAGTAGCAGTGGCCCGTGGCGTTCGTGAGGGATGAGTTGAGGTAGGCGCGCACGCCCGTCTGCGAGGAGTTCGTCGAGGAGAAGAAGCTGCAGTTCGTCCCGGCGGGTACATACTGGCTGCTGGCGTTCGTTATTGAAAGGTCGGCATCCTGTATGCGGACCGTGAAGTTCGCGGCATCGGAGCCAGACCTGTTGACGAAGAGGCTCGCCGGCGAGAGGAAGTTGACAGTTATGTCGTCGGCCTCGATCGTCGGGCCCGCCGTCGTGTTGTTGACGGTTCCGCTGTAGGTGTCGTTTATCGTGAATCGGAACGTCGCCGGGCCGATATCGGTCGAGTTGAAGCCGGCGACGAGGAAGGAGCACTTCGTCGGCGGGACAAGGCTCGTGCTGTTCCTTATGACATAGGTGTCCGGATAGGCGCTCGAGTTAGTGTAGATTGCGCAGTAGAGGATGTCGTTCTCTGGGTCGGAGAGAGTCGCGTTGTACTGGAAGACCTCACCCCATCCGCCGATCGAGCTTCCTGTCTGGAAGGATGCGGCCGATAGGCCCGTCACGGTCGGCGGCAGGTTGTCGAGGAAGAAGCGGTCATAGAACGGCGTCCTGTTGCTGTAGTAGTTGGGCTCGTCCGAGAATATGACAATAGTCCAGTTGCCCTCCTGCTTGGCGGTCGAGTTCCAGCTGAAGTTGTAGATGCCCCCTCCGACGGCCGAAGCGGTGTAGTTTGCCGCCGAGGTGGCGCTGGAATTGAGCTCGAACCTAACCATCGCGGTGTTCACCGGGTTGCTGCAGTCATCGGTTATGTTAGCCTGGAGCGGCACAAGGTTCGTCACGTTCCAGACGGACTGGTTCGCGGGCGAGGTGATGTAGTTCTTGAGCAGGCGGATTACCGTGAAGTTGAAGACGGCGGACGATGCGTCCTTGTAGTAGCCTGAGGCGTTGGAGTAGTTGGCCTTCCAGTATTTCACACCCCCACCGACGACGCAGGGCGGCGTGTAGTCCAGAATCACGTCGCCGGTGGAGTTCGTGACGTTCGCCCCGATGTACGTCCAGGTCCCGGTGTAGTTGAGCCAGAACATTATGTTCTGGTCGGGGATGTTCACCGGGCTTTTCCCCGAGAACTCGGTGTCGACGTCCTTGAAGCGGGTGCCAAGGATTACTGAGCCTCCTCCGACTATCGTCTCGTTCCCGCGGGTGAAGTTGAGTTGCGCGTCGTCCTTCTCGACTACGGGGCCGTAGTGGGTGAATGTCGAGTTCTTGGCCGCGGTGTCCGTCATATTGAAGCGGTGCCACGTCGACGTGCCGTTCGCTAGGTCGGTGAAGTCGAAGCCAGTGTAGTTCCAGACGAGCGTCCCCTGGCCGGACACGTTCTGTTTGGAGAGGACCTGTACCCAG
>DYTN01000021.1:0-1631 GCA_020725925.1 Methanobacteriota archaeon
CTCTGCAGGCGTGTGGGGAGAACGTCGACAGGTGACAACATGGTCGAGATGACTCGGAGGCATTTCGTGAAGCTTGCTGGCTTGGGGGCAGGCGCGGCGATTGCCGCTGAATTGGTGCCTGATGGTTTTTGGGATTCGCTATTCAATTCCGCTCCAAGCGCACATGAGACCGCACAACTGGACACGTTGAAGTACACCACTTGCTGGGTAGGCAAGCAGGATTGCGCAATCATAGCGAGGGTAGTCAATGGCAGACTCGTGAAACTGGAAGGTCATCCAGCGGACCCAAGAACGCGAGGAACGCTCTGTCCTAAGGGGATGGCACAGATAATGGCCATCTACGATCCATACCGATTGAAGGCTCCACTCAAGAGGACCAATTCGAAGGGACAGCCCGGGACGTGGGTGGAAATCACATGGGATGAGGCTCTGGCAGCACTGGCGGACAAGATCAAGGAGGCGAGAGCGAAGGGCGACAAATATCTCGTGTGGCAAAAGGGGAGGAGCAAGGGCGGTGCGTTCTATGACAATGCATTCGCTGCCGCCTCTGGAGCGATAAAGCTTCACCACGGGGCATTCTGCTCTGATGCTGGCTACAGGGCGGCGGAGTACACACTGGGAAGAAGCGGCGTGCTCCACCCCGATTTCAAGTACTGCAACTATCTACTCAGCTGGGGCTGGAATCTTGCCAATGCAGGAGGCAACAAGTCTTGCTGGATTCAGTGGAACCGGCTTCTTGTAGATGCGAGGGAGCGCGGGATGAAAGTAGCAGTCCTCGACCCGTCTCACCAAGGCGCGGGTCCGCATTCCGACGCCTGGTTGCCAATCAGGCCCGGTACAGATCTGGCATTCTTCCTTGCTGTGGCGAATGTTCTTGTCCAGAGGAACGATGTTGACACAGAATACCTGAAGAAATACACCAATGCTGCCTCCTTGGTGAGGCCAGACGGAACCATACTGAGAGATTCATCGAACAAGGAGATGGTCTGGGACACCATTACAGGAAGCGCGGTAGCCTTCGATACCGTGGGCACAGGCCCTGCGCTCGTTGGGGTATACAACGTCGGCACCGAGACAGTGAAGCCCGGCTACCAGCTCCTCGTCGACTTCTTGGCAGACAAGACGCCAGCATGGGCCGCAAACATATGTGGTCTTTCCGAGGGCCAGATCCTGATGGTAGCCTCGGACCTCGGAGCCAATGCGATGATAGGAAGCACTATCATAATTGACGGAATCGAGGTGCCGTACCGGCCCGTCGCGATTCACGGATATCATGTGACCCAGCAAGAGCTCGGATTCCAGGCATCTCGGGCAGCGATACTTGTGATGATGTTGCTCGGAGCTATCGAGGCTGCAGGAGGCCAGTTCGTCGACTTCTCCCCGAAAAAGGCGGACGCATTCGACAGCTGGGACGCCGTCGCCATCAAGGATTCCGGCTACAACCTCTACCTGAAGGACAGCAAGTTCTACCCCATCAACAGCAACAACTCGGGCATCGTGGCCAAGGTGATGAACGACCCGGCGAAATACGGGTTCCCCGAAGCGGACCTGCCCGACGTCCTCATAATCCACATGTCGAACCCGCTCATTGCGTACGCCGCGGGACAGCATGACATCGCCGAATCCTACAA
>DYTN01000021.1:1641-3428 GCA_020725925.1 Methanobacteriota archaeon
AAGAAATTCAAATTCATAGCAGTGATCGACCCTTGGCTGACCGAGACGGCGGACTACTTCGCGGACATTGTCCTTCCGAGTGCAACGATTGAGAAGCACGAAGGACCGTACTCGATATCGAACACATACAACGAGGCGACAGTGATCCGCCAGCCGCCAATCGCCCCCCTTTATCAGACAAAGGGTGAGATCGACATCTACTTGGACCTCTGCGAGAAGGCAGAGATACTCTTCGGAACGGGCAACTATCTCGACCAGCTCAACTCCCAACTGAGCCTCGTGGACCCCAACAAGCTCGATGTGAACGTGAAGCCGACCGTCAGGGATATATTCGACAAGTGGGCCAAGAGCAACGGGATACTGGAAGGAATCGAGTACTTCGAGCAGCACGGCGTGAAGGTGAAAGGAGCTGTCACAGCTGGCGAATACTATGCGCGCAATGTCGCCCCCATATGGCGGTCTCAGACACAGGCTATACGGAGAGGCGCTGGCCCGATACAGAGGCGTGATGCAGGGCATGGGGGTTGACCAGACATATTACCAGGACTACACCGCTTTTCCCTCCTGGCGCACGCCAACGAAGGACCAATCCCCTTCAGACTACGATCTCACTCTGATCTCCTACAAGAGGATCGAGTTCAAGCAGTCGAGGTCGACCTTCTTTCCGCTCCTGAACGAACTCGTTCCCAAGCAACGGCTCCTCATCAACTCTGCCACGGCAGCCGCAAAGGGAATCGGCGAAGGCGACTCCGTCTATGTGGAAAGCCACAATGCGCTCACGGGAGAGACGCGCAGTATTCAGACCGTCGCTCAGCTGGTGGAATTCGTGAGGCCAGACACGGTAGTTCTTCACCACCACTACGGACTGTGGGTACACCCTGTGGCGAGGGAATCAGGTCCCACTCCCAACGCCCTGTTCTTCACCGGCGATGGCTACGTGACGAACACTGCGGACCAGTCGTTCCATGTGAACGTGAAAGTCGGGAAGGTGGTGTGAGATGGTCAGGTACGGCATGGCCATTGACCTATCACGCTGTATGGGGTGCCGAGCATGTGTGGAAGCATGCAAGGTGGAGAACAACACGCCAAGGGGCGTCTTTTGGATGTGGCTATTCAGGTTCGAGGAGGGCCGCTACCCGAACTCGAAGATCAGGTACTTGTCACGCCCGTGCCAGCACTGCGATAATGCCCCGTGCACCAAGGTATGTCCTGTCGGCGCGAGGTTCAAGAGAAGTGACGGACTTGTGCTGACGGACTTCGAGCGCTGCATCGGCTGCAGGTACTGCGAGGTGGCATGTCCCTACGGAGTGAACTACTTCAACTGGAAGAAGCCCTCGAAGAACCAGTACTACGAATGGGAGGAGGGCCTCCCGTACGGGAACCCAGATCATGAGCTCAAGTACGAGGAAAGACTGGTCTCCGGGGGAAATCACTTCGTGGGAGTCATGGGCAAATGCACGTTCTGCGTCCACAGGGTCGCGAAGGGACTGAAGCCAGCCTGCGTGGCCAACTGCCCCGTCAATGTCTTTTCGTTCGGCGATCTAGACGATCCAGAGAGCGAGGTGTCTCAGGCGATTGCCAAAAAGGAGCACTTCCAGCTGCAGATTGAGCTCGGCACGAAACCCAAGGTCTACTATCTTGGGACGCCTCTCGACCCGCTCAAGCCCAGGAAGGCTCTTGATACGTTCGGAGAGGAGGTGAACCCGTGAGAAAGCGTCACATGTTCCTGATTGTTGCGTCCCTCGCTCTGATCATCGCAGCCATTGCGCCATCGACCACAGCATATC
>DYTN01000021.1:3438-28929 GCA_020725925.1 Methanobacteriota archaeon
CGGCATGCTGCAATATGACGGCGGCGGCTCTTGCCATGTGACTCCGGGCACTGTTGTCATCACCATGTCCGCATCGAGTCTCACTGTCGCCAAAGGCGGAGACCTCACAGTCACAGTCACTGTCTCGGGAAGTGAAGCGGCAGGCATCCTCGGAGTGATGCTCGTCTCCTCCCTGACCCCTGTCCCCGCCAGCATACCCACAGCTGCAGGCTGGACGATCGTGGCTGATCCTAGCGGTTCTGGGACGAACAACTACTACGAGATCACGGGCTACGCAGGCTTGGTTTCCATGCAGTGGTCCCTGACCGCCCCGTCGGTCGACGGCGTCTTCCCGCTGTACGCGCGAACGCACTATGGCGGAGGAGGAGAGCCGCGATTCGTCGACAATGTGACAGGCCTTTCGTTCACAGTGGGCACAGGCGGCGTCCCCGGAGCTCCCACCGTCGTCATCAACTCGCCATCCGACGGTGAGACCGTCGCGGGCGTCATCACGGTTGACGCGAGCATACAGTCGAACGTGTCGATTGCCTATGCTGTGCTGAGGGTCGATGGGGGTGAGGTCAGCAACAAGTCCGAAGCACCATTCCAGTGGCAGTTGGACACAACCTCCTACGCCAACGGTGAGCACACAATCAACATAACGGCGTATGACACCGACGGCAATGTCGGATACAGGGAGATCAGCATCAACGTGGACAATGTCGCGGAGAAGAAGGCACTGCCCATGTGGGTCTGGCTGGCGGCCCTCGGAGGCGCTGCGCTCGCTGCAGGGATAGCCGCGTTCGTGTTGTTGAAGAGAAAGAAGCCAGCCGAGAAAATCGAACGGGAGGAGGAGCTAACCCCGGTCGAGAGGGAGCTTGTGGCGCCACTGATGCACACTGGTGTTCCTGGCTATCTTGTGTTTGTGCTAGGCCTGGCCGGGGTCGCGCTCTTCTGTGTCACGTGGTATGTCCAGATGACTGAAGGCCTCGTGGTCACGGGGATGAGGGACTACGGGGTTCCGCTGAGCGGGTCACCTTGGGGCATCTACATAGTCAATTTCATCTGGTTCGTCGGGATCGCGCACGGCGGCATCGTGATGTCTGCGGCAATCCGGGTCTTGAAGCTCCACAAGTACAACCCGATTGCCAGGATGGCTGAACTCCTCACAATCGTTACGCTGATGATGGCCGGGCTGAGCATTGTGATGGATATGGGCAGGCCCGACAGGGTCTTCGGGATGATTCTCTACTACATGGAGCGCGTCTCGATCTCACCCCTCGTCTGGGACATAACTGTAATACTGATATACATCACGCTGAGCATCACATACTTGTATCTGCTCATGCGCGAGGACCTGGCGCACCTGAGGAAGAGGCTGCCGAAGCTCAGGTGGCTCTACACTCTACTCCTGTTCGGGTACAGGGAGAACGAAAGAGAGAAGATCGAGCGTATCGCCTGGTGGATCGCCCTCACACTGCTCGTCATCGTGTTCCTGCTCAGCGGGGGCGTCATCCCATGGCTGTTCGGGCTGATAGCCTCTCAGCCCGGCTGGTACGGTGCAGCTCAGGGACCGATGTACCTGAACGCTGCCCTCGCTTCCGCACTTGCCGCCATCATCGTCATGGTGGCAATCTTCCGCAGGGCGTTCCACTGGGAGAAGCACATCAGTGCAGACCTATTCAAAGGACTGGGCACAGCGCTCTCCGTCCTGGTGATCCTGTACCTGTGGTTCATGCTTCATGAGCACCTGACGATGCAGTATGCTGCGCCAACTGCCGAGCATGACATCTCGGAATCGCTCTTGTTCGGGGAGTACGCGATCCTCTTCTGGCCGATTGTCGCAATGATGCTGGGGACATTCGCCTATCTTGCGATGTCTGCGATTGCGAAGAAGTTCAACCTGACGGGCACGGTGACGGCTGCTGCGGTGACGCTGCTAGCATTCTGGTTGAAGAGGTACCTAATCGTCGTGCCCTCGCTGACCCGGCCGAGGCTTGAGCTGTATCCGGCAGGCGTATACATCCCCACGCTCGTCGAATACTCACTGGTGTTGGGAACAGTCTCAATTGCAGTGGTGATGATTTTCCTCTTCGTGAAATTCTTCCCGATAATGGAAATAAGAGGAGATGCAATGGTGACTAAGGAGACGACGAGTCCGAAGGAGGAGGGATAGACCTCCCGGAGGTGAAAAGAATGGGACTACTGTCAATCGGCATAGTCTTGGTCTTCGGGATAATCCTGATGCCAGTGATCATACTGGTACTCGCATCCATATTCGGAAAGCCTCGTAACTTCAGAGTCACGGCTGTCTTCCTCGGGTCTTTCGTGGCCCTGATGCTGCTTGGGCTTGCTGTCGTGTGGCTGATCTCGGCCATACTTGACTTTGTGGTGCCTTGAGTGTATGGATTTGCGTCCTCGTCCGAAACCTGAGGAGAAGGGTCAGAACAGATGGAGCACACAGACTCGACCGATGGAAGCGGAGGTAGCCATGGGCTCTCTTCCGCAAGCAGGGGATCGATGTACGAATTCCTGTCCTACTTATTCGCCAGGAACCCTGATGTGGATTTCATGACCTATCTCAGGAGCGACGAACTCGTCGCCAAGCTGGAGGCGTTCGACGAGCTTCTCGGTCAGGAGAACGATGCAGCAGAGGTCAGAAGCAGCATCAGGAAGCTGATATCGGCCCATCTCTCTCTTCGAGAGCCCGCCAGCGATGGTGACACAAGGCTCCAGGAGGAGTATGCTCGGCTCTTTCGCGGAATCAAGAAGGGATACGGCCCTCCACCTCCCTATGAGTCCGTCTACAGGTCGGACATCGTGATGTCCGAGGCCACCTCGGACGTGCTCACGAGGTATCGAGAGGAAGGGCTTGAGGTTCGTGGAGGGGAGCCCCCAGATTACATAGCATTCGAGTTGGCATTCATGTCCCACCTGAGGAAGATGGAGGACGAAGCCTGCAGAAAGGGCGACGCAAAGAGCGCAGACAGGCTCGCCTCATCGGCGGATGGCTTTTTGTCGGACCACATCCTTGGTTGGGTCCCGCAGTTCTGCAATGAAGTCCTGGACTACGGCAGTGCCTTCTACGGGGCTGTTGCTGGATTGACCAAGAACTGGCTCGAATTCGAGGCTGGGAGGGCAAAGCAGAGAAGATCCGCTTCGGGATCAAGCATACGAGGAAGGTGATTCCCTGTCAGGATCAAGCATTCGCACCAGCCCTAGACTCGTCACACGGCCTGGAGGAATCGGCCTCGACGCCTTCGCCAAGCTAGCGGACTTGATGAGCTCGTTCGTTCCCTCAGTCAACCAATCTTCATGCCCAAACGTCAGGATGGCGAAGAAGGCCTCCTGCAGTGCGCCCTGCCTCGCCCTCTGTCCTCTCAAGGCGATAACCATCGATGATTCGATTTCCATCGATTCCTCCAAATGCATCTCATGCAATCTCTGCACGATTTCCTGCCCGCACGGCGTATTCAATGCGAAGATTCCGTCGGACGGAGGTCTCTGCGAGAGCATCCTGGCAGCGAGGAAGAACGGAAAGGAAGTCATCAGGTTCGCCTGTGACCGATGCGGCGGGAGATATGGCAAGGTGAGAAGGAAGAGGATGATGGGGGAGGAGGCCATCGTCCTCCCATGCCTCGGGTCGCTGCCAGAAACTCTGCCCTTCTATGCTATGCGACTCGAATGCGAGGTCGTAATAGACCCGTGCGCCGAGGACTGCGGGCTCTCCGAGGGGAGGAAGTGCTACGAACTCGCCATGAAGAGATGGAACAACATCCGTGAGAGCTTCGTCATGAGGCCGATCGATGCCTCTGAAGAGACCAGCCGTGAAAGGAACGTTGGGCTCGAGAGGAGGGACTTCTTGCTGTCCGGGGGCGAGGAAATCATGAAGCTCATGTTTGACCTAGAGGAGCCTCGCGGGGGCGAAAGAGCTTCCAGCGTGTACAGGCGCTCACTGCCCCCGAGGAGGAGGGAACTCCTGATTCTGACCCAGGGGCTGGAGCCGAGATCCAGGAATGTCACCTCGGAGGACTATCCAATACTGGACCTTCAGGTCAGCAGAGAGCCATGCAACCTCTGTGAAGTCTGCTCCAAGCTGTGTCCTTCCGGGGCCCTTCGCTACTCGGAAGGAGGCGACATGGGTTCGATCGCCTTCACTGGGGGCAAATGCACCGGTTGTCGGCTTTGCATCGAGGCATGTCCGAAGGGATGCATCTCGTCGTCTGATGCAGACCTGGGGGCCTTGAACTCGGGCGAGAAGATCCTAGTCGAGAGACAGATATACAGATGCAGAAGCTGCGATTTCAGATTCGTCCGCGATGGTTCTTCGGCTGCCCAGAACCTCTGTCCGTTGTGCGAGAAGAAGAGGAATCTCGTAGCTTAGTGGGAACAGAGGGGCCGAGTCGACACGGATCCGAGCAGCTGCGCAACAACACACAGCGTCCTCGATTTCTGAAGTTCAGAAACGAGAAGCGTGCAAACCCGCGGAGGCTCTTCGTAAAGCCACCGCGATTCCACTCTCTCGCAGTATGCTATTTATATATTGCAGGACGCGAATAAGGTGGACGGTGTTCCCGTGGTACGCATCGACAAACCATCTGTCTGGGAGCGGCTGATGACTATCGGCTGGATCGCAGCCGTAGGTGCACCACTTCTCTATCTCGCAGTGGTCGACGACACAACCGAGAATCTAGTGCTAGGGGCCGTTGTGGTGCTGATACTGAGCAGCGGCCTGTTCATGATAAGCGCGTACTCGGCAATCGTGTCCGTAACTCGAGGTCTAATCAAACTCAATGACGATCTGACCGAGTTGACCAAGGAACTCAAAAGTAGACAGAAGTGAACAGGCGCCCAGTGGCTGTGAGGACGGGTGGCCGTGGGCTTCTCTTTCGTCCGACTATCTGCGTTTCCCGTTCGCCGGATTTCCTCTCTAGATGCAGTCGCGGACCAAGGGCCACAAAGTCATGCCGAAAGCTCCCTCGTCACAACCGGGGGGCGCGTCCCGGAAGGAGTCAGCACTTGCTGATCGAGTTCGCCAGGACATTGACCGTCGAGGTCAAGTATCTTCAAGAACGATTGGCTACGCCTACGGCTACTTCTGTGGGGTCTTGGGCTCGCTCCCTGAGGGGACATGTTCGCTCGAAAGCGGTTTGTCAATCCCAGACATCTGTATTTCCCGTTCGATTTCGAGCCTTCCTCTCTTGAATTCGCCCATGGCCTTGCCTAGCCCCCTTGCGAACTCCGGGATCTTCTTGCCGCCTAAGAACAGCAGCGCGAAGAACACCAGTATCAGTATGATCTCCGTGGTACCCAGGCCGAGCAATCCCATTTCTTTCTGCTCCAATTGACCTTATCCTGCATGGTGAATATATACTTTGTGTGATTGGAGTGCTGTAGAAATGCTGCCAGTCACTACCTGGCACGATGCATGCCAGGAATCGATATGATTTGTCTCGACCCGGCTCTCGACAAATTCGCTGTCGATGTGCAAGTATGGACGTGAACGCAGATCTCCATTCGCAGACACTTACCGCGGCTATCCCTTGCGGATTCTGGAAACGACGACGACAATGGCGAGGACACCTATGATCGGAATGAGAACCATGAAGAACTCAGGGATGGCATTGTACGTGTAGGTCTCAAGGTCCCAGATGTCAAGAGTGCCAACGGCTCCATCTCCCATCACCGCCCAAATGTCTATCTGCATGGATCCCGAGCTCGGTGCGGTCCAGACCACTGTCCAGCTCGTCGCAGTCATCGGGCTCACGGCATCGTTTGCAGAGGCCTCGGCTCCTGTTGCTGGCGTGTTGACCTCAGCGTTCGGGTCTGTTGTTGAGAAAGTACCCCCTGAAGCGATGATGTCGAAGTTGTTCTCGCCGGTCGCACCGTTGGTATCGGTTATTGTGATAGTTATGGTGTAGTCCAGGCCAGGTGTATATGAGCCGACCGGCAATCCCGCGACTGTAAGCATCGCTGCCGTTTGCGCCCCAGTATGGCAGCCGCTGCATCCACCTCCCTCACGCGTGGGGAATGCGGTCGTATTGCCAACTGGAACAATCGTGACCGCAACAACCGCAGCGATACTCAGGGCGAGAAGTGCGCTGGCTAGTCTTCCTCTCGACGTCCGCAGGCTAGACAACAGCCCCGCTCGCCTAGGTGCCTTTCGCGACTTGGTCCTGTGATCGTGAGAAAAACCATCTTCGCTAGTCATACTGCTCCCGACACTCTGCGTAACCCTCACCTCGCGCTTCGAGGAATCGCACACCATTCTCATCTCCCCTCCATTCGGATTCTAGCTTTGGCGCGCATTGTAGCTTCTTGCTAGATATTTGTACCTTGCCATTAGGCTGCTTTGTAGGAACATTTGAAAAGCGACATCCTCAAAAGGAATAGACGTGGGCAGGGCAGTAATTGGCGCCGCGAAACACATCGAACGAACAGCACTTTCTGGATGTCGGTTCAGAGCACCAATCCCAACAAGAGGAACCTTGCGGTCAGGACGCAATAGCTACGCGATGAGCCCACACGCAGGGTGATGGGCGAGTTGGCAGCATCGTTTGTGCTGCATCCGCACGCCATCGCTCATTCAGCTTTCTTCCTCGAAGACCGCTCCTTGGATAGCCCATATAGACCGATGATCATGCCCAGTGCGTATGTCGAAAGACCAACACCGGCGACCAGCCAATTCCTCCATCCGAAACTGCCGAAGTTGTTTCCGCCGACATCTAGCCGCATGGCGTCATGGAGCCAGGACGCAAGTGCGACCACGCATCCCAGCCCAGAGATCATCAACCCTATTGACAAGATCTTGTTCTTGCTAAGAGCAATCGCACATCCAGAGAAATACAGAGTCATCATCGGAACGGCAATCATCGTCATCGTAACGCCAGTGCCGTCTGGAGTTATGATGGCAGCAAATATCATCGATATGAGCGCTGCCCATCGCCAGTTCCTCATCCAGAACTCCGGGGAGACTATCCCGAGAGATGAAAGCCCGACGATGATCACAGGCAACTCTGCTATTACTCCGAAGGCAAAGGTCATCATCAGCACAAAATTGACGAACTGGTCAATCGTGAAGAACTGCCGGACACCCATAGCCGCGGCGAACTGGTACAGGAAATCGATGGAGAAGGGGAGGATGAAGAAGTAGGCGAACATTGCGCCCAGGAGGAAGAGGATACCGCTCGGAAGTGCCAGTCTCAGAATCAGCTGTTTCTCACGCGTCCTGAGAGCCGGTCCCAGGAATTTCGCGATCTCGGACACGATGAACGGCATTCCGAGAAATATCCCGAGCATAATCGAGATTTGGAACTGAATCATGATGGCGGCCCAGGGCGTGAGGGCGACCAACTCGGCATCCGGAGGCAGCAAATCTTGGGACATCCTCAAGAACACATCCGTGGCGAAAGGGCTCATGATGTCAGGATAGGGGTATGGGATACCCACGCCGCCGACTTCCCACGCTCGAATGTCGAAGCTGAAGCAGAAGAACGAGATGATTCCGATAGTCAATGCGATTCTCAGTATGCACTTCCTGAGTGCATCTAGATGCTTCCAGAAGCTCTGTATTAGGTCAATCCGCGCCTCATTCGACTGCATCTGGCGTCAATCCTGAAAGCGTCAGAGTATGGCTTCATAATATAGTTTGTGCGCTTCGGATTCCGAAGGAATTCGGGCGACAGCAACCTCTTTGGCCGAGTCGGTGCTGCAAATAGGGGGCAAAGAAGGGAATGACATGAATCTCGACACCTCGATGGTCGAGAACCCTTTTGAACTCGCTTCTTTCTGTCCGCGCAAATAGCGCCTTGCCTTTCGGGGCAGGCGGGGTCAGAGTGGAGCGATTTCTTCGTTAACCTCTAAGCCCTTACCACGGAGCCGCCTGATGAACTCCAGATACGGGAGCTGGTCCGGCACGATCAATCCCTTCTCCTTGATGAGGCCCTCCACGAGCATCTCCGCAGGAATGGCCCCTCCGGTCCCGACCAGGTAGCCTGTGCCATTCGTCCTGAAGTGCTTGTACGCCCACTCATGCGATGCGAAGGTCCATACTCTCACCTTCATGCGCCTTCCGCCCTTCGTCCCAATCATCTCCACGACAGTCCCGCCGACGCTCCTGACCTTCCCAGCGATTTCTGAGGGCTTGGGCAACAGGGCGGCCAGGAGGTCCAGCGGGCGGACCTTCACGCCCTTCACATCGACCAATTCCTTGCTGTGGAGCCCGAGCTTCCTCCAGAAACGAGCGGCCTGGGCGAAGTTGTCGTCTATGCCGATCCTGAAATCTGCGTACTTGAGCGTTCTTATGTGCTTCGGGACAAGAAAGGTCTCGTCGTGGACCGTCTTGTAGACCGGAAGCGGTCCGAGGGGCGGCGGGAAGTCGTAGACTTCCCTTTCGTGCAAGGGTGGGATGTACTCGATCTTGCCGTTCCTGTATATCGCTGCCGGGATGGTGGTCTCCTCGACCCAATCCACAGGGGACCAAGTCGAGAAGAGCTCGACCCCGTCGACGACGCCGTTGTCTCCATCGATGATGTGCAGCTCTTCTGCGACATCGAGCCTGCTCGCGGCGTAGTGAGCAAGAACGTTAGATATGCCCGGCTCCAGGCCCGTCGCGGTTATAGCCGTTATGCCCGCGTCCCTGCACATCTTGTCGATCTTGCCGAAGTCCTTCAGCGCCTGGATCGTGAGGCAGAAGTCGACATAGTCCGTGCCGGTGTCAGCGGCCATGTGCTGGACAGCATCCATGAAGTCCCAGGGGAGCGAGTTCACCACGACATCGGAGCCCTTGATGAGCCTCTTCAGCGCCTTGGCATCTTCGCCTTCGACTCTGACGACCGATATCTTGTCCGCCTTCAAGCGTGACGCGAGTGCCTCAGCCCCCTGGGTCTTCGCATCGGCGAGAACAAGTTGACTCACCTTAGAATTGCGAGCGAGGTGTTCAGCGCACACTAGCCCGGTGATCCCACAGCCCAGCTGGATGACCTTCATTCCGCGCTACCCCGGGCCACGAATCTTGGTGGACCTATTTGGCCCTTTGGAAAGTAACTCGTGATCTCGGCTGAGATATCGATGCTGAAGGAAATGCGAAGAAGCGGGCCCGGTGGGATTCGAACCCACGTCTTCGGCTCCGAAGGCCAAAAGGATATCCTAACTACCCCACGAGCCCGAGGTGGTGATTGGGCCGCTGTATAATATCCTTTGTCGGCACGGTTCGGGAGGTCAGTGCCTGTGTGAGAGTATCTTCACGAGTAGGTACCCAAGCAGGAAGAGAACCAGGGCAAGGCCGAACATGCCTACAGGGTCGCCTATGAAAGATCCGGCCATCGAGAGAGAAACAATAGACACATTCGAACGCAAGAAGATTGAGCCGTCCTCGACCGTGCAGGACGGGGGCTCAGGCCTCCTTCGCCGCCAGCTTTGCTTTGACGTAAGGCACAAGACCGCCCATGCCCAGGATGGTCTTCACATGGGATGGGATTGGCTCGAGCGGAGCGCTCTTTGCGCCATCTGAGGACCCGAGCACGAGGGCATCGACATCCAGCATCGCGATGTCGCCATCCCCGAACACAGCGTGTGCCGTAGGGGAGACCACTACAGGGAGCCCGAGGTTGATCGCGTTCCTGTAGAAAATGCGCGCGAACGACTCCGCGATGACGGCGCTCACGCCAGAATGCTTCAGGGCGGTGACTGCCTGCTCCCTGCTGGATCCGCAGCCGAAGTTCTTCCCGCTGACCACTATGTCCCCCTTCCTGACACCAGATGCGAACTTCTTGTTGGCGCCCTCCATCGCGTGCTGGGCCAGGTGCGCAGGGTCGTAGTTGTCCAGATACCTCCCCGGCATGATCAGGTCGGTGTTGATGTCGTGGCCGAACAGCCATATTCGCCCCCGGACGCTCATTCGAGCATCCTCCTCGGATCGGCAATCTTCCCTGCGACGGCGCTCGCGGCGACGGTCATCGGGCTCGCGAGGTATATCTCGGCCTCCTCGGAGCCCATCCTGCCCGGGAAGTTGCGGTTGCTTGTTGATATGCACACCTCGCCTGGTCCCAGGACCCCTCCATGGGCCCCCATGCAGGGCCCACAACCCGGGGTGAGGACGACGCCTCCCGCTTGCGTGATGGTCTGGACCGCTCCGTGGTCTATTGCGTCTGTCAGGACTCTCCTGGACGCCGGAGCCACGATGAGTCTGCAGCCCTGCGCCACCTTCCTTCCCTTCAGAATCCGCGCAGCCGCGAGCAGATCCTCGAGCCTACCGTTCGTGCACGTGCCTATGAATGCCTGGTCGATCCTGACGCCCTCGAACTTGTCCACGCTCTTCGCCTCCTCGACCTTGTGCGGGCCTGACACGATCGGGGGCATCCTGCTAACATCCGACTCGACCCTCCTCTCGAACTCAGCGTCCTCGTCGGAGGCGACTACAGTGAGCGCATCCTCGCCATATCCTCTGAACCATTCCTTCGTCACGATGTCGGGGGACACCATCGCTGCCTTGGCGCCCATCTCGACCGCCATGTTGCACAACACCATCCTGCTGGCCATCGGCAGATCGGCCACCAATGTCCCTACGAACTCCATGCACCTGTAATCCGCCCCCGACGGGCCGATGATCTTCGCGAGGCTGAGTGCGACATCCTTCGCGCATGTGCCCTTCATCAGATGACCGGAGAGATTCACCAGGACCGTCTTCGGGATCTTGAGCCACAGGCTGCCCGTGGCCCACACTCCCGCCATCTCCGTCGCGCCTATCCCAGTGGCGAACGCGCCTACGGCGCCCTCGGTGGTCGTGTGTGAATCTGTCCCCAGAATGAGCTGCCCTGGCCTCGCGAGGCGCTCCTCGACCAGTAGCTGATGGCAGATGCCCTCTCCAGAGTCAAAGAACCTGCCGACGCCGTACTTGGTCACGAGCTTCCTGATGCTCGCATGGACGGCTGCGGTCTGTGCGTTGTTGGCAGGGGTCCTGTGGTCCAGCACGACCACTACCTTGTCAGGGTCCCACGGCCTGGGCAGGCCGAACTCGGAGAACGACCTGTTGACGAGGTATGTGTTCTCATGGGACATCACGAGGTCCGGCCCCGCCTCCACGATGTCCCCTGCCCTGGCCTTCAGCATGCCAGAAGCCCTACTAAGGATCTTCTCCGAAGCCGTCCTCCCGTCCACGGTCATCTCAATCTGGCTGATGATATTTCAAAATGCCGTATTACGCGTGCGGCTGAACAGTGTGAAGCCCGCGTTCTACCAGATTAATGGTCGAGGCCGCGGATGCGCGTGAATCATCGGATAGCTCGAAAAGGTATTTCCAGTCCGTGCCCAATCACGAAGGTGACATGGAGAGGATTCTTGAGGCCGCACCTGGAACGCGCGTGCTTCTCCTGGGCAACGAGGCCATTGCACGTGCAGCCCTGGAGGCAGGCGTGGCGGTGGCGACGACCTATCCCGGTACTCCGGCGTCCGAGATCGGGGACGCGCTCGCGCGCGTGGCCAAGGACGCGGGCATATACTTCGAGTATTCGACCAACGAAATGGTCGCGACCGAGGTGGCGATAGGCGCGGCGACATCGGGCGTCAGGGCGCTCGTGAGCATGAAGCATGTGGGGCTCAACGTCGCCGCGGACGCTCTGATGACCTTCGCGTACACGGGCACGAGAGGCGGGTTCGTCCTCGTAACCGCAGACGACCCGTCCTGTCACTCCAGCCAGAACGAGCAGGATAACAGGTACTTCGCCCTGCTCGGAGGCATCCCGCTCCTCGAGCCGTCCTCGCCCCAGGAATGCTACGACATGACGAAGGAGGCCTTCGAGCTCTCGGAGAAGCTCGAACTGCCAGTCATCGTGAGGACAACGACTCGTGTCTCGCACGTCCGGGGCGCGGTGACAGTGGGGGAGGTCAAGCCCGGTCCAAAGAAGAATGAGTTCGTGAAGGACCCAAAGAGGTTTGTGACGGTCCCCGCAGTTGCGAAGGAGAGACATCTAGTCCTCCTCCAGAGACTGGTCGAGGCGGACAAGCTGGCGAGCCGCTCGGCGCTGAACAAGGTCTTCAGACTGGGCAGGAGCAGAAGGAAGGGCATCATCACCTCATCGGCGGCATTCAACTACGTCATGGACGCGGCCAAGGCGCTGGAGCTCTCGGTCGATGTGCTCAAGCTCGGGTTCTCGCATCCGCTGCCGTCCACCCTCGTCTCCGACTTCCTCAAGGGACATGACATGGTCGTTGTGGTCGAGGAGCTGGAGCCAATCCTGGAGACCTCCGTGAGGGCCTTGGCGCAGCACGACGGGATACCTTCGAGGATTCTAGGGAAGGCCGATGGATTGTTCCCGAGGGCTCACGAGCTCAACCAAAGGCTTGTGTCCTCTGGCCTCACGAGGGCATTCAAGGCAAGCGGCGGATCTCTGAGAAAGGCCGCGGAGGAGCATGACGAGCTACCCCTCCGGCCTCCGGTCCTGTGCGCGGGCTGCCCGCACAGTGCGACCTACTTCGCCGTGAACAAGGCCACCAACAGGAAGGCGATATTCGCCTCAGACATCGGCTGCTACACCTTAGGCCTCGAACCGCCGTACAGCGCAGCCGATCTCCTCGTCTGCATGGGCTCGAGCGTCGGCACGGCCGGGGGGCTAGCGAAGGTGAACGACCAGCCAGTGATCGCGTTCATAGGGGACTCGACCTTCTTCCATGCGGGCATCCCGGGCCTGATCAATGCCGTCCACCATAGACACAAGTTCCTACTGATGATCTTGGACAACAGGACCACTGCCATGACCGGACATCAGCCCCATCCGGGCAGCGACAGGGGCGTTCCCGGGACCGAGGTCACGGCGGTGGAGATAGAAGATGTCGTTCGAGGTTGCGGGGTGAAATGGCTTCGCGTCGTCGACCCCTACGACATCAAGTTGACCACTGACACCGTGAAGGAGGCCTTGAAGCAGGAGGGCGTCTCGGTCATAGTTGCGAGGCGCGAGTGCGCCCTTATCGCTGGCAGGGACGACACTGGCGCAATCATAAGGAAGCACTACATCGACCAGGAGCTCTGCAAGAAGTGCAGGACCTGCGTGGACAAGTTCCAATGCCCGGCGATATCGAGCATCGACAAGGTCCAGGCGATAGACGACGCCTTGTGCGCGGGCTGTGGCGTGTGCGCGCAGGTGTGCCCGCACGACGCCATCAAGGAGGCCAAGTGATGGTGGACATCTACCTAGTCGGGGTCGGAGGTCAGGGCATCATCACGGCCTCGAGAATCATAGGCGAGGCCGCTCTTTTCGCGGGCAAGAACGTGCTCCTGAGCGAGACCCATGGGATGGCGCAGAGAGGCGGATCAGTGGTGTGCACAGCGCGGATAGGAGACGTGTACAGCCCATTGATCCCGGATGGCCGTGCGGACATCATCCTCTCATTCGAGCTCCTCGAAGCGCTGAGGGCGCTCTGCATGGCGTCGAAGTCCACTCGAGTCGTGACCTCGTCAGAGCGGATAGTCCCGCTCGCAATATCTACCAAGAAGCTCAACTATCCATCCCTGGATGAGATACGCTCCCAAGCGGCGAGATCCGCGAAGGACTTCATCGCGGTGGATGCTCCGCGCCTGGCTGCGAGCGCCGGCGTTCCGATGTCCTCGAACGTGGTGATGATCGGCGCGCTGGCGGGGGTAGGCGTGGCGGGGTTGGAGCGGGCGCACTTCGAGAAGGCGGTCGAGGCGACGATACCGAGGAAGGTATCTGAGAACCTGCACGCCTTCTCGCTCGGCTTCGATGCCGCGAAGAATGCGCCAGCGAATGTTTAAGGCGGCCTAGAGCATTGGCCGGACGGGCCCATGGTCTAGTGGTTATGACAACGCCCTTACACGGCGTAGGTCACCGGTTCGAATCCGGTTGGGCCCACTCCACGATCAAGCCAGAGAAAGGTTGCCAGAATCCAGACCGTACAATCTTGGCGTTCATTGAAATCCTAAGAATGACCGCTGGATGAACTCAGGTTCCGGTCCCTTCGGACCCAACACTCCACGAGGAGGACATTCGCGCAATGTTCAAACAAGAAAACGACCCTCCCATCCACATTCATTGGTTCGTGATCGGTTAGTTCGGGAAAAAACCTTATGGAATCATGCCTAATCCGAGCCGATGAAAGAGAGCCCGGTTCCGAATTCCGGATTACGCGATCTTCGCAATGAGATGCGTTTCCGGGAATTTCACCACAATGATTTGCCGAGGTGTTCCGAGATTTCCATTGGAGCTTAGCCGGAGATGACTACTTTCGCAAAGAAAGAAGAAATGAGCAGGACTATGAAATCGTACATTGATTTCTGTCAGGTCTCCGCCACTTGGAAAGAAACAGCGTGCGTATCCGATCAGATAGTCGGTTTTCTGTTCGGCAGGGTCGACTGCGAACTCGGAGTGATTTGCAGGCTCAGAACCCTTTTCGGGCACGGAGCGGTCTACCTTAAACTGCTTTTGGGGCTATACGGTCACGTCTCCCATCGCCTGAAGATAATCAGATGCGCACTCGCGGATGACAAGAACATAGCGGCCAACAGCCCGGATGCTGATGGAGAGGTGACCTTCTTTGTTGTTGACTCAGCATTCAGAGGCAGAGGCATCGGCAAGGCGTTGATGAACAGATTCCTCCAGCATGCAAAGAGCAAGGGCGCCAGAAGGATAACGGTCTACACGACGGATCCTGGGTGCAATTGGGGGTTCTACGAGAGATACGGATTCAAACTGCATGCTTCCTTTCACGACAATTTCACCTCGTTCGCGCGGAAGGAGGAAGTAAAGGCGCTGATTTTTGCGATTGATATCTGACCACTTTGCCAGACCAGCGCTACAGGTATGAGGAAGCAAGAATAAGCAAGGAGAGCATTGGCTAGGATACACTCTTGACTTGATTCACAGGTCCTGAAGTAAGTGTTGCTGGTTGATCAACTGGACCCGAGAAGAGTCCATAGAGAAGGAAAGGCGAATCGAGAAACATCTGCTAGTGAAAAACCGAGGTATGCGAACTCTCTTTTCTATTCGAAGAATCTAGCCCCCACCTTTAATCACCGGTAGATTCCGGGCCGTAATCCGGGTTTGAAATAAAGAAAATTAAAGGGTTTTCGGAGCTGGCCTTGCCCTAAGCCGCAAGAATTGAAATCGGAATCTTGGCATCTGGCTCCTCGCGAGTTCTAGCCCGGTTGGGCCCACTCCGCGTTCCGTCAGACGATTCTACAGAGATGTCGCTTGAGGGACAGACGCGGCCGTCAGCGCTCTGGCCGCCGGAGTCCCCTGCGGGTGAAATCTGGGCCGAATTCACGGTTCGACCATTCGCACAAGAACTAAATCACGAGGTACTTGGGACAGATTTCAGTTCTTTTGACCCAGAAGGAAACCTCCAGGTCCTTGATGCCCGGGATCCTCATGATAATGTCCCTGAGGCAAATCAAATGCTCAAAGTCTCTGGCCACCCCGATTGCCAATATGTCGTGATCTCCAATGGTCTTTGTAGCCACGATTATGCTTGGCATCCGAATCAGCTTCTCCAAGATTTGCGATGGGGCCGCGGAATTGGACTCGTCTGCAATGACATTCGCAGGTGAGGCGTCGATCATGAACACTGCCATGGCCTGATACCCAATCTTCTTCGGATCGATTACTACCGTAGAGCCCCGGATCACACCCTGTTCTCGCAGGGTGGTGTACCTGTTTACCACAGTGTCAGGTGAGATAGAAAGTTCCTTGGCAATTTGCCTGAAAGACGTGCGGGCGTCCTCTGTCAATCTATCGATTATGGCCAAGTCTGTCTCATCCATCTTCGTCACTTCTTCTTGATGTGCTGGAATTCGAAGTTCTCCGGGCACAGCTGCGTCTCATCAACCCAGATGCTCGTCATTACCTCCCCCACCTTGGGATGCCTCTTGATGTGCTCCTTCACCTGCTCAAGTCTGCCGACATCTTTCAAGACTGCTATGGCGAATATGTTGTGCCTGCCCAATGATGGAGTGCAAAAAACGATCTCTGGCAATTCATCCACAAAATCAATGACTTCCCCCACATGAAGATGATCAACCCTAATTCCAAAGCTCGAGACACAATCATACCCGAAACTCCTAGGGTTCAACAGTACTGTTGTACCTCGTGCAATTCCGTTCCTCTTCATTCTCTTGAATCGTTTGCTGATTGTATCCGTTGACACCCCGCAATCCTTTGCAATATGCGAGAAATTGGCACGAGCATCCTTTTGCAGAGCTCTAATGATTCTAACATCAATCTCGTCGATATTCGCAAAGGAGGGCATATCCGCATCCTCTCATTCGAAAAGTATGCATCCGAAGCCCTTAAATGATGTCGTTCTTCCCTCGGAATCTTGTGACGTCGAACAAGGCCAAGTGCAAAGCTGCATAATCCGGACATAGTGACCACACTTGCGCCGTCTGTCTTACGATGTCCGACATTTTACCTTGTGGTCGGACAATAATCATAAACTATGTCACACATTCTTGTAGCGTAAAGGGAGACGAATGATGTCAGAAGAGGAATTGCACGGCATCGACAGCACGGCTTTGGCGAGTGAATTGACAAGAAGGAGATTCGCCTGTGCACATTGTGGCTCCACCTGGATTGAACTCATTGGTTCAATCGTTGCACACGAGGATGGTGGGAGAGAGGACCTTCTTCTCAAGGCCGGTATGGTATCAGAAGTTTGCCAAACGTGCCGGCTGCAAGCCAGGGAATGTCAGAAATGTGGATCGAAGGATGTATATGAAGTACGATTTGTGGAACAAGTTTCCAAAACGATCGACTAGTCAAGTCCGAAAATGGAACAAGGTTGGGGGAGATGGTTCGACATATGCCTTCAGTGGCGGTCTGAAAACATGAATGAAGTCAATAGTCTCACGATTGAAGAACTTATCAGGCTTGACGCGACCGTGCCGATTCTTCTGAGCCTGCGAAAGCTGAAGAGGAGTTATCAGAGAGAACTAGAGCACGAGCTAAGGGTTTCGACCCTGACGATCAAACGAGGCATAGACTTCCTGAAAAAACATGACCTGATAGAGACAATTCCCGCTGATGGCAATATCCCAAATGTCAAAGAATACATCTGTCTTTCAAGAAGCGGCCGAAACATTGCTGAGTGCATGTTCCAGTGCTCACTGAGCGTTTCAAGGATAGCCAAGAAAAAGAAGAAGTCAGAATCACGCTGATACTCGGCTCAATGATCTTGCTCCTTCTGTGACCTGAGATCGGCAAGATCGGATTGGAAGCCTCGGAAGATCAACTTAGAATCAGCGAAATCCCGAGTATCCCGACAATCATAATACGACTTAGCCGCCTGCTGTGTCCGCGAATTTCTTTGAACAAGGGATTTCGTTTTAGGTCAACCATCGGCAGCATCAATGCCTTCTTCGAGAACCTATCGCGTGATCTTCAATCGTGGCGTTGGGAAACTGAGAATGCAGATGTCCATCTCTTGCACAGGTGACAGCATGGACTTGCATCCGATCCGGAGCTGGGTGGCATACAATGAACGAATGACCACCGGTCCGTGCGGAAATGAATCAAATGCTCATCAGCGGACGGTTTCTTTCTCGGACTGACACATTTCCAGCTATTGGGCGAGCTGTGCATCTTTGTTGTATCACTAAGATAATTCACCTGACCAGTTCACAAAGGTCATTCTCATCGTTGATGTGCTAGGCAGATATACATGACCACAAAGCCCATTAATATTCCACAGGAATACGGTATGCCACAGGGGGGGTTCGGGTAATGCGAGCGTTCGTCGAGATAAATGTAGAGCCTGGAAAAGTGAAAGAGATTGTAGCGGAGCTTAGGAGGATGCGCGGCTCTGTATTGCAGGTCTGCAGCGTCACTGGACATTGCGATGTCCTGGCGACCGTCGAGCTATCTGATATTGATAGCTTTTCGGAGTTCCTGTTAGAGAAAATTCAGCGCTTGAAAGGGGTCGTTCGCACTGAGAGCTTGGTATGCATAACGAATGAGTCATCGAGGTGAAGCAAATGAGCGAGAGAGTACAGAGAAACAGTGCGTATTTGAACGGAAAGTCTACATCGGGATCGGCTACTCGTGTGAGAGATACCAGCCCAACAAGTGGCATGTGCCCGATATGTGTCCGCGACTGCTCTGTCCTGTGTGAGATTGGTCTGTCCTCTTTCAGAGGAAGAGAGGCGCTCTATCCCGATCCAGCCGAGTTCGGGACGAGCACGTCCGGGGCGCTCAAGGACTTCGGATTGGACTGGTCTCATTTCAACATCCAGGCGGGCCTTTTCGAAGCCAAAGGGATCGAGGAGAATTCGGATGTGGCGACTTTTCCGAATGCAAGCACAGAAACCGGCGTGGGAGGCATACCAGTGAGGCTCCCGATACTGTGCGGTGCTTTCGGTTCCACTGATGTTGCGAGGCTGAACTGGGAGGGATTGGCGATTGGCGGGGCCCTCTCAGGCGTCGTTGTTATCGTTGGCGAGAACGTCTGCGGCATGGATCCTGAGGCGAAGATCGCTGGTGGCAAGGTCACCTACTCGAAAGAACTTAAGCGAAGGATCGACCTCTTTCGGAAGTTCTGGGACGGAAAACATGGTGAGGTGGGCGTCCAGACGAATGTCGAGGACCAGAGGTTGGGCGTCGATGTCTACGCCATCTCGAAGCTAGAAGTGAACGTCATCGAGAGAAAGTGGGGACAGGGTGCAAAAGCCATTGGAGGAGAGGTTCGAGTCAGAGATCTTGATCGGGCAATCATGCTGAAAAAGAGAGGCTACATTGTGATTCCCGATCCGGAAGATCCCGTCGCGCAGCAGGCTTTCAGAGACGGCGTCTTCAGATCATTCGAGAGGCACAGCAGAGTGGGGATACCGAAGGAGAGATCATTCACGGAGGATATCGAGTGGCTTCACAGTCAAGGCGCCAAGCACGTGACGCTGAAGACTGGCGCATATAGACCCAGCGCATGCGCGTACACCATGAAAATGGCATCAGAAGCCAAGATCGACGCTATCTACTTCGACGGTGCCGGTGGAGGCACGGGCATGAGCCCTGTCCCGATGATGGACGAGATGAGCATCCCAACAGTCTACTTAGAGGCGATAGTGCTTAGGTGCGCGCAGCTGTTGAAGAGAAAGGGGCGACACGTGCCAGACATCATAATGGCAGGGGGTTTCATAAGCGAGACTCAGGTGTACAAGGCCATAGCTATGAGCAACTTCGGGGATGGACCCTTTGTCAAGGCCGTCCTAATGGGGCGATCGCCGATAACCGCGGCCTTCAAAGGTGGCTATTTCAGCGAGATCGCAAGCCAAGGAAAACTGCCGAGGGCGTTCGCGGAGAAATATGGTGGAACACCTGAGAAGTTCTTCATCTCTTGGCCGGAGTTGAAGGAGAAGTACGGGGACCGCTTCAAAGAAATTCCGTGGCCTGCGATTGCTGTCCACACCTATCTCACGGACCGAATTGGCGTGGGGCTGAAGCAGTTGCTCGCGGGCAGTCGCAAGTGGAAGCTCGATCTCATAGACAGGAACGATCTCATGAGCCTGAACGAGTCCGCGGCAAGGGTCTCGGGAATTCCAATGGCAGACGAGGCAGAAAAGGATCTTGTCGAGAGGATCCTCGCCTGACACTTGCCAGATGGATCTTGCTCTCTCCTGATCGGAATACCGTCACATCCTGCATCGAGCCTCCGCCACTGCTGTGAGGAAAGCGTATACGGATTACCTGAACATGTGCTTCAGGGACGAAACCGCGTTGATGCCGAGCAAGGAGGCGGCCAGGAGGGTCCAGCGGCGAGACGTGCTTGTATTCCTGGTCATTGCGGTTGTTCTCGTCGCGGCATTGCTGCCGTTGCTGATTCTCTTCCCGTTGCATGCTCTCCTGGTGCTGTGACACATAATTCTTGACGTCCGGGGTCAGTATTGCTGTGACAGATAATCAGCCCGCCGCCTTCAGCTCCTGCTCGACATGCTCGCATACCACAGTCAGGATGTTCAGGATCAGTGTCTTCACCTAGACCTCCTTGCGTCGGGTCGTCCCGATGCGGCTCTTGACCGGCCCGTTTCGATCTCCGGCTTTAGCCATATATGGCTTCCGAGCTGAAATCCGGGTCGGAAAAAGAATCAAAATGGTTTCCAGATCTGGCCTTGCGCAATCCTTCAGGAATTGAAATCAGGATTCTGACGTCTGGCCTTCCGAGAGTTCTGGCCCGGTTGGGCCCACTCTCACGAGATTCTCTCTCCATAGAGGACCAAGTGCCTCGATAGCCCTTTGACGGAAGGCTCCTTGCTCAGCCTCAAGAGCATTTCAGTCACCTGGTGGAATGATTTCCGATCCCACTTCCGGGACTCCTGAGTCCTTCTAGGTATGGAGAGCAGATCCAACATGCCGCATACGGGATAGATGCCGACGACCTTCACGCCTTCGTTCTTGAAGAACTTCTTGGCCTCATCCACCCCAACTGCGATGTATTCCTCTTCCTCATCGCGGACGCGGCTCGACCTCAGCCTGAGCAGGTCAAGAGACGAATCCGGGTTTTCGCGGAACATGCTGATTGCGGCACCATACTTGTTCACCAGAAACATCGAGATCCCCCCTCCTATTCTTGTCACTCTTATGAGCTCCTTCGCAGCTTCGATCCCACCATCCCAGCAGAGGACGAAATCGAAGCTCTCGTCAGCAAAATGAAGGTTACACACATCGCACTCGCATATCTCGACTCTGGCCAGGACTCTGGCCTTCAGTAGCTTTCGTCTTGCCACGTCCAACATTCCCGGGGAGATATCGCACAGAGTGACCGAGTAGCCCATCTTCGCCAAAGGAAGCGTTATTCTTCCGGTACCGCCGGCAGCATCCAGGGTTCTTGCACCTCTCTTCCGAGGCAGATGCCCCTTTAGCAGCTCCAGATCCACATGATGCTCAACAGCTCCCTTGAAGCACTCGTACCATCTGTCGTATCTCTTGGCGTGCTTGTCCCATCTTCTTCTCACAGCTGCGATCTCCTTGGACCTGTCCTTCGAAGCCTTTCCACCACGCCTGACCATTCGCTTCCCTCCAACGACTTACTATCTAGGGGACGCTGCTAATGAACATTCCGCTCTGGGGGCTCCACTTCTCATGGCTCTCGGGAGGGACAGAAGGCGACACTGGTTGTTCGAAGAAGCCCCATCCTCTCCAGAGGGTGCTTGGTGTGGATCTACTGCTCTGCCTTCTGCGGAACCGCCCCGACCGACATCAATCGTTTTCTCACGGACGCATGGAGAGCGAAGGTGTAGATCGAGAAGAACGCACTCGCAACGATGCCAATGCCAATCACCCATTTCGCGAGGGTCGCGGATATCCAATCAAGGAGGAACTCCAGGGACCTCGGCAGAGGCTCAGCGAAGTGCGAGAAATCGAATGGGAACACGATGAGAAGGTACAGCCCCGCGACCAGGAATATCACCATGTCAATCGCATCAAGCAGCCTTGCCTCGTTCCTCCGCCCCGTGATGAACCTCGCAAGCATCGGGAACAGGCCGAACACAAGCACCGTGTACAGGAGCGCGGCCTCCAGAGCCCTGAAGTCGTCCGTGAAGAAGCCCGTGGGCCTCGTCTGATGGATGGCGAAGAACGCAATGACGATGAGAGTCGCTACGACTCCGATGAGCTGGCCGAACCGTTCAGATGAGGGCAGCGAGTCCTTCTTGACCTCCTTCTCCACTTGCTCCTTGAACCAGCGTGACCCGAACAGCTTCTCCCCAAGCTCCATTTCCATCCTCCGGAGGAGAATGAACCATCCAGATGATAAACCTGCAGGCGGCGATGAGGCAAACCCGAGAGCGCATGTAGGGGGCGCAGAAGGAGCGGGCCCCCTCGTGGCGGGCGATATCCCCCGGATTCCAGCACGATCACAGTGCGAGGGAATAAATATGGCACGCGTAGATAGCGCACCCCAACGGTGGGCAGATGGGATTCCTAGACAAGATGAAATCCGTGGGAACCGCCATGACTGGCGGCGCAGCTAAGGTGAGCCTCGAATACCCGCATCAGCTGATGAAACCGGGAGGCTCGATAAACGTCAAGGTGACCGTGGTCTCAACCGGCAAAGAGGTCAAGTCCGGGGGCGTCTTCGTGGACGTACACGCCTTCGAGACGGGGCAGGTCAAGTGCAAGCACTGCAACCAGATGACCCAGGTCAACAACGAGACGGTCAAGCAGGCGATTTCAATCGCCCCGGCGTTCGTGCTTCAGCCCAACGAGACCAAGGTGTTCGAATCGACGATCCAGATACCTTCTGGTCAGCCGTCGTACCACGGCACCCTGAACAACGACTGGAAGATCAGAGGGAGGCTCGAGGCCTTCGGGAACGACCCCGACTCCGGGTTCCAGGTCATAGAGATCAGGTAGCAGAGCGGGTTACTAGACTCTCCTCGTGAGTTCGGGCTAGACTACATATTTCAAGTAGGCATAACCCTCCCAGGTGAGTTTGGATGGAACCTGAACGAATCGGCGCGCAGAGTGGCCCGACGCCTGAGGCATGGTATGGACACGCCTCGATGGCGCCTGGGTTCGGCTGGCGGGTGGCACTGTCCATACTGATGGGCATAGGCTGGATATGCTTCCTCATTGTCTGGCTGTTCTTCTTCGCTGGTGACTTCGACATATTCCAGAACCTGGCGATCGTGATAGTCTCGATCCTCGTCCTTGTGGGCGTGCTCGGTGCGGCATGGGCCTCCTGGGGCATGCGGATGGCGAGGACGACCGGCTGGACGGCGCCTCAGGAGTGGCGGAAACCGATCTTGATGACCATCGTCTCAATAGCCACTGGCCTTGGCTGGGTGATATTCCTGATAGTATGGCTGTTCTTCTATGCCTCGGACTACAATGGCTACCAGAACCTGGCCATACTAATCCTCTCGTTGCTCGTCGTCGGCATAATAACGGGCGGCGGATGGGCCATCTGGGGGCTCGTCTCGAAGAGACGGTGACGAAGACTATTCCTCGTCCGGCTCCTCTGGGGGCATGTCCCGAGGCTCGATATCCTCGGCAAACGAATCGTGCAGCTCGGTCCACGTGGGGGCGAACTCGACTGCCGGATTCTCCACTGGCTCGGCAAATGCCTGAGGTGCTGCGCCCGGGGTCTGCTCCGCGCGCCCTATCTCGATGACGCCGTATCCTAAGGCCAGCGAACCGCAGAAGAACGCCGCTATCTCAAGGAACGAAATCCAGAATTGAACATTCTGATTCAATGGACCCTCTCCCCCCTCGAACCGCGCTCTGTCGGGAATGTGATTGGGCACATATGAACTCTCCCGTCGAGGACCAGAGGTTCCTGAGTAGAATTCGCAGCGCAGCTGCGGCAAACGCCCCCGTCGAAAAATAGAATACCACAAAGAATCCTGGGCCGGTCAGGTGGACCAGGCGCGGTGACAAATGGCAGAGAGCCGGAGAGCCCGACGAGAGAAGAGGACAGTCAGGGCGATGCTTCTGATATACTGCCGGGCCAACCACGACGGCGGCAGGGACCTGTGCGCGGACTGCCAGGAGCTGCTCGGATACGCCTATGTAAAGCTTGACAAGTGTCCACTGATGACCGACAAGCCGACCTGCGCCAAATGCCCGATCCACTGCTACGAGAAGACCAGAAGGAATCGCATGAGGGCAGTCATGAGGTACTCTGGGCCGCGGATGCTCGCCAGGCATCCGTGGCTGGCAATCCGCCACATGACGGATGGGCTCAGGAGGGTCCGATACCCGCCGAAGAACGCTGCAGAAAGGCCGCCTGAGGCGAGAGGGAATTGACGCCCGCGACGAGGCAGGGTTTTAAACCATGACCGCATCTTCCCCAATGATGCAGCCCACCCAGTTCGCGAACGTCGAAGAGAGGCTCGAGCGGAGCGTGGGCGCCTCCGTCAAGGGGTTCATGGTGCTGTCCAGGCTACCCTTCCTGTCGCCCGGCCTGGCCTCGCTGGTCACTGGCATTGCCATAGCTATCAGCTACGGATTCACCCCTGACCTCGGGTTGCTCTGGATGTCCATCGGTGGCCTCTGCCTGATCATGCTCGCGACCTACTACTTCAACGAGTACTTCGACTACGAGGGGGACATCATCAACCGGACCTTCATCGCGCTCTCCGGCGGGAGCAGGGCGCTCCCTAACAAGATGGTCCCCCGGAAGGTCGCCAGGATTGCGGGCCTCGCATCGGTCGCCGTGCTGGGCGCCATCGCCATCGTGTACCTCCTCTGGTACCTCGCGGACTACCCGTTGCTGCTGCCGCTGGCGCTGTTCGGGGCGTTCTGCGGGGTATTCTACTCGCACCCCCCGTTCCAGTGGTCCTACCAGGGGATCGGCGAGATAATGATAGGAGGCTGCTACGGCATACTCGCCCTTGTGAGCGGGTACTACGTCGTCTCGGGAGAGCTGGAGCTGGACATGATTGTGGTGGCGATACCCGCATCGTTGAGCATATTCTGCGTCATAGTAGCGAACGAGTTCCCCGACATCGAGGCCGACAAGGCTGTTGACAAGAAGAACCTCATAGTCAGGCTAGGGCTCAGGAGAGGCGCGTTGATGTACGCTGCGGTGATGGCGCTGGTGTACCCGACCATGTTGCTCAGCATCCTGGTCGGCATCAGCCCGTGGATCGCCGTCATCGGCTCGCCAGTCGCGCTGCTCTCGGCATTCGCTGTCAAGGAGACCCTCCGCGGAGGATATGGGAGGGCCGAGTCGCAGATGAAGATCTCAGGGGCAACGCTGCTTGCGAACCTGCTTTCCTCGCTTCTGTTCGTCCCTGTCGTCGCAATCTGGTGAGGTTAGTTGAGCGAAAGGATCGTCAGGCCGTTCTACAGCCCTCCCTCCCTGCTCATCAAGCAGCTGAGGAGTGCACTCCTGATTAGGAGGCTCACCGGCTGGACCAAGCTGCCATGGTGGGCCACGCAGGCGGGAAAGGTCTTCCAGATCGCCGCAGGATGCCAGGGCGTGGGATGCTTCGGATACCCGGTGCACCCTGTCTGGGAGGTGACGGCGAAGTGCAACCTCGAGTGCGAACACTGCCACGCCCGAGCTGGCGATGTGGATCAGTCGGACGAACTGACCACTGAGGAGGGAAAGCGAAGGGTGATAGACCCCCTGGCAGAGGTCCCGGACTTCAGGAGCCTGGTGTTCTCAGGCGGCGAGCCCCTTGTCAGGGAGGACATCTTCGAACTCATCGCACACGCCAAGAGAAGGGGGTTCTACCCAATCGTGGCGACGAACGCCACGCTCATCACGCCCGAGGTCGCTCGCAAGCTCAAGAAGGCGGGCACGCTCGGCATAGCTGCCAGTATCGACTCGCTCCAGGACACCGTTCACGACGCTTTCAGGAAGAAGCAGGGCGCCCTCAAGCTAGCGAGGGAAGGAATAGCGAACGCATCCGCCGAGGGCATGTACATACAGATCAACATCACAGCGTCCAAGATCAACCGGGCCGAGCTCCCGAGGATCGTCGCATTCGCCGACGAGCTCCGCGCGCATGTCATCCTGCTGTACCAGTTCATTCCATCCGGAAGAGGCGTCGAGAGCCAGGCCCTA
>DYTN01000044.1 GCA_020725925.1 Methanobacteriota archaeon
CGAGGCTGTTCTCGCGCATCTGCTCCACAAGTACCTCGTACCTGTGCTCCCGCTGTCCGCCCGAGACGATCTCCTGCCCCCTGTAGTCGAGATCGAAGTACCCCGTGGTCTCAGGGTCGTCGTCGTACCTCTTGGCGTAGAAAGTGCCTTTCTTTAGAGAAGTCGGGAACTCGGTGGTGAAATAAAGTTCAGCCTTCTGATCCCGCATCATTGCCTCTCCTAGCGACTTCTCCCCCTCTGTCCCGAGGTCGTCCCCGTGCTCGATCCTCAGCCCTTCCTTCTTCACCATATCTATCGCGTCCTTGTACTTGACGTGGGGAAAGGGTGTCTTCGGCTTGCCGATGGTGACTCCCAGCCTCTCGAGCTCCTCGCGCGCGTGCGCGCGGACATAGCCCAGGCTGCTCGTGACAATGCCCTCGGCGACCGCCATGACGTCTTCCGAGGACTCGATGAACGCCAGCTCGACGTCCAGGGAGACGAACTCCGCTATGTGCCTGACGGTGTCCGATGCCTCCGCTCTGTAGGCGGGGGCGATCTCGAATATCCTGTCCAGGCCAGTGGCCATCAGGTTCTGCTTGTAGAGCTGCGGGCTCTGGGCCAGGTATGCGTTCTTGTCGAAGTACCTGATGGGGAACAGTGTCGAGCCCCCCTCGGCGCCCGCAGCGACGATCTTTGGCGTGTGCACTTCGACGAAGCCTTCCGAGATCAGGTACTGCCTGATCCCCTCGACCGTCTTGGCCTCGACCTGGAATATCGCCCTGATGTCCTCCTTCCTGAGGTCCATGAACCGGTTGTTGAGGCGGGTGTCGAGATCCGCTCCGACCTTGTCGATGACGCCCAGAGGGAGGGGTGCCTCCGCCTTGTTGAGTATCTTGACGCTCTCAGGGATGACCTCGAATCCAGCCTTCGCCTCCTTGCTCGCCTTGACTGTTCCGGTGACCAGTACGACGGACTCCCTGGGGATCGCGGCGACGAGGTCGAAGAGCTCCTTGTTCTTCTTCTTGAGGGTCGTGACCTGGATGACGCCGTATTTGTCCCTGAGCTGCAGAAACGAGATCCCGCCCAGGTTCCTGAGGTCCTGGACCCAGCCCCCAACCGTGACCTGATGGCCGAACTGCTCCGGGCCTATCTCCCTGGAGTATGTCATGTGCTGCCAAGAAGGCAAGAGCCTACCACCGCTCGGGCATAACTAGTCAGAGCTAATAACTGTTTCTCGCATCCCGCCTGATTGAATCTAGAGCCTGCCGCTTGGCAACTTTAATCATCATGCAAGGCCTCTCACGGGAAGAGCGCGGGGATGCGGATGGATCTCACGATACTCGTCTATGTGCTCCTCATCATCGCCTTCGCCAAGGCCTTCGGGGAGATAGTCACCAGGATCCACCAGCCGCCGATCGTCGGCGAGCTCCTGGCAGGGATCGTGTTGGGGCCGTTCCTCCTTGGCGAGATTGTCACAGGCCTCGGCGACATGTACGAGGAGCCCTTCGTGAAGAACTTGGGCGACCTCGGGATGCTCTTCCTGATGCTCTACATCGGGCTCGAGTTCTCCCCGAAGCTCGTCAGGGCGTATTCCCTGATCGGAGGAGCCATCGCCGCGCTCGGGATCGCCGTGCCGCTCCTGCTCGGGCTCGGCGTCGGCATCGTCTTCGAGCTGGAGGGGGCGACTCTTGCCTTCACGGCAGTCGCCATGTCCGTCACTGCCTTGCCCGTGACCATCAGGGTGCTGAAGGACATGGAGGTCATAAAGACGAGGACGAGCGGGATCATAGTCAGCGCGGCCATCATGACTGACATCGCCCTGCTGTTCGCCCTAGGCATCATTCTGGGAGCAGGCTCGGACGCCTCGCCGGCGGAGAGGGCACTCTACCTGGCCGGGAGCTTCGTCATATTCTTCGCCCTCGCCCTCCTCGTCAGCCGGCTCGTCGTCCCGCACATATACCAGCTGCTCAAGTGGATGCGCACCGGGGAGGCAGCCTTCGCCATCGCGGTCGGGATAGCGATAACATTCGCGATCCTTGCCGAATGGGCTGGCCTGCCGGGCGTGATAGGTGCGTTCATCGCAGGCTTGATGCTCAGGGAGACGGGCACCGGACTGAAGGTCTGGACGAGAGTAGAGGAGATACTGTCCGGCGTCACCCTGGGCTTCCTCGCGCCCATCTTCTTCGTGATCATTGGATTCTCCGTCGATTTCGGGAGCGTCGCGGGGCACCTCCCACTGTTCGGAGCGATCACCGTCGTGGCCGTCGTGGGGAAGATGGCGGGATCGTACCTCCCTGCGAGGTTCGGGGGCCTGAGCAGGAATGAGTCGATGGCGGTAGGCTCGATGATGATGGGCAAGGGCGCGATGGAGCTCGTGTTCGCGCGCCTGGCGCTCGACCAGGGCCTGATAGGCGATGACATGTTCTCCGCGCTGGTGCTCATGGCCTTCCTCTCGACGATACTCGCGCCGATCATGTTCAAGAGCTTCTTCAACAGGGCGGTCTACGCTGGCGAGATCCCACCGGCTGAGGGTCTGCCGAAGGACCTGGTGGCCGAGGTGGAACCTGCAGAATAGGCACTCTGTCACACCAAGGTTACGTGCCAGCGCCCGTCCCGTTCCTGTTGGCTATGATGATTCCCACGAGGATCACTGCACCACAGAGGGCTGTCCAGACAGCGACTTCCTCGCCCCTGATCGCCCACGCGGAGAGCGACGCGAACACGGGCATGAGGTAGATGAAGAAGGCCATCCTTGAGACCTCCTCCTTCTCCAACGGGGTGAGATACAGCACGGAAGCGGCCCCCGCGCAGAAGAACCCGAGGACAGCGATGTTGACGATGGACGCGCTGGTGAACTCCGCCCTGAACCCCGATTCGAACGGCACGACGAACCCGAGGAGGGCCGTCCCCACTAGGAGCGAAAGCCCTATGATGAGCAGGGGCGGGTTCCTCTCGAGCATCCTCTTCGCGGACACCCACGCGAGGCCGTAGGCCGCGGCCGACACCAGTATCAGCACATTGCTGACGAAGTCCTCGTCCCCGAAGGAGACCCCGCCACTGGCCACGAGGAGCACTGTCCCAGTCATCGCTATCGCAGTGCCTGCAGCCTTCAGAGATGTCAGCTTCTCGTTCAGAATGACAACGGCGAACAGGAGCGTCATGACGGGGCCCGATGACTGTATCACGGACGCGATCGAGGAGGTCCCGCTCTGCATCCCGAGGTTCTGCGCAATGTTCGGGATGGTCACATAGAGCACGCCGAGCGCCAGGAGCGGCCTCCATTCCCGTCGGACCGTGTCGGCCACCTGGTCCAGCGGGTACCGGAGGAACACGACCGCGGCCATCAGCCCCGATGCGAGCAGGAACCTGACGAACCCGAGGACTACGGGCGAGAAGCTGTCGAGTCCCACCTGTATGAGTGGAAACGCAAGGCCCCAAAGGGCGACCGCGGTGAGCGCTGACAATCCATCGACCAGCTTCCTGTCTGTCAAGGCGACCTCTCCGTGGGCCATGGCGAACGAGGATAAGAGCCTTCTGAGGAAGACTCAGCGGCCCCTGGACCTCAGCACGAGGAGGGCGTCCAGGGTCACCCACTTGTCCTCGACACCTTTCTGGCCGAACGACGAGTAGGTGTTCGTGGGCCACGGGACCTCTCTCGGCCATCTCCCGTTGGCGAGCCTCTTCGACTCCAGCAGCTCCAGAGCCTCGCCAGCCCTTGGGTCGTCCAGGAATCCTGCGTCTCCGAGCGCCCTCAACCCCCTCAGGATGTCATAGCCGACGAAGGGCAGACCCCGCAGCATCGTCCATTCCTTGTTGATGACCGACCAACCGTGGTGGTCTGACCTGAAGAGCCTGTGGCGCAGAAGGAACTCCGCGCCATCGGCCTTCGCCTGTTCCAGTTCCTTCGAGGTCCGCGTGGCTGAGTACGCGAGCACCGCGTCCAGACCGCAGACCGCCCCCATGAAGCAACTGTGCTTGTCCCGTGCATGGTAGCCGAAAGATCGGCAGTGCCATCCCCCGTCCGGCTCCTGCATCTCGAGGAGCCTATCCATCGCCCTTCGAACACGCGCATCCTTAGCACGCCCCAGTCTGCAAAACGAGGCGATGACATTGCCGTTTAGACATCCCGTCCGAAACCCCCAGTCCCGTGCTGGATTCCCGCGAGTGGAGCCGACGAATGCCCCGTCCTCCGACTGATACCTGAAGGAGTACTCGCACATGCGTCCCACTTTGTGGAGGGAGGGGTCGATGCCCGTCTTGGAGAGGAGAATGAGCTGCCAGATGGTGGACTTGTACTTCGGATGGTACCATTCGCGGTTCGATTCCCAGCCGCCGTTCTTCAGCTGCCTCCTGAGGATCTTCTCGACGGGCGGCCAATCTGGTATCTTGGACCTGCTCTCCTTCGCCAGCCTGTCTCCGGGGGACTTCCCGAGCAGTCTGGTCAAGGTGAGGTATCTCACGCACGGGTTGTCATCGTCGAGAAGCCATTCAATGACGGCGCCGTCGCGCAGGTTGCCCCTCTTCATGCAGGGTCGGTTCCTCCGGGTCATACCTGGAACGCATGAAGCGTATATTGATGATGCGCGCCCTCGGCATCTATTGGGATCCGTTCGGCTGCCTCGCCCTGCCCTGTCGTCCCAGAAGCTCGAGCCTTCTGCCCTCGTCGTAGAGGCATCTCACGGCCTTCGCCGCCCTCATCGCGGAGGCGTAGACCGGGATGTTCTTCACCCTCAGCTCCTGCACGACCTCGTCGATGTCCGGGCCGCCCACCCAGCAGGCCACTATCGGCTTCCGGAGGTTCCTCTTCTCCTCGACGAGCTTGATGACCGCGCCGACGTACTCCCTCGGCCTCGCGATGCCCGCATGGACACACGTCATGATGAGCGCGTCCACGTTCGGGTCCGAGAGCATTATGCTCCCGGTCGCGTGGTACCTGTGGAACCTCGCGTCCCCCGTCACGTCCAACGGGTTCCTGGCGGATGTTATTGCGGGAAGGTGGGGCCTGAGCGCGTCGGCCGTTTTCTTCGCTATGTTCGGCACCTTGAGGCCTATCGACTCACACCAGTCAGCAATCATGATGCCCGCGCCCCCGCCGTTCGAGATTATCCCCACCCGGTTGCCCTGGGCTGGGGGCTGGTACGCGAGCGCACGGGCGTAGTCGAACATCTCTATCACATCGTACGCCCTCTGGATGTGCACCTGCCTGAAGGCGGAGTCGTATACCGCGTCTGAGCCGCTGAGCGAGCCCGTGTGCGTCGACGCCGCGGCTGAGCCCGCGGCCGTTCTTCCGGCCTTGATTGCCACTATCGGCTTCGTGCATCTCCGGGCGGCGTCCAGGAACCTCTTGCCGTCCTTGATGCCCTCCACATACATCGCGATGACCTTCGTGGACGGGTCCTGATTCAGGTAGTCGATCAGGTCCGCGTCGTCCACATCCGCCTTGTTTCCGACGCTGATAACTCTGGACAGGCCGATGTGCTCGCCGTTGGCGTAGTAGATCATGCCTATGCAAAGGGCGCCGCTCTGGCTGACGAGCGCTATCTCGCCGGGCCTCGGCATTCCGAACACGAACGCGGCGTCCAGGTTGTCGATGGGGTCCTTGTATCCCAGCGTGTTGGGGCCTATGAGCCGGATCCCGCCCTTTCGGGCTATCTGCAGCACCTCGTCCTCGAGCTGTCTTCCCCGCTCCCCGGTCTCCCCGAAGCCCGAGGATATGACTATGGCGCCCTTGACCTTCTTCTTGGCGCACTCGGTCATGACCTTGGGGACGAATTCGGCGGGCACGGCTATGATGGCGAGGTCGATGTCGTCCTTGACCGCGAGCACGCTCGGCTGGGTCTTGAGCCCCATTATGTTCGGCGTCTCGGGGTTGATGGGGAATATCTTGCCCGTGTACCCCTGGACGAGGATGTTCTGGAGGATCTCATACCCGATCTTGTGCGGGCTTCGAGAGGCGCCTATGACTGCGATGGACCTGGGAGAGAATATCGGTTTGAGGTCGTCGACGTTTCCCATCGGCCTCTCACTCACGGGCGGAAAAGAGCCCTATGCTCGCTTAAGCCTTTGCCAGGGACAGGAATCCGTGTCATCCTGGGCGCTCCTGGGAAATCCTAGTGCAGCTCAGCATACCTGTGAATGATCCTCACGGCTATGAGCGTTATCCACTGGTCGCTCCCCGCGCTCGGCCTTGCGGTCTGGTTCCAGAACCCATCCGTCCTGCGCTGCGCGAGAAGCCATCTGATGGGCCTCTCCATGCGCGCGTCTTCGGGTCCGAAACCCAGCCGGGTGAGTATGTCCAGGGCGACGAGCCCAGAGCCGAAGTTGAGCGGGTACTTGAGCCTCGTCCAGATCTTCTCGGTGTGGTAGAAGCTCGTGTGCGGGTTCTTCTTGAAGAACATGTTCAAGAAATACTCGGCCCCTCTTCTCACATCTCGCCCCTTGGCCAGCCGCGGGCTCTCCGCGAGCCCCCAGACGACCTGCATCGTGCTCCAGATGCAGCTCGGAACGTGCTCGAACTCCTTGAGGTCGAACTTGGACTTGTCCGCCTCCCGCATGAGCTGGAAGAAGTCCCTCGCCCTCATGCCTTTGTACCGCGGAAGATAGTAGACGTCCATGAGATAAGGTATGTTCCAGCCGCCGTCGGCCCTCTGCATCCCCAGAAGCCATCTGATGAGCTTCTGGACCCGGGCGTCCCGTTCGAGCCTGAACCTAAGCAGGTCGTGGAGCGCGAAGCCGTTGTAGTGCGGCAGAGGGAACGCATCGGTCCAGGGGCCGGGGATGTAACCTTCCCTGGTCTGCCAGCTCAGGATCTTGTCCAAAGAGGCCGCCACATTCCCCTCGCCAATCCCGGTCCTGTACTGCAGCAATGCGCAGAGGTTCCTCAGCATCGCCACGTATGTGTAGCCGAAAGGCGGCCCCGGGCCACGGTCCTCCGCCAACTTCCTCTGCTTCGGGATTGGCCATGTGCCATCCTCATGGAGCTTCGCGAGCAGCTTGGTCCTTGGGGGGAAGCGCTCACACTCCAGGATGGTCTGCCGGAGCAGCCTGTCGTCACCGTCCTTGCCCATCACCTGGGTCATCAACCAGTACCGGACTGGTGGAGAGGAGACCTGCATGAGCTTCCTCGCAGAGTGCTCCACGACGCCCTCGAACTCCGCCTTCGACATGCTCCTTCGCCAACTACTTAGCCGGCAATCTTACTTTCGCTGCTCTCTGCCCGTAGTGCCTGGCTCTCTGGCAGGGCCCAATTCGGATTTGTCAGAAGGCAGAAACGGTTAATATATGCCAAGGGCTTTATCGGCCGAACTAAGACCGAATGTCTGTTTGAAGTGTCGGAGGAAGCTGAAATGCCAGAGAAGGTCACCGTCTCGCTCATCAAGGCCGATGTTGGATCGATCGCCGGGCATTCGAGGCCGCACCAGAGGATGATGGATGTCGCCTCCGAGATGCTCGGGAAGGCCGTTAGGGACGGCCTACTGAACGACTACTACGTCACCCGTTGCGGAGACGACATGGAGCTCCTCATGACTCACAGGAAGGGCGAGAACAACAGGGAGGTCCATGAGCTCGCCTGGAACGCCTTCATGGCCGCCGCCGCGG
>DYTN01000070.1 GCA_020725925.1 Methanobacteriota archaeon
CGAGGACCATGGCGACTGCGCTGCCCATGCCCATCATGACCGTGTGCTCCTCGGCCGTGACCACCCCTCCGGTCTCCCTGGCAGCCTTCACGATGGTCTTGTCGTCAATGGGCTTGATCGTGTGCAGGTTCATCACCCTGGCGTCCACGCCGTGCTTGGACAGTTCCTCCGCGGCTTCGAGGCACTTCGACACCATGATGCCGCACCCGATGAGGGTCACATCCTTGCCGTCCCTCAGCACGGGGGCCTTGAGGAGGTCGAACTGCGTCCCCTCGTCCGTGATGGTCGGCACGTCCGCGCGGCCGATCCTGACATATACTGGCCCGTGCGTCTTTGCGATCGCCTTCACGACCTTGTACGTCTCAGGCGAGTCCGCGGGGACGATGACCGTCATATTCGGGAGCACGCGCATGAGCGCTATGTCCTCGACGATCTGGTGCGACGCGCCGTCCCCGCCGACGGTTATGCCTGCGTGGGACACGACTATCTTGACGTTGAGGTTCGTGTACGATATGGACTGCCTGATCTGGTCGTAGCACCTGCCCGTCCCGAACACCGCGAACGTGGACGCGAACACGGTCTTGCCCGAGGCGGCCAGGCCGGCTGCCGTGTCCATCATGTTCTGCTCCGCGATGCCGCAGTTGAAGAACCTCTCGGGGAACGCGGCGGCGAAGTCCGCCGTCCTGGTCGAGCTCGACAGGTCAGCGTCGAGGACGACGATGTCCCCACGCTCCTTCCCCAGCTCAACGAGCGCGCGCCCGTACTGCTTCCTCTGGCTCTCCATCTTCCACTGCATCTGTTCACCCCCCGAGCTCCTTCATGGCCTGCT
Organism: Methanobacteriota archaeon; assembly: GCA_020725925.1. Taxonomy (GTDB): domain Archaea; phylum Thermoplasmatota; class Thermoplasmata; order UBA10834; family UBA10834; genus COMBO-56-21. The sequence goes on from DYTN01000070.1 coordinate 830, forward strand.
CGTACTCCGCCTTGTCCGGGGCCTTCCCGTGGAAGTGCAGGGAACCCTCCATGTAGCTCACGCCCTTGCCTTTGATCGTGTGGCAGATGATGATGGTCGGCCTCCCCTTGACGGCCTTCGCCTCGTTCGTGGCGTGTATTATCTCCTTCATGTTGTGCCCGTTGATCTCGATCACGTGCCATCCGAACGCCTTCCACTTGTCGGCCAGCGGCTCAAGGGACATTATGTTCTCCGTCGGCCCGTCCAGCT
>DYTN01000045.1 GCA_020725925.1 Methanobacteriota archaeon
CATCGAACGCCTCGAGGCTTGCGAATGCCGCGGCACTATCTAATCCTGTCGGTCTAGATGTCGAGCGCTCTCCTCAGCTCGACCCCTCTGCCTTCAGAAGCATTGCATTGACGACGCCGTCCTGGCCGCACCTCGATGTGATGACCGCCTCGCCGAGCTCCGTCATCACAGTCGCGCCCTTGGTCATTATGTTGCGCTGGACATAGTTGGGGTTGGACGGGTTCGTCTTCACCGTGAGGATCTTGACCTTCTTGATGGCCTTGGTCTTTGGGTCGACGACGTTGGCGGTGTCGACCATGAGGAGCCTTGCCTTCATATTGGCGCCCTTGGTCCTGTACATCTTGACCTTCGGGGCACCCAGGTGAGTGAACTGCTTCTCCCTCCCGACCTCGAACTTCCTCTTCTTCCGGGCAAGCCTCAGCCTGCCCCCGGAGGGCTTCCTCTTTGGTCTTCCCTGCCAAATGGCCATGCCTGACCTCTCGGCAGATGTGAAAGTGGGAGGGGTATTAGTAGGTTGTGGTATGTCTTGTGCTCAGCTTGACCTCGTGGAACTCCACTTCCGCGACATCGCCCAGGGCTATGCTGGCATAGAACCCGTTCTTGGCGGGGCCGGGGTTCACGAAGGTCGTGTCCTTGGTCATCGTCTTGCCGGCGGCCTCGTGTATGTGTCCCGAAAGGGCGAGCACGGGTTTGAACTCCCGGGCCACCCGGAGGAGCCCGCGGGAGCCTCCGTGCTTGCCCGACTTCGTGAGGTCGTTCATCCCGTACGAGGGCATGTGCGTCACCATGACCCCGCCCTCGACCGCGACGGACCGGAGCGAGCGCTCCATGATGTCCTCCTCAACCTCGAACGGCATATCGGAGCCGCCTGGAAGCGCGCCCCCGAACCCGAAGAACCTCCGTCCGCCGAACTCCACCTGGGTGTTGTGGACGCTCGACCCGCTGGCCTCGAGCACATCGACGGTGTCCGGGACGTCGCAGTTGCCCGGGACCGCGATGACCTTCGTCTTGAAGCCAGACATGACTCTCGTGGTGAACTGGGTCGTGCCGAACGTGGTGAAGTCCCCGCACATGACCACGAGGTCGTACGGCGAGGTCTGCTCTGCCCGGAGCAGCATCTGGAGGGCCTCGCTCGACCCGTGGATGTCGGAGCATGCGAGGATCCTGAGCGGTCTCAAGCGATCACCACGGGAGAGTGATCCCCAGGGACAGGGAGCCGTACACGAGCACGTATGACAGTACGTATCCGACTATCGCGCCGCCGTTCAAGAGCGGCAGGCCGGCCTGCGGGCTGCCCTTGAGGACGTATCTCATCAACAGCGCGAACCCGGCCAATGCTCCGATGAGCGTGCCCAGGGAGACCAACAGGTTGCCCGAGATGCCGCTCACGGCATCGTCAGGGAGGAAGTTGAACGCTGAGGTCACGAGCACTCCCGGGATGATGATGTCCCCAAGGCCCATGAACATGGCCTCCCTCTCGCCTCCCTCCGCCAGCTGCTCCATCAGGGGCTTCTGCTTGATGTACGAGTAGCCCCTCTTCTTGGGGATCACGAGCAGGATGGGCAGCTTCATCTTCGTCACCCCGTCCGCGAGCGCGACCATGTGCTTCGTGCCATAGACGGATATCGCGTCGTAGACCGCAAGGGCTACGAGCAGGATGAGCACGGGCAGGATGCCGAGCGAGATGCCGAATATCCCTATGATGCCGATGGACATCAGGACCCCGGCGGCATCGATGACGTACCACTCGGGCCACTTGACCAGGTAGTAGGTCAGGACAGCCGTGACCAAGATAGAGAGGAGTGCCGCGTAGGTGCTGTACATGAACCCCGCGAGGATGATCATGATGACGAAGAATATCGTGTACGCAACCGCACCCAGGAAGACGATCCTCACCACGTCCTCCCGCTTCTTCTTGATGACGTAGAGCACGGCGAAGGTGAACCCGAGGATCGCGACGATGTAGTATATCGGTATCAGCGGGTCGTTGGGGTTCTCGAATGCCTGCCACTCAGGCCCCAGGAACGCCCATGCCATCAGGATGGCGCCGAGCTGAGCAAGCGCGAATATTGCGCCCATCACGATCGCGCTTCTCACTGAGGCCTCCATCTGGCCCCGCTATCCAGACAGTCTCTGAAATACTTTGTGCAGGTCGTCGCCAGAGAAACTCCAAATAGCCTTATGGCGGTCCGTGGGGCGTGGCCGAGCTAGAACTCTTCAGGGCGGACGTGTTCACCGACGAGCTATTCCTTGGCAATCCCGCGAATGTCGTCTTCGAGGCTGACGGGCTGGATGAGCTGCATATGCAGAGGATCGCCGCCGAAGCGTGGGCCCCGGTCACCTCGTTCGTGCTGAGGTCCAGGCGCGCAGACGTCAGGCTGAGGTACTTCACGCCTGCCGGGGAGGACCCTCTCTCCGGGCACGGCACCATAGGCGCTCTCTGGTGCCTGGCGGACAGGAAGGCCTTCGGAGCTGCGGGCGGGAGGCACAGGCTGGAGACCGCCGTCGGCGTGCTGCCGTTCTCGGTGGAGCAGTCCGCGGATTCGAGGCGCCTCGTGTGGATGACGCAGAAGAGGCCGATGTTCGCGCGGGAGGGGGACGTGAAGGAGGTCGCCAGCGCGCTCGGCGTGGGCGCGGACGCCCTCTTCCACGAGGAGTTCCCGATGAGCCGGGTCTCGACCGGGATGCCCTGCCTGCTCGCTTCCGTGCGGTCCATGGATACCATCAGCAGGCTCGAGCCCAAGCAGGCCGAGGTCACGGAGCTGTGCAAGGAGCTCGATGTCGGTGCCATCATCGTCTACACCTGGAGCGTGATGGACCAGGGTTCGACTCTTCACTCGAGGTGCTTCCTCCCGCATCCGCAGCCGATCGAGGACGCGGCCTCAGGCCTTGGCGCCGGAGCCCTGGGGGCATATGTCGCGGAGAGGGATTTCGTGCCCAGGGAGAAGCTCGGAGACATGGTCATCGAGCAGGGGCACTGGATGGGACGGGCGTCGAGGATACACGTGCGCATCGAGAGGCGAGGCGCAGCGGTCAGGAAGGTGGAGGTCGGCGGGACCGTACGTGTATCCATGAAGGCCAGGATCGAGGTCCCGTGAGGCTCAGCCGACCCTGACCCCGAATGCGACTGTGCCGGACACCTTCTCTATCTTCACCTTGACCTGGGAGCCCTTGGCTGTCCCCGGCACATAGATGATGAAGTTGCCCTTTCTCGCGATGCCGTCGCCCTTCTTGCCCACATCCTCTATCATGAAATCGTAGGTCTGGCCCTCCTCTATCTCCTTGGCTTCCTCGGCCTTGACCTGCTTCTTCACATGGACTGGCCTGTGCGCGCCGCATGTCTCGCACGTCAGGATGAGCACCCTGCCATCCTTGACTATCTTCGTGTCCGGCCTGCTGCACTCGCTGCAGAGAACGTACTCGTCGACGTAGTTCCGGATCCTGTCCGCTATCGCAGCCGTCGCGACCTTGCCCTTGAAGACGACCCTCTGGCCCTCGAGAGTCCCTGCCGTGCCCAGCTCCCTCAACAGGTAGCCCAGGAGGTGGTCGGGCTCCCTCCTCAGAGTGCTGATGATCTCCCCGAAGTTCCTGATGACAGTCGTCTTGCCCTCGATCATGACGTCGGGCTCGGGAACCTGGAACCTGTCGTGTGACTCGAGCGTATGCGGGAGCTTCTTCTTCGCCCTCTCCAGCAGGACATCGTAGTCGAAGGGGTCCTTTGGTGGCATCGTGGCTCCATGATGCACGGTGTAGTTAAATCTGTTGGATTCCTGGTGGCCGCGCGGAATCGCGAGATGCACGGCGCCGTCCCAACCTCGAAACATTTAAAGTCTGGGTGATTGAATCACAAGGGAGAGGAATGTCGTCGGCAAGGTGAGACCGCGAATTCCCAAATCCCCCCAGAGAGCTCGGGGCCGGGCCGGGCTTCGAGCTTGAAAGCGCTGTTCTCCGTCCTCGATGCCATCTCAGACGGAGTCTCGGTCATCGACAAGGACCGCAAGATCGTCTTCATGAACAAGAGGCTCATCGAGGAGTACGGGGACCTGACAGGAAGGAAATGCTCGGACACGACCATGGCCTCGCCGGAGTATTGTGTACGTTGCCCGCTCGATGCGGGCTGGGACTACGACAAGGGGCCGTTCGTCCGCCGGGCTGAGCCCCAGAGGGGCAAGGTGTATGAGGTTATCGTAAACAAGTTCGTGGACCCTGCCGACGGTGAGCCATACTGGGTCTCGTACGAGCGGGACGTCACGGAGCTGCAGGAAAACGAGGCCAGGCTCCAGCTGCTCTCGTCATCGGTCGACCAGATGCCGGAGGCTGTGTGCGTCTCAGATGCCGAGGGGAAGATCATCTACGTCAACAAGGCCTATGCCGTCCTGACAGGTTATGACGAGAAGAGCGTTGCTGGTCTCAGCATCACGGATACCTCCGTGCCCGGGGCCCCTGGCGGGACCATGCACACGATCCTGAAGGCCGCAGCCGAGCGCAGCTGGAAGGGGGAGATGACGGGCCTCAGGAAGGACGGCACGAGGTACTACACGCAGGTCGACGCGAGGCCCGTGCGGGCCGAGAAGGGCCTGCCGATCGGCGTCGTGGGCATCCTGAGGGACATCACGAGGCAGAAGACCGAGAAGGTCGAGATAGAGAAGTACACCTCGGAGCTCGAGGCGAAGATGGAGGCCAGGACCACGGAGCTCGCGAGGAGGGTGAGCCAGCTCACCACGATCAACAAGATCAGCAGGGTCGTCACCTCCATCCTGGACCTGGACGAGCTGATAAGCGAGTTCGTGAAGGCGATCGCGCAGGGCTTCGGGTACAGGCATGTCACCATGATGATGATGGACAAGGAGCGGGGAGACCTCTTCTTCAAGTCCGGCTACGGATGGGACATGGACTCGGTGCCCAGGGACATGAGGCTGAAGCTCAAGGAAGGCATCATCGGTCACGCAGCGTACTTCGGGGAGACGCTCGTCTGCGGCGACGTGGAGGCGGACCCGCGATATGTGCGCAAGGACCTCATAGGCACGAAGTCGGAGCTCTCGGTCCCTGTGACCTTCAGAGGCGAGATCCTCGGCATCCTGGACATCCAGAGCGATGTCAAGGAGGCCTTCACCAGGAACGACGTGAACACCATGGAGATGCTCGCGGACATGCTCGCGACCTCTGTCGTGAACGCGAGGGTGTACACGGAATCGAAGGAGCGGGAGGTGGCGCTCTCCGTCCTGGACAGGATCAGCAAGCAGATCTCCTACAGGCTGGAGCCCGGGGTCATCCTGGACCAGGTCGTCAGGGATGCCGCGACCCTCCTCAAGGCCGAGAAGGCCATGGTGGGTCTGACGGACCCCCAGATGGACACCCTCTCGTTCGTCGCGTCGTTCCGCATGGACAAGGAGAAGCTTTCGGGAAGGGCGTTCAAGGCTGATGTCGGCATCACGGGGAAGGCGCTGAAATCCCTGAAGACGGAGGTCGTGAACGACTACTTCGCGGACTCGGACGCCATCGAAGCCGACGCGGAGCGGTTCGGGATCCGGTCGATGGTGTGCGCCCCGCTCATGATCGAGGGCAGGGGCATAGGCGTTGTGAACGTCTACAACAAGGTTGGCGGGAAGCCGTTCACCAAGAGCGACGCCCTCTTCCTGTCGTCGCTCGCGGACCACGCGGCGATCGCTCTCGAGAACGCCAACCTGCTGTCGTCCCTGAACCAGAGGGTGCATTCGCAGCTCGCGCTGCTCGAGACGGCGGTATCGATCCAGAGGCAGATTGACACCGGCAGCATGTACGAGCTCGTCTCGGACAAGCTGCGAGGAGTCGTCTGGTACGACGGCATCACATTCTACAAGGTGGACCACGACCGCAAGATGATCGTCCCGCTGGCCTCCAGGGGGCCGTACACCGAGGAGATCATGGCCGAGGAGTTCTCGATGGACATCGGCATCACTGGGCACGTCGCCAGGACGGGCAAGGCTGAGCTGGTGAACAACACCCTGGCAGACCCGAGGGCCGTCATGGTCGCCGGCACCCCGCAGGACAAGGAGGCGATGCTGGCCATCCCGCTCATCAGCAAGGAGAAGGCCATCGGCGTGCTCGCGCTCTACAGGGACGAGACCGTGTTCACCGAGACGGAGTTCGAGATCGCCCAGCTGTTCGCGAGCCAGGCCGCGGTCGCCGTCGAGAACGCCGAGCTGTATCGCACCAGGGGGCACCTCCTGAGGGAGAGCGGGCGCAAGGTCGAGCAGATGGCCAAGGTCCTCGAGCTCACCACCTCGGTCATGTACATGGACGACCTGGATCGCCTGCTGCAGAGGATCGCCGACGCGGTCGTCCAGCTGTTCGGGTTCAGGCGGTCCACCGTCACGCTGTACGAGTCCGAGCGGGATACGTTCGAGGTCAGGGCGCGCTCCGGCTTCCCGAGCTGGGCGGAGAAGGGAAGGATCCGAGAGGGCAAGAAGATAATGACCATGTTCGACGACCGGTTCAAGGTGGGCGCGACGAGCTACCTCATCAAGTTCGAGGAGCAGATCTACGGCATCGAGGAGTTCGACTACCTGGCGCATCCAGAGCTGGCGGATAAGCCAAGGCCCAATCCCACTGCTTGGCACGAGAGGGACCTCCTGATGTCGGTGTTCAAGGACCGGAGCGGGCGCGTGTCCGGCTACATGATCGTGGACGAGCCCCTCGACCTGAAGCTCCCGAGCCTGGACCAGGTCGAGGTCCTTGAGATCCTGGGGGGCATTGCCTCCATAGCCATCGAGAACGCGAAGGTGTACGAGCGGCAGGTCATGGCAGCGAACGAGATAGCGCTCCTGAACGACCTCATGACCCACGACATCAACAACTTCAACCAGGGCATCATGGGCTACATCGAGCTCCTGCTCCAGGACAAGCGTCTGGACGACAACCAGAGGCGGTATGCGGAGAGGGCGCTGCTCCAGGTCAGGAACAACGCGCGCCTCATAGACAACATCAGGAAGCTCGCAAAGGTCAGGATGATGTCGGATGAGGACTTCGAGCCCATGGACATCCAGAAGGCGGTCTCTGACGCCGTCGATGTCGTCACGAAGACGGTGACTGACAGGAAGCTCATGGTCGTCTCGGACATCCTGCCCGACACACACTACGTGAAGGCCAACCAGTTCCTGAACGAGCTGTTCCTCAACATCATCTCGAACGCCGTGAAGTTCGACACCTCGAAGCGGGTCAGGGTGGACGTTCACGTCACCGAGGAGGTCTCGCCTCGGGGGGCGTTCTGGGTCGTCAGCGTGATGGACCGCGGCAGGGGCATACCCGACGACAGGAAGGAGGCCGTGTTCGAGAGGTTCGCGACCGGCATGACGGGCGTCAAGGGGTTCGGGCTCGGGCTGTCGATCGTGAGCTCCATCGTGAGGAAGTACGGCGGGAGGATATGGGTCGAGGACCGCGTCAAGGGGGACTTCAGCAGGGGCACCGTCTTCAGGATAGCTCTCCCGAAGGCACGCCCGCCAGCTTCACGGAAGACGGCATCCGAGCCCCAGGGCCGGCCCGACGA
>DYTN01000022.1:0-7861 GCA_020725925.1 Methanobacteriota archaeon
AGAGAAAGCGCTCGAGCTTGCCCGTGACTCGGGCAAGAGGGCAGTGCGGTAGCTTCCGGCTGCTCAGAGGAATTTCCCCTTCTCCATCACCGGGACGATTTCCCCGTCAGTCCGCTCTACTTCGATGTTGGCTCCCGGTGCGGAGACGAAGTCCCAGTGCATTGTCGAGTCCGACTTCCCGCCATATCCCTTGTTCAGGCCGAACGCGACGTGGACGGTCCCGCTGACCTTCTCGTCTGTGAGTATGTAGCCAATCGCTCTCTTGATCTTCGGGTTGAATCCTATGCCAAGCTCTGCCAGGTTCGTCGTCCGGACCGGGTCGAACTTGGTCCTGTCCACGGCCTCGCACTGCTCGAAGCTCGACAAGAGGGCGTCCAGGTTCCTGCTCGCAGTCGTCTTCTCGAGCATGAGTCTGCCGGACTTGAATGACAGGTGGGCGTCGGTGACTATCTTGTCCGACATCCGGTCCCTCGTGATAGGGCTGAACAGCGTGCCGCTGCCGACGGTCTCGTGGGGTGCCACGAACAGCTCCCCCGCAGGCAGGTTCGCACCTCTGTCTCCCATGTCGTAGTCCTGCTTGCTGATGACCCCGTCGTCGATGTTCAGGTATCTGCCCTCAATCTTTACCCGGAAGTCGGTGCCCTTGTCGTCCCAGACATGTACCCAGGAGGCGCCCCTGAATTTGCGGCCAAGCCTCCTACCGGTCTTCATGAGCTGCTCGGGAGGTACGGAGATCCCGCCGACCACTATGTTCCGGAACTCACTGTATGCTATTCCGAGGTGCTTCGCTGCCTTCCTGGTCGGCCAGCCCGCATAGAGCCACTTCTTGCCCTTCTTCGGGTGCGAGAAGAGCTCATGGAGCGGGAGGTTCGCCTTCTGCCGCGCCTGCAACTTCTTCCTGGGGAACCGCTCGGCTATCGAGGGGTCGTCGAACTCCTCGAGACCGATGTACATGTCGCACTCCTTCGCCATTGCCACCATGTGCTTGGGGGTCGTGGCGAGCGTCGAGGCGGGGATCTCCTCGAACACGCGCCTTGTGTAGGAGTCCGATGAGATGAGTATCATCGGCATCGCTCCCTTTCGATAGCATTCGAGGGCGATCTCCTCCAGCAGCTCCATCGTGTGGACCCCGCCCCTTATGGCGACCGCATCTCCCTTGCTCAGGTTGGATGTCCTGACGATCGACCTGGCGCATTGAGCTATCTCCTTCTTGTTGTGGGTCATGATCGAGCCGCCGTTGGTTTGCAGAGCGCTATCAGACCCCTTCACTTATATCTGTCGCATCTGTCGCCTCATGCTGTAAGTCCTTGAACATGATTGCTGGCCAGCAGGTCTGCTGGTATTGCGAGCAGCGCCTGCAGTTCGCCAGGTACCTGTCCGTATCATCACCTTCTTTCGCCCGCCTGTACCCGAGCTTCTCGAAGAAGCCGGGGGCGCGCGCGAGCGCCCAGAGCCTGCCCGCGCCCCTCCGTCTCGCCTCATGTTCGACGCTGTCGACCAGCCTCGACCCTAGCCCCTTGCCTCTGAGGCCATCAGCCACGGCAAGCCATTCCACGGAATACCGTTCGCCGTCTAGTTTGAGCGCGACGCAGCCCACGAGGGCGCCGCCGCGCCGGACCCCGAACGAGGCTATGGTCTTTTCGAAGGGCCCGTCCTCCAGCCCGGCTGAGAGCGCAAGCCTCCTCACAGCCTCAAGATCGTCAAATGGCTGGACCGTGTCCGGAACCGTGACCAAATCGTGCACCCCACTCGATGCCAGAGGCCGCTCTTATGCCTTTCTCGCGCCTGAGTGCCACTGCGCGAGATCGAGGCCGGCTACGACACCCAGGTCCACCACCCTGAGCCTGTCCACCCTGTCCGGCTCGAGCAGCTTCGGGAACGACACCTCGAAGCACGCGCCCTGGGAGCAATCGCCCGGCACGCGGCCCTTCACGGATATCAGGCCGTTGTAGCGCTCGACCAGCAGCGAGACTATCGAGAGCCCGAGGCCGGTTCCGGCGACGCCCTCTGCCCTCTGCGCGAATCGAGCGAACACCTGCTCCTTCTTGTCGTCCGGGATGCCCCGCCCCTTGTCCTCGATCCTGACCGTGCACGCGCTGTATCCCTCTGCGATGCGAACACCTATCTCCGCCTCATGGCCAGGTGTGTGCTTCACCGAGTTGCTCAGCAGGTTCATGAAGAGGTCGCGAATGAGCTCATCGGCCATGATGGGGCTGATCCTCTCTGGGCATGTGATGGTCACGTTGACGGTCTTGGTGGGGAACTCCCTCTTGACGGCGTCCGCACACTCTTTGAGCACCTCATGGAGGTCGTACTGATCCTTCAGGTGCGGTTCTGACGACTTCACCTCGGAGAACTTGCGGACGTTCTCCACGAGCTTCCTGATGGACTCCGCGACTGCGCTAGCGTTCCTAGCGAGGAACGCTGACCGCTCGTCAGGCGACTGCGAGTTGCTCAGGCCGTTCATGTAGTACATCAACGGTCCGACCATGTTGCCTATGTCGTGGACTATGAGATCCAGATAACCCTGAGAGTCCATCATCGCGCCGACCGCGTCCTCGTAGGTCTTGGAGTTCTCGATGGCGATGGCCGCAAGGTCGGCCAGTATCTGTATCTTGTCTATGACCTCTTTCGAGGGCACCTTCCTGTCCGAGGGCTCGTCTATCTCGATCCACCCGATCCAGTTGCCGAGCCTGTCCGTCATCACGAAGTCGATGTAGTCGAGCTCGTGCCAGTCCGAGGGTGAGGCGCGCGGGACGTCGACCAGGTCCTCGTTCATGATGTAGTCCGGCTCGTCGTCGTATGCGGTCTTCTGGTCCTCGGATCGGATGTAGTATGCCCCGCGGCCGATTCGGAACTCTTGCCTGAGGTCGTTCTTCATCCTCTCAAGGGTGTACGCGTGCCGCTTGATGGCGACCGACCTTTCTGGCGGATAGCCGTGCAGGGCCTTCGGGCAGAACAACCCTGTCTTCTCGTCGAGCACGCCAAGGCTCACGCGCTTGACGTTGAATGCCCCTGCGATAGTGTCCACAACCTTCTGGAGCAGCACATCGAGGGGTTCGACCCTCAGGATCAGCCTCAGGATATCGAGGACGTCCTCATCGGGCAGAGACTTGCCGTTGCCCCTTCCAGGTGCGGAGCACACGCTAGCGCTCGAAGGCTCCTGCATCCCCATCCCTCATATTCCCATTCCTGCTGGCTCGTATTCACGATGTCTTATAAAAACATGTCGAGCGTTCTGGAAGGACGGGTATTCGCCTTCTGATTGAGAAGGGAATTCTTATAAGCCAGCGCCGTTATGTCAGACCGAGCATGTCGGTAGCGCGGTCGAACCCAGCGTATGTTGTGCCCGCCGTGGACCCCTTTGGCAGGGAGGTCAGGAGCCTGAGGCTCTCGGTGACTCAGAAGTGCGACCTAAGGTGCTCGCACTGCCACAAGGAAGGTCAGCACCCCGCGTCGACCGAGATGACTTCCTCGGAGATCGAACGGCTCGTCAAGATAGGGGCCACCATCGGGGTCAGGAAGGTGAAGATCACTGGCGGAGAGCCCCTGCTGCGCCGGGACATCTCGGACATAGTCAGCGGCATCTCCCCGTTGCTGAGGGAGGTCTCCCTCACGACCAACGGGAGGCGCCTCTCCGAGCTCGCTGTGTCGCTGAAGCGAGCCGGCCTCAGAAGGGTCAACGTCAGCCTCCACACGCTCGACGCAGGCAGATACACACGCCTCTGCGGGGTCGATGCATCGTCCGAGACGATGGAGGGCATCAAGGCGGCAGTGAGCGTGGGATTGGACCCTGTGAAAGTCAACATGGTGGTCCTGAAGAACGTGAACGAGGACGAAATCCAGGCGATGATCGACTTCTGTGGCCGGGCAGGCGCTGTGCTCCAGCTCATCGAGTACATGTCCGACAGGGATGGAGAGAACGGCTGCGGTTTCGCGGAGAGGCACGTCTCGCTGAAGAGCATCGAGGAGTCTCTCGCGCGCGAGTCGCTCGAGACGACCGTGAACGAGCTGCACAGGCGTCGGAGGTACAGAATCAGATCGAATGGCGTGCAGGTCCAGGTGGAGGTCGTGAGGCCCATGCACAACTCCGAGTTCTGCGCCAACTGCACGAGGCTCCGCATGTCCAGTGACGGGCGGCTCAAGCCGTGCCTGCTGGACAGGTCGGGCGAAGTCGATGTCCTGAGTGCCCTGCGCGAAGGTGCCTCGGACGATGCGATCCACGAATTGTTCTTAAGCGCGGTTGCCAATCGCAAACCCTACTGGAGGTGAGCAGATGATAGCGATTGCAGTCGATATCACGAACAGACCCGTGTCCCCCCAGAAGGTGATCAGCTCCGTGGCCCACCGGTCCGCTGGCGGCACTGTCTCATTTGTCGGGACCGTGAGGGACAGGGCCGAGGGAGTGAAGGTCTCCTCGATGCTCCTCGAGGCAGCAGCGGATCTGGCGAAGAAGGACCTCACGAGGATCTGCTCAGAGGCCAAATCGAAGTTCGAGGTCTCAAGAATATCGATCGCCCACAGAGTCGGGAAGCTGAAGGTCGGGGACGTCATCATCGTCCTAGCCGTCAGCGCTCCGCACAGGAAGGAGGCGTTCGGCGCCTGCAAGTACATCATCGATGAGCTGAAGAAGACCACGCCCATCTGGAAGAAGGAACTGGGCCCCGGGAGCGCGCGGTGGGTTGAGGGGGGCGTGTGAGGGCATGGCACGCATGGTCGACATAGGCTCCAAGAGGACCGTGAGGAGGGTGGCGACGGCTGAGGGCCACTTGTTGTTGAAGGGCAGCACGCTCAGGGCGATATCCTCGGGGGCGGTCAAGAAGGGCGATGTGCTCACGGCCTCGAAGCTCGCGGGCATTCAAGCGGCCAAGGCCACATCATCCATCATTCCGCTCTGCCACCAGGTCCCTCTGACCTCGGTCGAGGTCGATCTCTCGGTGGGAGACGACAGGCTGTCGGGCAGGTGCACGGTCTCTGCGGACTACAAAACGGGCGTGGAGATGGAGGCTCTGGTCGGCATCACGACGGCGCTCCTGAGCGCCTGGGACATGGTGAAGTACCTCGAGAAGGACGCGGAGGGCCAGTACCCGTCGACGGAGATCTCGGGGGTCAGGGTCGTCAGCAAGGTCAAGGGAGGTTCTGTGCGTGGGCGTCGATGAGCATCGCGGTAAGGCACCGAAGAGCGTGAACGCAGCCGTCGTGACTATCAGCGACACGAGGACGGAGGCCGATGACCTGTCAGGCAAGGCGATAGCCGAGCTGCTCGCAGAAGCGGGGCACAGGGTGCTCCGGAGGACGGTCGTCAAGGATGACATCCGCGAGATCCAGAAGGTGCTGAGGGAGCTGATCGAGGACCCCGGCGTACAAGCAGTCGTCATGAATGGCGGGACAGGGATCGCGCGGAGGGATGTGACGCTCGAGGCCGTGGCGGAGTTCGAGGAGAAGCGGTTGCCAGGGTTCGGGGAGCTGTTCAGGTCGCTCAGCTACGACGAGATCGGCAGCGCAGCCATGATGTCCAGAGCAGCCGCGTTCGTCACTGAGGGAAAGGTCGTCTTCTGCATCCCAGGGTCAGAGAAGGCCGTCCGGCTTGCCACAGGCAAGCTCATCGCGCCCGAGCTTGGCCACTTGGTGTGGGAGGCCCTCAGGTGAGGCCAATCAAGCGCCTCATCCCCCTGAGCGAGGCTCTTGACCTGGCCACAGGGGCCGCGCGGCCGGTAGTCCGGACGGAGACCGTCCCGATAGTCGAATCAGCGGATAGGGTGTCCGCGGAGGAGGTGGTCTCGAAGGTCAGTGTCCCACCGTTCACGCGAGGCGGGATGGATGGGTATGCTGTGAGGGCGTCGGATACGTACGGCGCTTCCAAGCTGAAACCCGTTGCGCTGAGATGCGTCGAGGCGGTCTATGCAGGGGCGGTCCCTAGGAGGACCGTCTCGAAAGGGATGTGCTCCGAGATCGCCACGGGCGCGATGTTGCCGAGGGGCGCGGATGCGGTCGTCATGGTCGAGGACACCGAGCTCGAAGGGGACAAGGTGCTTGTCAGCGAGTCCGTGCATCCTGGAAAGAACGTCTCGAAGAAGGGAGAGGACATCTCGCCTGGGTCTCGGATACTGTCGAGGGGCGACCTGATGAACCCCAGCAAGATCGGCGCGCTCGCGGCCATTGGCAGAGAGACGGTCAAGGTGTACGCCAAACCGCTCGTGGCCGTGGTCCCGACAGGTAGCGAGATCGCCCCCCTTGGGGGCAGCCTGAAGCGAGGCCAGGTCTACAACATCAACGGCTACACGCTCTCGAGCGCGGTCGCGGAGTGCGGCGGCCAGCCACGGATGCTCGGCATCGTGGACGATTCGCTGGGAGACTTGGAAGATGTCCTCAGCAAGAACAAGGACTGTGACATGCTCGTCTTCTCCGGGGGAAGCTCTGTCGGCGAGAGAGACATAATGCTCGACCTGCTGGAGCGCAACGGCCGTGTGGTATTCCACGGCATAGCCGTGAAGCCTGGCAAGCCGACCCTCTTCGGCACCGTGGGCAAGCAGCTCGTGTTCGGCATGCCGGGATATCCGACCTCGTGCCTTTCGAACGCCTATTTGCTCCTCGCGCCTGTCCTGCGAAAGATGGCCAGGCTTCCTGACCTCCTGAAGAGGACGGTCGAAGCGAGGATGGGCAAGCGGTTCGTGTCGACGACGGGGAGGACACAGTTCCTGACCGTGAAGTTGGAAGCAGGCGTCGCTCAGCCCGCGTTCAAGGAGTCGGGGGCGATAACGAGCATGGCGTACGCCGACGGGTACATAGTGATCCCAGCGGACGTGGACCTGATCGAGAAGGACGAGCCCGTGACCGTGCATCTGCTCTGAACCCGCATGCATGAAATACGCCATTGCCGATTGCGCTCCACTGCCGTGGAGGCTTGGGAAGAGTGGGCATCAGGGTCATGAGGCCGGAGGACATCCCTTTCGTCGTCTCGCTTGTCTGCAGGGAGAGCTGGACCTATGCTGCTCCTGAGATCGAGCGGATGCTGCGCCTGGACCCCGGGGGAAGCTTCGTGTTCGAGGACGAGGAGCCTCTCGGCGTCGTGAACGCCATCACATACGGCAGGACCGGGTTCATAGGCATCCTGGTCGTCAGCGAGAAGGGCAGGGGGAGGCGTATTGGGCAATCGCTCCTTAACGAGGCGATTGGGTACTGCGAGTCGAAGGGGGCCGGCTCCGTGCTCCTCTACGCGACGACCGAGGGCGTGAAGCTGTATGAGAAGCACGGCTTCCGGAAGAGCGAGGTCGTCCATTGCATCAAGGCCGACGTGAGGCCGGGGGAGTTCTCGGGGCCCTCACCAGGATGCACCAGGATCACACCAGAGGATCTGGGCAGGGTCCTGGCATTGGACAGGGAGATGTTCGGGGACGACAGGGGGAGGCTCATCAGGATGCTGTATGACGAGTTCCCGGAGAGCGCGTTCAAGATCGAGCGTGGCGGCAGGCTGCTCGGATACGCCCTTGGCCGCAAGACCGAGTTCACTGTCGATTTCGGGCCATGGGTTTGCACGTCGAGGAAGACAGAAGACGCCTCCGCGCTACTGACGACGACGATGTCATCCTTGGGGTCGGGAGAGGCGTTCTTCGGGGTCTTCGAAGAGAACAAGGACGCCATCGGCCTGATAGACCCCATAACGAAGAAGCGGACCTGGAGGACGGTGCAGATGTTCAAGGGCGAGGACAGGTACCAGGGGCACGTCGACGACGTCTACGGCGTCATAGGCTTCGAGCTCGGCTGAACTCGCTAGTACCTCTTGTCCTCGCGCTTCGTGAAGTGGAGGATCTCCGGCTCGCGGACGTAGCCTTCCCTTTCGAACAGCTTCATCGAGGTCTTG
>DYTN01000022.1:7871-28771 GCA_020725925.1 Methanobacteriota archaeon
TGTAGTCTTCTATCAGGACGGCGACCAGCAGCCGGCCACGCTTCCTGAGCACCCCCTCGCATGCGGAAATCAACGCAGCGGCGATTCCTCTGCCCTGCGCCTTGGGCACGACAGCGAGCCTGTTGATCCACCCCTTCCTGCCGTCGTCGCTGGCGATTGCCGCACCGACGAGCTCAGCTCCCTGGAACGCGCCGATGAACAGGGCAGGATCCCTCTTGAGCTGCTTCCTGAGGTTGGGCATACTATCTCGGCCGTCTAGTCTCGTAGGCAACCCAGAACTCTTCCAGACTGATACCAGCTGGGGCAGCTCTCCCTGCTTGATCGGCCTCAAGAGCAAGCCTTCCACACGGCCTAGGTTCTTCTTCGGCATAGGCGCAGGGTCAATGGCTGGTATGCACTTGAATGATTTGGTGGGGTCTCAGGAAGCCCCAGGCCCTGAAGCCGCTCCTTCTTTCCACTCTTCGTGAAGATGGCCGTCCGCTTCTAGAGCACTAGAGCGGGCCTTCGCTCTTCGCATACGAGGCGACCATGTTCAGCACAAGGAACACATAGAATGCATCCACGACGTCCGAGGCCTTGTAGGTCACCGACTTCGCGTCCTTCCGCTTGACCAGCGGGACCTGGGACGCGTACTGCGCCATCAGGGGCCTCTCGAACTCGACCTCCATGAGGACTGGCTTCTTGACGACATACGGCTCGATCTCGTCCAGCTTCCCGAGGGCCTCCTTGGCGCCCTTCCGGATGAGCTTCCTGGCCTTCTCGGGAGTCAGAGAGCGAACGCCGTAGAGCCCTACCCCTTCCTTCGTGGGCACTCCCACGATGTTCTTCACGAGGCTCTTGGCCTGTCGGATCGCATGTGCGTCGCCGGACACGAACACGAGAGGCACGCCGAAGTGCCCTGCGATGGCTGCGCTCAGGCCCGACTCACCCATGATCGTGCCATTAAACCTCAGCTCGGCTATGTGATACGTGTACGTGTGCCCGAGCACGCCCGCGTGCGTGTGGCGCATAGAGTGATAGCCCACCTGGAACGAGGCGTCGAAGTCCCTAGTGATCCCGCTCATCATGCCGAGGTCGTAGGCGGATCCCTCGATGACCTCGACATCGTGGTCGAGCTTCTCGATCAGGAGGTTCCTCCCCGTGTCATGGGCGTCGCAGACCAGTATCTCATCCGCGCCCGCGTCCCTGGCCCCTTCGATCGCCGCCTGGACCTCTCCTGTCATAATCTCCCTCATCCTCGGGAACTCCGCGTTCTTCAGGTCGGCCTGGTCGTCGTGGCAGATGGTCGCGATGCCCTCCATGTCCGCGGTTATGTGTACCTTCATCTTATCGGTGCCCCGATGCGGCGTCAGAAGCATAAACCTTGGGCTGATGGATCAGGCGCCTCGCGACGACTGCTCAAAAGCCTTTTATCACCTGCCAGGCAATATACGAGCGCCAATGACGCAAGCCTCCACCCCTTTCCCTGAGTCAGGGGTCACAAGCGACAAGCGAGTGCAGAGCATCTCCAGGATTCTCGAGCTCACAATCGACCTCCTCAATGTGGAGGAGATCGGTGTCTTCCTCCAGAGGATCGCTGAGTCCGTGAAGGACCTGTTCGGGTTTCAGCTAGCCTCCATATCCATGCTGGACGAGCAGAAGGGGCTGTTCACCGACCACGCGATGGCGGGATACACGCAGGCGGAAATCGAGGAGATCGCTGCCAACCAGTGGGCGTTCGAGAGCGACCAGATACTCTCGGACATGACCGAGGGGAACCGGGTCTCCCGGCTGTGCTACTACGTGCCAGCAGAGAGGCAGGGCGGGGAGCTTCAGCAGTACGTTGCTATCAGAGACAAGGAGGCCGCGCTCAGGCCAAGGCCTTCCCCGGATGCGTGGCACGAGCTCGACCTGCTGTATTTCGCGCTCTTGAACAGAAGGGGGGACATCATCGGCTACCTACAGGTGGACTATCCTCTGGACGGCAGGATCCCCTCCAAGGAGACCATCGAGGGCATAGAGCTGTTCGCGGGCATCGCCGCCGTGGGCATAGAGAACTACAAGATGTACAAGCGCGCCCACGACCTGCTCCAGGAGAACGAGGCCAAGACCGCGAGGATGTTCGAGCTCCTCGGGCTCATACAGAGCGTCCTCCGCATAGACGACCTCGACACAGTGCTCCAGAAGGTATCCGACGCGATGGCGCTCACGTTCGGCTTCCGGAAGACGGGGGTGTCGCTCTTCAGCGAGGATACCGACAAGGTCACTGTCCACTCTCTGACCGGCTACACAGACGAGGAGGAGAAGGTCATCCTCACGAGCGCCATACTCAAGCACAAGGTGCTCGAGGATTTCAAGGAGGAGTTCAGGGTCACTCGGACTGGCTACTACATACCGGGCGAGGTCCAGGGGAACGGCTCTGGGTTCGTGTTCATCGAGGACAAGTCGAGGGCGGTGGCGAAGAGGGAGAGCCCGGACTCGTGGCACGAGCTGGACCTCCTCTACTTCGGCATGTACGACAGGGCAGGTAGGATGCTGGGCTACATTCAGCTCGACTACCCTCGAGACGGCAAGATCCCCACCAAGGAGGTGATGGAGGCCATGGAGGCCTTCGCCGCGATTGCCTCCATCGCAATAGAGAACTCGTCGATGTACGAGGACCTGGAAAGCGCCAAAGACCAGGTGAGGATGTACCTCGATCTGATCACCCATGATGTTGGCAACATGGTGAATCCCATCGACGCGTACCTCGAGGTCGTCCTCGGGACCACGAATCTCACGCCCGTGCAGTTCAAGTACCTCTCGTCCGCGCGCGAGACGACGAGGAACATAATGCACCTGATCAGGAACGTGCGGAGGTCCGCTCAGATGCTGGAGAAGGCCGAGATGGAGCTCGTGCCCACCAACTTGACGAAGGCCATTGAGCAGGCCGCGAACGAGGCGAAGGGCGCGTTCCTGGGCAAGAAGGTGAACATACGCGTGGCCCATACCGAGCACGACATCTGGGTCGTTGCGGACAGCTTCCTCGGGGAGGTGCTGTACAACCTCTTCACGAACTCGATCAAGTACGACGACCACGAGGAGGTCGTCATAGATGTCGAGACGAAGCCGGCGGAGCTGGAGGGCAAGAGCTACGAGAACATCAGGATTGTGGACCGTGGCATCGGGATCCCGGACGACCTCAAGGAGAAGGTCTTCTCGCGCGAGTTCCGGAAGCTCGCGAGGGCAGAGCGCCCCCTTGCCCAGAAGTCGAGAGGAGCCGGCATGGGCCTGTCCATCGTGAAGTCGCTCGTGGAGAGGTATGGCGGAAGGATATGGGTTGAGAACAGGGTCTATGACGACCACACCAGGGGCAGCGTGTTCAGCCTCCTTCTGCCGAAACCTTAGCGACAATCGCTTCCTCTGCATGGGAAACGGTTATTACTCGGTTCAGTCATCAGCCAGCGGGCGGTCAGCTTGTCGCTCCCAGACGAGGTCAGGTCGATACAGAAGGAGTCCCGAATAGTCGGGCGGGAGCGGGAGCTGGAGAAGGCTCTGGCAGCCATAGAGTCCGGGAAGCATCTCATGATCGAGGGCCCCGTGGGCGTGGGCAAGACGATCTTGGCTGTCGCGGTCGCGAGGCACCTGAAGCGCCCGATGTTCAGGGTCGACGGCGACGAGCGTTACACCGAGCAGAAGCTGTCAGGCTGGTTCGACCCTCCAGTCGTGCTCGAGAAAGGCTATGTGCCCGACGCGTTCATCCCTGGCCCTTTGACGAGCGCCATGCGCGAGGGGGGCGTGCTATTCATGAACGAGATGAACAGGATGCCTGAGGGTGTGCAGAACATTCTCCTGCCAGCGATGGACGAGGGCATCATCGAGATACCCAAGATAGGCACTGTCCGCGCCAAGAACGGGTTCGTCCTCATAGGCACCCAGAACCCTCGTGAGTTCGTCGCTACCACCGCGCTCTCAGAAGCTCTCTCTGACAGGTTCGAACTGCTCCTCTTGGACTACCAGTCGGAGTCTGAGGAGACCGAGATCGTCAGGAAGCAGCTTCCGGATACGTCGCACGAGACGATTGCCAGGGCGATCTGGATCGCTCGCAGGACCAGGGACCACCCGAGCATACGTCGTGGGGCGAGCGTGAGGGCGGCGGCGAGCATAGCGCAGCTGTCCGAAACATTCTCGAAGGACCTCTACGAGGGCGTGGGGAAAGCGGCTCACATGGCCCTTCCGACGAGGATAGAGATGAGGGAGGAGTCCAAGAAGACGGCAGACGAGGTCATCGAGGAGATCGTCAGCGAGTGCTTCGCCCTTCCTCCGCCGGAGCAGGGACGGCCCCTTGTAGACAAGAGCGAGCCCGAGAGACGCAAGGCCAGGGAGGATGAGCGCGAAAGGCGCAGGGATGTCACTGAGCTCGTAGGCATGCTAGAGCAGGGCGACTTCGACGGTGCCTCGCCCGGGAACGACATCGGCTGGGCCATCGCGCAGAACTACTCCATGCTCCGCATCACCCTCAAGGACCATGCGCTCCTTGAGCTCGCCAAGCGCATCGCGGTCAAGGCGACGATACACCGGGTGCTCCAGCTGCTCGGGCCTGTGTCCATGCCCACAAGCGTCTCGCGGGAGCCGTTCAGGCTGGGCGATGACGCGGAGATCGATGTGGAGGCTACACTGGAGGAGATAGTCGAGCGGGGACATGTGTCTCCCGAGGATCTCATCGTCGAGAGGAGGGAGCCGAGGAGGCTGGCAGTGGCGATGATGCTGGATGCGAGCCTGTCGATGACGGGCGACAAGCTCGCGATGGCCACTGCCGCCATAGCCGTGCTCGCATTCAGGCTCAAGACCGTGGACTTCATGCTGATAACCTTCAACGACAGGCCCATGGTCATCAAGAGAGTGGACCAGGCGAGGAGGCTGGACGACCTCATTTCCGACCTCCTCGACGCCCGTGCGGGAGGCTATACGAACATCGACGAGGCCCTGAGGAAGGGCAAGGAGGGGCTCCTCCGGGCAGAGACAAGGGACCAGGTGGGCATACTCGTCACCGACGGGAACTACACGGTGGGGGAGAACCCCTCGAAGGCCGCCTCGATGTACAGGCGGCTGTTCGTGATCATGACCGAGAGCCACGACTGCCAGCCGATGACATGCGAGGACATCGCCAGGAGCGGGGGCGGGCACATGTACTCGGTCTCGAGCTTCGACGAGATACCGAGGGTGCTCTACAAGGTCCTGAGGAAGGTCTCCCAGGGCTCCCCAGCCCACAGGGCGCAGTAGGGGTGCGGGGCTTGATCGAGGCTGAGATTCTCGTGAGGATCCCGAAGATGTGGATCACGGAGATTCCCCGCAGGCACAAAGTCTCCGTCAAGATACTGAACAGACGGCCCGAGGGGACTGTCGGCGTAAGAGACCTGGTCGAGATGTACGGCCCTCAGGAGGAGCTCGAGCAGGTGCTCAAGGAACTCAAGAAGGAGCCCTGGGTCCAGAGCTACGACCTGGATTTCGTCGAATCGGGGAAGCTGATGGGGGAGGTCGTGACGCACAAGTGCCTCGCCTGCGCGACCTTGGCGAGCTCGAACAGCCATCTCGTGTCCGCGCACGCGCGCCCGGACGGACACATCCTCTGGCACGTGATGACGAGCGACAGGCAGGACATCAAGAAGCTCATGGCCTCGTTGAGAAAGGCGAAGTTCGAGGTGGACCTGCAGCGGCTCGCGCCCATAGACGAGCGCGAGGCGCTCACGCGCAGGCAGGAGGAGATCATCATGATGGCATATGAGAAGGGGTTCTTCGAGACGCCGCGCAAGGTCAAGCTGAAGGACCTCTCACGGATCACAGGCGTTTCTCAGGCAACACTCTCAGAGATCCTGCGCAAGGGTCAGAAGAAGATCGTCTTGGACTACCTGATGGCGCGCAAGAAGGGCGTGTGAGGCGGTCGTGGGCCTCGTCCTCGCAGGTTCTATTTGAACGTTGGGGACGCTGGCGAGTGCTCGAAAAGGCCTCTCAGCAAGGGTTATATATCCGCTGGAGGCGCAATCTCTTCACACCAACTTCCCCCCTCTCTTTTTCTTCTTACTCCTTCTGCGGAAGCCATCATTCCATCGCCTCCGCCACGCGCCTCTGCTTCTCGGCTAGGAGGGATTATGAGTCTGGTAGTCCCTGCACGGATTCAGGCGGTCTGAGCATTGGCCTTTGATGTGTGCTTCCTCGGGCTTGTGGCATGGTTTGCCGTTCCCGTCGTGCTCGTGATAGTCCTCCTCCACGGCAGGCGGAGGATGCGTGAGAACAGGACTGAATGGGCCGTCACGTATGGAATGGCGCTCGCGCTGCTGGTCATGTGGATTGTCCTGACTGCCCTCAGCGTGTATCTCGTGACACATATCTGATCGCCGCGTTTCCTGTCGGCGTTGTCGCACTCGTGCTACCCTTAATAGCGCGAGTAATGCAATACCTGCTCATGCGCATAATGCCAAAGAAAGTCTTCTTCACGAAAGGAGTGGGGAAGCACAAGCACGGACTGCAGGCCTTCGAGCTTGCGCTTCGTGACGCAGGGATAGAGAAGTACAACCTGGTCTCGGTATCGAGCATTCTGCCTCCTGGCTGCCCTGTAGTGTCTCGGGAGGACGGCCTCAAGGACCTCGTCCCGGGCCAGATCGTGCATGTCGTGATGGCACGGAACTCGACCAACGAGCCCAACAGGATGGTCGCGGCCTCGATCGGTTGTGCCCTTCCCGCCGACGGGTCACACTACGGATACCTCTCCGAGCACCATACCTTCGGCCAGAACGCGGACGTCGCAGGTCACTACTCCGAGGATCTTGCAGCCACCATGCTGGCGACCAAGCTGGGCATCCCGTTCGATGCCGAGAAGGACTGGGATGAGAGGGAGGACCAGTACAAGATGAGCGGCAAGATCGTGAAGTCGTTCAACGTCACCAAGACCGCAGAGGGCGACAAGAGCGGTCAGTACACGTGCGTGATTGCAGCGGCGGTGTTCGTCACGTCCGGCGAGGAACCAGTGTGTGACAAGCCCGAGGAACAAAAGCAATGATATCGTCGCAGGCCCGTTCGGGAACCGAGGGAGCGGAGGGGGCAGCATGGCCAAACACGACCCGCACATGAGGAAAGCCGGTGAGTTCCACGACGGCCTGAGCGACGGGCTCGTCCCTCTTGAGCCACTCGACCTCTCGAGGTACAAGACCGTGTCTGACCTGGTCGATGGTATGTCCAGGTGCAGCTTCGGCGCAAGGACTGTCGGCGAGGCTGCGAAGGTCCTTCAGGCGATGGTGGAGGACCGCGACTGCTTCAAGGTGTTGACGCTGTCGGGCGCGATGACCCCGGCGAAGATGGGCTTGGTCATCTGCGATATGATCGACCGGGGAATGGTCAACTGCATCATTTCCACAGGCGCGATAGTGGCCCACGGGATGGTCGAGACCACGGGCAGAAGCCACTTCAAGCACAGCGAGTTCATGAACGACACGCAGCTCTACAAGTTGGGCTACAACAGGATCTACGACACCATTGAGCTCGAGAGCAACCTGGACGACATGGAGCGCATATTCCACAGGGTCATGGAAAAGTCCAGGGGCAAGGCCCCGCTCGGGAGCTACGAGCTGAACTGGCTCATCGGCAAGGCGCTGGTGGAGGAGACTGAGAAGCACCACCGCGGAATACTGAAATCGGCGTACCTGAAGAAGGTGCCCGTGTACGTTCCTGCATTCACTGACTCGGAGCTCGGGCTCGACTACGGGATCTACCTGAGGAGGATGAAGCTCAAGGGCAGGAAGCCAGTGGCCTACGACGCGTTCGCGGACCTCGAGGACTACACCGCGCGCGTGTTGCGCGCGAAGAAGCTCGGCCTCTTCACGATCGGTGGCGGGGTCCCCAGGAACTGGGCGCAGCAGGTCGGTCCTTACCTGGACATCATACAGAAGCGCGTGGGCCGAGGAGGGGGCTTCAAGAGGTTCGACTATGCGGTCAGGATATGCCCCGAGCCGGTCCACTGGGGAGGGCTCTCAGGTTGCACCTACTCCGAAGGGGTCTCGTGGGGGAAGATCAGGCCCAGGTCTGAGGGCGGGATGTATGTGGAGGTCTTCGCCGACGCGACGATCGCCTGGCCGCTGGTCGTGAAGGCTGTGATGGAAAGGCTCGATGCGAAGAAGAGAGGTGTAGCGAAGCGAGGCAAGTGACAGCCTCACCAGTCCTCGACCGGGTTGTACCACATCGTCTTCGTGCCCATCTTGGCGCGCATCTTCCACTTGAACGACTTGGGCTTCGTGTCGACGTGCGAGAGCATCCGGTCGACCCTCTCCCCGACGATCTGCTTGTCCTGTTGGGAGAGCTGCGGGTACTCGTACGCGAACTTCTTCACCTTGTTCAGGTTCATTGTCGCCGTGTAGTACCAGCCCCAGTCGTTGAACATGTCCACGAAGTCGAACACTGCCAGGTTTATCTTCTCCTTGTCGTCCTGACCAACCTCATGCGCGCGGATGAGCACAATGAGGTCCTTGATATCCTTCTCATTGATCTTGACTACCTGCAGCTTCTGCATCATCAGCTCGGCGAGCGGGGTCGTGGGAAAATCGACCTCGAGCCTGCCCTTGTACGGGACCGTGTGATTCATCTCGAGCTGGTCGTAGAATATCTCCACCATCGGCACTCGCCCGCCGAAGAAGATGTGCCGAGTCTTCCCGAACTGGTAGAGAAACCTCGGGTCAGTCTTATAGCCTCTGCTCTGGGCGAATTCATACAACTCGTTCCTCTGCTTGCCGTAGGCGACGAAGTCTATGTCCGTGAAGACCTTCGTCCCGAGCCTCGCCAAGGACCTCCAGAGGGCCTCGTACTCGGTGGAGTGCATGTATATTGCCATGCCCCCCATAATCCTCAGAAGGAGGCCCTTCTTCGCAGCCTCGTCTACGAGCACTTTTGCCTCGTCGATGAAAACCTCCGGCTTCGGGCACTCCTCCATAGGTATGTCCGCGGGCAGACGTACAGTCAACTTGCCTTCCTCCCGGCAGCTCCCTCGGCCGGCCTAGCCCGAGGTAAAGACGTAGCTCTTCATCTTAGTATCGGCCAAGGTCAGAATCACGCCTCGTAGGATGCCCTCGCCGTACTCGCTCCCGGGATTCACGCAGAAGGTCCTGCCCAGACGCTGCGCGGCCCGTGACTCGTGAATGTGTCCATGGAGGCCAAGGAACGGCTGGTACTTGTTGATCGCCTCAGTCACGGCTTTGCTCCCCACATGCTCAGTCTCCCCGGCCGACTGCCTCATGTTCCTCAGCTTGGGGGCGTAGTCAAGCATCGTGCCATAGGGCGGGTCGTGGAAGTTGAATATCGCACGAGGCATGTCCTTGACCGTGGACGCGAGCTTGTCTATGTTCTTCGCCATCTCCTCCTCGCTCCACTCCCTGGGAGTGTCCCATGGCGTGGGTGACGTGTGGGCGACGGTGATCATCTCGTACCCGAGCACATCGACGTTCTTCATCGCGCAGGGCATCATGACCTCCGACTTGTTCAGTATCTCGTCCATCTCGTAGGGGTCGTCGTTCCCGGGCGCCATGAATATCTTGGCCGGGGAGTCCTTGAGCTTCTCGTCCGCGAGGTCTACCCAGTGCTGGAGCCTCTCGTTGATGAGCCTGTGGAAGATCTTCATCACATCGGCCTCGTTCGTCCGCAGCCTGTCAGCCTCCGCTTTGTCGGTCAAGTATGGATAGAAACCGATCGCGTTGATCTTGGTGAGCTGCTGGTCCAGCTCCGCCTTGTTGTTGAGGTGTATCGGCTGCGCGAGGAAGTTGCAGTCGTATGTGCCGTTGCCGTTGTCAAATACCGGCACGACCATCTTTCCCGCAAGGTCCCCGAGGGCGATTGCGACATCCGCCTTGTATATCGATATCGCGCTGATGAATTTTCTAAAGCACAGCTCTGACCCGTGCAAGTCCGTCACGAAGAAGACCCTGATCGCACGCAAAATCTATCCCTCATTTGCTCCGTTGTTGGAGATGTTGCCTAAACAGGGAGACGCTATTTAACGCTATTGTCCAGCATCTGAGAAATCAAATCACCAATCACTGGGCGAACGCACACGCGCAACCGCAGCCCGTCCGTGGGTTCTCGGGCATATTCGCATGACGTACGACCGCATGTGGAGGAATTGCCATTGAAAGGCGTTGAACAGTGTGCGCAAACGCGTGTTGCTCCGTGCGAAAGTGCGGAAGAAACGCCTGCTGGCTCGACCTGCCAGTGCCCCTCCCTCCACGCAATCTTAATATCGGTCGTGTGCCCTCAAGGGGAGCGTAGACATCGTAGATTCGTACGATTCTCAAATGCGGAGGGTTATGATGGATCTGAGTCTCCCGGAATGGGTAGCTGATTGGGCAAGAGATGCGCCGAATCTCAAGGTCCCTCCGCCAGGTCCGAAGAGCAAGGTGATCATCGACAAGGACAGGAAGTACGTGTCGCACGCGTACGACCGCCTGTTCCAGTTCACCATGGACCGTGCATCGGGCGCAGCGGTGATGGACGCCGACGGAAACGTGTATCTCGACTTCTCCGCGGGCATATCGGTCATGAACGCCGGCTGGTCAAACCCGCGTGTCGTGAACGCCATCAAAGCCCAGGCGGAGAAGCTGGTGCACTCGCTCGCGAACGACGCCTACTACGACAACGAAGCGGATTTCGCGGAGCTTCTCGCGGAGATATCGCCTGGCGGGGCGCTCGAGACGACCTTCTTCGGCAACAGCGGCGCCGAGGGCGTCGAGGCCGCCATCAAGCTCTCGAGATACTACACGAAGGGGTCGGAGCATATCGCTTTCATGGGGTCATATCACGGCCGTATCGGCAATGCTCTCGCGATGGCAAGCAGGATCAAGTACAAGTACGGCCACGGCCCGTTCGCACCGGGCATCTACTTCGCACCGTATCCTTACTGCTTCAGGTGCTGGTTCAAGCAGGAGTACCCGTCGTGCAACCTCCTGTGCGTGGACTACCTGGAAAAGGCCATCCTGGAGTTCGGTGGCCCTTCGAACGATGTCGCCTCCGTCTTCGTGGAGCCTCTTCAGGGCGAAGGAGGGTACATAGTCCCCCCGAAGGAGTTCATGCCCAGGTTGAGGAAGCTGTGCGACGACAGGAAGATCCTCCTGGTCGCCGACGAGGTGCAGTCAGGTCTGGGCAGGACTGGAGAGATATGGGAGTGCAACTCCACGGGCGTCATACCTGACATACTCATAACCGGCAAGGCCGCCGGCGGAGGCATCCCCATGGGAGCCATCGTGACCAAGAGGCAGATAATGGATGTCTGGCGTCCCGGGTCGCACTCGTCGACCTTCGGGGGGAACGGCATGAGCATGGCAGCCGGGCTTGCGCAGGTGAGGGAGATCCTCGACAACGACCTGGCGGGGAGATCAAGGGTCCTGGGGGAGCACGCGCTCAAGAGGCTCACGGAGCTGAGAGACAAGTACGACATAGTCGGAGACGTCAGGGGCAAAGGCCTCATGATAGGCGTCGAGATCGTAAAGAGCAAGAAATCCAACGAGCCGTTGTACGTTCCCCAGATCCAAGGGCTCGCCTGGAGGAAGGGCCTGATGATGATAACTGCGGGCATGTTCGGCAACGTCTTCAGGATAGCCCCGCCGCTTGTCATCTCGAAGGAGCAGCTGGACAAGGGCATCGACATATTCGAGGAGACGATCAAGGAGACCCAGGCGAAGATGGTCTGAGCCTCCGCCGCACCAGCTTCGTCTCCATGGCACGCCTCGCATAGCCTAATAAACAACATATCTCATTGCGCTAGACTGCCGCCAACGGCCAATAGGTGCCATCATGCCCAGGAAGAAGAAGGAGGAGGACCCCATCAGCACATTGGCCAGAGGCATCGTACTTCTCGACGACCTTAGGGCATACAGGAGGAAGGACGTTGAGCGGGTGGACGAGGTCTTCTCGGAGCTCAAGAAGACGCGCTTCAGGGACCACTATGATGCATGGGTGAAGGCTAGGCCTCACGCGGAGAAGATTGTGGACATGCCCTTGAGGGTGCCGGGGGTGGAGAGGATGATCCAGAAGCTTGCGTGGCTCAAGGTGATCAACAAGATATTCCTGATTGTTTTGGTCGTCTTCGTGGCCATACTCATCGTGCCCGTCTGGAGGAACATGTTGGGGCCTGAGCCGCTCGGAGGCCATGCATTCACATACGCGATTATCGTCGCCACCTTCGTGGTCGCAGTGATGAACATCTCCACGTTGATCGACTACAAGATTCGCAGGAAGATAGTCGCATTCGAGAGCCAGACGATGGGTGAGTACGCTTCATCGAGGGACAAGATGAAGGAGACTGTGAACAAGATGCTCAGGTCCCTCGGGAAGGAGGCCCACAGGACGGGCGTCAACCCCGCGGACCTTGCCATCGTCCTCTATTTCGACGACTACGAAGGCATCCAGGTGGTGAAACAGTGGAGGCCGAAGTCCCTGGGCATCTTCAGGAAATCCTACAGCCACTACCAGGTGATCCCGAAGCCCTGAGTCAGGTCTGTTCTAAGTGAGACGAGCGCTCCCCCTACTTGCCGCAGCGAAATAAGAACAGGAAAAGAGGTTTCCGAAGGAGTTTGTGTGTTGTCGAGCCAGTGCGCCTACGCCGGAGGCAGCTCCTTCCATGCCAGCGACAGGTCGATGCCCTTCTTCTTCCAGTGCGTTATCCAATAGACGTACCACAAGACGCTGAAGGCCCAAATCGCTATGTACACAGTGAGCCCAGCGTTCGAGTAGAAGTCCAGTTCGGGCAGCGCGAAGAAGTAGTAGATCAGTATGGTCACGAACGCCAGGTTGATTATCGAGGCTATCGTGAGCACGTAGATCGGGCCTACTCTGAACTTATACGGAGAGGCCTCCCAGATCGTCTTCGCGCGCTTGACGTACGGGAAGAGCAAGCCGGACAACGCCATGACGCCCCAGGCGGACATCGCCTCGAGCCCGACTATCACGATGCCGAGCAGTGTGTCTGCGTTGAGCGCGTATATCGCGATGCCTATCTCGCTCATCACCAGAATCAGCACGCTATTCTTGACCGGCGAGTGCCACCTCGGGTTGACGTCAGTGAACCACATCGGTCCTAACCTGTCCATGCCCCACGCGAACGCCGCCCTACTGAACGCTATGTACGATATGGGCATCCACAGGACATCGAACAGTATGAACACCAGTCCTATCAGGAACTGCACAGCCGAGTTGTCGCTCAGCATCGATATCAAGTAGAAGGTGTTCACGCTCGAGAGCGTGTAGTTCTCGTACGCCGGACCGTCGCCATAGTTCTCGATGTATGCGATTGTCCCCATGAAGTCTTGACCCATCACATCTACCATGCCTACGGCGAACCACGACAGGAAGAAGCACGGGATCACCGCTGAGAGCACCTGCCCAAGCACGATGTTCCTCTGCGGCCTCTTGACCTCGCCGCAGATGTAGGTGATCTGGTACCCGTATGCCGTCGCCCACGCGACTGCCGGGAACAGACCGAATGTGGCGTACCAGTCCACACCGTCTTCTTCAGGCGCGACCACCACGTCCTCTAGCGGCGCGCCATTGTACTCCTCCCAGTATGGGTCATTATAGTCGCCCTGATTCGCGACCATGTCCACCGTCGTGGCATAGTCGATCGACCCGGCATCCAGCGCGGCCTCGTCATATGCGGCGATGAAGTCGGCATGGC
The DNA here is from genome assembly GCA_020725925.1 of Methanobacteriota archaeon. GTDB lineage: Archaea > Thermoplasmatota > Thermoplasmata > UBA10834 > UBA10834 > COMBO-56-21. The sequence continues at coordinate 21,535 of DYTN01000022.1, forward strand.
TCGCGGTGCTCAGCACGATGCCAGCGACGATCATGCAGAAGAAGCCCGCGAACATCACCACCCTCTGGTTCATGTTGTACATCTTCAGGCCGATGACGACGACCCAGAAGCCCCAGATGTTCGATATGGTGGCGATGGTGAATATGCCCGTCTCGGACGCGCACCAGTCGATCCAGCTCTGCTCCGCTCCTACAGAGGCCAACAACGTAGTCAAGCCAGGATCCGCCATCCACGGAGCCAGCGTAGCGATCCACATGGTCATGACGAAGCCTGCGTTCGTCATGGACATCGCGATGCCCACGGCCGGATGAATGATCCTGGAGTTGGCGATGTAGTCCCCACCGCTCCTCGGCATGGAGCCTCCCAAGAAGCCCCACACGAGTGCGATGCCCGTCACGCACATCAGTGTGGCAAAGATCACCGACCACAGCATGTTGCCTGTCGGCGACGTGAACAGCCCCCAGCTTGCCATCGTCCAAATCCCCACTCCGACACCGTTGTTCATGAAACCGATGCCGAAGGTGTCAAGCAACGAAGCTTCACGGACTAAGCCACTGGCTTTTCTTGCGAATACTTCGCCCACTCTTTTACACCCCCACCTTACACAGGGAGAACCCCCCTGCAAAGTCTTAGGAGTATCGATTTGATGATATATGAAGGGCTACGGCTTGTTGAGCGTTCTGGCTGCAGTGGAAACCGAGGTTCGAGCATGGGCACAACCTCAGTCTCTGTTCGAATGATTTGCAGATAGGCAAGCGCAGTCCGAGAGTCCCTTGCCCGTCCTACCGCAGACGCTGAATCGCCAGGCAGTTCTGCCATGGTGTGTGCGGATTGGTCTTGCGAGGCACAGCATCGGTGGCAACATTATCAAACGTGCAACGCCTTTCGCCTCTCGATGGAGAGGCCTTTCAGGGAGTCCGAGAAGCTGGTGATATTCGGCCTCACCCAGGATGCCCACCTCACTGACTCGTCGCTGGCCCGCAGGTTCGGAATGAAGGAGAGCACAGTTTCCTCGATCAGGCGCCGGCTGATGGACTCGCGGCATATCTACTTCGCCAATGTGCCCTCGTTCCACAACATGGGCTGCGAGATGTTCGTTCAGCTGTACGGGTCGACCAATCCAGCCGTGCCCAAGGATGTCAAGGACATATCGCACCTCAGCTTCCTGGATGAGACCCCGGAGATATTCGACAGCGTGTCCGGGGAGGGCTTTATACAGATGAGTGGCGTGTTCAAGCGTTTCTCGGACTATATCGAGGCGCTCGACCGGTACGAGCGGTACTTCATGGGTGTCCGGGGTGCGGAGAAAGCCGACCTTCGCTCGGTGTTCTTTCCGCTGCAGATCTCCAGGGTTTGCTACTCGTACAACTTCGCCCCTGGCCTGCACAGGATATTCGGGCTTGATGTGCCTAAGTCAGGACCCAAGAGGCCCGAACTCCTCGCCGTCGACGATGTGGAACTCTCCCTAGTCGAGAAGAGGGCTCTCATCTTCCTGGCGGAGTATCCGCATGCGACTGACGCTCAGATCGCGCAGATGATCGGCAAGTCGAGACAGACTGTGACGAACATAAGGAAGCGGTTGGAGAGGAAGGGGATGTACACCAGGGTCTGCATCCCGCTGCTCTACACGTGGAACATCGACCTCATCGCCTTCGTGCATCTCCGGTTCAGGCCGGACCTCGATGAGGAGACCCGCTCAGCCCTGTCGCGCGAGGACTGGATAGACCTCTCGTGGTACACTCTCGAGAGGGACGCGGAGGCCTATACTTCGTACATGTTCAAGGACTACCGGGACTACGTGCAGGAGATGCAGAGGATGATGAAGCCGCTGCTCGAGGAGGACGTCCTCAGGGGGGATCCGCACATATCGTTGGTCTCGACAGCCGCGGCGAAGGAGCTCAGGGACTGCTACTACGCCCCCATGGTCAGGAAGTTCCTCGGCCTGAGCGGTGAGGGCGGCGTCTCGGTCAAGTACGTGAGGTCAGGCTTCTGAGTGCCCCTCGTCATGAGCAAACAATAATCTATTCTCCGGCCGAATACGGTCAGAGGGATTCCCCACGGAGAGCAGCGCTGCCAAGTCCATGTGGATGAGCGTCAAGAACGTCATGACGAAGGACGTCGTCTGCATCAGGGCATCCGATAGTGTGAAGGACGCCTGGCTGATACTCATGGAGGCGGACATCTCAGGCGCTCCGGTGGTCGACGATTCGTCGAACCTCGTGGGTGTCCTCAGCATGAGCGACATCTTCAGGGCCATCCTCGAGCGGCTTCAGAAAGCCAGGAGCTTGAGGGAGCTCACGATGCAGATGACCGACGCCTCCGCTGTTGACAGGGAGGAAGTGAGGGAGCTGTCCCTCGCCATTCGCGCAGTCGCGGACACCACTGTCGGTGGGATCCTCCCGAAGGAACAGAAGGTGTTCAGCCTCAGCCCCGAGGACTCGATGGAAAGGGCGATCCATGTGATGGCCGAGCACAGCGTCAATCGGCTGCCCGTCGTGAAGGGGACCGAAGTGGTCGGCATCGTCACCAGGCAGGACATCATCTGGTACATCGCGGGCCGACCAGGGAAGCAGCACGACGTGTCAACCGTGAGTTGAGCCGTCCGTCGCGCCAGTATCAGAACATCAGGGAGAGGCAGGTCAAGGCACCATCGCATTTCTCGAACCCGCTCGTGTCCAAGGCGATGACGTCGAAGCCCGCCTCCTTCACGAGGGCCATCGTTCTCGGCCTGCCCTTGGACATGATGACTGTCTCGCCGACCGCGAGTGTGTTGGCGGCATATTCCTCGTTGTCAGGGACGACTAGGACATCGAATCCGTGGGTCACTTCGAGCTCGGCGAATCTCCTCGTGGTGATCAGGAATCCGTTCCCCAGGTAGGTCATGTGGCTCTTGAGGTGCAACATCTTGGGCTCCTTGACGGTCAGGACCTCGACGCCAAGGTACTTCTTCATTTGCCTGATGCCCGCGAGGTTGGTCCTCTCGCTCAGCCCGGCCACAAGCTTGTCGGGCAGGTGGATGACATCGCCTCCTTCCACGGTCGCTGGCGCGGTCGCCCTCCGGACTGACAGGTGCCGTCTCAGAAAGTCCTCGACGGTCCCCACCTCGCCTCTCCTGCTGGTCTTCGCCGGCCTGCAGATCAGCGCCCTCCCATCGTGCACGACGGCCGTGTCCTCGACGAAACACGCGTCCGGGTGCTGATCGTCCCTTGGGAGTTGTATGACCTCGAGTCCGAGCTCCCGCAGCGTGTTCCGGTAGGCCTCGTGCTGCCTGCGGGCTCGCTTGAGGTCGATGGTGTGCCTCATGGGATGGCATGAGATGCATTGTGAGTAGCTCTCGCCGGGCACCCTCACGAGTGCATGCTTGGGCACTGGCACAACTCTCATCTCCTTCCTCTAGACCCGCAATTTCGCAACGGGTGCTTAAGACTAGCGTTGCATTGGCCAGCGCTGTGCCCAGCACGCATGCGTATCAGCCGTTCGCAACATGTTATTAGTATGTCGAAGTAGTTGCTTTGCCCGCATCCCAGGAGGGACGGACATATGGTCGAGGTCAGGCGATCGAGGATCGAGCAGCTGATGAGAGCAGAGGAGAAGCGGTTCCTGAGGAGCCACAAGAGGTCCAAGGCGCTGTTCGAAAGGGCGAAGAGGTCCCTGCTCGCCGGCGTGCCCATGAACTGGATGGTCAGGTGGGCAGGCCCCTACCCCATATTCGCCAAGGATGCGAAGGGTGCATACATCACCGATGTCGACGGCAACAGGTACCTGGACCTCTGCCTCGGCGACACTGGATCGATGTTCGGGCACTCACCGCAGCCCGTGGTCGACGCCGTCGGGAGGCAGGTCTCGAAGGGCATCACCATGATGCTCCCCACAGAGGACTCCGTCTGGGTGGGAGAGGAGCTCGCTCGAAGGTTCGGGCTTCCGTACTGGCAGGTCGCGATGACGGCCACGGACGCCAACAGGTTCTCGATCAGGCTCGCGAGGGAGGTGACCAAGCGCAGGAAGGTTCTCGTCGTGAACGGCTGCTATCACGGCACGGTCGACGAGACGCTCGTGAACCTCAGGGACGGCAGGGCAGTCCCCAGGAGCGGGAACATGGGTCCTCCCGTGGACCCGGAGGTCACGACCAAGGTCATCGAGTTCAACGATGTCGACGCCTTGGACAGGGCGCTCGCGGAAGAGGACGTTGCATGCGCACTCATGGAGCCCGCGATGACCAACAGGGGGATCATACTCCCGGACCCGGGTTACCACGACGCCCTGAGGGAATTAACGAGGAAGTATGGGACGATGCTGATCATCGATGAGACCCACACGATCTGCTGCGGCATCGGGGGCTACACCAGGGAGCACGGGCTCAAGCCCGACATGCTCACCATGGGCAAGCCGTTGGCGAGCGGGGTCCCCGTGGCCGCCTTCGGCATCAGCCAGTATGTTGCCGACAAGGTCATGGAGCGCATCCTGTCGGACGGCACTGATGAGAGTGGGCTTGGCGGGACGCTCACGGGCAACGCGCTAGCCGTGGGGGCCATGCGCGCAACCCTGCAGAAGGTCATCACTGAGAAGAACTTCAGGAAGATGATGCCCTTGGCCGAGAGGTTCGAGAAGGGCATCCAGGAGGTCATCGACGAGACCGGCGTCCCCTGGCACGTTGTGCGCCTGGGCGTGAGGATCGAGTACCACAACACACCCAAGATGCCCAGGAACGGCGGGGAGTACGAGGCCTCCAAGGACTACGAGCTCGAGAAGCTCATGCACCTGATGGCCCTGAACAGGGGCATACTGCTCACGCCCTTCCACAACATGGCGCTCATATCCCCGTACACCACCAACAAGGATGTCGATTTCCACACCGCGGTGTTCAGGAAATCGGTCAGGGAGCTGGTTAAGTAAGAGGACGCCCTTACCGACGACCGGTGGAACATGTCTGTCGACCTCAGGCCAGCCTTCGAACTGATTGATGGCCTGATCGAGAAGAGCATCCGGGAGCAGGGCATCCCGGGAGTGGCGTTCGCGGCCTCGGACAGGTCGCGCACGCTGCATGTCTCCTACCACGGGTTCTCCGACACCGCGGCGAGGAAGCCGGTCGACAGGGACACCCTGTTCCAAATCGGCTCCATCAGCAAGTCGTTCACATGCATCGCCCTGCTTCAGCTCGCGGAGAAGGGCATGGTGGACCTCCACAGGTCGGTCACCGAGTACGTGCCATGGTTCGAGGTCAGGTCATCCCACGGGCCCATCACCCTGCATCACCTGATGACGCACACCGGGGGGATTGTCATTGGCACAGAGGAGTCCCAGACTGCCGAGTCTGAGGTCCTTTCGCTTCGGAACACGGAAGCCTCCGCCCCTCCAGGCGAGCACTACCACTACTCGAACGTGGGATACAAGGCGTTGGGTCTGGTGATCGAAGCCGTGACCAAGAAGCCGAGCTGGCGGGTTGTGGCGGAGAGGGTAACGTCTCCACTGGCGATGGATGAAACCTGGACGAGAATTGTCCAGGACATCAGGGAGAAGACTGCTATAGGCTACGTACCTGCGGGCGATGACCGACCGAGGCCCTGGCAGGGCCCATTGTCGCCAGCTCCTTGGATGGAGTACGATACCGCGGACGGGTCGATCTCTTCGACCGCCGAGGACATGGCGAGGTATGTGCGCATGCTCCTGAACCGGGGCAGAAGTGCGAACGGAGAGATCCTCAGCGATGCCAGCTTCGCATGGATGGCGCAGAAGACGGTCAGACCCGACGCCGCTCAGCCCAACGAATGGTACGGCTACGGGCTCAGTGTGTTCGAAGTCGACGGCCATACGCTGATAGGTCATACCGGAGGCATGGTAGGCCACAGCTCCGAGATCCTAGTGGACCTGGACGCTGGGATCGGCGTCGTGGTCCTCATGAACTCGAACCCTGAGCAGGATTCCGTTGGCAAGGTCGCACTTCAGATCTTGAGGACCACACTCGCGGGCGGGAGGCTGCCAGGTGAGCTCCCATCTGAGGACCCTTTGACCGTGGCAAACGCCAGCGAATACTGCGGCAAGTATTCGTCTCCGCATGGGACGATGGTGATTTCCGAGGATGAGAGACGGCTCAAGGTGCAATTCAGAGGTCAAGAAGGCTATCTCGAGCCGAGGAAGAAGGATTCGTTCGTAGCCCTGCATCCAGATCTTCGGATGTTTCTTCTGTATTTCGGAAGGCAGGAAGGCAGAGTTGTCGATATCTCCTATGGTCCCTGGTTCTTCGCAGGCAACAGGTTCGAGGGGTCCCTTCAGGTGGACCACCCGACAGAGTGGGAGAAGTTCGTCGGCCACTATCGGTCCTATAATCCCTGGCTCAGCAACTTCAGGGTCCTCATCCGCCGTGGGGCGCTCCTGTTCATCCTGCCCTCGGGCGAGGAGCGGCTGCTTGCCCAGCTCGGACCGGCGACATTCCGCGTCGGAGATGATCCTCTGTCTCCAGAGCGGCTGTGTTTCGATGAACTGCTCAACGACAGGGCGACCAGGGCCGTCCTATCAGGGGCCAATTACTACAGGTGTGCCACCTCATCCACGACCGACGTTTGAGCAGGGACGACCCAATTGGTTCAAGACGCGGTCTGCGTTTCTCCGGCTGGATCCTATGCCCTCCGAAGGCCATCGTACCATGAAGGCGTGCCCAGCATCCGGTCCTCGCGAGGCAGCGCTTCAGCTGAGCAGAGCTATCTTCCAGCTCACCGACACCTAGGTGCGTGATAGCGCATGTCGGACTGATTGCATCATCGCACGGCCGTTTCATGTGAGCGCAACATTCAAATGATGCAGACACCTATGATTCGTAGCGAGGGGGAAAGGACCTTGTTCGCGCTTGTGAGGATCCATGTGCCTGTCAGTGTCTATGATGCGAAAAACATGGTTGAGAGGCGCGTAGCAGACAATGTGTGGGATCACATTGCCAAGAACCACGGGAGTTGGAAGGTCAAGGGGGTGAGGCCGCTCTACATGACCCGGAGGGACATGCAGGAGGACACGAGCCTCATCCTGGATGTGAAGGACACCGACGCACTCACGGACTTCCTCGTCAAGCACATCGCCCACATCAAGTGCGTGCGCGGTATTTGGGTCATCAACCTGGCGAAGATGCGGTTCTTCAGGGTTCCTCCGGACCTTCCGCGCGACTTCTCCAGGTTCACGATCACGATAGATGCTGAGCCGCGGCAGCTGGAGACCATATACGATAGCGTCTCAGAGCTGAGCCCTGGGA
>DYTN01000071.1 GCA_020725925.1 Methanobacteriota archaeon
TCGTACGCCGACACGGTTATCAACGGGGCTTGACAGCAGAGCCTTCATAGAAGGTCGATCAGCCTAATCAGGAGATCGCCAACGAAAATGAAGATACGAAAGGAATCACCAGCGGACCTTCCGGAAATCCGTCGGCTGAACGACCTTGTCTTTGCAGGCTCCGCGGAGGGCTCGATTGTCGACGCCGTACGAACCAGCTGCCCTTCTGCCTTGTCCCTGGTCGCCGTTGAGCGAGAGAGGATCATCGGCCACGTCTTCTTCTCCCCCGTCACTATTGAGGGCATGACCGGCAACAAAGCCATGGGTCTAGGACCGATGTGCGTTCACCCTGACTTTCAGCGCAACGGCATAGGCACAGCTCTGGTCACGGAGGGTATTTACGAGCTCGAGACACTCGGCTGCGCCGTGGTTGTCGTCCTCGGCCACCCTGAATACTACCCGCGCTTGGGCTTTGTGCCAGCCAATCGGCATGGTCTGAAGTGCCAGTGGGAGGGTGTTCCCGACGATGTCTTCATGGTTAGGTTCCTGGAGGCGGACATGGCTGGCGCCGTGAGAGGCGTCGTAAGGTATCAGAAGGAATTCGAAACAGCGACGTAGGACAACGGCGAACAAGGCAATGGAGCCGACCGCTGCTACCGAGCCAGTGATGCGGCCGAAGCACCGGTAAAGGCGCCCCGGCGGCTCATTGCTACGCTAGACAGAAGTTCCAACGGACCGTGGCTGGCGCAGAATTGGTGTAGGATCTGATCTGGAGAGAGGACGGGAATGTACGATGGCCAAGGAGTTCACCGCCGTCATTGAGCAGGATGAGGAGTGGTTCATAGCCTACTGCCCCGAAGTTCCCGGGGCGAATGGGCAGGGCAGGAGCAAGCAGGAGGCCCTGGAGGACCTGGCGGAGGCGATTGAACTGATCCTGGAGGATCGGAGGGAGGAGGGCCTGCGTGGGGTACCCCCGGAGGCCATACTTGAGAAGGTCACGGTCAGGTGAAACGCAGCCATCTGCTCCGACACCTGAGGAGGCACGGCTGCTACCTGAAGAGGGAGGGGCGGGCGCACTCCTTATGGAGCAGC
>DYTN01000023.1:0-18611 GCA_020725925.1 Methanobacteriota archaeon
TGTTCGCCGAGGGGCTTGTCCGGGACAGGAAGGACATCAAGAGGATCCTCGCCGACGAGAAGGATGGTGCGGTGTGGGTCGAGACGAGGACCAAGAGGAAGGCAGACGAGAACATACTGGCCAGGCGGTTCATCACAACGGGCTGCGGCAAGGGGTTGTCTTTCGTCGACTCGTCGAGGGACTTGAAGAGGCTCAAGGCTACATCCAAGCTCAAGGTGTCATCCGATTCAGTCGCGGGCTTGATGAAGGAGTTCCAGCGGAGGTCGGAGGTCTTCAGGAGCACCGGCGGGGTCCACAGCGCAGGCCTGTGCGACCCAGGCCATATCAGGGTCTTCCACGAGGACATCGGACGGCACAGCGCCATCGACAAGCTCTTCGGGGAATGCATCATGAAAGGTATTCGGACCGACGACCTGGTCATGGTGACCAGCGGGAGGGTCTCCTCCGAGATACTGGTGAAGGCTGCGAGCAGCAGGACCCCGATCATAGTATCCAAGTCGGCACCGACGGACCTCGCAGTCAAGCTCGCCAACGACCTGGGCATCACACTCGTAGGCTTTGCGAGAGGCTCCCGGATGAATGTCTACTCGCATCCATGGAGGGTCTCGGCCGGCTCGAGGACCAGGAAGACTGCAGAATAGGTTCGCATCTCACTGGGCATCAGCACCCGCTGAGCTCAGTCCGTCTCGTCTTGTAGTGCTTGCTCGAGTTGCTCCGGGGCGACAGGCTCGTCGTGGGGAGGCGTCTGGAAAGGCTTTCTGACCTTCAACAGCAGGAGCACGGACATCACGACGGCCGCAACTCCAAACACAACAGAAGGCAGCGCCCAGGACAGCCACGATGACCCCTCGCCCATGGTATCGTACCGTGTGTCGTAGCTTTCACCCTTGGCAGGCATGGGCAGAAGGCCGTAGAGGTAGTCGTTCCCCTGTTCGGCCAGCATTCCCGCAGATAGGAACAGAGCCGCCCCGAGCAGAAGCAGCCAGATCGAGGAAAGCAGGATCACGATCCTGGTGCTCTCGTTCGGAGCGATCAGGTCCTTGGCCTTCCATGTCAGGCCGTAGTACACGAACCCGTGCTCCTCGTACCTCTTGACTAGCCCGCCCTCCTCCATCTTCTTCAGATGCCTGTAGACTGCGGCCTTGTCAACGTTCAGCACCTCGGACAGCTGCGAGACGGTCCTGCGCATGGGATGGAGAGCTTTGAGTATCTCGAGCCTCGTGTCCGAGGCTAACGCGAACAACGACTTCTTGTCGAGCTCCACGCGCATGCGCCCTGCCCCGGGCACCGGAACGTGCTCCCGCATCATCAAGGTAGCACTCGTTGAGGCGGTGTCGCTGGAGTCCATGTTCGCCTCGGATTCACTCTGAGGCGACTGCCGTGGGGTAGTAGTACCACCAATACGGCGTGTTATAGATCAGCTCGCCCTCCGCCGAGAGGTCCGTGAGGGACGTGGCCTTCACCACACTGTCAGATACGGTGTACAATGTGTCCCCGATGTACAGTGACCGGAGAACGCTGTCGTAGTTGAAGCCGCTACCGTGTGCGACCGTTCCCCAGACAGAGACGCCGTCATCGACCGACACGTTGAACAGATAGGCGCCGCTCCAGTAGGTCCAGTTGTAGCTTGGTTCTTCATAGTACGCTACCTGCGCCGGGATCACGAGGAGTTCCTTCTCGAGATCGAACAGGACCGCCTTGTGGTTGTGCTCTGCGATTGTCGACGACCACTGCGGGAGCAGGTACTTGCTCTGCTCCGTGGGATCTGTTGGGTCCGAGACGTTGTAAAGGGATATCTTCACAGACCCGTTCTCCGAGCCTATCCCCAGGACATGGTCCTCATCGACAGGGTGCAGGTACGAGGAGAACCCTGGGATCTTCAGCTCGCCCAACACCTTCGGTTGCGCGGAGTCGCTCAGGTCAATCACGAAGAACGGATCGACCTGCCTGAACGTCACAAGGTACAGTGTGTCCCCGAGGAAACGAGCGGAGTAGATGCGCTCGGAGGGCGCGAGCCCAGTGAGCGAGCCAAGTACAGAGAGATCAGAGCCCAGGACATAGACAGCGCTCTCGGGATTCGACCAACTAGTCGTGGTAGCCACCCTCAAGTTGCCGTCCTTCTCGTCCATCGAAAATTGGTTCAGGAGCCAGCCGTTCACGTCGCCCCTCGCCACGTTGACCATCGTAAGCCCGTCCACCACCACTTTGAATATCGTGGTCCTCGACGAGGACTCCTCCTCTGGCGCGGAAGCTGCATCGATCAGGACCATTTCGCCTGACCACTTCTGGACGGACAGGTACATGGCGTCGAGGGACATGTAGACGGTCGAGGCATGTCCTGTCATGATTGTCGTTGTCTCGTGGTCCCCATGGAGCACGTCCAAGGCCAGCAGGTTCATGAAGGCGCTAGCGTCGCGCGTCTCAGGGTCGTAGTAGATATCCTGCACATCGACCTCTTCGCTGGAGCTGCCATCCCAGGCCAGGGGTAGGAGTGGCCGTTCCTCGAGCACCAAGATGGACGACTGGCCAACCAGGTAGACGTAGCTGTCTATCATCCTCGACGAGAGGACGTAGCCGGTAACGCCATAGGAGAATTGGAGCGCGGGCGCAGTGACATCCTGGATATCGAGCACCGAAACGACCGCTCTTTCTTTGCCCCAGCGGTATGCCACGTAGTAATCATAGTCGTCACCACCGTACTCGACGCCGCTGGTCCACCATTCGTATGCGGACAGGACGACCACGAGCCTGGTGTCAAAGAGGTAGATGCCAGAGACGTAGGCGCTGGTGTTATGCGGCTTGAAGCCGAGGAGGTCCTCGATATCGAGAACAGTGACGTTCGCCAGGTCAGACGGAGGATAGGCCTTGACTATGGTCACCTTGTCGTACGACGCGATGTACAGGTGTTCCCCGTCGGTCTTCACGATGTCGTCCTCGTCCACTCCTGCGACCTGAACATTGGTGGTCGAATACGATGGCGACGTGTCATACGACATCTCACCGGAGGTCTGCGGAGACAGCATCGGGGAACGGTAGAAAGCACTGGAGCCGCTGTAGGTGTCCATGTCCTCGAGGAACTCCCTGAGCTCCTTATAGGAAGAGAACGACTGGAGCAGCCCACCATAGGGCATCTGATCCCCGCCCCTGGTCATGGCATACGCAATCGTCCCCGCAGTCAACGCAGTCGCAGCGATGCACACGGCAAGAGCGATTCTGAGATAGCTGTTCATATCGACCGAGGATGAGATTCCTCCTCTGGACTATATCATGTCCGGTTTTGCGTTGACTTGGAAGTCAACAATCACCGGCCTGGACGCGCCTCGTCCCGATGACTCGCTCGCCGACGAATCCCGGAACAACTGACATCGTCCCTCAAGACAGCCATTATTATGCTGCACATCCATCTCCCGCAGAGGCTGAGGCGAATCCGGAGTCGCCTTGAGGGGGGAGAGGTTGACGACAAGGAGCACTAGAAGGACCGTGCGCATGTTTCTGTCGATTGCAGTCTGCTCGGCGTTCATCATGATGGTCCCCGCTGCGGCGGGTGAGACCATCCCGACGAGCTACAAAGTCGAGGGCGTCCCGCTTTATCAGCAGATAGACGCAAGGGGCTGCGGTGCGGCCTCCCTGCAGATGGTATTTGACTACTGGGGCCCGTTCATAGACCAGAGGGAGATCTACAACGCGGCCAGGAGCGGAGGCACCGCCCTCCCGGACATGGCGAGGGCCGCCCAGTTCAGCTCCCTGAGCACTGTCGCCGGCAGCAGGTTCGAGAACGCCATCGTCACGGGCTACACTGGAAGGTCCGTCGGCTACGCGGGGTTCTTCTACGCTTCCGAAGAGCCTTGGCTGGATGAGCTCAAGAGCATCGTCGCCCAGGGCTACCCGGTGATAGTGCTCGTCTGGTGGGCGCCGGAATACGCAGGTGGAGACCACTACCGCGTAGTGGTCGGCTATGACGACACTGAGGGGATGCTCATCATCAATGATGGATGGTCCCGGGAGTTCAAGGCGGACAGCGAATACCAGGGCTCGACTTCCCAGTCAGCGAACCCGAGCGCATGGGACACCGATTTCGCAGGGGTCAAGTGGACCTACGATGACTTCCTCAAGACCTGGAGGTGCCCGACCACGCGCTGGGGAGTCCCCGAACTCAGATACGGAGGCGTCTTCGTCGCCCCGTGGGAGGTGACCATCTCAGCACCGTCCGAGGTGTCTCCGAACGAGAGGTTCAAGGTGACTGCTACTATCACGTACCCGTGCGTCTCGCCGTTCGGGTCTGAGCGGTTCGCAACATTCCCGGCGGAGGACTTCCAGGTGACCCTCGATCCCGGCCCCGGCCTGTCTGTGGCAAAGGCGCCCGACATGAGGGGCATAGGCATCCTATCAGCCGGCGACACCCTCGAGCTGAGCTGGACCCTCAAGGCCGGGTCTGGAGAGGGGACCTTCTCGTTCGATATCCTCGCGACGGGACTCGTCTCGGGATCGCTTGGGCCATGGAAGGACTATCCTGCATACAGCTACCAGGACCTGACAGGTGGGTCTGGCTGCCACACCGTCTCGATCTCATCTCGCTGAGCCTGAGTGCAGGCGAGAGCCGCCATTCCCGGCGGTGAGGTCAAGGACGACCGCGTTCTTGCTGACGAGCGAACGCTCCCTCTCGTTCAGCGTCCTCGGGTCTATGGGCACGACGAGCCGGGACTTGTGCGCTGTGACGATGTCCTTGAGCTGGTCGAGCATGAGCAATGCCTTCTTGAACTCCGAGTAGACCACGACGCTCTCGAACCCTTCGAACATGACTATCGTGTTCGGGCCCTTCTCGAAGAACCTGGTCATCATGTCCGTCAGTATGCCCAGGTTCCCTGGGTACACGGAATCGCTCCCGGCCACCGTCGAGAGCCAGAACACGGGCGTATGCTCGAGCTTGTGGGCTTCCCTGACGGCGGCAGGCGGTTTTCTGCTCAGGATCAGCCCCTCGAGGCCGGTCCCGAGGTTGCTCATGAACATCCTGTATGCCCTGTCTGGAGTCTGATCCCAGACGATGTATGTGGCCCTCGGCTTCATGGGGTCCGTAAGTTCCTTGGGCTCAGCCACCTCGGCCGCAGGCACAATCGATGTGTACGTGATACGCCTGGCGACCAGCACACCGTAGCCGACGTCCAGCAGACCGTAGGTGCACAGGTAGAAGAAGTCGGGGAGCGAGCCTTCGCTGTACGCCCCAGACGCCTGCGCCCCCAGGTAGAGGAAGTCTCCGATCATCCAGAAGGCCGCGGCCGTGCTCAGGAACATCCAAAGGTCCTCGAGCTGGTCCAAGTGATGCTGCCAGACCAGGAGCAGCAGGAAGTACAGCATGAGCACGTCCACCACGGGGTAGAGGCTGTACACGACCTGCTCTGCCGTCGTGAGGTCCTCGGAGCCGACCGTGGGGTTGATCGCCAGGACGAGGACCAAGAGCATCACGATCCAGTAGAGCGTCGAGGATGCGAGGGCGGACCTGCCAAGCTTGACCTTGGCCCGCCGCACTTGGGAGTACATCAGCAGTATGAACATAAAGTATGCGGACAGCCAGAACACGTCGGACACGGAGGGGCTCGGGACCTCCCCGATCACCTCAGACTGCACCGCCCAGGACACCCAGCCACCTGTGGCGAGCATCATGAAGGCCGTGAGCCCGATACCGATGTCCCTGAAGGGCGTCCTCCGGTTCACCCAGTAGAGCGACAGGAGCAGGACGGTTGCGGCCGTGGCCATGGCGGAAGTCGCGACGTTCGACACGGTGGATGCCGCATCCTCGTCCAGGAAGAGCAAGCTTAGAGACCCGGCAACGACTAGCAGGACTGATGCGAGAAACACGCCTCTGTTGGTCTTCAGGTCAAGATTCGCCGTGAACATTACCTCGATCGATGAGCTCTCATGCCTCCGGGATGTGGGCTCGAAACGCGAACCCGCATCACATGGAACGCATATAATACACCTCGTGCGCGCAGGGCGACCGGGCAGCAATAAATAGATACTGACTCGATACGGGGACACCCCGGGCTTCTGGGTCCCGGGACAAGGGAGGGAGGACGCAATGAACAGAGGGATCACCGCAGCTGTTTTGGGCTTGATCGCGACGCTCTCGATGGCCTTGGCCCCTGTCTCCGCAGCGCCGCCTGCAGGAGGAGGAGCTGCCTCAGGGCTCACGCCAGAGGAGCAGAGCATGTTGAACACAATCGACTATGACTACGCATGGTCGGAGCTCGCGTATCTCTCGAGCCTAGGGGAGAAGGCCGCTGGCTCAGTCGAGGAGAGGAACGCTCAAGAATATGTCAAGGCGAAGTTCGACTCGATGGACATGGACCTAGTGACCTGGGAGACTTTCGACACGCAGACCTGGGTGCACTACGGGACCACGGTGAGCATCGTCTCGCCCGTGGTTGAACCGATACCAGCCACCACCTACGGGGACAGCCACTCCATCTGGGGCACCGAGTTCGGAAGGCCATACTACCTTGGCAACGAAGATGGTGGAAGGACTCTCGTCGGCCCCGCCGTGGACGCTGGGAAAGGCACAGACGCAGAGTTCGATGCTCTCGGGAACTTGTCCGGCAAGATAGCCCTCGTGCTGAGGGACGACGACCTACTGGGCTGGCCGAACGTGCCGCTCGAGGAAGCTGACGCCCACGGCGCATCGGCCGTCGTGTTCTACGGATACTACGGCAGCTACCCGCTGCCGGACGGCATCAAGCAGGACGTCGTCGGAGGGTCAATCCCAGCCATATCCGTGTCAGCCAACTCCGCGAACAGGATCAAGGAGCTCCTGGCGGCAGACGATGTGACACTGAGCATCTCCGGGCGCGCAGACCTCGTGGACGAGAGGCACGCGAAGTCCGTGAACGTTGCTGCATACATGGTCGGGTCGAAGTATCCCGACGAGTATGTCGTGTTCTCGGCCCACATCGACACCTGGTGGGCGGGCACGAGTGACGACAACTCGGGCATCGTGTGCGTGCTTGAGTACGCGCGCCTGTTCTCCGAGGCCAGGGCATCGGGCCTCTACACGAACGAGAGGACCCTGATCTTCTGCTCGCTCGGGGCAGAGGAGTACGGCGGCCCAGACGCGACATGGTATAACTGGCTCATAGGATCCTACGAGTGGGTCAAGGCGCACAGGGAGATCGTGGACAGGACCGTAGTCGACCTGAACCTGGACATGGTCAGCATCAAGAAGACCTGGGGCAGGTATTGGGTCGAGCAAAGCCCCGACATGAACACCTTCGTCAAGGACGCGATCGACGACCTCGGGCTCACGGGCGCAGTAACCTACTACAACCCGCAATACTCATGGGTGGACGCATGGTCGTTCCACGCGAAGGGCGGCACGAGCGCGGTCAACGTGTTCTGGGTCGGCAACCAGGACGAGATATACCACACACAGCTGGACAACATGGACATGGCAAGCCCCGAGCCAATTAAGATGGTGCTGGACATGTACACGCTGCTCGGCATGAGGGCAGACAGGGCTCTCGTCCTGCCGTTCGACATGATGCACATGATCGACTACGCGGCCGAATACCTCGCATCGGACGCATCGGCGGCGTCCAAGGACTGCGCGTACTTCACCGCTGCCTCGGCGGCCCTCGATGAGCTGAGGACACAGGTCGCAGCGGTCAACGACTACGCCGCGTTGTTGACCAAGGCCTATGCATCCGCGAAGAACGATAGAGAGCGGGCGGCAATAGAGGCCGAAGCCAGCACGCTCAACGACGCGTTGTATGTGGCCAGGAAGATCGTGAACGTGTGGACGATGGCCGAGGGAGGGACCATGGGCTCCTGGGACGTGTTCCCGAGAGAGCACCAGCACTCGAACGACATAGACGCCATCAACTCTGCCCTCGTGGCCTTGAACAGGGGAAGGGTGCAGAACGCTCTCAGAGCACTCGAGACCGTGTACAGTATGGAATGGGGCCACTTGTGCAGCCCAGAGGCATACAACACGATCCTGTCGTGGATGTACAACGACGAGTTGTACTGGGGCGGAGAGTGGGACCAGCAACAGGCGTACGTGGACGTACACTGGATCTATGTCGGCCTCAGGGACGGAACGGTGACGATCGATGATGCCAAGGCTGCACTCAAGGACATCAAGGCCACCCAGCTGGTGCCTTGGCTACAAGAGGATCTGATGACCCTCGAGCGTGCGTGGCTAGAGGCTGCGGGAATACTCGCAGATACGACTCCCTGAAAGGTGGTGCACAAAGCTATCACGGACTCCGGCCGCTCGGCCGGAAGTCCGTCTTTTGATTTCTACCTGGGTCTCAGGGAGCAGCCAGCACGGTCGTCCCTGCTGCGAACGCGTCCTCGACCATCTGCGTCGTCACGGCGAGCTTCTCGTACAGTAGGTCGAGCTTGGCCGACAGGGCCGCGATCTCGGCTGAGTAGTCCGAATCAGAAGACGCCAGCTTCGCCTCCACCGAGCTGTGCACCTGGTGCACGTTCGTAATCCACGGCAGGTAACCCTCTGCCCAGTTCAGATATGCAGTGCCATTGAATATCCACAGGCAGTCCAGGTAGACAGGGTAGCTCACGTGCTCTCCCCAATCCATAGTAGCCACCCCTTCCAGGGCCTCGAGAGCAGAAGCACCGTCCCCTGCACCCAGCGCGTCGATTGCCATTCTGAGCTGGGCCATGTCGTTCGTATAGGTATCGAACTTCGATACCGTGCACCAGCCCGGCAGCGGATTCTCAAGCCCTATGTCCTGGTCCCAGATGTAGGGATTCACTACTTCGACGACGTCGTGAAGCCGTGCGTTCACTGCCTCCAGAGTCGCGGCGCTTGGGCGCTTCAGCCTGTCGACATATGCTTTGTAGGCGGCTGCAGCATCATCGAACGCATCAAGTTGTTCAGTTAGGTCCGCGACCTCGGCATCGGGAACTCTGGCGAGAAGCCTGTCTAACGCCTCTCTAACATCCCTGCTTATCTCCGTCAGCTCATATGGAAGAATGTCGGCCTGGGCGAGCCTGAGCGCACCTACAGCCCTGAACTTCGCGTCCATCAGAAGGTACTCCTCCTCGATCACTCTGTCCACCGTCGAGATGTCCATGTGGTAGTAGTACTCGCCATGCAGGCCGGTCAGGTCGATGTTGTAGATGCTGCATGTGGGCACCCCAGCGGCGTAGAACGACCAGCTGTCGAAAGACGATACCGGCGTGAAGATGAACGGGAGCATCAGCTCCGCTATGCCCGCATCTCTGAACACCCCTGTCAAGAACCCGCCCATCTCTGGCGTTGTCTCAACCGACATCATCGCTGCTGGAATACCCACATAGTCAGAGACGAAAGCCATGACGATCTTGTCTACCCACTCCGGGTGGAGGTCCTTCATGAAGAAGTGCGTCCCAAGGCCCCAGTCCCAGAAGGACTCCTTCGATCCCCCAGTGCCCGATTCATGCCCGCTCGAAGTCATGAAGACCAGGGTTCTCTTGGGCTGTATCCCGGCGTCGATGATTGCCTTGGCGATGGCCATCTGCGACGCGATGGCGGCGTTGTTGTCATTCGCGCCGCTCCACCAGTGGTCGTGGTGCGCCTCGAGGATGATGTACTCCTCCGGGTATTCCGAGCCGTAGATGAAGCCGTAGGTGACATACGCGTCCGCGTTCTCGTTCATGACATTCTTTGCTGACACCTCGATCGTCACCTTTCCTTCTGACAACAGACTCTTCAAGACCATAGCGTCGTTGACGCTTATCGATAGCGTGGTCGCATTGTTGTGGACACAATCGACATTGATTCCCTCAGGGTCTCGGTGCGGGTTCCAGACGATGGCTGCAAGCGCTCCATGATAGATGGCTTCCCTCACGGAGGGCGTCATGTACCACATGACCTCGTTGCGCTCGATTAGCACAATCTTGCCAGCGACCCCTCCGGGTACAGCCACATAGTCCTGTGTCCTGCCAACACCAACATCCACGAGCTCGGCCCGAACAGGTTCTCCATTTGGCGTGGAGAACCCACATCCATGGGAGCGAGTCGGGATCGACATAGACACGGGCGACAGGACGTTCAATGTGGCATACTGATAGTCTATGTTCACTACCTTGAAGGACTCTGAGGTCACGCCTTCGAGACCGATGGCACGCATCTCCTTTAGCAGGTACCTGGTCGTGAGGAGGTCCTCCTCGCTACCGGGCACGACCTCGCCTAGATACTGGTATCGGAAACTGCTCAGCTCCCGCAGCAAGTCCATGGCGCAACCCATATCGATGCTGTCCACCAGAAGCTGCTCCTCTGCCGTGAGCGGCGATGAAGATGGCCTCTTTGCGGTCGCGGGAAGCGCACTCAACACCATGCTCGTTGCCAGAACAATACCCAAGACTATTGCTAGCGATTTCTTCAAGTCCCCTCCCCCTTTTCACACTGCCTCTGCTAGAAGACGAGGCAGGGGGGAATCAGGTTGTGCGTATGTTAACCTTTCCCACACTGGCTTCAATCTGGCGGGCAGCCTTCATGTCGAGAGGTCCCGTCCCGTGAGATTGACAACTCTTGCAGGTCCTCGCGCGATTGAGTGTCCAGGTCTCACCGGACTGAGATGGTGTCGTTTGGACTAGGTCGCCCATGCAAGAAATCCCGCCGCGCGACTAGAAGGTATCCTGCGATGCCCGCAGAAGGGATTATGCCCGCAGCGGCGGAGGGCTGTATGAACACCAGCGCCCATAGATCGAACGCTACCGTGTAGAGGCTGAGGGCTAACGTACCCCAGAAACTCCAGGGCTTGTGCAGGGCGAGCCCGGGGAGCAGCAGCAATCCGAGGACGCCGATCACCAAGAAGCTGTAGTGGACAACGTCGCTCTCTAGATCCGAAACCTCGTTCTCGAACTCGGGGGCGGCGGAGAGCACAGCTAGTCTGCCGATGTAGTAGAGGCCTGCAAACACGAGAACAATCAAGAAGAGCGCTTTCTTCTTCTCCATGCATGCGGCGTATGGTCATATCGGTACTACAGCCTTGCGTGCAGCGGCAGTCCTGAAGTCGGCACTCGAATCCATCCCCCGTCCCGGTCACACGTCGATGCTGCCATAGTCCAGGTAGTCAATTCGCTTGAAGTACCCTTGCGGGTGCAGACAGTTCGGACATGTGGCAGGCGCCTCCATGCCCCTGTGCATGTACCCGCAATTTGTGCAGAACCATATCTCCTCCTTGTCGGACTTGTACAGCGTACCGCTCCTGAGCCGGTCCAGCAGGAGCTTGTACCGCTTCGCGTGGTGCTTCTCTACCCCAATCACGTGCTCGAAGAACCTCGCGGCAGCTTCGTCCCCCTCCTCCCTCGCCTCCTTGGCGAACCGCGGATACATCTCGGTCCACTCATGAGTCTCGCCGTCGTACGCCTTCTTCAGGTTCTCCTCCATGCTGCCCGAGACCTTGAGAAGGTTCATGATGGTCGCCGAGTGCTCGTACTCGTTCTCTGCGGTCTCCAGGAATATCTTCGAAATGGCCTGATGGCTTTCCTTGTTCGCGGCTCCTGCCCACTTCACGTACTTGGCCCTGGCCAGGCTCTCCCCCGCCAGCGCTTCCTGGAGATTATTCTCTGTCTTGGTCATGACAAGCGCTCTCCCGCCGGGCTATCACTGTTCTTGCTTATCCGCATTTCCCGAGCGTGCGTTTCTGGAGCAGGCCGCGCTAGATAGACACCAACTTCATCTGCTCAAGGTCGCGCAGGAACTTCATGACATGACCATGATCAGTTGGGCCGTACTCCGCGGACAGGGCGGCCGCGATATAGTGGGCGGTCCTCTTGCCGTCCATGAAGTTGATAATCTCGTACATCTTGGGCGTGAAGTCGGGATCAGCCTCCTCGATCTTCTTGTAGGCCTTGAGGCCCTCTTCTCCGAGGAAGTCAGAAAGCACGGTCCATCCCAGGGTCCCCTTGAACCGTCTCCTCGGGACGACCCGCTTCGACTCCTTCTCGGCCTTGGTCTGCCTCGGAGCGCGCGGGAGCTCAAGCCGCATATCCTTCGTTATGACCGCCATGGTCTCCTCGAGCCTAGCGAGCGCACTCTTGCCGGCATCAGCGAGCGCCTCGACCTGGGCCTGCACATAGCCCTCCAACTCCTCGCCTCCCCCCAGCGCCATGACGGACCTCACCGCCTCCTTTTCGCGCTCGGTCACGTGCATGAGCCTGTTCCTGTGATGCAGTGCCAACTTCGCCAGCTCCTGGGCTGCATCCTGCGGCTTCACCGTGTCCTTCTTCCTGTACAGCTCCTCCGAGGCCTTGCCAGCAGCCTCCGCAAGTCTGGTGGAGCCGCGAGAGCACACAAGAGCTGACAGCTCGAGTGCAGTGCTCGTGTTGGCGTTCGCCAACTTGAGCACGCTGACCACGGCGACCCAGCCGACCCTCCGGAGGCTCTCCTCGCTCACCCTGTCGATTGTGTCCATGCTCGTGTGGTAGAACTTGTCCGGCCACTGCGTGAAGCTCACGCACGGGACCCTGACGGTCGAATCGACGAACTCCGCGTGGTCGCTTCCAGGGCTGAACGGGAACCGCGCATACCTGAACGTGCTGGCGAGGCCGATCTTCGTCATAGGATCGAGCTCCTTCGAGGACCTCTCCATGACGGACAGCACGAGATCGCCGAGATATGATGGAAGGGAGTCCGGGGTGACGTATATGCCAAGGGTGGACTTGCAGGTCTCTTGGTCCTCTCCGACCATGTCGAGGTTCAGGCCTGCAACGAGCCTGCGCCATCTGTCGGGATGGTTCGACAGGAGAGCGACAGTCCCGGTCGTCTCGGGCACCCAGAAGAACCGTATGGTCCTGGCTGGTCTCTTCATCTTGCCGGAGGAGATCAGGGCCGTCAGCGTGCGGGCGATCTCCATGAGCAACCCGCTGCCAGAGGAGTTGTCGTTCGCGCCAGGCTTCGGGTGGCACAGATGAGCTATCAGGAAGACCTCCTCCTCTGCCTTGGACGAGCCCTTGATCGCGGCGGTCACGATGTCGTATCTACCAGGGAACAGCCTGGCGTCGACCCTCGTCTTCAGCCTAACCTTCTTGCCGCGTGCGAGGTAGCCCCTCAGCTCCTGACCCTGGCGCTTGCTCAAGGAGAACCCGAACCGTATCTTCTTGGCGTTCTTCGATGTCGGCCAGATGCCCTGATACGAATGCGCGTCTGGAACGTCGATGGTCTCGCGGACTCTGGGGAACTCGTGTGTCAGGGTGTCCGTGAGCACTCCCGCGGCCCCTCGCTTGACGACAGCCTCAGCGTGGACGGACCGCGCATTACCTGTTGCAAGCACGACCTTGTCCTTCACCCTCTTGCCCTTGTAGTCCTTCGCGAAGATGCCAGCTCCGACGTCCACGAGCTCAGCTGTCACGCCCCCCTTGGGCGTCCCTTGGCTGAAGGTATGCAGGGACATCGGGGTGTCAGCGAAGGTGACGAGCTGCTTCTCCTTGGGCTCCATGAGCCGCAGCTCCGCGCTCTTCACCCTCCAACCCAGAGTCGCCTCGTGGGTCCAGAACCTCTTCCTGCCATCGGCAGGGAACTGGAGGATCTCCACATCTCTGACGCCGATTCGACGAAGCTCGTCCACTACATGCAGCGCGGCCTCGTGGAACATGGCCGATGCCTGTATCCTGTGATAGCCAGAAACGAGCGAAACGAAGGATTTCGCAGTCGATCCTGACAACTCATCCTTCACCAGTGTCTCGATATCCATGACGGTCACTGACCACCGGACATCAACGGCCTTTAAGAAGGTTTCTCGGACCAAGTCGATTCGGTCCACGGGGAATGCCTGGCCTCGTGGCTGAATGTTGCGGGTGGCTATTCGCGAATGCCATCATGAAGCGCATAGCCTGGACCGGGAATCCCCAGCCAGATCCGTGAGTCCCTACCCCTTCTTGCGCTTCACGGACAGCACGACGGCCGCCGCGCCGACCCAGATGATCACGAACGCGACCAGCCCTGGAACGTTGCCTGGGTACTGGTCGTTGATCAGCCAGATGCCTCCCAGGATCACGAGAGTCCCGCCCCAGAAGAGGAAATAGGGCATCTCTTTGCCGCCTTCGCCCCGGCCCCTCAGCAGACCTAGGCCCGCCCAAACGAAGCCCGCGAAGACCAGAAGGAACGGTATGAACAACCACCAGTCCGCCATGAACCACGCCAGCAGAAGCGCTGCCGCGACGGCTATGAACATCACTCCGATTGAGAGCCCCTCTAGACTGCCCCCTCTTGTGTCTTGCATAGTTGTCCGCCCACTTAGGTTCGAAATCGTCTCCACTGGTTAATGCCTTTTGCCTGGAATTCCCACCGGATGAAGGGACATGCCGATGTCCGGACCGATCCGTCGATCAGCCCGGCCACTCTAGCGTTCGCGGTCTTTGCCCGTGAAGTACAGAATCAGCGCGAAGGGAAGGTCGAGGATTGCCGCAACGATCCACTCGAGAGCCGAGCCGCTTACAGCCCAGCCCTTCCTCGAATAGGTGATGGCGGCGAGGGCGCTGACGATCCAAAGCAGGACGAAGAAGAAGGTGAGCGCGACCCAGACATACAAGTAGCTCCGATCCAGTAAGGAGGCCACATAGAGCATAAGCCAGATCAGAGCGAACGATGTGAATGTGACGACCAGGGCCAGCCTTTCCTTGCCCGCCCTCTTCATCTGTATTCCTCCATGATATGAGGCAGCTCGACACTATATGCTGCTTCTGGGGGAATGCCGCATTCAGAGAATCCTTTCGGGAAATTAGGGGGGATTGGCGATCATCTAGCAGCCTTCATCGGATACGAGCTCGAGCGGGTGATGCCTTCTAGAACGAACGCGTGCTACGTACCCTCCAACAGCCAAAACCCGACCGGAAATCGCTTAAGTCAGTATGCCCATTCGCGGCCCCGGGGAGGATAGATTGAGCAGCAGGGTTACCCTTGCCGTTTTGTCAGTGACAGCAGTCTTTGTGATGATTGCACCTCTCGCGTGCAGCAACGCTGCATCGGAGAGAGGAGGGGGCGCGCGAAATCCTCGTACAACACATACTTCGGCGACCTGCACACCCATACTACGTACTCCGACGCCTGGGGAGACAGCACCCCATGGGACGCCTACAAGGCGGCCATCGCGGCGGGGGCGGACTTCATGGCCGTGACGGACCACGTGGCCATCTGGCACGCATACACCGCGTTCACCATGAGCCAGGAACAGTGGGATGACACCCTGGCGGCGGCGGACTACTACACATCCAAGAAGTTCCTGGCGATGGCGGGCTACGAGGCTTGGCTCCTTGCCGAATGTGGCGAGATCAATGTGTACAACATCCGGGAACTTCCTCCAGCGGAACCGATGGGATATCGGAACGACAGGCTCCCGGATTTCTATGACTGGCTTGCACAGCAGCCAGGCGCAATCGGGCAGTTCAACCATCCGCTCTATGTCAGCCGGGACTTCATGGACTACGGCTTCTACAACGCGGCCAGAGACGTGGGCATGAACCTCATCGAGGTGTACAACGATGTGAACTACGAGGCCAGCTACATCAAAGCCTTGGATGCCGGCTGGCACGTGATGCCCTCGGCCAACTCGGACACGCACTACGCTGACTGGATAGCGAGCCACGAGATGAGAACCGCGCTGCTCGCAGAAAGCCTCACGGCAGAGGATCTGTACGCCGCCATGAGTGCCTGCCGTGGCTACGCCACTCTCGACAAGAACCTGCGCATCTCGTTCACCTTGAATGGCATGGTCATGGGCTCCGTCTTGGCAGTTCCACCGTCGACATGCACGGCGAAGATACACATCGAGGACCCCGACGGAGTGCCCAGTGATGCCATAACCCTCGTCGAGATCGTCTCGGACGGAGGCGTTGTGGTGGCAAGCGCACCTACGAGCGGGACGATAGCGGACCTGACACTGACTTTGAACTCAGAATCCGCGCAGTACTTCCTCCTGCGTGTGACCACGGCATCCAGCTTGGACGGTGGTCCGGGAGTAACTGCCTGGACGGCTCCAGTTTGGACCAGCCGGTGAACGACAAGCAGTGAGGGCGCTAAGCCGGGCACTTTCGCGCATCCTAGCGACAGCGACTAGATGTCGTCATCGCTAGCGCCCTCGGACAAGAACAACAACAGGAGGCGATTCGACGAGGAAGGAGGAGGTGAGGACGGAGCAGGACGTGATCCGCTACTTGAGCGACTACTCGGACTTCGAGAAGGCGGTCTATGTGGCGACCTTCAGAATTCCATACGGTAAGGTCAGCACATACCAGAAG
The DNA here is from genome assembly GCA_020725925.1 of Methanobacteriota archaeon. Lineage (GTDB taxonomy): Archaea > Thermoplasmatota > Thermoplasmata > UBA10834 > UBA10834 > COMBO-56-21. Next base: position 16,234 of record DYTN01000023.1, read on the forward strand.
ATAGCCAGGAAGATTGGAGAGCCCGATGCCATGCGTGCTGTCGCGAACACGCTCCACAACAACCCGCTCTATCCGATCGTGCCTTGCTGGCGCGTGGTGAGGTCGGATGGTGGATTCGGCGGGGAGGCAAAGGCCGCGGCGGAACGAAGGGAACGCGTCGAGAACGAAGGCGTCCCGACTGCTGACGGGAAAGTGCTCATGACCGACGACATCGTGGTCTGACAGCCTGGTACGCCCGAGTTCTGATGCACTCATGACGAATACCGAGGCACTGCACAGAAAAGACCATACGGGGGCAATCACCATCCGGGGCCGGAGATGGGTGGTTGAGCGAGGACATCGAGAGACGATTCATCAAGCCGATCACGAGTGCCTCCTACCCGGCGACGCTCGCTGCCCTGACGCTCACCGTATACAGGGTCGCCCTCGTGGGCGGCACACCGCCCATGGCGCTGAAGAACGTGCTTCTGCTAGGCGCAACATCCTTCCTAGTCTCCTCCCTGTCAATCTTCTTCTACTCGCTGTATCCCACGAAAACGAGGCTCTGGACTTCGACCGCACTGTTCTATCTGCTCGGGCTCTTCGCTCTGATCTCAGCTGTCTTCATACTTCTGGTGTTCCCCACATACGCCGAATAGCCAAGCAGAACGCGGAGAACCATGCCGTTCTCGACCTCATCCCCCTAGAAGTATCGTCACGATCACGACCACGCCTCCCAAGAGGAGAACCGCAACGCCGGTCTTCAGGGGGCTCTTGTTCGTGTATCTTGCATACTCGATCCCCGTGACGAACAGCATCGTCAATGCTATTGCGTTCGAGAGGCGAACCGCGGGATCCATCTCATTGATGAAGTAGAATGGCACCAGCACGGGCAGAGTCGTGAGGAACGTGACAGCGAAACAGAACACGCCTCCCAAGATGTCCTGCCTGGTCACATGCACCTCAGGAGGCTTCAGGCGGACGATGTGATCAAAAATCTCTTCATTGAGCTTCCTTCGCTGGCCGCCGTCCAACATCCACTCGAAGGGAGGATTGAACTCCCCGTCTATTATGGACAGGGCTTCCTCCCCGCTCATGGCGCTAGTGGCATCTTTGACCATCTTCAGCGACCTGTTCCGGTTGAACAGGCTAGTGAGCACGAACATGACGCCGTCGACAATCCCCCATGCTATGTTGCAGCCAAGGACGGCGAAGACCAGGATCAGCATCCCTTCCTCGGTGTCGGGGACTGTGTGACTGACGGTGCTCGAGACAGTGAGCACCATGATGAGAGCGTAGATTACCTCCTGCAGTCTCCCAGCAGGAGTGATATGCTGGTCGATCTTCTTCCTCACCCTGGTCGGCAGAGATTCCATCACTCACCACCGATTGTCCATGCACTGGGCAGTCATGCTGTGAGAAGGCAGCCCAAGCACGATTCTGAGCATTCGAATTCCTCCAGCCTCTTCGCAAGGCGCGGGGACGACCCACCCACATACGGCCTTTGCCAGCCCTTCGAATCAATATCGTTGGAGATAAGCCTATTGGGCGATAGGTCGGAACCAGCGCGCGGATGCACGGACTAGGGAACTGACACCAACGCGATTCCCACAATAACGCATGCGAGAATCGCCCAGTCCCTCTTGGAAAGGCGTTCCTTGAGAAACAGCCTTGCGCCGAGGATCGTAACGACGGGATATGCCGATATCAGCGGGAAAACTATCGATTCAGCGCCTTGAGAAACCGCGGAGGTCTCGGCGAAGTATCCTAGCTGCCACAGCTCCGCGAGCACGATCGCACCGATCACCGGGACCGCCCACTTAGGCCTGAAGATGCTGACGGAGGCACCCTTGTGGCGCAGGTAGGTGCCCGCAATCGGCGGCAGGATGAAGACGCACAGTCCCAGATAGGCGATGAGGGGCAGCACGTCCAGGGCGAGCTGGATGAATATGCCCCCGACGCCCCAGATCAGGAAAACAGCGATGCTCAGCATGAGAGCAGTCCTTGAGTGGCTGACCCCTCCTCGGGTGCCGTTGTGCGAATACGACAGAGCTGCCATGCTCCCGATGATGACGGCGATGCCGACTGGCGTTCACCAGCGCTAGCTCCTCGCCCAGCAGAGTCACTGCGAGGAGGGCCGTGAGGGCGGGAAACACCGCGGTGATGCTCCCGACGATGCTCACCGCGCCCTTCTCCAGCGTCTCCAGGTAGATGTAGTACCATCCCCTGGCCGTCGACGCGCCTATCAGCCCGTAGATTGCCTATTCAAGATGAGCTACATAGTCGCCCCAGAGGAGCAGTGCCGATGCGAACAGAAACACATAGATGGGCACCGAGACAAGGAAGTTCAAGGCGACCATCGAAGTGGCGCTAGCAGAGCCCACGGCCGCCTTGGCAAT
>DYTN01000023.1:18623-18944 GCA_020725925.1 Methanobacteriota archaeon
CGAGCCGTAGATCATCAGCGATGTGAGGTCTAGCGCTGCGGAAGAAGCACTTCGAGGTTCCTAGGGAATATCGTGAGGTCGATACCCAGGCTCTTGAGCTTCTTCTCCATCGCCTTCGCCTTCGTGCCCGTGTACTTGCCCCTCAGCAGGTATGCAGTCTCCTCCTCCGTGAAAATTCCTCTGTCCTCATGCCAGTCCTTCACTTCCTTGTCGTACGGGCATACCCTCTGGCAGTGCATACACCCAACGAGCGCATTGTGGGCATCGGAATCCAACCATTCGGGGAACGGCTTGCTGACGTCCCTCTCGTTCAAGCGGGTC
>DYTN01000023.1:18954-28026 GCA_020725925.1 Methanobacteriota archaeon
CACCTCTCGGCCCTCAGCAAGATCCTGTCCTCGCAGATAGCGCCCGTCGGGCACCCCTTTAGGCACGCCTTGCACGACGAGCACTTCGGCAACAACTGCATCTCCTGCCAATGGTCCTCCGGGCTTTCGAAGTCCGAGTAGAACGCCGCGAGCCTGTTGAAGCTCCCGAATCCAGGGACATAGGTGATGTTGTTCCTCCCGTACATCGAGAGCCCGCTCCTTACGGCCAAGAGCTTCAACGGGAGGACCGCCTTTGTGAGCCGATAGGACCGCGGTCGCAGACCCTCCTTCAACAGCCGCCTCACCTCGCCCGTAACCCTGTAGTAGTCAGCGTAGGTCGGAGGAATGATGAAATGATGGTCCTTCCCATTCCAGCGGAACTTCGTCCTCAGCGCGGGGGACGGGTATGCGACAACGATGATCGATTTGGCCTTGGCGAGATCCCTCGGGGGTCTGCAGTCGATGTACTTCGGCATCCATTCCTCGTAGAACTCCTTGTCCAACTGCCCAGTGCGGAGGTGAGAGCGCGCTTCCCCCCTCAGCTCCTCTACATGCCTCACCGAGACTATCCTGCCTCGGCATCCGTTCCTCTCCAGGTGATCCAGGACCTTCACGCATCACACCTCTTGTGCTGCCATCGATGGAAGGTACTCACACATAATAACAGGATGCCCGTCTATCGAAGGCAGTGGGCGGTGCTGTCGCATGGTGGCGAATGCGCCAACTCCTAGACATCGGTACCGCCGCTCGATCATACTCTTCGAGGCCCCCTCGCATAATCACCCCTTCATGACATCAACCCAGGCTGCTCGGACAAGGACACATGGACCGCCTCACTTATCTCCTCTCGCGTCCTTCCCCGAATCCATGGAGAAGATGGAGGACATTAGGGGGCTCGCTGAGGAGTTGATCGACGAGAAGGAGGTACTGCAGCTCTCCCGCGAGTTGATCCGAATCCCGAGCGTTTCTCAACACGAGCACAAGGCATCCAAGCACGTCCACCGAGTGCTTGACAAGTGGGGACTCTCCCCTCGGTTCGTCCCAGTGGAGGGATACGGCCCGAATGTTGTTTCCGAGATAGGCCAGAGGAATGCACCCTCGGTCGTCCTGAATGGCCACATCGACACGGTCGAGGTCATGCGCGGGTGGAAGCACGACCCCTTCGGCGCCAAAGTCGAGAAGGGCATGCTGTACGGGCTGGGCTCCCTGGACATGAAATGCGGGTTGGCAGCGCTTATGGTCGCCTACAGGGCACTTGCCGAGAGCGGGGTCCCGAAGGGTGCCAGGGTTGTGCTTCAGGCTGTCACAGGCGAGGAGGACACCGGAGCGGGCACGAGGAAGCTCATAGCGAAGGGAGGCTTCAGGAAGGCCAAGGGCGTAATCGTCGGCGAGGGCTTCGGCGCGCTGAGCGGGATATCGATTGGTCGGAGGGGGGGCTCCTACTTCGAAATCGAGGTGATTGGCAGGGCGGCGCATGGCGCCGAGCCTGAGCGCGGCATCAATGCCATCTCAGACGCCGCCGGAATCGTCCAGGCGCTCGACCGGATGAAGATGAGGTGGGCCAGGGACATGACCGGGGACGATTTCCTACCGCTGAGGGAGGACCAGACGGTGCTCAAGATCTCGGGCGGCTCGGGGACTCTGAGCGTGCCCGAAAGCTGTGCGGTGAAGATAGTCCGGTGCACCATTCCCGGGGCCAAGCACGATGTCGAGGCTGAGATCAAGGCGGCCATCAGGCGACTGAGGCTGAAGAGCCGGGTCAAGGTCGGACTCCTGCGCAATCAGAAGGATCTGTATCGCCCTTTCGTGACCGACCTGGAATCGGACCTCGTCAAGACGGCGTCAAAGTGGCTCAGAGTCTACGGAAGGGGGAGACCGGCACTCGTCATAGGCCGGTCGGAGGCGGACGACAACCAGATAGCGCACGAGACCGGGGTCCCAGTCGTCTGTTTCGGGCCTGGTGAACTTGGGGAGCTCGCAAGGTATCATCAGGCAGAAGAGGCGATCCATGTTGACCAGCTGGGTCCCTCCGCGAAGGCGTACTTCGCAACGGCGCTTGATCTGGTTCGATGAGTCTCGAACGGAACCCAGCCTTCGGGCATTGCGTTCTGCGAGCGCTTTATTAGGTATCACTATCTACCGAGGGCGGTCACCGGCAGGTGCGACGGTTGGATATCATCAGGGCTGAGAGCCTGACCGAGCGGTTCGGCGAGTTCGTGGCTGTTGACAGCGTCAGCTTCTCCGTCAGGGAAGGGGAGGTGTTCGGCTTCCTGGGCCCGAACGGCGCGGGCAAGACGACCACGATGCGCATGATTCAGTGCGTGTCCCCCAAGACCTCGGGCAGGCTCGATGTCGCGGGGATCGACGTGGAGAGGGACCCCAGAGGCATCAAGAGGATCCTCGGCGTGGCCCCGCAGGAGACCAACCTGGACCCCGACTTCACCGTGTTCGAGAACCTCCTGATCTACTCGAGGTACTTCTACATCCCCAGGAAGGAGGCCGAGGAGCGCGCGAACAGGCTCCTCGATTTCTTCCAGCTGCAGGGGAAGAGGGACACCACCATCGACAAGCTCTCGGGTGGCATGAAGCGCCGCTTGATACTCGCAAGGTCGATGCTGAACGAGCCGAGGATACTGATCCTCGACGAGCCTACCGTTGGCTTGGACCCGCAGGCGAGACACCTGATCTGGGACCAGCTCAAGGCGCTCAAGACCAGGGGGATCACGATACTCCTCACGACGCACTACATGGAGGAGGCCGCGCAGCTGTGCGACAGGCTCGTCATCATGGACCGGGGGAGGATTCTGGACGAAGGCCCGCCTAAGGAACTCGTGGCCAAACATGTGAAGAAGAATGTCATCGAGGCGACGAACGGCCAAGACCTGACAGCATGCATAGGCAAGCACCTGGCCACGGAGCAGGTCGAGGTGGCAGGGGACATGGTACACATATTCACAGACAAGCCCAAGGAGACCCTGGCGCAGCTCATGGCCGAGTGCCGGCTAGAGTCTGCGACCGTCAGGGAGGCGACCCTGGAGGATGTCTTCTTGAAGCTGACCGGGAGGATGCTGAGGGAATGAGGCCCAGAGCGTTATTCTCGATCCCGCGCATAAGCCGCAGGGCGTGGCAGGTGTGGCGCAGGGACAGGGACGTCTTCCGAAAGACCCTGGTGGTCAATTTCATGGCCCCGCTGACGGAGCCGTTCCTGTACATCATGGCGCTCGGGTTCGGCCTGGGGGCGTTCGTGGTGGACATCGACGGCAAGAGCTACGCCGAGTTCATCGCGCCCGCGCTGATAGCCACGACGATGATGGGCGCCAGCTTCTTCGAGTGCACCTACGGTTCGTTCGTGAGGATGTACTACCAGAAGACCTTCGACGCGATAGTCGCGACTCCGCTCAATGTGGACGAAGTCATCGCTGGCGAGATGCTCTGGGGAGCCACCAGGAGCACCATCGCGGCCACAATCGTCCTGGGGGTCGTGTCCGCATTCGGGCTCGTCGACTCCTTCCTCGCGCTCCTTGTCATACCGTTCTCGTTCCTGGCTGGACTGCTGTTCGCGGTCCTGGCAATGTGCTTCACCGCCATCACCCCAGGATAGACTCGCTCAACTACCCGACCTCCCTGTTCATCACCCCGATGTTCCTCATCAGCGGCACGTTCTTCCCGCTGTCCTCTCTGCCCGAGGGCGTCCAGACCTTCGCCAACGCTGCAGTGCCGCTTGTGCATGTCGTGAACATAGCCAGGGCGACGACCTATGGCCAACTGGAGTTCGACCTCCTCTGGAGCCTGCTGTGGATTCTGGCCGTGACCGCGGTGTTCTTCATCATCTCGGTCAACCTCATGAAGCGTAGGCTGATCGTCTGACCATCGGTCGACAAAGGAGATTTGATGTAAGAGCTCCGACGTACATTTGTTGGAGGTAGCCTGGTGAGGTCGGTGGAGTGGTTGCTCTCTTCTCTGCTGGTCGTTTCCGGCTTCCATGCGCTGGTCATCGCCCATGACAATGCATCCGCCTGGAGCAACGGCGGCTATTCAGCCGACCCATCCAATCCCGACTACGGCACACACGACTGGATCGCTGAAGGGGCACTTGGAATGCAGGTCAGGGAAGCGGACTTCCTCTCGACCTACCGCACCGAGATCCTGCTTGGGACAGAGTATCCCGACAACCCGGATTACATCGGCGACTACTACGACCATCACGTGTACTACGACTCGTCGGGAGCGCCTGAGGATGACGTCTCGGCGTCGAGGGCCTCGCAGAAATATTCCGAAGCGCTTTCGGGGATAGCCGTAGGGAATCTCGCCGAAGCCGCTCGCTCGATAGGCGCCATGACGCACTACATCTCTGACGTCGGCGTGTTCGCCCACACCATGGGCAGCGCGACCGACTGGGGCACGGAGGAGCACCACTCGGACTACGAGCAGTCCATGGACGCCAGGAGTGCGTATCTTGTCTTCCCCTACACGAGCCTCCAGCTCGGCAACAAGACCGCCTATGATGCAACACTGGATCTCGCCCGCAAGACTACATTCGGCCAGGGGTCAATCAAGGCCAATGTCTGGATGGACGACAACTACGACTGGGAATCGACGGAGTTCGTAGCCAGCGCAGACGCGTCCTTGTACGAGTCCGTGCTCGCGGTCGCCGCTGCCGTCAACCATCTTCTCGAAGAGGCGGGGTTCGGGACTCCCGCCCCGGAACCCGGAGAACCCGCACCGAATGAGGATGAGGGCTCGGGTCAGGACGACAGCCCCACATCCCCCTCGGGCCCGGACTCGAATGGCCTCGGCGTCGGCATCTTGGCGGTCCTCGCTGCCGGCATAGTCGCAGCCGTTGCGGGAACGGTTCTCGTGCTGTTCAGAAAGACGAAGGGCAGCCAATGACTGACCGAGGCGCACGGATCGCATGCACGCGCTATCGAGAACGAGAGGCACATCCCCGTGGCCGCGTGCTAAGTTTCGGTGGAACAGTAATACCAGTCAGCGCCGCTGACTTGAAGGCGTGAAGGTCATCCGAGGAGTCAACAAGATCTGGCGGAGCAGGCCGACCGTTGAGGGGGCGGGTGTCCGCCTCCAGAGGGCCATAGGCCCGACAGAGGTGCGGGACCTGGACCCGTTCCTGCTCCTGGACGATTTCCATTCGGAGGACCCCGCTGACTACATCGCAGGTTTCCCATGGCATCCCCACAGGGGTATCGAGACCGTCACATACGTGATCAGAGGGACGGTCCAGCACGGCGACACGATGGGGAACAAAGGCACGATCGGCTCAGGTGATATCCAGTGGATGGCCGCGGGGAGAGGCATATTGCACGAGGAGATGCCCAGGGAGTACACGGGCATGATGCAGGGCTTTCAGCTTTGGGTCAACCTGCCGGCCTCGCACAAGATGATGGGCCCGAGGTATAGGGACGTGAGGAAGGAGCAGATACCATCCTTCTCGCCCTCCAAGGGGATAGATATCCAGGTCGTGGCGGGCAAAGTGACCGGCACGAAAGGACCGGTCAAGGATCTGGTGGTGGAGGCAGAGTACCTGGATGTGACGCTTGCCCCTGACAAGCAGTTCAAGCACGAGGTAACAAGGGGCAACACCGTGTTCGGATACCTGTTCAAAGGTGACGGAAGCTTCTCGGGCGACAAAGACAGGCGCGCGCGAGCCGAGGACCTTGTGCTGTTCAAAGACGGCGATGAAGTCGTGGCAAGATCCGGGAAGGCGGGCGTCAGGTTCCTGCTCGTCTCAGGGCGGCCTCTGAACGAGCCGGTCGCGTGGCGTGGCCCGATTGTCATGAACACCGAGGAGGAGCTCGACCTGGCTTTCAGGGAGTACTGGGCGGGCACCTTCGTCAAACACGACGCATGACGAAACACACGGCAGTTCGGAGGTCAACCACAGAGCCCACGAACGGTTTCCTCCTTCCTGATACCGTACTCGGGAAGACTCTGGTCTGCGCGAAACAAGACTCAACAGCCAACGATGACCAGCGAAAAGGATATTCTACACCAGTCCGATTCGATCCCGACAATGGATGCGGATTCGATACAGAAGATAGTCGAGGAGAGCTCGCGCAAGCTACTCCAGGTCGCCTGTCCCCCGTTGCGATACTACCTCCTGACGGACCTCATGGCCAAATCGGAACAGGAACCGATCGTCCAGAGGACCCTCGACGAGTGCAGGCATTACCCGCCCAAGCTCAAGCTCCTGCAGACGATGAACGGGGACGGCACATGGCCGATCCCAAAACAGAGGAGGCTGGAGGAGGAGAAGGGCCCTGGCCCTCCCTTCGGCTGGACCTACATCACCATGCTGAGGAACCTCTGCCTCCTTGGCGACATGAGGGCCGAGCGGACCGAGGGCAACATCGAACAGGCGCTCGAGAGGATCCTGGGCTGGCAGACCAAGGAAGGGTACATACCTGGCCCCTGGAGCACCGACTTCCCGTTGCCGCACTACAACGGCTTCGCCCTCAGGAAGTTCATCAGATACGGCCTGGAGGACGACCCAAGGGTCCGCAGGCTCTCAAGATGGCTCTTCGACAACCAACGCCCTGACGGCGGCTGGGTCGTACTCTGCCTGGAGGACATGAAGTCCCGGCCCGACTACAGAAGCGTGCCTCATGACGATTTCGTGGCCATGTACAGAAAGGGCCAGCTGCCGGAATACCGCCCGGAGGACTACTACGATGTCCCGAGCTGCATCTGGACCACCATGATGGTAGTGAGGGGGTTTTGCCAGAGCTACGACTTGCCGAAGAGGAAGGAGGTCCTCAGGGGGACCGAGTTCTTCCTGGATAGGTTCTTCAAGAAGAACCACTACATGATGTTCTATCATACGGCGGAGAGCTGGACCAACCTGAGATATCCGGTGTACTTCGGGAACGGGCTTCTGGCGTTGGACCTGGTCACCTGGCTTGGGTTCGGGGCAGAGGACCCGCGCCTCGAGAAGCCTATCAGGTGGCTCATCAGCGCCAGAGGCCAGGACGGCTTCTGGCACGAATCTGGGAGGCCGCATCCGGAGAAGGACCAGTGGATCACGGAGACGGCCATCAGCGTACTGAACCGCTACCAGCAGTCGATGCGAGGGCTGCCGTTCGGGAGGGAGGCCGAGCTCATCAAGATGGCACGGAAGGGCTGACCCCCTGTTCACGCGCTGGCCTCTTGGCGGACCTTCCCGCGGGCAAGCGACGCGAAGATGCCGATGAAGCACATCACGGCAAAGACGGAGAACGCCAGCTGATAGCTCCTCATGAACTCATCCGACAGCTCGTGGGACAGCTCCGCGGTGCCCAGATAGATGGCGATGGCCAGGGTGGCGATGCCGACGCTCAGAACCTGCCCGACGAGCCTCATGGTCCCGACAGTTGCGGAGGCCACGCCGAGGTAGCGCTTCTCGACCGAGCTCATAATTGCGTTCGTGTTGGGGGACGAGAAGAGGGCGAAGCCGAAACCCAGCACGGCTAGCGATGCGACGACGTACACGATGTCGGTCGTCTCGGTCATGACGGAGAGCAGCACGAGCCCGAGCGTGGTAATGCCCATGCCCACGGAGGCTATGATCTGCGGCTCCACGACGTCCGAAAACTTCCCGGCGAGGGGCGAGAACGCCGCCATGACGATTGGCTGCGAGACCAGGATGAGGCCGGTCGTCTCGGGGTCGAACTCCCTCACGTACTGGAGATAGAAGCTCATGAGCAGCGTCACGCCGAAGGTCGCGCTGTAGTTTATCAGCGCCGCGAGATTGGAGAAGGCGAAGGGCCTGTTCTTGGTGAACAGGTTCATGTCGAGCACCGGCCCTTTGATCGAGAGCTCGATCTTCGCGAAGACGACCATGCCCACGAGGCCGAGGATGGTCAAGAGGATGCCCGCTATGTCCGGCAGGAAGGAGAAGCCCAAGATGATGGCAGTCAGAGAGAATGCGTACACAAGGGAGCCCCTGAGGTCGAACGGTTCGCCCCTCGCCTCCGCCCATTCGCTCTTGATCCGGGTCACGCCGACATACCCAATGGCCGCGCAGAGGGGCAGAAGGACCACGAACAGGCTCCTCCAGCCGAACAGGGCAGTCAGGAATCCTCCCACGAACGGCCCGCTGGACAGGCCGACATACACCATGGCGGTTGACAGACCTAGCGCTCTTCCACGCTCATGAAGCGGATATGCGGAGATCAGGATCGCGGTCCCGGTGGCGAACATCATCGCGCTGCCGATGCCCTGGCCGATCCTGAAGGCGATGAGGGTCCAGTCGGACACGGAGACCGCGCACAGCAACGTCATTAGAGTGAATGTCGAGAGCCCGTAGAGGAACACCCTCTTCCTGCCCAGGATGTCCGCGATCCTGCCGAACGGCACGAGGAATATGGCAGCCGCGAGCAGGTACGAGGTGGCGACCCAGCTGAGAAGGACTGCTTCCATCGAGAACTCGTCAGATATGTCTGGCAGCGCGACATTGATGGACGACGCCATGAACGGCGTAAGAAAAAGGCTCATCGCGGCGAGGGTGAGCACGGCCCTCTTCTCCAAGGTATCGTGTTGCTCTGCCAGCGGACTTCGCCCCCGGATGATATCGCCAGGAATCGGTTGCTCCCCTATTAATGATAGCCAGCCCCCGCTTTCTTTATTAGCAGCATGTCCATGACGATAGCTCATGAGCAGGGCAGAGCCCATCCGCCCGCCTGTGGCAAAGAGGGTGCCCAAGCGGCTCGTGAAGCACGGGGACGTGCGGGTTGACAACTACTACTGGATGAGAGACAGGTCCGACTCTGACGTCCTGAGGTACATCCAGGCCGAGAACAAGTACATGGAGCGCATGATGCGCCACACGATTCCCCTACAGAGGAGGTTCTTCAGGGAGATGCGGGGAAGGGTCGTGGAGGACGATGCCTCTGTCCCCGAGAAGATCGACGACTTCTTCTACTACGTGCGGACCGTGAAGGGAAAGCAGTATCCCGTTCACTGCAGGAAGAGAGGTTCGCTTGACGCCAGGGAGGAGGTCGTCCTGGACATCAACAAGGAGGCCAGAGGGCACCCCTTCTTCAGCGTCGACCAGGTGAAGTTCAGCCCCGACCACAACCT
>DYTN01000006.1:0-14472 GCA_020725925.1 Methanobacteriota archaeon
GCACCAGGCGCGTTCAGTATGTTCACGTGAGACCAGTCTCCGTCGCCCGCCGGAAGTGTCGCATTCGACGCAGCGGCCGAAGTCGTGTCAAGCGAGGCGGTCACGAAATTACCGTCATGATTCTTGAGTTGCGCAAACGGAACGTCGTTCCCTATTGCATATGCCAGTTCGATGTATCCAATGGAATGCGCTGTTGTCTTGATAGTCTGTGTGACCCCAGGGTTCCCGTTGGCACCGATCGCATCGGGCCAGTTGACAGATTTTCCCTGTCCGTAGAGTGTCGTGAATTCATCGCTGATGACCGCCAGATACCCGGAGAACACGAAGGTTGTTCCTGATGAATCCGATCGTACGATAGTGGTGATTTGATTCGAAGGCAGATCAACGCCTGTGTTGAGCGCTGCAATTGCGGGGTCGTTCCAGGTGGTGATATTCTTCATGAATATCTTTGCGAGAGTCGGCCCGTCAAGCTTCAAAGTCGCAATGCTTGGTTCATTGTACGCCACAACAACGGCTCCCAGCGTCTCAGGTATGTGAACCAGGCCATATCCTGAGGAATCACTTGCGCTGAGCGGCGCATCTGTTCCCGCGAAATCCACATGCCTATCCCTTATCTGGGTTATCCCTGCTCCGCTTCCTCCGCCGGCGTAGTTGACCTTGACAGAATGCCCAGTCGCATTGTAGTACTCATCTGCCCATTTCAGGATCAATGGCATAGGGAAGGTCGCCCCAGCACCTGTCAATGTGACTGCTTCCTTGTTCTTGTCAAAGGAGAGGATACCGGCTGCAAATGCCGCTGCCACAGCTATCACAATCACTAGAACCACTGCCAGGATTGCATGCCAGGTCCTACCCCCCTTATGAGGCATAACAATCTGCTCCTCCTCTTCGTTCCTGTCCTGCTTCTCGAGCTCACTCATTTCCATCACCATTGCCCAAGCCTTCTCTTCGTCCTCTACTTGAACCGGAACTCCAGATCCAAGTCATCTCCGATTGCCTCATTGTAGAGTTTCATTTCATAAAAGTCCTTCAACAGGTGTTGCTCCAAAGCCGTGTCCGTTTTCATTCTCTCATCTCTCTTCATTCGAATGATGGGGGGTCTATCCGCATCAGCTTTGGGGATGTAGAGCAGATTGTAACTCACTAGCACGTAGGCGAATATATAGACCAATATAGTTATCATGCAGAAGAGTGAAATCAGCGCGATATATTGAGGGGTACTAAGCCTGTCAGAAGGAGAGAGAAGGCGACTATGCAAGAAACCAGGAAGATTCAGAAGACTGGCGGATCGACTTATGTTGTATCATTGCCCAAGAGATGGATACAGAATGCCGGGCTTAAGAAGGGCGACCAAGTGGCAATTGGCGTTACCGGGGACGGGATTCTTACAGTAGATCCCCACATGCCTCGGGAGACGGAAAAACTAGTCAAGATTGTTGAAGTAAGCCAGGTCACTGACTCGAGAGCACTGATCAGGCAGCTGATTGGTGCATATGTCACAGGATACGATGTGATAGAGATACGTGCCAAAGGTCGAATTCCAGCCGAGCTGAGAAAGACCGTCCAGGACTTTGCCCGGCGCGTGATAGGACCTGAAGTCGTTGAGGAGAGCTCCGGCCTCGTCATCCTTCAAGATGTCGCCGACCACGCAGATCTCGATATGGGAAAGGTAGTTCGAAGGATGCACCTGATGGCGAAGAACATGCTGGAAGAATCCATCAAGTCTGTGAAGGACCTGGACACAGGAATGGCAGACGAGGTCATCACCCGCGATGACGAAGTGGACCGGCTACATTGGTTTGTTGAGAAACAGCACGCAATGATAAGGCGCAATATCTCATTTGCAGCAAAAATGAAGTCCACATGGCTTGAGTCGGATTCAATGCTTTCCGCATCAAAGGCACTAGAACGTATTGCAGATCACGCGACCAGAATCGCCCATAGCGTTCGTCTACTTGGGGGTTCTAGGATTGACAGCGATACAATGAAGAACCTCGAGCAGCTGAGTGCAGAGGCAGTCTCGATTCTTGATTGCAGTATCGAGGCTTTGTTCAAGAGGGACTCGTCGCGAGCGAACGAATGCATAGAAAGAACTTCAGGTCTGAGGGAAAGGACGAACGCCTTCCTTGACGAGACGATGAAGAAGCGGGGAAAGGTCGCCGTTGGACTTGCTTTTGCTGCAGAGAGCATCGAAAGAACAGGTGGATACTCCTCTGACATTGCCGAGATTGCGATCAACCTGGCTGAAGGGCAATGACTCAGGCGATCCGTGTTCTCTACCGGTAAGAAGATGGTGTCCAACCTCTCTGGTCGTGTATCGGCAAGTCAAGCATCCAGCTTCAATTGCCGGGAGATTCCGGGCCGACAGTTGAGGGTCAATCTCTCCCTAGCACTTGTGAATTCTATAGTGGGGGTCTAATTGCCAGCAGATTCCAGGCAAATATCCGGGCCCTCGCGCCTTTTGTACGGGCGAAGAATCATGGCGATGCTCCAATCCATAGCAGCCCCCTCAACAACTGCGAGCTGCCGGGCGAGCATCCTCTAAAAGGTTTGTATGTGTACGCATGCGACATCGACGCATCAACGGTGAGTCCCAGGTCTAGAAATCGAACTTCTCAACGTTGTGCTCCTCGCTACATCTACGCAGTAGGTTCTTGTACAATCGATGAACTCATAATCCGTACCGCAAAGGATACCTACTTAAGTAAGGTGGAAGCAATAGGAGATGAGAGTCAGATGGCATACCCAGAGCCGATTCCATCACTGAAGGGAAAGCAGGCTGAGCAGTTCTTGAGAAATCTCGAGAACTTCAAGCTCACGAAGAAGCAGATGGAATTCTATCAAGAAGCAATCAACCGCAAGGACAAGGATTGATTGTAGCCAGGAAGGCCCTGAAGTGGGTCTTTCGCGATTCACCCCGGACCACTGCGGCAAGGGCGCCATTCCGGGCTTCTGCGACTGCGGAAACCAGAGTCTGAATGGTGTTAATCAAGACCGATGAGGTCAGGCGGTTTGAGAACGATGAGCAGAGTCCAAATTGTGGAGGATGGGAACCTCTGCAGCAGCGACTCTACAAGTTGATGACTGGAATGCCTTCAAAATCAATCCGCGTGTGCGAAGGACGTTTGGCGCGTGCCTCCTCCACAACCGCGAACATCTTCGCCACGTCCGCTGAGACATTCGCCTCCCTAATCTGCTTGTGAATGTCTCGCTTCCTAGTGGAGTACTCATGAGCGAAGGATCTGCTGATTGTCTTGACATCGCTGAAATCGAGGACAACCTCAGGATTCGGCAAGCCTTCAATGTACTGAACAAGCCTTGTGGCTGTCTCTCGCAGCGCGAGATTCGCCGAAAGCACCTGAGCCACATTGATTGTCTTACTCCGTGAAATCATAGACGCTGATCTCCTTCGATGGGTATGGTATCCTTACGCTTATCAGTGTTCCATTAAGAGAATATGGACTTTCTCCAAGGTTATATAAGCGTTGTTCCGACTTCTCTCGGGCGTATTCGAAGGCACCTCGGCCAGACACCACCAAGACCTTGCCGCCAAGGCCCTCGATGTCTGTGCACATTCGGACATTGGTGCCCAGACCGTATCCTCTTTCGTATTCCTCCTTGGATGATTTGCCGTTGACTGCATCTTTGATTGCGTCGAGATCCGTGGAATACATGAAACCTGCCCTGCGAAGACTCCCCGGAATCGTGATACCGTCGTCATAGAAAGACACCTCGACGAAACGCTTCTTCTCGTATCTTTGGGCCATCACCATCGCATTCTTGAACTCTGAGTGTTCATAGATATTCGTTGTGAGCTCGTCAATCAGGTATGCGAATGCTGTCTCGCCACCGATCCCTCGTCCGTCGTTCTGGAGCTTCATAATTCGGTCGAGTATTGCGTCTGTATCCGACTGGTTTCTGGGCAGGAAATGGTTCGGGACATAGCTCTTGCGATTCAGGCGGTCTGGAAATGGATTCTCAATCATCAGTTTGATGTAGTCCGCGACGTCGGTGTCTGATGGAGGCACATAGGTGTAGGTCTCTCCTCTAGATGCGACGAGGAACCCAGTGAGGGGAAGCAGAGTCGTCGGGTAGATCCAATTGACACCGCCCATATCAAGTCGACCTGTCGTCCGTGCGATATGGCGCAGATTCACGAATCTGCCATACTCGGGCCACATGGAGGGTATCATCATGAGCTCCACCTGGATGTTTAGCGAAGCTACTTCCACGCCTTAAAGATATCATCCAGCTCCGCGAAACATCATCCCAATCGGAGCTTGATTCAGAAGTGCTGGATCGGTTCATATGGTGCAGGATGCAAACCGTGCCGTTTAGCTCAAAGTGAACCTGAGTAAAGAACGGGACTTGCAGCTCGCTGCCTGACCAGAGGGTCATTCAGGGGGTTTCGCTCAGCAGTAAGAGTCTCCTAGTCTGCCTGGTCTACGGGTTGTCCCCACCAGACCTGAACTTGAAATCGAACTCCTCTCCAGTCTCCTCAATCATCCAAGTCCCATTTTTGAGCGTCCTCTTGGACCGTTTGATGCGCACACGGTCTAGGTTCTCTCTTCTTCCGACGTATCTCATATCCTCGGATTCCTTCTTTAGATAATCATAGAGCAAGTAGATACCTACACCCCAGCTCACGATTGTCATTGAATACGTGACAGCAACCAACACAATCCCTATGTCTATGCTTTGTTTTGTGGAAACGGATTCGACAATTATATGCAGACGTTTATTTGGGACGCCTTGGGCTTCGTGTTTCTTCAATTGCTGCTGCCTGATTTCCTCCGCGGCTCTCGAAATCTTTTTCATCAGCCAGTCCAGATCAGAATACTTGAGATACTTGTAGTCCAAGTGAATGCTCAATGCATACGTTTCCTCTTTTCCGTCAATATCCGCAATGAATTCCTTCATCAAATCCCCCCGAATTGGTGCCTCTGGGCGCCCAACTCGTACAAGATGAACATGTATAATACTCCTTGTCCGATTCTCTCCTCATTCGCGCCTAATTTGGAGGCTCTTGTTAGAGTCCGAAACCAGATGAGCGTCGCCTTCTCTTTGCTTTGACTTTGCAGGCCGAGAGCCGTGTATGAACCACCTCCACTACCAGAATCCCTTGTTCCTCCGGTAGAACCTGACGAACCGCATCAGATACTTGCGGTCTTCTCACCTCAGATCCCGAAGCCCAACGAGCTCGCAGTCATATCCACTGCCCTTATCCTCACATTCGCAATCGTATTGGCCCTCATCTCGGTGGTGCGCGCTCCCACAATGAATCCAGCCTGCTCGGGACCGGGGGGGATTGATCACATGCAGGCGCCGAATCTATCGTGACGTCCCGGAAATCTCATAGATCTTCGGAAGTTCCATGGCTAGCACCTTGTCCAGTACCAAGCGCGGGAAGGCTACCGGTTTCCCAATTTCATGTGCACGGCGCAGTATCTGTTCCATCGCGTCAGGTGACTTTAGTACGTCTCGATCATCAGCGTAGTCGAATATATCCTTCGCCTCCCGTATTGCCGCACCGTAGAGGTCAGGACCAAGCGCCTCCCGGATGGTTGCTTCCAGATCCACCCTGTGTGCGGCATGATGGTTAAAGACTCCGTCGGGGAACTCCTCTGGTTCCACTCCAAGCATGGCGCAATACTTCTTGTTGATGCGGATTGCGTTGGTTCGTTGCTGTTGCCGCTTGGCTTTGTCTTTCGGGTAGTCATCCAGTGCTTTCTCATCGAACTCAAAGAGTAGGTCGGGAATCTTCTCTTTGAAGTCAGAGTCCCAAATCGCATACGTTGGAATTCCGAGCTCCGAGAAAACTATGAATGGTCTATCCAGGTTGTTTTTTCCTGAAACAGGAATCACAGCGATGCCCAAGCGGTCAAGCTCGATTGGGGGAGCCGAGAGTCGAGCGGCTGCCAGAATCGCAGCACGATCGCTTTCACCCTCGACCAGGACGACCTTTCGGGCAAAGAACCCCTCATTGATCCAGGGAGTAAGAATCGCACGGAGGCGCGGCTTGAGAGTCTCACCCGTCCATTTATCTCCCTTGGCGCCATTGAGATGCCAGAGTTTCTCTGCGACGGAGTCCACGTCCACGGCCATTGCGACGCTTGTAGCTGGACCACTATCGGGGGCGGGAATCTTGCGCATGAGCCGGACACAGTCGAACCACTCAATGTTTACGAAAAGTGGGCTGTGTGTGGCAAGGAACACTTGCGTTCTCTCCTCAATAGGACGTCCGTCACTTCCTGCGGCCCTACGAAGAAGCTCTGCGAAGTGTCGTTGACGACTGGGATGCTGGAACAATTCGGGCTCTTCGATACCGAGAACAAGTCGCTTTCCAGGTCTTCCCGCCGGGACACCCATGCCTTCCATAGTGGCCGATCTTTGAAGAATCGCCATGATGATTGCCCGTTGCAGGCCATGGCCCGTGCGTTCGACGTCTGTGGAGAAGCCATCTTCTTCAACGGAAATCCTGGGCGTGTGAGGTGATACCTGGACGTCAATTTCGCCCCAGTCAATGTTCAGCTTGGCATCCGGCACATACTCATTCAGGGTCTCGAGCATAGCCTCGTTGAGTCCCTTAATGCTAGTATCCAGGTCAGGTCTTGCGACCTTGGCAAGCTGTTCCTTCGCAGCGGACATCGCGGCTCTGACTTCCGGCCCCTCCAAGACGCTTTGTTGATAGGCACTCTGTAGATGACCGTGTAGAGTCCCCCCTGTGCCCACTTCTTGGGACGCTTCTCGAACTGCCGGTACGAGCACGTACCGAACATACGCAGACAAATCCACGATGCCTGATTTCCAACCGAAGAACATGCCGTCGTCAATACCAGGCTGGCAGTCTCCTGGGTTCTCTGCTTCCGACTGACTCAGAGCCTTCTTGATCCCTTCCTTCGAAGTCGCATCCGGGAGGTGAGAATATCTTTCGACGGCCTGCAGTGCGGCATACTGTTTCTTCATCTCCTCCGCCTTTGGAGCCCGTCGAGTCACCTCGAAGTCGGGGTTGATTGGCTTGAAACCATGATATGCCTCGTTCACACCCTTGCCACCGGGGGAGATGGCCTTTACAATGCGTAGTCGGTCCCGCTCCAGATAGCTCGCGGCGGCAGTCGAGAGCGTGTCCGGCAAATTCGCGAACGAAATCTCGATTTCGATGGTCTGAGCGGGGTCGCGGTTGTAGTAGTCGTCATCGGTAACCTTCTTGCCGACCGGCCCAAAGAATAGGTCTAGCGCGTGGAGCAGCGAGGACTTACCCGCGCCGTTCGGACCGACAATCGGCGTGAAAAAGCGAGCGGACAATGAGGTCTCCTTCAAAGATCGGAAATTACGCACGATGACTTGTTCGATCTTCATTTTTAGTCACTTCAAGGGGGATTCAACTCCCAAGCCCAGGCTCGCAGCTGATCTTCTCGTCGATGATGCAGCCGAAGTTCTTTGGATTTGCGTAATGATCATGGGGAAGGTCTCAGCCAATCCTCCGGTGAGAGTACCGGTCCTTGATGTTCTGATGAAAATAGGAGCCAAGCGACGAAGAGTGCATGAGGCCGTCTTGGATATCGGCCGGCACACCATCGTATTGGTAGATAGCACCACTGTTGAACTCAATCTCAAGCGTTTGACTTGCCGGGTCGTATCCCACGGACCTGAGGTTGCTCGATGTGACTGGCTGACGAATCATGCGCTTGCCTCCACATCGACCCCATCCGACGGAACCCGGATAACGTGCGCTCCGATTCCGGCATAGGGCGTGTCGTTGCATGTGGCGACCACGAGCTGGCAAGCATGCTCCGCCTCTTTGAGAATGAGGCCCAAGCGCTTCATGCGGACAGAATCTGCATTAACAAGCCTGTCATCAATCACGACGAGGCTACGCTCCGTTCCGCTGACGAGGACGCCGATGGCGAGTCGCAACAGGACAACAACCTGTTCATGTGTTCCGTGGCTAAGGCTCGTCATGGGCATGTCTGCGTTGTATCCCGCTACCCGAACGCCAGCAGGCTTCAAGACGTCATCAATTCGCAGCGCGTCATAGGTGCCTTCGGTAAGTAGTTGCAGCCACCGGTTTACGAGATTCTCAATTGGACCTGACAATGCACTGAAGCGTTCTTTGTCATATGCAGTAACGAGGTCGTGCAGCAGTTTTGCCCCGTTTGCGCGAAGCTGAAGCACTTCCCTACGCTGGGCTTTGCGAGTGAGCTGTATCTCCAAGTCGGCCAGCTGACTGTAATTGCTCTGGGCTGCAGATTCCTCAATTCGCGCCAATGTTCCTGCAAGATTCTCACGGAGAATGCCTATCTGGCCTTGCAGATCATTCATTCGTTCCTGAGTCTGTGCATGAAGCTTCAGTGGAGTATCTACCCGTGCATGATAGTCCTTCAAGAAATCGTCCATGGCGGCTTTCGCCTTCTCCGACTGGCCGTTGGCTTCATCCTCCAGACTCTGGAGTCGATTCAGGGTGCCATATGACTGCAACATCTCAGCGGTTCCTTCCTCGAATGTTTGAATCTGTGCTCTCTTCTCCGAGAGTACATTTGACGCGGCTTCGTGAGCCCGAACAAATTCCATCTGCCTTTCTCGGGCTTTCCTCTCCAGAAGCTGGGTCTTCTCAATCTCCTTGATTAGACTCTTCTTCCTCCCTTCCTTCGAAGCGATTTCATCCCGAATCCACGCATCATTCTTGGTCGTGACTTCTGATGGGAATTGGTCAGCAGCCCTTTTGCAGTCCTCGATTTCTCGTTTGACACGAATCAAATCAGTGTCCCCATCTGGCTCTTCATCTATGGCTTCATCGAGCTTCTCCCGGAGGCCGGTAATGAACCTATCCAGATCACGTCCCTTCTCATAGATGCCGGCGAGACCATTCGAATCATGGACTCCGAAATGTGCGAGTGTTTCGCTTATCTCCCCTTGGTATTCCGTTCTCTGCTCCAAGAGGTCTTTGAGAATCTCTGCTCCGCTGCGGATTCGCACCCTGCCCAGGCCCCTAATCACGAATTCTGTTGGCTCAGCGACAATGAATTCGCCTTCCCCCGTTGTCTTTGCTAGAGGCTTCGTCGTGATCTTTCTTGCCTTGCCTTCCCAGTCGAAGGCGACTCGAACGGCGCCAGCTACTACCTTTGCATCAAGGATGCCTAGCTCCTCAGAGATCTTGTTGAAACGGTTTCGCTCCTTTGTTGTGGGGGTCAACAGTGCGTTTCGTTCATCAGTTCTACTCTGGAGCTGGGTCCGCAAGTCTGCAACCCTTTCAACGTGCTTATCTAGCCGGTCTCGGTCCTTCTGCAACCTTCTCATCTTCGAGGTCGTTTCGAGTACAGTTAGGGAATCCTCAACCTCCCTCAGTGCTGGCTCTAGTTCGTCCTTCCAGTACTTAGCATGCCGCTCGCTTGCGGCATCTTCTTGATTGGCGTCTGCCATAGCATCGAAGAGTGATTGTTCGAGTCCAGGAAGCTGTGTTCTCCACTCCGCAATCTTCTTCTGCCTATCTTTTATTCGCACCAGTTCCTGATGGAGGCGTTGGGCTCTGTCCTGAGCGTCTGCTATCGTGCGACCCATGTTCTCCTTCTCGCGTTCGAGTTGTTCGGCGGCCTTCACAAGCTGTGATGAAGTCTCAAGCTCTTTGCCAGCCTGCTCAAGTTCTGATTCTTTCTGAGCCTCGTTGTTTCTGCTCTCTTCAAGATCTGCGCGGTACCGCTCAACCGCTCGAGCCTTTTCACGAAGACTTGAGAGACTCTCTTCAAGAGTGGGGATTTCGTCTTCAAGGCGTCCCAATTCGCTATCTGATGCTATTCTGCCCGTCGGGGTACAGTGCTCTGCAAAGGCATGCTCAAGGAGGTCTACGATTTCCGCTTCTTGAGAAGCTCTGGCGGCGATGTGGACGAGACCCTGGAGGCCCTGTCTAACGCCCTCATTCCAAGTCTTTTCAGGAATTGCACCGTCCGATTGGAGATACCAGAGAGCCTGTGCGAGGCCACGATGCTCGGATCGAGCGACCGTCCTCGAGGTCGTGTCGCCATTTAGTATCTCTCTGAGTCGTGCATCAGATTGGTCTCCATCGTGGCCCAATTCCCAACCG
Source organism: Methanobacteriota archaeon (assembly GCA_020725925.1). GTDB lineage: Archaea > Thermoplasmatota > Thermoplasmata > UBA10834 > UBA10834 > COMBO-56-21. The sequence goes on from DYTN01000006.1 coordinate 10,079, forward strand.
CCTTTGCGTTCCGTGTAGAGTTCGCTCTTTGCATTCTGTAGAAAACGTTTCACTGCTTTGTATCTGATTCCACTCGCGATGAACTGGACCCCGACTTCAGGTCCGAGAGTGCTCGCAATGGGCTGCACGGCCCTGATTTCTTCGGCTTTGGAATTGTGCCGGTCGAAGAGAGCTCGCGTCAGCGCCTCGAAAAGAGTGGATTTGCCAGCTTCGTTTCTTCCGACTAGAAGGTTGATACCCTGCTTGAATCGGAAAGTATGAGGCTCTCTGTACACCCGCCAGTTCTTGACTGTGATCTTCTCAAGAATCAAGGCTGCGCCTCCCTCACCAGTCTCCTCAGAAGCGATCTTGCCTCACTCACTACTTTCAAATCTGAGGAGGCAAATTCTCGTCCGGAGCCTTCGGGGATTTTCCCATCAAGAATCGCTGCAAGGCAAGAATCGACATCTGAGAGAGTGCCGTTCGGAATCGTGATCTTCGCGTCAATCGGCAGGCTGACCGGCTCTTCTGGCCAATCAAGGAAGTAGCTCTCTTCGGCGAGTTCCTTGCGTAGACTCCCAAGTTCTGTGACGACTTCCTAGGAGAAATCCGGGGAGAAGGCAGGCGCCACTCGAATCAACTGATTGGTCAGGGCGTGATGGGCTCCAATCTCACTTCGAAGTCGGTCAACATCAGTCACATCGCGAATCAGTGGTCGATACTCGCTCCACTCGAACTTGCCCACCCTCTGCTTTGAGATGACCGGGTCGTCGCCCCCTTTGGCAATGCAGATTATCACAGCATTCCCTGTATCCTTCTCATTGAAGCTCGTTTGCTCCATGGTTCCAGAGTAGACTGCCTTGCCATTCTGCATGAATCCGTGCCAGTCTCCAAGGGCAAGATAATCCAAACCAGCCTTGCTTGCTCTATCGGAATCAATCGGGAAGTTGGTCTTCTCTGGCAACAAATCCAGGGACCCATGTGCGACTCCTATACGGATGCGAGTATCTTTCTTCGCCCGTGAAGGAATCCACTCCGTTGGGTCCATCGTGCTCTGCTTCTGATGAAGAGGCGATGGGTAGATGACGACCCCGTCTTTGATTGTCATTTCGACAGCTTCTACCAGTAGAGTGACATTGTCTCCGACCTGTCGCCAACTCCGTCGGTCCCAAACACTGCCGGCAATGACTGGGTCGTGGTTTCCTGGCAACACGAACACGGGAATCGGAGCAAAGCTGTTCAGCACGGCAACAGTCTTTCGTACAACGGATTCATCGACGTCATGATTTTCAAAGAGATCTCCCGCGAGAAGGACGAAATCAACGTGCTCACGCTTCGCTAGATTCACGACCATTGAGGCTGTCTCGTAACGCTCAGAACGAATTTCCTTCGCCTTCTCTCCAGCCTGGAGAGCCTTCAAGCCCATCTGCCAGTCAGCAGAGTGGAGAAACTTCACTTGCATGAGTCCTCACTGTTCAAGGTCCTCTCTCCTTTCCTCCGAGGAGTGTCGAGGGCAGTGTTGCCCGGCATTTCGGTCTGAAGTAAGAGAACCCGCCAAGATATTAAGCCTGCCGTTCGGCTATTGTCTGAACTCATACGCTGGGTCATAGGCTCGTTTCTGTAAAGCTTAATCTGGCACAATGTGATTCGCTACCCGCATATGCCTGCGGGGTTTTCGACTTGAGAACAGACTTGTATTTCTCGGAGTTTCAGCATCTCGTGGACGTCTACGTGAATGAAAGAGATTGGAAGAAATATCACAAACCAAAGGACATAGCGATCTCGGTAGCCATTGAATCCTCCGAACTCCTAGAGCTCTTCCAATGGAAACCGGATCCACTGGAATCTGGAAAGCTGGACAGAGAGCTGAAAGCGCGCATCGGCGAAGAGCTTGCAGACATCGTAATCTACAGCGCATGTATGGCTAACGCCCTCGATATTGATTTGTCAGAAGTACTCCTCCACAAGATCAAAAAGAATAGCAGGAAGTACCCAGCCGGGAAGGTAGCCAAAGCTAAGGATTGGGACGAGATACGCTCCATTCGCTCGAAACTGTCTGAGAAGAACGGAGACGATTAGATTGAGGCTCTACGCCGGCTCCTCCAAGTTGTTCATAGAGGACACTTACCAGAACCGCATCTCAGAGAAGCTCAGAGTCTCTTACTTCGAGCAGTTCGGTTGCAGCCCCTCCCAGCCAGAGGTCAACTCCTGGAAGAACTCCCTACGGGCGACTTCCATGGTCTTCGAACACGCTCATTTGACGGACCATGGCGTCATTGTGGAGTATCAGCTCCCCCAGTCGTCCAAGAGGCTCGACTGCATGATCTGCGGGAAGGACGCCTCAGGAAAGGACAAGGCCGTGATAATGGAGCTCAAGCAGTGGGACCGGTGCAAGCACGCAGGTGGCGAGAACGAGGTGGTCACATTTGTGGGGGGTTCGGAGCGGGAAACCCTCCATCCCTCCGCTCAAGTCGGTCAGTACAGGGCTTATCTCGAGGACACGCACACAGCCTTTCACGAGGGGGCAGATCCCGTCGAGCTGAACGCCTGCGCTTACCTCCACAACTACCCTTACGATCAAAAGGACGTTCTCTTCGAGGGCAAGTTCAGGGAAGTTGTCCTTCGGAGCCCTATCTTCACAATGGATGATGTCCTTCGACTGGAGACTTTTCTGGTCGATTGGGTTGGGGCGGGTCAAGGGCTAGAGGTTCTTAGAAGAGTGGAAGAGAGCAAGTACAGACCGAGCAAGAAGCTCATGGACCACGTAGGGAACGTCGTCAAGGGGAAACCGGAGTACGTGCTCCTGGACGAGCAGCTCGTCGTGTACGACAAGGTCCTTGCCATCGCGAAGGAGGGGTTCCACGACAAGAAGAAGGCGGTCCTGATCGTGAAGGGAGGTCCGGGCACGGGCAAGTCCGTGATAGCGATCAACCTTATGGCGGACCTTCTCTTGAAAGGACACAATGCCCAGTACGCGACGGGATCCCGCGCGTTCACGGGGACTCTGAAGAAGGTCCTGGGCTCGAGAGCGAGCCCACAGCTCAAGTTCTTTAACAGCTACGGGCAGGTAGAGTACAACTCGATTGATGTGCTTCTGGCCGACGAGGCCCACCGGATAAGGAACACCAGCGTGAACAGGTACACGCCGAAACCGAAGCGGTCGATGATTGCCCAGATCGAGGAGCTAATCAAGGCGGCGAAGGTCACAGTGTTCTTCATCGACGACCACCAGATCGTCAGGCCGAAGGAGATCGGGTCGGTCAAGTACATAAGGGAGCACGCAGAGAAGAGCGGGTGTAGCGTGTCCGAGTACGAGCTGGAGGCGCAGTTCCGGTGCGCGGGGTCGGATGCGTTCGTAAACTGGATCAACAACACGCTCGGGATCGAGAGGACGGCTAACGCCCTGTGGGGTCGTGAGAAGGAGTTCGATTTCAAGATTCTCGAGTCGCCGGAGGCCCTGGAGAAGGCGATATTCGAGAAGGCGGCTCAAGGATACACGGCGAGGATGACTGCCGGGTTCTGCTGGCCGTGGTCGAAGCCGAAGCATGACGGGACTCTCGAGACGGATGTAGCAATCGGGGATTACCGGAGACCCTGGAACGCTAGGTCCGACGCGGGAAAGCTCGCCAAGGGAATACCGAAGGAAGTGACATGGGCTTATGAGAGCGGTGGGCTGAATCAGATCGGTTGCGTCTATACCGCCCAGGGGTTCGAGTTCGACTATGTCGGAGTCATTTTCGGGAAGGATCTCGTCTACGATCTGGACGGACAGAAGTGGATGGGTGTGAAGGAGGAGTCACGCGATTCGGAGGTCAAGAGGTCAGGTTCCATGTTCACGGACCTCGTGAAGAACACTTACCGGGTGTTGCTGACTCGGGGGATGAAAGGGTGCTATATCTGCTTCCTGGACAAGGATACGGAGCGGTTCTTCAAGTCAAGAATCGAAGGGCTAGGCGGAGGATAGCTCGGCTGAACCTTCCATCACCTATCTCTTTCTATAGACCCTTTTGTAGGTTACTTTGACCTCACTGCGGTCGAGGACAGCCTCTACTTCAAAAATATCTCCGGGTTGGATGTCGTAATTTGTGCAGATTCTCGATGGGACCGTAATGTCAAGGGAGTTCGAGCCCGGATGCTTTCTCGCCCTGACGGTCTGCGACTTGGCCATCGTTGTCAGAGGTCAATGATGTACATAAGATCATTTGTGTACATAGTGTACACAAACCTACAGATCCCCTGCTCAGCGTCCGGGTCGAAGGGAATTGGCTCTTGAGATTTCTCTCTTATTCGTACAGGTTCGCTGATGAGGTCCTCAATGCTAAGCTGTCTATCAAGAAGGAAATAGAATCCATACTGACGACTCAGGCAGCTGAGCTCCAGACACTCTCTCGTCCTCACTTCAATGAAGTGCTGAG
>DYTN01000006.1:14482-15863 GCA_020725925.1 Methanobacteriota archaeon
AAAAGGGTTGGGAAGATCAACCTGCGGTATTTGACGAGCAGAGTGACCCGAGTGCGCGGATGGATTTCCTGAAGGAACGAATCGGAATCGAAGTCGAGTTTGGGCACTCGTCATTTCTTGGGATTGACCTGCTCAAATTCCAGGTTGCCTCATACTCAGGCATCAACAAGATCGACATTGGCATCTACATAACGACAACGAGAGAATTCCAGAAGAGAATGAAGATCGAGTTCAACCAGAACTGGGAGGGAAGCCTAAGCTTCGAAAAAGTTGTGCGATATCTGCCGCATTTCAAGAGCGCTATCCAAGTTCCGATCTATGTGATCGGGATAGACGTTTGATTCTTTGTCCGGGGTTGTTTTGTGATTAAGGTTGGAGATGTGATCTCTTATTGGGACATATGCAAAGAAGAGGGGTCCATGATCCAAAGAGGAATGAACTTCAGATTGCGCAACAAAGCAAGCGTCGTTCTGATGAGCGTACGGCGGGGTGCGCCTTACGCGGACAGAGTCGAAGAGAATGGCAGGGTTCTGATCTACGAAGGACATGACATGCCGAGAAGGGATCCTTCGACTAGGCCGAAGGAAATGGATCAGCCAATGCATGACAGGGGTAAGCTCTCCCAAAATGGACTGTTCTTTGAGGCGGCGGAGATGTTCAAACGCGGTGAGGCTCAAGCAGAATTGGTCAAGGTCTACGAGAAGATCAGGTCAGGCATCTGGACATATAATGGATACTTCAGATTGGTGGATGCATGGCAAGAATCCGCCGGAACACGGAAGGTCTTCAAATTCAGGTTGGTGGTCGTTGAGGGCTCAGCTGAATCAAAGGCCGGTAATGAAGATGATAAGCATCCGAGAATGATACCAACCCTTGTCAAGGTAGAAGTCTGGAAGAGAGACAAAGGACGATGCACGAAATGTGGAAATCAACAGGATCTCCATTTCGATCATGTCATCCCATATTCGAAGGGTGGATCCTCCCTGTTGGCTGCCAATGTTCAATTGCTGTGCGCAAAATGCAATATTGCGAAGACTGATCGCATTGAGTAATCCCCAAGGGTTCGTACGATTCAGGTCCAGAGACTATCGAATGTGGACCAATCACGTTTAGCCCAAGGAACCTGACACGCTTTGTTCACTGGTTAGCGCTGTTAATATCGTCCGCGTTGCTCTTTCGAGTTCTTCTTGTCGCATCTTCTCCCTAAGCTCCTCAGACAGAGCAGAGTCAATCTTCTCAAAACCCATGTGTTGCAGATAGGAGTGCAGCGCCACGTGTAATAGATACTGATTCTTCAAGCGCTCGATTCTCACTTGTTCATAGTTGGCTCTTGATAGTGTCCCCACATAGTACTCGTTGCCAAGTGATACGAATATGTCCG
>DYTN01000006.1:15873-103807 GCA_020725925.1 Methanobacteriota archaeon
GTTCCCGAAGCACTCTCCTTTACCATGGCAACCGTCTTCTGGTTGAAGCTCTCCCGGACCCAGACTTCGTCGCCTTCTGTTACAGCGTGAATGTTCGGCGCATCAATGCCTCTGGGGACCTCTTGACCTGTCGTTTCACTCTTTTCCACAATACCCTTTCTTGTGTCACTGAAAGCAACTATTCCACCACTTGGATTCTTTGCCTTCAGTTGTAGAGTGATTTCAAACTCGGATCCAACCTGAAGCTCGTCTGAAATCTGTGCAGTAATGTGAAGCCTTCCACCTTTGAAGTCTCGGTGCCTGACTACTAGGCGGACGGGCAACGGTTCTGCTCCAATGAACTGTAAGGTGGCCTGCCACATAGCATTAGAGAAGAAACCATCAGGTGCATCCGAGTGCAGGACAATTCGTCTAGGCTCAGCCTTGATGAAATCAATCGGGTCTTCGTGGTTCGCGATCTTGATGAATGTCGGAAATGGACCGGTTGGCAACGGGGGCGAAGCCGTTCTTCTGGCCGCTCTCCGTCGTCTTCCTCCCCCTTCAGGCGCGCCTGAAGAAGTGGTGACCTTGAAGGTTCCGGGTTTGATTCTGTTGATCATCTCTGCCAACTTCTGACGCATCTTCTCCGTTTCTTTTGGTTATCGATTTCTTTAGTAGCTCAAGTTTCCTGCTCTCGTTGATTGATCTGAGGTCCTCATCTTCCAATAGTGTTCTGACAACCGCTTCAGTCACCAATGCATGGCCGTCCTCGGTAATTCGCTCACGGGTTGAAGTGAAGAACTTGCGACGCCCCTCGTCTGTCAAGTTCTCGCAATCAACCTGTATTATCAGGTGCCTGTCAAGGTAACCCAGCTTGCACTCGTTGCTAATCAGGTTCCTGGGAAGCACATCTTGTGTCTGGCCCAAGTAGGTCACAACGAGCGGGTTGCCAGGATCAACGAAGGTGCGCACAACATCAACTCCGGCTTCGGGCTTGAGGAGCCAGTATCTGATTATGATCTTACCATCGGAAGGTGTGCGCAAAGGAACTTCGTGCTCGTCGGAGAACTCAAGGTAGTCCGTGTTCGCAAGTCTGCTGCGGGAACCCGATATGCGCCTCATGTTGCTTTTGTTTGGGCCTTCTCTACCCTCGACATACTCAAACGGTAGGACGGGGTCAAACAGGAACTGTTCCCAGATTGAGTACACTCTGAGATATGATGAATCTTTGGTGAGGCTGAAGTTGATGTGTCTAACGAGGGTGCCAGGACGGAAACCATCGGATGCCATCACCTGGAATGGAAGCATATCAGGACCTACTAGGTAGACGTAGCGCCCGTCTCTCTCTCCTGCATCTGGTGCCTTGTATCTTACAACTGTGAATGCGGTTGCAGCATTCAGGTCGTCCTTCTTCTTGCTGATTATGATTGTGTATTTACAATAGCGATATGTCGTCGAACCACCCTGGCCAAAACGTCCCATAAGATACCATTTCTTGATCTTGTTGGTCCGGTTCAAGGATACGATAGTAAAGGGGAACTCGGCTGCGGTCAAGCCTATTCCAGTATCCCGGAAGTCGATAGTTGGCGTTTCTCTGGTGTCGCCATCTAACGTTGTGACAACAATCCCCAGGAGATCGGCAAGATTCTCACGCTTCTTCGATTCCATTCTTCCGAGGTATCCATCGGGAACGTCGAGGGCCTTCTCGACCAGCTCCCTCGGGGATTTGCAGGCTGCTAGCTCTGGCCGCATGGCGACTTGAGATTCAAGTGTTGCATCAATCGAATTCGTGATTCTCTCGACCGCGGATGATGATGAATTGCCACTTATGTGGACCGTCGGAAGGTTGCATTCCCTGTCGCCGAGATCCCTCCATATTCCGCCGTGAGCTCCCTCCACGGTCCGTATGACGGATTCAATTCCTTGCGCCGTCGTCGCCTTCAAAAGTCGGTCGAAAGCTCCCTTGATTCCGTCATCAGACATGCTCGAGCTCCTTGGTCCCTTCTTTCGACTGCTTGAGATAATCCAGGCTGTTCTGAAGGAAGTATTCGATTGACTCCTGAGAGGGCCTGTTCCCATTTGATCGCAATATCTCTGCAACAATCGCCCTCTGCTCTACCTTTGAGACACTCTTCCCAGACAGGGCGTCAACAAATGGTCCGTAAACTGCTGCCCTCTGCCCTCTGGAGTTGGTTATTCTTGCAACGACGGTCCAGCCTCGGGTCTTCATCCTTCTCCTTTTCGTGTGGGCTCTTCGCTGACGCTTCCTGGATTTGCTTCCTGATGATGCCGACTCAATCGAGATGGTGGAGCCTTCGCGGGATTCGTACGGGCTGATTTCATCCTCCTTTCGGACGGTGCCCGCTGGCATGTAGTAGAATGCGAGAGTATCCCCCTCAAGTTTCGCATCCACCAACGAGCCCATCAGCTCGTTTCGTGAACGGACGGATTCCGCTAGTTCGGCGAGCGGTATTCTAGCGACGATCAGAACTTCCTCTGGCATGGTGTCATATCTCATATTAGTATATAAGGATATAACACTTTCGATATACGATGAGGTAGGACTGGGATGTATGTGGCCCAGTTACAGACACTGACTTAGTTCAGTCGCAGACCCTCTCGGTATGCCCAAGGGAATCAATCATGCTTCCTGAGAACCAGAAACCGCTCTCGCTGGGTCGCGCGTCCTCTCTTGTCCCCCCATATCCTCGTGACTTTCGATGATGTAATCGTGTCGATAGCGACCGGACTATCGAGTCTGAATCCCAGGGGCAAAGCGCAATGGTTTAGCACCATCTCCGCTAGATTCATCGAATTGCCATTCTTCTCATCGACGTCTCCCAAGACCAAGACAATTCTGCTTCCGTTGCGTAGAACACGTTTCTGCTCAGACAGCACGGCCCGCATGAACTCTTGGTAGAGCTTGGCTGAGCTCGTGCAGAACAAGGACCTATCCACATCTCTTGGGTCGTAGCCGAGGAACCAGAGCCTAATCCAATTGAATTTGCCATACCGGATGACCCTGGTATACGGGGGGGAGGTCACAATAAGGTCCACGCTTTCGTCGCGAATGAACCTCAGATGACGGGCGTCCGAGAAGAAGGCTTTTCCTCTGGTTGCAGGGACTTGGTGACACTTCTCAAGCTTGGTTCTGAGAATCTCGAAAGCGTCTCGTTTCGGACGCGTGAGTCCATGAGCCTTAATGAATCCCGCAACGTAGTTCGGAGACATGGAGAAGGTGTTGGGCATTGGAACAGAGAGGTAGCTGTTCCATTTTCCGTGTAAAGCCCCCAAAACCATTCCTGTGATGAACGCATCAGTGTTGCTTGTCCTCCAGTTCAGTTCTGACTTGAGATACAGCAACTGCCTAAGGGTATACGAATGGTAGAGCATTCGCACTTTGTCCGGTGTATCTCGGATGTTCAAAGAATCCCCTTCGTATTGATCCTCAAGTTCAGTGATCCTCGAGATGACTCTGCCCCGCGATGGTACTCTCACTTTGGCTTTCGTGAGAACGTACGCAAGAGGGTTCTTGTCGTTCCCAATGCCGATTCTTCCCTCGAAGCATGCCTCCAAAGGAACAGTCCCTCTTCCTGAAAAGGGATCAAGAACATGATCACCAGGTTGGGAGTATTTCATGATAAAGTGATGGGCGAGTGGTGGCGGAAACATGGCCATGTAGCTGCACAGAGAATGAAGAGGCCTTCCGCAATTCCTGGGCTGTGATTTCCATATCATCTGCTCATCTTGAATGCCCTCCACCAAGGCAGGTGAGGTGGTGGCGCAGACCTCCGATTCAGGGATATGTGCGCTCATTTCTTCGTCCCCAGTAGCCTTCGAACAACTTCATCAAAACTCTCTCTCGGGATTATCTTCTTCCTCTTGAGGGCTTCGTACGTATCAGGATGAAGGGCAATTGTCACAATCCGGTTCTTGCGCGGCACTTTTTTCTACCTCGAGTTATAAATGGTTATAACATGATATAATTGTTTGCATCGAGTGATCGAAAATCATTTCGCTTCGTATGAGATGATATGCATTCGGTGGCATTTGCCGTGACAAGTATGTCGCGGATGTCGTGTCTATGTGGTAATGCATGGAACAGGATGTGAACTGAGGATGTGTCTGTTCTTTGAGTCAATGCCCGTAACGCCTGTGAGCCCGAAGGGCTCCGAGAGATTCAAGCACATCGTGCGTCGGGTCATATTGGCTGATAACTAGTCGCGAGGGAATTCGATTTCCAGTCCCGAAATCGGCTTTGTCAGTCTTCCACGATGGAACTCACGTATACAAACAGATAAGTATCGAGATCTCAATTTCGCTACCCGGTGGGGGCTTGAGCCGGAGAAGAGTGGTTATTAGTGTTATCTGTGCTGGAATTATGATTGCCAGCGCTGCAGCGATCTTGTCTGTCGCATCGTGGAATGCAGCGGCGGAGGATGTCTGGACCAAGGAAGGTCTTGCTCTGGACGTAGGATCCTCTCAGGAATGGGACAGCAATGAGGTTCACTCTCCGTCGGTATTAAGGGAAGCAGACGGAACCTACAAGATGTGGTATGCTGGCAACGACGGTATTCGCGGCCACGCCGGTATAGGGTACGCGATTTCAACGGATGGCATCACATGGCAGAAGCCCAGCCTGCGACTCATCTCATACGGAGGGAGCACCGACAACAACATGGTGATGACGGTTGGACTGCCAGGATCATGGGATGACCTGTCAGTTAGTATGCCATGTGTCCTGAAAGAAGGTGAGACGTACAAGATGTGGTTCACCGGGAACCGTGCTGACACGTGGATGATTGGGTACGCGGCCTCCTCTGATGGAATCCACTGGGATGAATTTGCGGGGAATCCTATCATGGTACCTGGTGCGTATTCGTGGGAAAGCACGGACATCTACGGTCCGACTGTCGTGAACGACGGTAGCGCATATCGAATGTGGTACACCGGTGTGGCTGGCTACGTCGACAAGATTGGATACGCCTACTCGAATGATGGTATCGTTTGGACCAAGCATCCTGATGCGGTGATTCCGCCTAGCTCTAGCGGTTGGGATGCTGGAGAGACGTTCCTGCCGTTTGTACTGAAGACCTCGACGGGTTTCGAGATGTGGTATTGCGGGATTTCTGGAATAGATGTCTGGGACAACAGAATGGGGTACGCAATCTCGGCGGATGGCGTCAACTGGGCCAAGAAGGGCATCGTCCTAGACCACGGTTCACCTGGTCAGGACGACGATGGAGCCCTCGCCTCGCCGTGTGTGCTCAGAGAAGCTGATGGTTCTCTGAAGATATGGTACGCAGGCTACCACAACTATCGCATTAGGATTCTATTCGCCTCTGGTGCGGAGGTTGCACAGCCGGGTTTCACCGAATCCTACGACGGCTACGCATCAGTAGATGATGCTACGTATCGAGCAGTTTGGACGAGCTGGACACCACCTGTCGGATATGGACAGACCAGCTCGACCATTGTTGACGGTGCGTTGAGGTGCGAAATCACGAATTCCTGGAATACAGCGACTGCGATCGGCTTCGATGCAACCCACGAAGTTGCCTCGGACTTCTCTTTGGAATTCGACGTGGCAGATTTCAACAGGGGTCCAGGAGGTCCCACTCTTGTCGAGATGGCGGGGATTGACTTCCGAAGCGATGGCCAGAATTGCTACCGCTTGATGATCCAGTATTCACAGGAACTGGACAGTTTCCGCGACCTATTATGGAAGATTCCTGACAGACACTCCTGGCCGCAGCATCCTTCCATCCTTGCAAGCACGCCCTGGATATCCTCGTCGTGGCCGCAGTCACACCACTATAAGATCGAATGCGTAGGGTTCTCGACAATGGTTTGGCGTGATCACTCATCTGTGCCGATAATGACTGCAACGGACTTCTCGCTGTTATCGGGGTACATCGGTACGTATTTCGAATCTGGAAACGGAAATGACGGCCCCATCAACGCATGGACAGTGCTAGATAACATTCATCTCGAACGCCTTCCTATTCAATCGTGGGTGAAGGGCGGCCGGGCCGTCAATCCCGGAAGCGCTTACCCAGATTGGGACAGCCTCGGAGTTGCCGTCTGTTGCGTGATTCACGACGACGATGGCCTGTACAAGATGTGGTACAACGCACATGATGGTGCTTTCGCAAACATCGGGTACGCCTACTCGATGGACGGTCTGAACTGGGAGAAGCCGAATCTTGGAATAGTCGAATACATGGGATCCACTGACAACAATATCGTCATCACGCACGGACCGAGCGGAAGCTGGAAGAACCTTGGTGCCATGGGGCCGTACGTGATCAAAGACAACGGGTTGTACAGGATGTGGTATGTCGGTGATGGCGACCACACGCTTGCAATCGGCTACGCAACGTCCACGGATGGGATCCACTGGTCTGACTACCCGAGCAATCCGGTGCTGTCTCCAGGATCGTTCTGGTGGGAGAGCACGGATGTCTACGGTCCATGCGTTGTGAGAGATGGCAGCACTCTTAAGATGTGGTATACCGGAGTTGAGGGCTACATCGACAAAATCGGGTACGCAACATCCTCGGATGGCGTCACTTGGGTCAAGAACGCGGAGCCCGTCCTGTCCCTCGGACCTGGATGGGACGCGGGAGAGGTGTTCATTCCACGAGTACTTAAGCACGGTGGAGCGTTCGAGATGTATTACTCTGGAATCTCTGCAATCGACGTACCTGACAACAAGATAGGGCACGCGGTATCGCTAGATGGACTCACCTGGACCAAGAAGGGTATCTCGATATCCAACGGCGGGCCTGGAGACCTAGACGAGAGAGAGGCAAACAGCGGCTGTGTCATCCTCGAGGCCGATGGTTCATTCAGGATGTGGTACACGGGCAAGGACGCGGCAGGCACGAACCGAGTCCTTTGGGCGTCACTACAGATGCCTACAATAACAGCCCTGATTGATATCAAACCAGGAAGCTATCCGAACTCGATCAACATCGGCGATATCGGTGCGATTCCTGTTGCAATCTTGGGCAACCCGGGCTTGGATGTAAGACAAATCGACCCATCCTCTGTGAACCTGCAGGGCTTGCACGTCAAGATCGTTGGGAAGAGCGGAAAGTATCTTGCCCACTACGAAGACATCAACGGAGACGGGTTCACCGATCTCGTCGTTCAGATAGACGATACGGACGGTGTGTTCGTGGAGGGCCAGATGACGGCTGTCCTCAAGGCTGTCCTGAAGAACGGCCAGCTTGTCGAGGGATCGGATTCTGTCAGAGTCGTCCCGCCGAACAATCCGCCATCTTAGGCTGAAGTCAAGCTACTAAACCCCTTTCCGTGTTTCCTTACTACTCCGGCGGGAGTCTGGGTGAGAGACTTCTGCATCAATGTCAGGATGGAAACTTCATCGAGTCAATACGCAGAGTATTTTGCTCCCCTAAGAGCCACCGATGCAGACAGCGCTCGAATCTCTCAAGATCATGTGGACAGGCTTACTATGGAGCACGAAGATGCTAAATGGGGAATCCTGCGCTCCGTTCGTACCCCAGCTCGTCCCAAGCACATAGAACGAGGACAAATAGAGAGCGATCTCTTCCATCTGGTCACTCGGACGCCTCGTCCGCAGGCCAAATCGAAGAGCCTGCAAGTCTGATGTATACCAGCACCGTCAGTGTTCAGACTTCCATTTGAATGCGACTTTACTCAATGGTTCACATGCAATGGGATGCAGACTGCGATTCACTGCATGTAGCTGATAGGCTCGTATCGGTGTATGGATGATTCCCACCACGGGGGATAATCTGAACTGTGAGGACGATGATCGTCTCAAGGCCAAGTTCCTCGGCTGGCTCAAGAGGAATGGTGGAGCGAAGCACCTGACGACATGCGAGAAGAAGCTCCGTCATCTTGGTCTGGACTTGAGCTCTGCCGTAGGTGACTGGGATAAGGACAAGGTTTCGATTGTTCACAGCAGAGGGGACAAGGTGGTGTGGCTTAGGGACGTCCGCTGGGCAGATGAGTATGCAACTGCCTACGACGTTGAGGTTTCTCATCATAGTCAATATCAAAACAAAAGTTAGGACAGACAAACATAAATATCTGTAAAGCCTACTATGCTCGTGGATATGAAAGGTGACCAATGTGCCGTCTCGTGAACAAGTCCCGAGGAGGATGCCGAAGTTGTCCGACTCGCCATTTGGCGGTCTTTTCGGGGATACAGCCGAGATCAGAGTGCTCCAGGAGATTGTGGCCGATCCGTTTTCGGACTACACCCATCATGATCTCATGGAACTGACTGAACTCTCGGATCCGAGTGTGAGGAGGGGCTTGCACGTGTTGCTAAACCAGGGGATAGTTACCAACGTCTCTAATGACCGCCGGAGTCCCCTGTATCGTCCAAATCGTGCTTCGAAGAAGTTGACCGCTCTGATGTTCCTCGCGTACGCCATTCTTGACGACGAAAACGGCGAGGACTCCATGGACATGGCCGTCAAGGGCTATTGCGAGCCCAGGGCTCCTTACATCGATTTCTTCGAGATGCCCACTGCCAAGAAGGAAGGCGTCAGGGACTTCGACGGGGCGAGGGTGTACTTGTCGCAGGAAATCACGAGGGATCTCCGCGGAGTACTTCGCGAGATACTGAAGAAAGGATGCAAGGAAGGCCGGCTCGATAGGATCACAGTCTCGCGCTAGATGCACTGTCCGTATCTGGTGCGCTGAAGCCTAGAGTCCACATGCAGCGGCATCAGAGCCCATTAGGAGGCAGGCAGCCAGGAGAAAGCATTATCAGGGATGCCAGTGCTATGACTCTCGAATATGTCCCCTGCTGTTCATCGCTGATGGACGGCAGGCAATTATCCACGACTAGCTCTTCTTGCGCGCACGAAGCTTCTTCTCAGTCATCTCCTCGAGCTCGATCTTGATTGGAGACACGACACCCCTCTCTTCCTCCAGCTCCTGCAGCCTCACCGCGAGATAACCCTCAAGGATCACCTCGCCACTCTGCGCCTCACACTCCTCCAGAATAGTGCGCCACTCAAGGCCTCGTTCTGCCAGACGAGCCATATCGTTGAGGTCGCCCTCTCGTTCAGTCACGCTCTTGAACAGGAAGATGTCTTCTGCAGACACGAGGTAGACTTCGAGTTTCCCATGCCTTGAATGGAGCTTGGAACGCGCGGCCATGCGAGGAGTGACCTTGATCTTTCTGCAGACTGTCTCTAGAAAGATGTCGACACGCATGCCCTTCTTGTCTTCCATCATGATTGCTGTTCCAAGACGACAATAGACATTGTCCTTCGGCACTACCACTCGGAAATCCTCCGTCGACAGCGCCTTGACCACCGATTCAGCCTCGTTCGCTGTGAGCAGTACCAGATCGATATCCTTGGTTGCGATCTTGGCGTTGTACAGAATCATTGCGCAGCCGCCAATTAGGTACGCCCTGACGTCGTCTGCTAGGGCTTGCCCCATTTGATTCAGAGCTCGTTCTAGATCATCCTTGCTTGACAATGCCCTATTGTTCATATGACGCCGCTCCCCAACTTGCCCTTGAGCTCGTCCAACTTCGGGAATGTGGGCGGTCGACTCACATCTGGATCTCTGAAGTAGTTGCGAATCGTCTCGAGATCGTCCTGTAGACCATACCTTGAAGCGCCTCTCCGGAGCCGGGCAAAATCTCGGGATAGGTTATTCCTGAGCCAGAGCATCAGTATCGCGGTATTCTCTCTGGTGTCCCGAGGCCTTAGAAGCATCGACTGCAGTAACACTTCATCAATTGTCCTGCGCCATTTTCCGATTGGATGGTAGTAGTACCGCCACGCCACGAAAAGTTGAACGCCGTACTGCTCGAAGGCGGAAAACGCAGTCAGTCTGAAGTCCTCGCTCTCCTCGGCGCACTTGGTCCTGATGATGAATTCGCGACCTCGCTGCCAGATCACCGTTGCATCGGAGCAGAACTCCTTCGCCTCAATCTGATTGGAGTACTCGTCGAACTCCTGCACGAATTCCGCAATGGGCTGGAAGCGGTCCGATATCTCATAGATCCCCCTGGTCCGAGCACGCACCACCCCCAGTTCGCTCAACTGCTTCAGGGTCGTGTGGAGCGTTCTCGCTGAGACACCTGTGGACTGCATGAGGCTGGCTCTTGAGGATTCGGGGTATGCCGCGAGAGCCGAGAGGACGTTAAGAGATGCCAGCGAGATGATTCCTTCCAGCTTCATATGGCTGAACTCATCAAGCACCCTCCTCAATCGTGACGCGTGCTTCTGGCGGGACATCGAGATCGAGGTCGTCATTCCCCGCCTGTCGACGTCCACCAATCCCTTGATCTTCAGCGATTTGACCAAGCGGGAGAGCTCCTGCGGGGAGATGTCCAAATCCTGAGCGACGGTCTTGGTGGCTTGGCCTTTCTCCCTGATGCTTCTCAGGACGGAGATTTCCAAGGGTGTCAAGCGGGAGATTGCGTGGTTCATATGCAATAATTGTTAATAACTTATAAGTATTTAACATTTTTTGCACATTTAGCCAGAGGATGCTCGGAGCATATGAAGGTGTCCAGTGGGAGTTGACACCCTATATTAGCAAATCAAGGGGAATTGTTGACACCTAGGTGAGGTTGGCTGCTTGTAGCAGGAATTATCAGGACAGATCGGGGGCCTCGCTCAGGCAGTGTCTCGCGACTCATGGGTCCGTTGTCAGCAAGCGTACTTCGATGCGATCAGGTCCTACTACGCGCCAAGGACACTCCATTCTATGGAGCGTGGGTTCAGGACGATTCACGGGGCCTTTCTGGAGCTTCAAAATCAGGGCAAGGTACGGACTAGCAATCCGCAGAAGCTCACCAAGGATGACATCGCCGCATTCATGGAATGGATGAGAACAAGGAGGACGAGGACCGGCCTCAGTCTCGCTCACTCCACCCAGGCCAACTACATGGACTACCTGAACGGCTTCCTTAGGTTCGAGAGTAACGGCGTGATCGACCAGATGAGGAAGCTCCACTATGTACGATTCCCTCAGAAGGTGCAGGGCGAGGTGAAGGTCCTGACGGAATCGAGACTGGAGGAGCTCCGGTTCAAGCTGCGAACGATGCCGGGGTATGAGGGGGCCGTCGCCCGGTTCATGGTGGCAATGTACGCATACTCCGGTCTGAGGAGATCGGAGCTGCGCTTGTCGAGGCTCGAGGATCTGCGCCTCGATACCTGGACCATCTTGGTGGCCCACCCAAAGGGCGAAAGCAGCTGGGCGGCAGCGGCTCCCGCTCAGATACTGCCGCCTGCCCGCGATACTGTGCGAGAATTCCTGCGCGAGCGAAGACGGTATCTCCGGGCCTCAGGGGTATCGTCCTGCGAGGCCCTCGTCCCGAAGATATCGAATGGGGTGGCCGGCTACTGGACTGACGGGATGTGGGGCAAGGTCAAGGCAGCAGCAGTGGAGTGGTCCGGGATCAGGTTCCGCATCCAGGCGCTCCGAGCGACCTTCGGACAGATGAGCATCGATTGGGGCTGTCGGCTCGATGCGGTGTCGAGGGCGCTTCGCCACAAGACAACTCGGACCACAGAACTATACTATGCGAGGATTCGTTCCGATCATGCCTTTCGCCTGCTTGAGGAAGCATACGAGGGTGCCCACCAGGGGAGCGCCAAGTAGGGCCCCCAATCTGTATGCTTTTATTTCATACGCGCTAACTAAGGCATATTGGTTTATATAGTATGTATGCTTTAGACTCTATGAATGAATGAAATCATACTTGACCGTCTGCGTGATACATTGCTCACGCGAACCTCTCTCGATCGTCTTCCGGAAGATGTCTGGAAGCGATCGAGCGCCCTGAATACTTGGGGAACCAACGCCATCGAAGGCAACACCTTGACTTGGAAGGAAGTTGAGAGACTGCTGCTTGAGGGCAAGAACATTGGGAACAGACCCATCCGCGATGTTCTCGAGACGATTCAACACGAAAGCACTTACAGGGACCTTCTACAGCGCAGGAGTCAGCCAATCACTCTGGTGACAGTGCTCGAGCTTCACGAATCGGTGTTCAAGCGAGTGAAGGCGGATGCAGGCCAGTGGAGACGAGTCAACGTACGAATCACAGGATCGACACTCGTTCCTCCTCGGATGGAGAAGGTGGTGCCGGAGATGGAGGCCCTTCTCAGGCAATATGATAATCGGGACTTGGAAGGTGCGGAGACCTTCGACTTGGGAGCCTGGTTTCATCACGGATTCGAGTCTGTTCATCCTTTCAGCGATGGCAATGGCAGAGTCGGCAGACTTCTTCTCAACCTCCATTTCCTCAGGCGCAATTGGCCTCCCATTCATGTCCTTCCTCCGGATAGGGAGACCTACCTGTCTGCAATGGAGAAGGGAAATCAATCCGACCTGTCGGATTTGGTGTCCTTTCTCAAGGAGCTGATGGGTCGATCCCTCCTCGACCTGCTGGACCAAGTGGGTACTGGGGATGACGAGCTTAGGCCATTGAAGAAGCTCGCGTCGAAGGGGCCATACTCGGCGCACTACCTCAGCCTCAGGGCTGGCCAAGGGGAGCTGCCGGCGATCAAAGTCTCAGGGGATTGGCGGACCAGCGTCCGTGCGTTGCGACTATATCGGGAATTCACGGGGCGGGATTAGCGAAACGTCCTACCCTCACATTTCCCAGAAATTGGCCGAAACAGCGAAATTGTGAGGGTAGACCTGCGCACGTGAAGCGGCGCCCCGCTCTTTCAGAAGATATCAGTCGAGACGGTTTGCATGTAGGGGAATTCGAATCCGCAGCTATGGCTCTCTTCCGACGCAGCCGCTTGGAGCTGGCTCCTTTGTGATATAGATTATTCGTGTAAACTATTTATATGGGTAAATCATTCCATGCTCCCGAGACAATGAACACGGATGCTCTAATCGCCGACAAGCTTCTCTCCGTTGCGCGGTTGTGGGGGGAAGCAAGTGACATGATCTATTCTGGAGTCCGTAAGGATGGCGACAGGGCCTGGTTTCACATGGCAGGCTACGAGGTGCTGAACCACATCGACAATGGCATCACAACCACCAAGAAGCTTGCAGCCGAAGTGAACAGCACGATGGCCAACATCACGCACATGACCAAGGCCTTGGAGGAGAGTGGATGCATAAGGCGGGAGGTCAACAAGACGGACAAACGTGTGTGGAATTTCCACACGACTTCGAAGGGAAGAAACCTGCTTCGCGTCGTCCGGTTGCAACATGTCGCAGCCATTGGGCACTTCTGCTCACAATTCACCGAGGATCAGAAGATGTGCGTGTTGACCTTCCTCAGCGCCATCGAAACGCATTTGGTTCAGTTTGTCCGGATACCTGAGGGCGAGCGAATGAAGATGTTGCAGCAGCACCAGAGTCCTGAGCTGGCGGCTCATTTCAGCTCCATGCAAGCCTCAGGCAAGCGAAGCGCTTCCTCCAGACGTAGACGGCTCGTGGGGAAACGGGGAGTTGACCGTGCTTGATCGAACTACAGAACTTGACCAAAACCTTCGGATCACTGAGAGCCGTCGACAACCTCAGCCTGAGCGTTCCGAAGGGTCAGACTGTTGGATTTCTGGGACCTAACGGCGCTGGCAAGACAACGACCATCAGAATCATGACCAATTCGATCAGTGCGACAAGCGGTAGCGTACTCCTTAACGGGATAGACGTGAGGGCCAACCCGAAGCAAGCCTTGGGCTCTGTGGGGATAGTCGTTGAGACTCCGGAATTCTATTCCTATCTGACTTCCCTTGAGGTTCTGGCGTATCTTGGAAGCCTCAAGGGGTTGCAGCCGAATGAAATCAAGCGGCGGAGCCAAGAAGTCCTTCATCTGGTCAAGATGGATGAATGGAAAGACACGCGCGTCGGTGGTTTCTCGAAGGGTATGAAGCAACGGCTCGCGATTGCCCAGGCCATGCTTCACGAACCTGAGATACTCATTCTCGACGAGCCCACGACAGGCTTGGATCCGCGAGGCATGGTAGAGGTGAGGGAGGTCATTCGTCGGCTCAAGAGGGAAGGATACACGATCTTCATGAGCTCGCACTTGTTGCCGGAGGTCCAAGAGGTCTGCGACAGCGCCGCCCTGGTCAATCATGGAAAGCTTCTGGCCTACGATTCCATTGACAATCTCGGAAAGATGGTGAAGAACACCAGGATCGAGGTCATGACCTTTTCCGACATCCCGCCGTCCATCCTTGACAGAATCAAGGAACTTCCGCAAGTACGCTCGGTCGACCTTGTGAACGCACGCTCGGTCATAGTCACCATCGAGGATTCGCCCAGTGCTCGTGCCGATCTCCTCGGTTCGATCCAGAATGCTGGCACCCCCGTCACTGGGTTTCAGCCTATCGATCTCCCACTAGAGACGATCTACATGGATTTGGTGAAAGAGTCGAGGTGATTGTAGATGACAGAGGATGTAATGAGGAGACGCCAGTTACCGTCAGACCTCGTCCAGACACTGATTGTATGGAAGTACGAATCTCTGAAGTACCTCAGGTCATACAGGCTTGTCGGTTCAATCGTGATAGTTCTCGCCATCGTCGCCCTCGTCTACGTGGGTCCCATCCTGGCCGGGAACGGCTATGGCAGCGTAGATGCTGAGGCCTTCGCGTCGAACTTCGTCCAGTTCGCTAGCATGCTCATCGTAGTCTGTGCGACGTTCTTCGGAGCTGACGCAATTGTCGGCGAATTTCAGAACAGGACTGGTCACACAGTCCTTTCGAGCGCGGTGAACCGGCGCACAGTCTATGCGGGAAAATTCAGCGCAAGCGCGATCATGGGCATATGTGTGGTGGCACTATTCTACGCAAGCATCGGCATCCTCTCGTGGTTGACTATCGGCAATGTCGACGACGATTTCGCGATATCGTTTGCATATGCCCTGGAGCTACTCCTGGCTGCAACAGCGGTGGCCTACCTGATCAGCGCCATCTTGAAGAGCACGACTGGCGCATCCGTGCTCAACTTCTTCCTCTTGATTCTCGTCCTTCCGATAGTCGATATGATGGTGTCCTATGCTGGCATAAGGCCCGAAGGGTCGCTCACCTTCTCAGCAGGAGTCATAGGCAGCGTGTTGGCAGATCCGTATCCAGTAGACACCACGGTGACAATGCACGGGATCACGTCATCTCGATTCTTTCCGGATCCGGCACTTGCCGCCATCGTCCTTCTTGCATATGGATTGGCCGCTCTGGCGATGGGGATTCTCCTATTCAGGAGGAGGCAATTGCAGGGCTAGTGGGAAATGCGTCGCATGTAATGGGATATTAACCGAGCATTTCGCCGAGCGGGGGGTTCGAGGCCGTGCAGCACGTAGCAGAAAAGCAAATGTACTGCTGAGGGAATGGTACGAATGTGTACAACGCCGCTGCGACGCGAGGAATTCGATCTCGAACTGGGAACTCAGGTCTTATATCGGGCGGAAGATACTCAAGGAATGCGAATAGCTGCCGGGCTAGGTGATGTAGGTGGCGTACCCGGAACCAATCCCTGTTCTCAAGTCGAAGGAAGCCAAGGAGTTCGAGAATAGATTGGACTCATTCAAGCTCAGCGGCGCCCAGAAAGAGTTATATCGACAAGCAATTGAGAGATTCGGCTCCAGGTAGACGATCACCGGCGAACATGGGGGCCTGAGTCCATCGCGCGGTTGTTCGAGCATCCCAGCGAGATCGATACCTTCAGACTCAGGTTCGAACCATTCAAATCTGACTCCCTTCAGGTGAGATCCGTTGACTGTGGAAACAGGGCTCTCAACGATTTCCTTAGGTCTGAAGAAGTCGCCAACTACGAGCGGGAACTGCTTGGAAAGACGACTCTGGTCTTCTACGAAGGAGATCTTGCAGGATACTACACAATGAGCAGCGGATCCCTCAGATCTGAGTACCTCAAGACTTGGAGGAGCTTCACGAAGGCCGGTGAAGTTCACCTGAACGCGATACCCTGTTTGATTGTTGGTAGACTTGCCGTTGACGGGAGATGGCAGAACAAAGGGGTTGGAAGAACAGTCATGCAGAGAATCATGATTCACGCCCTTGATTGCTCGAGACATGCGGAGATCCGTTTAGTTGTGGTTCAGGCGAAGAAGGAAGCCACTGATTTCTACAAGAAGCTCGGGTTTGATTTCGTCGCAGAGACCAGTGAAGAAAGGAAGAGATTCAAAGCTAGAAACACGAGGACGATGTTCTTCGATATCCTCGAGCTCAGTTACCTGAGAACCATCTAGACTACATCAGAATCACTCGAGACTGGGGTCGAAAGGTCCACGATCCTCTGAGCAGGCACATCAAGTTGAAACCAGCCGACCTCTCCAAGTGGCGAGCTGATCAGAAGAATCAGAGATATACAGTATGTTTTCGAGATCCAACCTTCGGTTGAAGATTGGCCTCATCGGAAAAGTGAATCCAATCTACTTAAAGAATGGCACGTGGCTGGCCACAGTGGCAACTCCGCGTCCTTCTGATGCGTATTGTACTATGATGCAGCATTTTCACGTCAATGTCATGCATCATAATACAACATGCTCGGCAATGCCTACCCACGTACTGCTGAGGCTTCCTGACTGTCCACATGCGGTGGGATTTGAACTGACGCCCGTTCATCCCCGACGACCTGACATATCCAAGACTCGGCCGCGAGAGGCTACGAGCAGCAACAAAGTATAATACACTCGGCAGGAATCTCGATGCGACAAGAGAACGAGGCCCTGAGGTCGAACATGACGGAAGCTTGTAGAACGGCTCTGCCAAAGGGCATGTCCATCCGCCGAATTGCGGCTGAGATCGAACAGGCAGCGCAGAACAAACTCTGGGTTATGAACCACATGGCGGAACTCAGAGAGAAGTATCCTGACCAGTTCGTCGCATGCAGGGATGGGAAGATTGTTGCCAGTGCGAGTTCGAGTGAGGGGGTCTTCCGCAAACTCAAGAAAAAACGGGAGGACCTGTCTCTTATCGCCATCGAATTCGTGCCGAAGGACCGTGTGATTTGGCTCCTTTGATTGTTCATCCGGCGCGGTGGCGGTCTCTTGAGGAAATTCCCAGCTAGGATCTCCGATGATCCTGATCAAGCTGAGGCGTTCTTCTTCACGTGCTATGTTCTGGCTCATGACCATCTCAAGGGGGCTTTGGTGAACTTCTACCTCGACACAGGTTCCTCGGACGTGATCATGGGGGAGAACGATCTCAAGAAGATTGAGATGCCTCTTGCATCATTGCCACACGCGCCCGAGCCCATCGCTGGATGGGGCGGCACTACAGTCGCGTTCCTTATGACGAACGTCTGCCTGTACCTGACTGATAGTGAGGGGAAGACCGAGGCCTTTGAGGTTCCTGAGGTGATCTGTGGGAGGAACCCCAAGCATGACAAGACGAAGACAAAGGGGATGCAAAGAATCACTGAGACCCGAAGGATTCCAATTCCCAGCGTCATTGGAAGGAGGTTTCTCCGGGACACGGGATTGATTGCCCATGTCGACGTGAAGGGCAGAGACATCTGCCTGTTCTCCCCGGGCTAGGACCCCTGTAGATCGGCAGAATCACACAGAGATTTCCGCGCGCGCATCCGAGTGGGTGTGCATGTAGGGGAATGCAAACCAGGTTCAGCTCATGGCACATCAGACCTTATCCTCGAGCATGAATCGCCACAATGGTAAGAGCTCAACGCCATCGACGCGCCCGCTCTGGTTCCTCGTGATGACGATCTTCCGCTTGGCCTTCAGGTCCTTCAGATGAGAGACGTCATCCAGGTTCACCCGGTCGGAGTACTTGACCTCGTAGCACGAATCTGGAAGGACGAAATCCACCTCCCTTTCGCGGACGAGACCGTAGGCGGGGTTGTAACCGCGTTCTCGCAGCTTGTTGAACACGCAGTTCTCAACTAGGCATCCGATGTTGACTGTGGGGCTCAGGATGTGCACGATGCCTGTGTCGCTCAGGTAGGCCTTCCTCGGAGCTGCCATACTCTCGGCCACCTTCCCCTTCAGCCGGATTGTGTGGATCAGGTTCGCCTCCTCGAAAGCCGAGAGGTGCTCGCGCACAGTCTCATGCGATATGCCGAGGATCCTTGCGATCCTTCTCGGCGACAGCTTAGAGCCGCAGCTCTGTGACACTATCAGCAGTAGCTCCCTGAGGACCCGCATGTTCCTCACACCGCGGCGGGCACCGATGTCCTTGTACAGTATGGAGTCGATGAGGGTCGTCAAGTAGCCGGGGTCGCCCGTCTTCAGATACTCTGGAAGGCCCCCTGCGCGAACGAAATCCTCGATATGTCTGACCATCAGATGGGAATCGCTTGGCTTTGTCCTGATCTTCTTCATGACGAGGTACTCTGAGAAACTGAACGGGAAGACCTCAATGAATGTCTGCCTGCCCGTCAGGAACGAACCCTTCTCGACCATAAACAACGACGAAGAGCCGGTGGCGAAGACCTTGACGTGCCCAAGATCGTATGTCGTCTTGAGCTCCTGTTCGAAACCATCCCTGAGATGGACTTCGTCGATGATTGTTGTGAATCGATCGTTGTGTTTCAGACCATGGAGCCGCCTGTAGCTGTTCAGAACGTCCAGGATTGATTCTCTTACTAGCGAGGGGTGGTCCATGGAGAAGTAGAGGATTCTTCTCGGATCCTGCCCCCTCGAAATGAGTTCTTCGATGTATTGGCGGACCAGCGTGGTCTTTCCAACTCTGCGGAGACCGGTGACGAAGACAATCTCTTTGGTTCGCTCTCGTCGACTCAGCTGCTCGAGATATCGGGTTCTTCTGATTCCCTCAGCCCTGAATGGGGATTCCCACCACGGGTTGAAGATTGCCAGGACTTCTTCCACGAAGTGCAAAGGACATCAAGGAGTATATATAGGTGTCCACTACAAGTTGACACCCTATATAAACAAACGATGCAAGACGCTTGACACATCTGCCATGAAGAACTCTCTTGAGCATGTCTGCATGCAGCGGAATGCAAACATGTGACAATGCGGCCCTTGGAGTTGTGTCTAGTTTCACTGCACGTACTGGGAAAGACTAACCAGTCAAAGTCAGTCCTCTTAGTGATGGAGTCCGATGGGCCCTCCGACACTTGTGAGAGGAAAGCGTTGTTCGTCGCCTGGCTCAAACGTAACAGCGCAGGCAAGACACTACGCGTCTGTAGGAGGAAACTCAAACATCCGGACCTGGCGGAGGATACCCTGACTTCATTTCCCAGCAAGATCTGCATTCAACGACAATACGGCGAGGAGTTTGTTCGTCTTGAGGACCGCAAATGGGCGGATGAACTCGCGAAGACCTATGAGGTGAAGGTGATGCATCATGCCCAGCGCATTGGGCTGAAAAAAGATTTACTGTAACAAAAAAGATATATATGGTAGAATGCAGGTACGGATAGAACTAGCTCAGATGTGCCCAACATGAGGAACGAAAAAGTACGCTCAATTCGCGACACGGTTGACGTGGTCGACGCCCCTTTCGGGGGCCTGTTCGGGAGTATATCACAACAGAAGGTGCTCCAGGAGCTGGTCGCCGATCCGTATTCAACCTACACTCCAAGAGACCTCACAGAGCTGACAGAGCTCACAGAGCCGACTGTGCGAGAAGCGATTGCTGCTCTGCTCCAACTTGGGATTCTCAGGAACATATCTCGGCGCAGAATGCGGCCGGTGTATCAAGTGAATCTAGACTCGAAAAGAATGGTCGCGCTGATGTTTCTCAGTTATGCAACTCTGGACGATAGGTACGGCGAGGACCATCTGAGCGACGCCGTCAAGTGCTACTACGAGACGGTTCAGTCTTCGTGTCTTGAGCTCGAACCAGGAGAAGTGACAAGCGTGATGGGGGATTCATACTGGAGCATTGCCAAAGAGGCGCTTTCAAGCGAGAAGGGGTATGCAGCCGCAGCGGCGGGGGTGTAGAAGATGGCAAAGAGACCGAAATCCGATCTGGAGCCGTCCCCTAGACCCGGGGACTCAAGGATTTCAATAGATCTAAGGAAGATCTACGAATTTGACGCCAAGGACATAGTGCCTGAGATCAGCACGATCAGGTACTCCAACCTGGCTTACATCCAGGTCACGCCGCGGGACCTCTACATAGATTTCCTGGAAATGCCCGGCGTGAAGAAAGATGGCCGGATGGTCGTGAGCGGGGTGAGGGTCTACATGTCTCACGTAGCAGGTCAGAGGCTCTCCCAGACTCTAGGGCACACCATTTCGGAGGTCCTCGAGAAGGGCAAGATTGAGGAACTCAAGAAGAGATAGAACCGTCGAGTGGGGCTCTGCAGTTCTTACCCTTGCATTTCGACAGAATCGAGACATGGAATGGATTTGCAGGGGTAATCTAGTGCCTCAGATTGCTGCTACATGTAACGCAAATCCTCACTATGGAACTCAGCCATGGACACGGTTGTGGGTCGCGATCCATGGGTTCCATGTCAACGGGCCTATCTTGAGGCGATCAGAAGCTACTACGCTCCGAAGACCCTCCAGACAATGGAGCGAGGCTTCAGGACTTTACATAGGGCCTTCCTCGAGCTTAGGAAGGATGGCAAGGTCAGCACAACGAATCCTCAGATGTTGACTAAGGACGACATCGCGGCCTTCATGGAATGGATGAGGACGAGGAAGACGAGGCATGGCATCAGCCTTACACATGCCACTCAAGCCAACTACATGGACTACCTCAACGGACTTATGAGGTTCGAGAACAACGGGGTGATCGACCAGATGAGAAAGCTGCACTATGTGCGCTTCCCTCAGAAGGTGTCTGCCGAAGTCAGAGTACTGCCAGAGTCTCGAGTCGAGGAGATCCGCTCAAAGCTTAAGACAATACCGGGGTACGAAGGCGCTGTGGCACGGTTCATGGTGGCGATGTACGCCTACTCAGGTCTCAGAAGATCTGAGCTTCGCCGAGCTAGGTTCGAGGACCTTAACATCGACACCTGGACGATTATGGTTGCTCATCCCAAGGGCGAGAGCAACTGGGCCGTCGCCTCTCCCGCACGGATATTGCACCCTGCCCGTGAGACGGTCGTCGAGTTCCTGGCAGAACGAAATCGGTATCTGGCTGATGCCGGCATCGAGTCATGCGAGGTATTGGTGCCTAAGATCATCGATGGCGTCGCAGGATATTGGACTGACGGGATGTGGGGGAAGATCAAGGCAAAGGCTGAGAAGTGGTCAGGAATCAGGTTCCGGATCCAGACTCTGCGGGCCACTTTCGGTCAGATGTGCATCGATTGGGGCGGCCGTCCCGATGCGGTCTCTAGGGCGCTCAGACACAAGACCACACGGACGACCGAACTCTACTACGCCAGGATACGGCCGGATCATGCTTTTCGTCTTCTCGATCAGGCTTACGATTCTGCTCATAGCGAGAAGAGGTCCCCACAAAAGCCCCTCGGTTGGGAAGAAGCCAGCTAGTCCGGTGTGCAGGGACCTGATTTGAACCTAGATAACCGGCGGAATCGCCCTCTACTCGTTTTCCCACTAATCCAACCACTGCCTGCCGCGGGATGGTTTCTCTACAGGCAAGGAGTGTGTTGTCAGTCCATAAGGCCTGGACAATCTGGCTACACTTCAATTGAGACTTGTCTGAGATGTTCAAAACAGGAGTAGCGCATTGCGTCTTCCGCGAGTTGATTCCCTGCCGTTATCATTTGCAGGTGAAACTCCTTCGCCGACAGAGAGCCGTCTTCCCTGCTATGATGGGGACAATGTCCTTCAGTCCAGTCGCCAATTCGCATTGACACGGTCTCCTCAGTGCGTCTGAGGAAGTGCATCTAGGTCTCAGGACGCACGCAAAGCCGGAAAGCCACTGAAACCGCTCGACTTGCAGTCAAGCGTCTCGGACAACGACTCAGACCAGCCATGCAGTCAGCGTGCCGCCGGGGTCTTAACACAACGCAAGGGTCTCTCTTGGGAAGCATAGGACTTCTGAAGGAGGATCGCTGGATTGGACGCAATGGAAGAGACCAAGACATAAGTATCTGGATGACGATACGATAGTTGGTCCGAAGAGCAACCTCGACTCGGGGGAGTTCTGAACGTGTGGGGAGGAATCGGCTCATTGCTGGAGACTCCGCCTCAATTCAATGAGGACTAATCTCGCCAGGCAGGCGTGCTTTTCTTTGCTGATATCAGGAAGTAAGCCGGAGATGTGAAGCCCATGAATGGTCTAGGAGACACCCGTCGACAGGTAGTGTCAATTGTGTTTGTGAGTCTGCTGCTGTGCGTGTTCCAGTTTGTATCCATGCCAGCATCAGCACACAACATCGCTGTGACTTCAGCCGGAAAGTGGCAGGGATTCTTGCCAGTGACTCCTGATGGACAGTCAGGGTTTCATGACGCGCTAGTAGATCAAACGATAGGAACCACAGCGACCAAAACTGAGGTCGACGGCTCAGGATATCTGATTGGAACGGGAGGCGTCAGCTTCTCCGCCAACATATGCAGGATTGAGGGCTCTGGTTCGTATACGACGGTCGAAGTGGATGTGGCCGCAAAAGCAGATTCGCGCCTAGGGATGTGGTATGCTGACCTGGGGCCGTATTCAATTGGCAACAATGCCAAATTCGACTTCATTTCTGACAGCTCCTTAGAGGTCATATCCACAACAACCACTTTGGACGATTGTGGGTGGTGGTTGAATGTTGTAGACAAGGATAACAATCCATGGCACATAGGCTACATGGGCGGATTCTACAACCATGTATGGGTTTGCACCAATGGATTTGTCGCTTTCGATGCTGCGGCTTCGAATGACGTCGGCGCATGGGTATCGGGCACCCCAGCGCCGATTGGCAGTCCTGAACTCCCGAATTCACTTGTTGCACCTCTATGGAGGAACTTATACATGGACAAGGACAGCAAGATTGTCTATGGGCCGGGGTCATTCACCAAGATGATAAATGCCGGGTGCTTCATAATTGGCTGGATCAACATGCGGGACTGGACTGATCCCCAAGTGAGATTGTCATTTGCGGTGTACTTCTATCACAGCTCTGCATTGGACGATTACTACTCGCAACACGACGACATTGAGTTCGTCTACAAATCCTATACGGCCCTGGACGGGACAGTAATTGGGATTGAAGATGAAGCCGGAGGAATGGGGGACTACATCCTTCCCACTAATGTGAGCAAGGGCAAGTACTTCCAGATATACGCTGCGTTTGGAGGCTGGTACAGAATTAAGGAGATTGAGATTGGCTGCTTCAAGTTCGTCAGCGATGCGACTTCCTCAGCGAGTTTCGGTTCTACCGGGTCGGGGTGGACCTTTGGCGGAATGAATATCGGGGAATATATCTACAACAACCCTGACAATGATGGGGTCTTTGACACCCTTGACTCGATTCAAGATGGTCTTGACTGGTTCTCGGCGGGCACGACCGTTGTCGAACTGATGGTAGGGTGCCAGCTAGTTCCGGGATGGGGTCAGGGTCTTATCGCCGGCTATTTCATCGCACACAGCATCATCGATCTACTGCATACTCAAACTCCATCTAACAGCGAGCAGGGAATTGACCCGATGGAGCCAGATACTATGTCGGGAACGATGACCTCCCCGTGCAAGGATGATCTGGTTGGCGATGTTCCGGTAGATCCATACAAGCAGGTCTATCCATGGACTGCGAGTCTCGTAAGCCGCATCAGGTGGAGTATCTTGGACACCTCGGTGGACCACACAATCGGACTGTACGCGAAGGTCACTTTCGTGGATCGGTCTGGGAAAACGTACCCCTTGAGCACCCCCATGGATGTTGTGTCTTGTCCAACTCTAACTCTTTTCGGCACTGAGACAACGAAGAACGGCAATGGCCTCACCTCTGGTGAGATTCCTTGGGCTGCCCGAACCTCTCCAGACATGAAGAGATACAACTTCTACCCGTACAACTATGGCGGGGCGGTCGCCTGCTCACTCAGCACAGACGGCACAACGGAGTCCGGCTACGATGTCATGGGGTGGAGCCGTTTGGCAGACTACCCGGCCCTGGACTACACGACCGGCGCAGATGGCTGGGTCAGAATCGAAGGCGATTTCATGCAGATTGACAGCCTCCCACCTCACCTCGTATCGTCCGAGAGGATGGTCAACATCTACGTTATGTATTCTCCTCCATCGGATGTTTCCTATAGCGGGGAGCTCGAGGTCATCGCGCGAACGGCCAGGATTCTCGATGCTGATGATTCTGTCGGGAGCTGGGTGCACGCGTCTGTTGACATTGGTCCATTCGACCCGAATAGACACATCAAAGTCGGGGTTGGAAGGCCGGCCTCCTCGGATACGAGCGAGGGTGTCGGAGTAGATTGGGTGAACGTCCAGGTAACACCAATTCCTGCTCCTCCGTCACCAAACCAGAAGCCTACGGCGTACATCAACTCGGTGGCGCCTAATCCCGCATCCTATGGGACAGTTGTGACCCTCGACGGTTGGGGGTCGGATCCTGACGGGTCGGTTGTCGCCTTCCATTGGTGGAGCAGCATTGACGGAGACTTGTATCTCGGCCCACAGAACGTCTATCAAACCTCTGATCTCTCCGTCGGAGATCACATCATAAAGTACTGGGTCCAGGACGATGATGGCGCTTGGTCTGACGAATGGGTCCTCAGTGTTTCCTCAGTCAAAATCACCCAGGGCGATGCGCCGACGAAGCCTGGAGCCCCACAATGGCCTTCTGCAAGTGAGCGAGACGGTGACTTCACATTGAGCTGGGACCCTGCTATCGACGATGGCCCAACGCCTCTTGACCATTACGTGCTTCAGGAGATGGTCATCGGTGGGGGCTGGGTTACACTCAGTGATAATATTCCGAAGAACCCTCCCCAGTATTCTCCGGGCTACAGATCTCCTGGCACATACTATTACCAAGTCAAAGGCGTCGATACTGGAGGCTTGTCGGGACCGTGGTCGGATCTTAGTGACCCATGCACAGTTCCGTGGGATATGTCCGTGATGAGATCGGACGGTGCCGAGAATTCTCCCGCAATAGCGGCCGATCTGTCCGGAAACTACCATGTTGCCTGGGCCCAGCTGGTTGGTGGCAAGAACGTGATCTGCTACGCTCTGCTGGACCCGAATTGGAATATCTTGTCTGGTCCGACTCAGCTCACTACGACTGCCTATGACTCAATCGAGCCCGTGATTGCTTTCTCTCCCTCCAAAGGCGTGAAGGTGGTCTGGTCGGACAACTCTGCGACGAACTACCAAATCCGCAGCGTTGTGATGGAACCGGGCGCCGTCATAGTGAATGAGTGGCGAGTGAAGGGTTACAATTGCAGGGAACCGGATATTGCCGTTGATTCGGACGGGGGCTTCCATATTGTGTTCAAGGATTCCAAAGTCGCCAGCGACAAGAGACATGTGACGGAAGAGATACGCTGGATAGGCCCGGGTCAGTACGACAGGGAGACTCTATATTCCTACTACTTCGACTATGTCACAGGAGCCTCCCGAAATCATCTGGAATCGCCTAAGGTTGCGGTCGGCACGGGCAATATTGTTCATGTTGCATTCGCTAGGCAGTTTCCAGTCGTCGCTAGCCCTGCCGAGGTGGTGTACACGCGGATATCAGGAGGAGTCTGGCCAGAACCATGGGCGATAGCATCGATGATAGATGCACCATGGGACGTCTCGATAGACGCAGACTGGAGCAGCAACTACGTATGTGTCGTGTACGAGAATTGGGCAGGTGCATCCTATATGGACATACAGTTCACGATTAGTCCTGATGGGGGAATCACCTGGCCTGGAGCGCCTTCCCATTCTGGCACATTGGCTGGAAGCCGCCAGAAGTACGAGTCCGGACCCGATGCTAGCTTCAGCGCGGACGGCAAGGTCTATGTAGTCTGGAATAGCGACTATGGTACTGAGGGTCACGAAGTGTATTACGCGGTAAGCACAGATCACGGACTTACTTGGAGCTTGCGAACGCAAGTGAGCCAGGGATCTGGGGATTCGTTGTTCCCGAGGATTTGCATCTCAGCGTTGGGTGAAGTTGGAGTTGTGTGGCAAGATGCCCGCAACAACAGCGATTGGGACATCTACTTCACCGCCAAGTTCTTCAGTTAGGACGGCCGAAAGCAAGTTGAACGATAGAAACCCTTTCCCTTTTCTAGTAATCCTGCTCGCTTGTCCTTTGTTTCCTTCATCTTCTAGGCGAAGATCTGTCCCCTGAGATGCTTAGCTGGCAACGTGACCTCGAGATCAATCATGAGCCGAGAGCTAGACATGAACCCAATACTAGCCATGTCTTCAGGCATGTAGGTTCTTGCGCCCAACCGCACTCACTTCAACCAAATGACGGAGTCCTCTGTCCGTAGGTAGACGGAGTCTCCCCCCTCATTTTGCATCGGCAAGTAAAGCATCCATTTTTGGTTGCCGGAAGACTCCGGGCCAATATCCGGGCCCAGACTCAACATCCGCCTCTTGCACGAAGTGCTTGTCTTCGAACCCAAGAAGATTCATCTGTTAGTCTGCGATTCGGAGATCTAGCGCATGGTCAACTTCGGTGGCGTCAAATGATTGATTTGCTGAAACTGGCGACTAAGCTGGAAGAGATGCGGTGCCGCCCTGCTGTCCTTTCTGGTCAGTGGGAGGGCCAGGGCTTCGACATAGTCGCAGGCAGCAACAAGAACGCGGTTCTGGTCAAGGTACTGAAGACGTTCGATGATCGCTCAGCAAAGGAAATCGAAAAGGTCTACACAGACCTCTGTGCGAAGTCCTCAGGCTGGCTCCTTGGAAGGAGATTTGAATTGGTCATCTTGGCCGAGACCGTCAATACTGACATTCAGCCGTACTTTGACTGGAGCGAGAGGCTCAGCAAGATAGCAGCTAGAGCGCGACTCTATGACATGAAGAGTGGCGGTGGAAGGGTCTCCGTAGTCGACCTCGAGAACAAGGAAATCCTACCGCGAATGAAATGGTTTCCTGAGGACCGCAGCAACATCGGTCAGCAATTCCAGGAGCTTCATCTGAATTCAAGATGGGGTAGAGCTATAGTGGAGTGCTGGTAGAAACCCGAAACGATTGCATCTCGCAACATCCCATGTGGCGAGCCTTCATCGGGTAGTCCGCCAAGATTCACTCTCCATCCTGACGGTGCACGCCGTTCTTCTTGTGGAGCTTCTTCTCAGCTAGAGTCTCAAGCGTAGCCTTGATCGGAGACACTATGCCCTTCGCTTCATCAAGTTCCTGAAGCCTGATGGCTAGAAACGCCCCCAGGATGACGTCCCGGCTCTGATGCACGCACTCACTCAGAATCACATCCCAATCAAGACTCCGTTCCGCGAGCAGAGCCATATCGTCAAGGTCTCCCGCTCTCTCGGTTACGCTCTTGAAGAGGAACGTGTCTTCCGGGGAGACGAGGTTGATCCTGGGTCTCCCAACCCCAGCGGTCTCGGTATTCTCAAACCGAAAGAAGGAGCCACCACAGGGGAAACATACCAATCGCCACACCCCCGACCTCCATGCTCCCCTGCTTGTCCTTCGTGACCATAAAGGCCTTGTCGCAGTCGTGGACCTCGCAGAACCTGACGAGGCCCTTTGCGTCCGACTTGTAGATGCTGCTCTGGTACTTCACCTCGATAGGGACCGGACGCGCTCTCGACGGGAGGACGATGTCCACCTCGTTCCCCTGAGAATCCCTCCAGAAATAGACCGGTGAAGTCCTGGACAGGTGGTTGTACACCGAGGTCTCCGCAAGTCTGCCTATCTCCTGAGTCCCGGTGGATTCGTCTAGGCCGAGGAGTGAGGTGATGAGTCCGTTGTCAGTCAGATATGCCCTCTTCGACGACCGTGCCTGCTTCACCATGCTCTTCGTGAAGTTGTAGCAGGTCGACATGAGCATCGCACGTTCCAGGATGGACAGGTACTTCGAGGCCGTCTGCGCCTTCATGCCGATGTCGGGCGCGATGTTGGAGATCTCGAACCTCTGTGAGCTCATAGAGGCCAGTATCTTGAGGAGGTGCATCATACTAGCCGGGTTGGCGACGTTCTCCGTCTCAGGAAGATCATGGTACACGACGCGCTCCAAGACCGACTGCCGGATGTACCTGTGCACTTTCGAGATTGGGCGCATGCCCACAGTCTCTGGATAACCCCCTCTTATCAGATACTCGTTTAGCGCATCGGAGACCTGCTCCTTGATGAGCATGAATGATGAAGGAATACCGGATCTCGACCAGATCAGGGGCAAGCGTGGTGCGTCAACGCCTCTGAACCTGAGGTACTCGCGGAAGGATAGCGTCGGGACAGTGATGTCGAATGCCCTGCCTGCCAGGCTCTCGCCCATGCCCTTCTTCACACCGAGCGACGAGGAACCCGATGCGAAGATCTTCGCGTTCGGCTGGGCCTCATAGATGCGCTTGAGTAATGTGGGCCAGTCACGGACGAACTGGACCTCATCGAGGAATAGGAAGGCTCTGGCTTGTTTCGACGGTTTGGCTGGCAACACATTGGTGAGGAAGTAGGAAACGACATCGTCGAGCACCGTATGTTCTCTGGAAAGCACCTCATCGAAGGAGAAGTAGAGGATGTTCCTGCGATTGGTACCCTTGTCGAGTCGCTCCTGCATCGTCAGGATCATCGCGGTAGTCTTCCCCGATCTCCTTGGACCCGTGATCAGAAGAATCTGACGGTCCGCTAGGTATTTCGCAATCTCCTCTGTTGCATCTCTCGAATGGATCTTGTCCACGTGTTCGAGGAGACTCTCACCCCTCCATTGAGGGTTTGAGGCCTTCATCTGTCTGATGATTTCTTCATTCACGCCCAGTCAATGTAATTTTGAGTTTATAATGATTTCCAGTAAGCCTAAAATTCGTGTGCGTGCTGCCCTTGGGGCCCCCCGGAGTCATTCTTTCCGACCCCGCCGCTCGTTCCGTTGTGCTTCGGTGTAAGGAGTTTGTGCGATAGTTGATAATTGATATTTGAATGACTTATCACAATTTGCACAAATCATTGCGACGGTGACATGAAGAAGCGTTGGTCCTTGCTTCTCGCCGGCGAGTATAGCTCCCTGCATTAATTGCCAGTAGATTCTGTGCCAATAACTGGGCGTCAATTTGTCCCTAACATTCGTGAATTCTTTAGGTGGGGGGTTTAATTGCCAGCAGATTCTCGGCAGATATCCGGGTCCTCGCACATTCTGCTCGAATAACCAAACTCAATTCCAGCGCAGACAGGTGAACCGCACGTCCTGAACGCCCATATGGTAGTCTCAGCAGTCCCCGTTTCAATGAGCGTGCCTGTGGTGGATATCGGGCCAATGAGGGTGATCGTGGGCTTCAGTCGGATGAGTATGCTCGTGGACATGAGGTTCCCTGACCGGACCTGGATGACAGTGGTCGTGGGAGAAGTCCCCATGAGCGTGTAGGTGCACGTGCGTCAACTCCTCGTGCTGATGTACGTGCGAGTGCCTCTCGTAAAGCATTGCCACAACACCACCCACCATCAGGACGGCCGCAGGCGCCACGACCCATCCGAGCGACTCGTCCAAGAGCGCCACGGAAACCGCTGCTCCCATGAATGGGCCCAAGCTGAAGAACGCTCCAGTCCTGGAAGCTCCAAGGCCTTGAAGTGCCAGTACAAAGAGGACCAAGCTGGCTCCGTAGCTCAGGGAACCCAGAACCAGAGCCCAGATGATATCGCTGCTCATCCTCACGTCCCATCCCAGGGCAAGGGCAAGTGCTATCGATGTGCAGCCCGCAACAAGCCCCTTGATCTGCGCAATCTGGATTGGGTCCTTTCCGCAGATGTTCCTTGTGAAGTTGTTGTCCAGTCCCCAGCCTATTGCGGCTACGACAAGAAGCAGAGACCCAGTCACAGCAAACACATCCTCCTCGGGATTCCAGCTCAGGAGGACCCCTGCTGCAGTCATGCAAAGGATTGCCAAGACAATCCTCCGACCCAGACGCTCCTTGAAGAGCATCGTCGCGATTATCGCGGTTGCGATACCTTCAAGGTTGAGTAGAAGTGAAGCTGAGAAACCGGAGATCATTGTCAGGCCGGTCATGAGGCAGATTGGGGCCACGATTCCACCTGCGACTGTTGCCCCAACCAACCATGGTGCGTCATTTCGCCCCAAACGGCCCTTCAGGATTTCGCGTTGATCCGAAGTGGTTCGACGCAGGATGTCGTAGAGAGATAGCCCGGCCATGGCTCCAAAGTACAGAAGCCCGGCCAATGCGACAGGCGGAAGGTCTCCCAACAGCATCTTGGCGAACGGGGTGCCCATGCCGAACAGTACTGCGGACGCAGCAGCGAACACTAACGGCAGTCTGTTGGCGCCTGCGGAATTCTGCAGTTGGATTCTCACCTCGGATTTGAAATCGGCTATATCGTCACGCGCTATTTAGATTCTCCAGCCAACTCAAGGGCAGACATGGAGAAACTTCATATTCGAGCATCACATAGTGAAGGAACTGGAATGGAAAGGCTGGTCCGTCTGCGGAAGAGCCTTCGCGGATCGAGCGTGGGCCCTTCTCTCAGGCGGTTCTTCGTCAACACACTATTCGACTCTACATTCATGCTTCTGGGAGTGATCATCGGCTCTGCGTTCTCGGACAATCCAGACATCGAGGTCGTGGTGGGTACGATGATCACTACCAGCCTCGCACTAGGGATATCGACGGGCGTCAGCGTTTATGAAGCCGAGAACCTGGAGAGAGGCATACGCATTTCTCAGATTGAGAAAGCGATGATAAGGAACCTCGACGAGACAGTCATCGCGGAGTCGGCCAGAAAAGCGGCCCTCGTGGTTTCCCTCGCGAACTTCGCGACGCCGCTCGTTTCGTGTGCTGTCACTATTCTGCCCTTCGTGCTGGCACTTCAGGGTGTGCTACAGCTCAGGACCGCGGCGTGGATTGCGATCGGGTTCGCACTCGCCATACTATTCACTGCGGGAGTAATCCTCGGACGTCTTGGGAACAAGAACCCGTGGCTCAAGGGATTGAGGATGCTGGGCTTCGGTGTCCTGGCCTTCGTCATCGGATATCTGATCGAAGTGCTCATCTGAGCTCCAGCCGACCATCTCATTAGCCGCTGCAGGGGACTCCTATTCCCTGCCCTCCGAGACAGTGGCCCCAGGGTGACCGCATATCCTCCGCCAATCTCCAGAACATCTCCCCTGGCCTTCTTGAGATCGGCTGACAGGTCAAGGCTCATGGAGACCATATGGTTGGCGCCTTTGCCAGAGGTCGTAGTGTTGCTCCTGACATGCGGAAGGAAAGGCAGCCTCGTTTCTTGCCGGTGAGAAAAGCGATGTCGGCACCCAGTCGTTTCCTGCCTGCAAGCATAGCATCAAGCTTTGATTGCCGGTGGATTCCGGGCCAATATTCCCAGGTCTTCTGTCCCCCATTTCCTAGCAGGATCATAGGTGGGAGCATTGACTGCCAGTAGATTCCAGACACACATCCGGGTTCTCTCGCCTCAGTGGGCCCCGCTACAAGTCAAAGCCGCTGCGATTGTGGACGCTATGACCTCGACCCATCTGATGGTTGCCACATCTGGCAGCTTCATTGTCCTGGTCCCGGAGATCTCTATCCAGCCGACGAGCTCATTGCCAGGACCGTAGATTCCAACATCGATGTAGTCTCCCTCCAGACTATCTGTGGGGTCTGTGCGCTTCATCGTCAGAAGCACCGGGCGATTGAAGGCATCCCTCTCCACTCCATCCGCAGGAAGGTTATCCTCAGCCAGGTATATTCTTGTGTACCTGCTGATCGTGACACCGTGATATTCCACGTCTTCGAAGAACTGCTCTCTCTTGTAGGCTATCTTCTTGTGTGCTTCTACAGCGTCGGGCCGAAAGCCAACCATCGCCTTGTACCTGTACAGCCCGTCCTTCGGGTCCCTGAGGCCGATCGCCACGTTGTCTATTCCGAACTGCCGCCAGATGAAGTTGACTGCTTCGTTGAGCATCTTGTCGATGTCCATTTGCGGATCCTGGAAGTGGGAGAGGAGAGCCTGAACACCTTCAAGGGTCTTCTGAGAGTGATCTCTCACGCCGTGAGAGTATTCGAACTTGATCTTGTCGGGTATCGTCCTATGGTCGACCGTCGGTCGTACTGCGGGCTTCCTAGATATGCCCCGCTCCCTCTCAGCGGCTCCAACCCGCCGTGTGGAGTCTCTTTCTGGGGAGGCATTTCGGCGCAATTGGTGGAGTGATTTCCCGCATAAGCAGCAAAGGCTTGCCTGTTCAGGGTTTTCGGTTCCACAACTGGGGCATCTCACAGGGGGTCCTCCAGCATGCGCAATCGCGCTTTCTCGTCCTAGTTAAGTCTCCTAGACAGCTATAAACATCTTTCCCCTTGAGCCCCTATGGTCATGCAGCGATTGGCGGGGGGCTCTTTGCTGGCAGTGAATTCGGGAATTGCCTTTCAGGCATCGAGTGCAATCTACCGGCGGATCGGCGACATTGTCCGAGCCATCGAACATCCTCCGTTGGCCAAATCGATGTTCAAACCATGCTAGGGAACATGTGCGTGTTTGAGTTTCTCGCTTGCCGGTTCTCCGCCTACTCCCCAGTCCTCCTTCGGCACCTCAT
This sequence comes from Methanobacteriota archaeon, assembly GCA_020725925.1. Lineage (GTDB taxonomy): Archaea > Thermoplasmatota > Thermoplasmata > UBA10834 > UBA10834 > COMBO-56-21. The sequence goes on from DYTN01000006.1 coordinate 48,361, forward strand.
GGATGACAACTTCGACTGCTTCCGCGGGCACGCCTATGTCAACGAAGACTCTAGTCATGCCTGCTATCACCCTTTTCTTGGCTTCGTTTGAAAATCCCTTCCAAACATACACCTGCACAATTGGCATGCGATGTCTCACCACTTAGGTACGTGTCAGGCTTGGTATTTAATGGGTCGATTTGATGTCGGAACCAACGGGGCTCTCCATTCTTCCCGGGAAAAGGCCATACGGAAGAGAGGGACATCTGTATCTTGTAGTGCGAAGTGACTGCCATGGAACCGAAAACCAAAATTGCCCTAGCTGCGGGTGCATTTATCATCACTGTGATCGTGATTGTCGCGGCAATACAGATTGGCAGCCGTTCCAAGAGAGAGAATGTGCCTCATGAAGGGGCATGGGGCATCTACTCACTGGTCATCGACTCTGAGAGGGTCAGCCTGATATACAGTTCCGAGAACATGCTCCGAGACCTGTCTCTCAACGGAGCCGGAGACAAACTAGCGTTCAGCGAGAGAATTGATGGCACAAGCGATTCCTCTGAAGAGATATGCTGCGTCAATGTGGATGGCACTGGGTTCAATAGGCTCACAAACAACAGCGTCCTTGATACGTATCCTGCGTGGTCATCGGATGAATCAATTCTCTACTTCCTGTCATGGCGGAACACGTCCCTAGACATATACAAAATGAGTCCCAGTGGGAGCGGCCAGGTCATGTTCTACGATTCCGGTTTCCATGACGCGGATGTCAATAGCGTGGGTGACAAGCTCGTCTTCACCAGACAGAGCCAGATCTGGAGCATCCACGATGACGCATCCGGAGAGGCCAAGATCACGGACCCTCCAAGAGCAGGCGAGTGGGGAAACGCGAACCTTCCTTTTGGGGACTATGACCCTAGGTTGAGCCCAGATGGAAGCAGGATAGTGTTCGAGAGATTGGTCGATGATGCCAGTGTCCACGGCAACTACGACCTCTATATCGTAGACGCGGACGGCACTGATGAGCGCGCCCTCACCGCAAACGGGTACTCCCAGGGTCTTGCAGGCTGGTCGCATTCAGGTGACAGAATAGCCTACATAGTTGCCGCGATCAATGACACTGGAGTCTATCACATCTACATGATGGACTCCGACGGGACGGACAACAGGGACGCGACTCCGGGTTATTTCCCAGACGGTTTCCTGTGTCAATCCGTTGTGTTCTCGCAAGATGACTCGAGATTGTTCTTCATAGGTCAGTGGTGGTGAAGCAGGGGCATTCCTCTCGGAAAAGACCATAGGAATGGAAAGGCACAAGATGTTCAAACCATAGCCCGAGAAAAGACTATAGGAGAGGAAGGGCGATTCAAGACCCAGGTGTGGTGGTGCTATTGAAGTCGGTTGTCTTGGGATACGCGGCTATGGCGAAGGGACAGGAACTCAAGCAGTTCGATTACGAGCCGCCGAAACTGAACGGTCATGACGTTCGAGTTGCCATTACCCATTGCGGTCTCTGCTACACTGACATCCACGCGATCGACGACTACTTCGGCATCACCAACTTCCCGTTTGTGCCCGGCCATGAGATCGTTGGTCAAGTGTCTGAAATTGGCTCTGAAGTCACTGGGCTAAGGAAGGGCGATCGTGTCGGCATCGGGTGGCAGGGTCGTTCATGCATGGAGTGCGAGTGGTGCTTGAAGGGGGAGGAACAACTATGCAAAGACATCGCCAAAGCGGCAGCGTGGTCTCCTTACGGCGGCTTCTCGTCCTCGATCACGGTGGACAGCCGTTTTGCGTATTCGTTGCCCGCCTCCATGCCCTCCGAGTTCGCTGCGGTGCTCCTCTGTGCGGGAATCACTGTCTACTCTCCGCTTAGATCGACGGAAACTGGACACAGGCGAAAGGTCGGCATAGTCGGTGTGGGCGGTCTGGGCCATCTCGCAATTCAGTTCGCACATGCCCTCGACTGTGAGGTCACGGCCATTTCGTCGTCGCCGGACAAGGAGGAACAAGCCCTGGCTCTTGGCGCGGACCACTTTGTTATGGCCGAGGACAAAGGTACTCTTCGTAACATGAATCTGAGCCTCGACATGCTTCTATACACCGGCCACAGTGCAATCGACTGGACACGGTTGTTGAACACGCTTAGGAACAATGGCAAGCTCGTCATGGTTGGGTTCTCCACCGTCCCTGTGACATTCGAGCCGCTAGAGTTGGTGGTTCATCAGATGTCGATCACAGGATCTCTGCTTGGCAGCCGGATGGTGATGCGTGAGATGCTCGCGTTCGCGCAAGAGCGAGGCATCAAGCCACAGATCGAGTTCATGCCAATGTCGCAAGTGAACGAGGCGATTCGTAGGGTGAAGGAAGGGAGGGCGCGTTACCGAATCGTTCTCGTAAATGATTCAGCGCGCCTTCGAACCTGAGCGGACGAAGGGTCCTCACGCATTAGGAATTGTATGTATCTCAGTTCGGAAAAGACCGTAGGGATGGAAAGGCGATCTGAAAGAAAGACTGCTAAAGGGTTTTTGGAGCTCGGATTCCTGGTTCATGCCGGCCAAACCATGGGCTCAAATGTGTCTGAAATGTCGACCCAAAATACTCCACCATAGATGTTCTGCCAATGTGGGCTGAAATCGACGATAACGCAGAACGTCGACGAAAGGCTGGACGGGTTCCCAATTGTATCAGCGTCAACATACCAGGCGAAGGTCGCACCCGTGATAGACATCTCGGGCGGATCTAGGTCGATTGGAGCGGGGTCATATCGGCTAAGGAGCGGTACGAACCCGTTGCCATACCATGCTACGGCGACCATATAGTCGCGGCTTCCGTCCAGATTGGTGTCAAGGAAGTGCACCCACCCCATTCCATTCGTCCCAGGCGTCAAAGCTACCTCGGTCAACAAGTCTTCGCAATACATTGTCATGGTCAGCACAAAGTCACCCTTCTGCTTCGAGACCGAAACTTCCTTGATGTCCAGGTAATCCGCCTGCCCAATCGGGGAGTTATCTGGCCAAGGCACGTTGAAATCGTTATACAAGTATAGCTTGCTCAAGTCGTATCGGTCATCTTTCACCGTGACTGTGTTGGTCGTCTTCCCAGCCAGGACGGGCTGGGCCAACATGAGTACTGCCACGACTATACTAAATGCTACTGCTACTGCTCTCATCTACATTTCACCTCCCCCTCGAACCACGGTCAAGGCTGTGTCCCGAATCGACTGACGTTGTATTAACTGCTTGTCTACGGAAGGTGGAAAGGGAAGGGCCCTCGCGCATCTTGATTCAAATCAAGGATTCATGTTCAAACCAAGACGCGAGAAAAGACCATAGGGATGGAGAGGCGATATGTGGGAAGGAGGTATTGGGATGAAAGGAAAAGGCCAAATCAAGCGGATACCGCACCTTACCCTCGGCGTGTCCGATCTGAAGAGGTCCGTGTCCTTCTACCAGGACGTGCTTGACCTTAAGAAAGTCGGGGAATGGCCGGGCTATGCAGTCTTCGACATTGCTGGAGTGGAGATCGGTCTGGAGCCGAGATCGAAACCAGAAATCTGCTTGCTCGTTGACGATGTAGACAGGGCTTACGAAAGTCTCAAAGCAAAAGGAGCAAAGTTCGCTTCCAAGCCAAAGGATCAGGCTTGGGGCGGTCGAACAGCTGCCTTTGCCGACCCCGATGGAAACAAGTTCGTCATCGAATCGTTCCGATGCAAGGTCTGCGGAAGAAGCTGCAAGAGTTAACGCGAGCTTCTGGAGCAGCACTTGCAGAAACACAAGTGACATCGGATGTCAATCGGATCATCGCTGATTTCGCCGGCAATCTCAGCGAGGTGTGGGCCGGGGCATCTATTGAGATCAAGCTCGTGCTAACCTTCGTATCCGCCAGAAAGTTCCATCAGAGACATCCAGAAGAAAGAGCCTGGCTCGGTGCAGCTATCATCTGACTGGAAAGGAGCTGGACGCTTGTGTCCGCACAAGGCTCTCTGCACTGATTGACTCACACCTAGTTCGCGGGACATACATCCCAAGGCATTTCAAAAGAGACAATAAGAAAGGGCACTCTGCATTTTCTGCTGGCAGGAGAACGGGGGACGAGACCCCCCCAATTTGCACCAGCAAGTAAAGCATCCCGCTTCAACTACTGGTAGATTCCGTGCAGAAATCTGGGTCCTCGCGCATGTTGACTCCGTGTCGCGAGTTGATGCTCAGACTATGACCTAGAAAAGACCATGAGCAAGGAAGGGCGATGACGTGTTCGGAGAATTGGTGAGAGTTCGTGCCCAGGCTGCCTCCTGTCGTTCTTGGTGATTCAGGCCTGAGAGTGTCCAAACTGGGCTTCGGCACTGTCGAATTTGGCGTCAAATCAAACAACATCACCCCAGAAGAGGGAAGTAGCATACTAATTGGCTCACACAGGCTGGGTGTCAACTACTGGGACACGTCCGATGACTACGGCAGTCACCCTCATGTTGCAGGGGCACTAAGACGTCTGCCGAGGGAGGAAGTCGTGTTGTCCACGAAGACGGGGGCAAGAACCTCAAGAGAAGCCACAAGGAGTCTGAAGGCCTCCCTGAAAGAACTTGGTACCGACTATGTGGACATCTTCTTTCTACACTACGTCAAATCAGACTGGATTGATGGCTGTCGTCGCGTCCTGAAGGAGCTGGGCAGCGCGAAGAAGGCTGGGACCGTGAAGGCGCTTGGTTTATCCACTCATAGTGTTGTGGTCGCGGAAGAAGCCCACAGAATCAGGGAATTGGATGTACTGATGACCATCTATTGCAGGGGAAGCCAGGCAATGGTCAGAAGATATCCTAGACACATTCCCCTGGTAGATGGTTCCATCGAAGAGATGCTGCAGGCCATCGAGCTAGCGCATGATGCTGGAAAAGGTGTTGTTGCCATGAAGGTCCTGGGAACTGGGGCACCGCCACTTATCAGAGGGTATCGATCGTCCATAAGGTCAGTTGCCCGGATTGCATCCATCGACTCGATGGTAATAGGAATGAGGAACATGGACGAGGTAAGGAAGAACGTCAGGGCATTCGTATCCCGCTAGTTCTGACCATCTCAGCACGTTATGATGAGCCATCCGTCCCTGATCGCCTCATGCGGTGAGCACATGCACCCACTGCTTGCGGGAGCCATGGCCATCGGAGTATCCCTGGTCACTATTGGTCTCGGGATGGCGCTCGTCAGTCATTCGGAGATGGAAGGAATGATTCAATCCGGGGCGACCGATCTAGACGAGCAGCTCGAATCCTTGAACGACAGGAGCATGGCCGGCGTCTATCTAGCGTCCATTGGCGCGGGCGTGACGGTCTTCGCCCTCTTGATCGATGAGAATCGAAGGAAAAAGGAGCGGGAAAAGAAAAGAGGTTTCTTGTACTAGACTCAAAAAGGGTCGCAGAGTACGCATCCCCGTCTGATTGCGGGAATTGAGCTGCCCAATGCTGAGCTCCTCATCTCTTCTTCTGTGGTCCCTTGAGCCATCCTCCCACACCGAGTTCCTTCACCCTGACTTCGATGGGCTCGGGCTCGCAGGTCTTGTACTTGCCAGACTCGTCAAGGTACATGATTCTCGGGTTCAAAGAGAAGTGCCCATGATTTGACGACTTCAGACGAAGCGTGATGTCCTCGGTCTTCAACGCATCGAGTCTCTTCCCCTTCATGTTGAGATGGTCGTTCTCAATCCTGTATGATCCAGGCTCCGAAAGCAGCTCAAACCCCTCAGGCACAGCCCTCTCGATCTTGATGATCTGAGCAGGAGCTCCTCCGGCATTGACCATCTCCACATCGAGTCTCATCTCCTCTCCAACGTTCATCTCCTTCGGCTTCATGATGAGCGTTGCCTGGATCGAGGCGTGCCGGAATTCCTCCACCCCGTTCGCCGTCTCCTGAGTCGCCGCTGGGACCGCGAAGGCCATGGTGCTCGATACTGCGTCCGGCGCGTGGAGGATCTCCATGAGGGAAACCGCCAGAGCTCTGTACTGAATCACCTTCTGCTGTAGTTTCGAGACCTTCTCATTCTTCTTGGGATAGCCCGCCTTCACGTACGCCGCTGCAGAAGCATCAAGGACCTTCTCCGTCATTGCGTACAGTCTCGCCTTCTTCTTTGGCTGCCTTGTCCATCAAGACATATGCATCGAACAACAGCTTGGAGGCGTTTGCGTACTCGGCGTCTTTCTCAAGACCTGCATTGAGGTACGACTTCGCGGCGCTCTCGAGGTTCCCGGTGGCGAGTCCGTGCAAGGCAGTATCCCCCGATTCCGCAAACTTGGTCAAAAGAGGCTTGATTCCCGCCTCCGAAAAGGCCTTGTGGATGGAAAAGCACCTGCTTTCTTCCGATAAGTAGGCGGCGCTCCGATAGTGCTTGTTTCCTGCCAGTAGGCATAGCACCCAGGTTCACCTGCCGGGAGATCCCGGGCCGTGATCACAGCCCGAGAAAGGCGATGGAAGAAGGCAGAGGAGGAATTGAGTCCCGCTCGTGAAAAAGGCCTGGAGGGATGGAACGGTGGTTTGGACATGCGCTGGTCCTGAAGTTCTGTCGCTCATCACGAAGCTAATTGCGGTATTGAGCACAGAGTAGTTGGGAAACGGAAAAGGCAAAGAGGGTGGAAAGCGATGCGGCAATCCGTGAGTGGTCTTTCTCCGTATGGAGGAAGGAATGGTGATTCATTCTGCTGTCTCACCATCGATTGAGCTAGGAGCCCGCGTTCTCCTAGCTTCGTCGACTGCGGAGCAATGCGCGTAGGATGGTCGCAGGACGTCCTGCGAAATTCGCATCTATCTGCGTGCTGCTTCGCACGTTGGCAGAACAAGGAGGAGTTGATAGGCGGGGTGGCGAGGTGCGCATCGGCGGAGAATCAAGAATAGGTCAAAACACGACAATGATCATCATCATTCTAGTAGTCCTGCTTGTCCTGTGCCTTCCGAGAAGTTCATTCCCCGCTTCTGCAACACTCGAACGCGAATGGACAGGACCAGTGCCGGTTCCGATGGGTGCGCCGAATGGCCAGGACTACGTCCGCTGTCCTAGTATCGCGGTCGACGGCAACGGCAATGCGGTTGCTGTCTGGCAGCAAGGCTTGTCAGAACTCAGCACATTGGCAAACCGATTCACGAAGGGATCCGGCTGGGGTAATCCGGTCGTGCTGGACGATGCCGCGGCGACTTCCTGGCCAGATGTCGCGTGTGACCAGTTCGGCAATGCCATAGCAGTGTGGGAACACAGAGACAGTCTGGATATCGGCACCCCAACGGTCGTTCAGGCGAGCCGCTACTGGGATGGCTGGGGTTGGGGACCAAGTTCGACCATATCGCAGGGAAATGGAAATGCGAGCGAGCCACGCATCGCGGTTGATGCCATGGGCAATGCCATCGTCATTTGGAGGTTCTCGATTGGATTCAACAGTAGTATTTGGTCAAATAGGTACATGGTCGGTGCCGGATGGATGGACCCCCAGAAGGCTTCCACAGGCGGCGGGAACTGGGGAGGACATGAAGTCGCTGTTGACATGACAGGCGATGCAATCGCCGTGTGGACCGGGGGCGCAGGCATAATGGCAAACCGATACTCGAACTCCTCATGGGGAATCCCGGTTGTCATCGGAAATGGTATCTATCCGAAGATAGCAGGCAACGCTGCTGGTGACGCGGTCGCTGCCTGGGCGGGAGTCCTCAACGGGACAGGGGGCCTCATATCATGCCGGTTCTCGCCGGATGTCGGCTGGGGCGCGGCCGTTGCCATCGGAGAATACGCGCAACTGTTACCATATGAGGAGGGCCCGAGCGTTGCCATGAGCTCGAGTGGAGAGGCGGTCATTGCCTGGGATCAATGGGTCGGGGAGGGCCCACCCGCTTCCCAGGCAGTGGTGAGTCGCTCATTCGTAGACACAGCCTGGAGCATTCCCGAGCCGGTCGGGACACCTGTTGAGTATTGGCCTTCTTGTCCTGTTGTTGCGATAGACTCGCTTGGCAACGCCATTGTCGTCTGGCCCAATATCAACAACTCCACGCTTTGGGGCCGCAGCTACACTGTTGGCCAAGGCTGGGGAACTCCAGTTCTGGTTTCGGGCGACCGGAATTGCTCGCTCGCGCCGATAATCGCGATGGATGCAATGGGCAATGCCATGGTCCTTTGGCTGGAATCCGAGGGCAACAGCTCGATTATTTGGACATGCAGCTATGCCGGAGTCGAACCCCAACCCGACATGATTGTCATAGAGCCCGACCTCTCTGACATTTCCCGTGATATCTCCATGCTGAGATGGGCCGTCGTCGCCAACTCTGCCCTCGCCTTCGCATTAGCTTCGGTCCTCATCCTAGTGCTTCTCAGGCGTCGGAATGGAAGTCGCGGCAGCCCCATAGGACTCCACGGTGACTCACGCTCGAGGGGACCGGACAGTACTTCGGGCCAAGTGATGCATCTCCAATTGCCTGCGGACAACAACAGCACTCCCGCAAACGGACTCAACCAGGAAAGGCGTTGGCCTTCGAGGGCCATTTCGGGCCCGCTTCGACTCACAGCCAAAGAGAGGATACTGCTCCATCTCCTGCACTTCGCTCGGTATGCGGACTCGCTGGAGGTCCCGCCCGAACTGACGCAGGAACGCATCGCAGAAGCTGCAGGAATCGAGAGGCGCCATTTCACGCAATACGTTCACCCCCTCGAAGAAGACGAGCTAGTTCGAGAGCGGACGAGCCGCGTGAGAGGTGTGGTCCAGAAGCGGCGCGTCTATGTCCTCACTGAAGAAGGAGTGCGCAGGACTCTCGGGGTCCGTGACCGGGTCCGGTCAGCGATGGTCCGTGTGCGGGACGCCTCAGCAGTCCGGGAGGTCACCGTTGCAGAGGCGCTCATCGAAGCGCGCGGGTCGATGTCAGTCCTGGACATCATTCGCGAGTCGATCGAGACGGGAATCGTCGATCTAACACGCTCGGCGTCCTCGGGACGGGAAGCTGGTCCAATGACAGTGGGTTCGGAGGAAGGGGTGCTGCAATTAGAGGAAAACAGATGATAGATGCCCCCCACTTGTATTGGCTCTGGCGAGCGAATACGTCACCTCGTGTGTGGTTCGAGTGCGAGGTGAGGCAATGAAGAGAGCCAGAGTCCTGGCTGCAGTCGCGGTGACTGCCGGGGTGGTTCTTGCTACAGGACTTGGTTCCATACTGGCATTTCTGGACGGCGAAGTCGGTGGAGGTCCGGTATCCCGCATCTTCCTGGGTCAGATTTCATCCGTGAGGTGGTCCCTGACCGACGACTCCTGGCCCGCCTCGCGCAGCTACCACGCGATGGCCTATGACGCTAGCAGCGACTGCATCGTCCTCTTTGGCGGCTGGGCGGGAGGCTCTACCAACGAGACTTGGACTTTCGACCTCAACGCGAACAGGTGGGCCAAAATGAATCCAGCCGCGGCGCCGTCCGCGCGGGATTGCGCCGCCATGGCATACGACGCGCAGTCAAGACGGGTGATTCTCTTTGGCGGTATTTCTGGCACACCCAACGGGGAGACTTGGTCCTACGATTCAGGCACGAACACATGGACCAATAGGGCGCCGACCACCGCTCCTCCCGCTCGGCTCGGAGGGCGGATGGTCTACGATGCGCAATTCGATAGAATCATCCTCTTCGGCGGTCACAACGGCGCGCTCTACGGGGACACGTGGGCGTACGACTACGAATCGAACACGTGGACCGCGAGGTCGCCGGCCAGCTCCCCAAGTCCTCGTGCCTGGCATATAATGGCGTACGACGCCGAATCCAACCGGACCGTGCTGTACGGCGGGGATCCGGGCACTGGGCAGAGCTCTTCTGACGATCTCGGCGATACCTGGACTTATGACTATGCGAACGACACCTGGACGAACATGAATCCAGCCCAAGGACCAGCGCGGAAGGCGTTCGCCAGCGCGGCCTACGATTCGGAGTCAGACCGCGTCGTGCTGTTCGGGGGCGGCGTAGAACCGGGGGAGACATGCGCGTACGATCTGAATGCAAACGCTTGGACGGTGTACAATGTCACCCCCCGACCCTCCGACAGAGCCACTCACGCCATGGCCTACGATTCAGAGTCGGACCACATCGTGCTCTTCAGCGGGAGCTGGCCGGTGGGTATCGTTTCGAGCCCGACGATCCAACACAACAATGAGACCTGGTCGTACGACTTCAACGCGAACGATTGGACCCTGCTCAGTCCTCTTCCCGATACTACTAGCCCCACTATTGCCCTGACGTTTCCAGCTGAGGGCACGGTCCTCAAGTCGACTTCCGTCACCGTCTCGGGCACTGCATCGGACAATGTTGCTGTGGAACGGGTGGAGCTGAGCAAAGACGGCACGAACTGGGTTTTGGCGGACGGAACTACCTCATGGTCGGGTACCTTGACATTGCAGAAGGGGTCCAACACAATCTACGCCAGGGCCATGGACATCTCTGGCAACAACGCGTCGACGAGCATTTCGGTCTCGGTCTCCATCCCGTCCAACCTCACAGCACTCATCGTCGTCGCGGGCGCAGGCACTATTCTTGGGGCGGCAGTCTTGTTTCTCGTGCTGAGACGTCGGAGGAAGTGATCATCTGACTTCGCGGGCGGTTCTGCCAACCCCTTCCTCATTTGACTGCAGAACTGGCCTTGGCTCTGTCGTGCACTCCAATTCCAGACCATGGTCCGGGCCCTCGCACATGCTCATTGCCTCAGGTGGGCAACCTTCTCTGGTCGAGCGATTCTGACGAATCCCATTCCATCTCGTTGCCTTGACTGCCTCCGTGTCTGGCCGTCCACCAAGGGCGCTTTCGTTGCCATTCTCGAAATCCTTAATGGCGCGCGGTGTGATACGCAATCACGGAGGATTGGCTGGAATGACCGAACCACCGCAGTCTCAGACTCGTGACGAACCTCTTTTGCCCTGGTACGTTGTCGGCGTGACCGCCTTGATCAGCGGGGCGGCTCTGATGGCGATATCCCTGCTCGGGCCTCTCTGGCTTGAGTCGATTCAATATCGGACCTCGCAGTCAGGGATCTGGCAGACAACAGGCGGGGACCTTGTGAACCTCGTCCTGATGGTCCCGTTGCTGCTGGTCGGGGGAACCCTCCACCTGCTCAGACGGATCGGTTCGAAGTACCTCCTGATACTCACGCCTGTGACGCTCATGTATGTCGGGCTGAGCCTTGGTCTCGGGCAGGAATGGGGCAACCCCGAGTACACTGGGAACGTCGAGGACTACTCGTGGCTCTACCTGATAGTCATCATAGGTGGGCTCATCCTGCTCGTCTCCACTCTGTCTTTGTTCAGTTCCAGGGACGCTCCCGAGTTCAAGCCGAGGGGGCTCAAGATCTATGTCGCAGTGATGGCCCTCTTCCTGATGGCGTTCGCGGCCATGTGGCTGTCCGAGCTCGCTGAGGTCATATCCACCGGCGAAACGGCCAGCGGCGCCTACGAGGAAACCCCCGTTCTCTGGTGGACTGTGAGGTATCTCGACCTGGGGCTGACCATCCCGCTCGGCTTCCTGGCGCTGTATCTGCTGCTGACCAAGCCGAGCAGATGTTACGCGATGGTCCTCCTGTTCTTCGGGTTCTTCGTTACCCTGGGAACGGGCGTTCTCACCATGGGTGTAATAATGGTCATCAACGACGATCCGACGGTGCAGGCGGGCGCGCTACCCATATTCGGGACCCTCGCGGCACTCTCGTGGGTCGGCCTCCTGTACCTTGTGAAGGACAAGCTCTCGCGGTTCTTCGCAAGGTGATGTCAGGACTGGGAGAGTTCTCGCATTTAGCTTCGTATTCGTGGACATCGATTCTCAATGATGAGCCAATGCTTCAATCGACTACCAAGCCCAGCTCAATCGCGGCCGGGCAGTCCCATATCCTGTCGAACCTCTCTTTCGAGCAGGTAGAAAGGGAGGTTCCCGTTCTCTGCGACCAGGTCATGGAACCGCTTCTCAGAGAAGTCACTGCCCTGCTCGGCCGCGAGGGCCCTCTTGAGCTGCATCACCAGGTGCCTCCCAAGGAGGTAGCAGATGCCATATCCCGGATTGCGAGTGAACCCCTTCACATCGGCCTCGGCGGAAGCCCAAGGCCTTCCCACCTCCCTCGCTGTCATCTCGATCATGTCCTCCAGCGTGGCGTCCTCGCAGGAGAGCTTCACCTCGCTGATCGTCCTGCACGCCATTAAGATCCGGTAGTCGAGCAGGCCCAGCAGGTGGTGGTCCGAGGCCATGAACCCATGGTCCACCATCAGCTGCTCGCAATAGGTCGCCCACCCCTCCTGTGACTCGTACGGGGGAGAGAGCGTCTCGGGCGAGTACATGATATGCGGCAGCTGGTGCACCCAGGGCTTCCGGTTCGACATCGTGCCCTGATGATGGTGCCCGGGGTAGGCCTCGTGGACGGCGAGAGTGTCTATGCCTGCGTAGTTGTGCCAGCTTCCGAGGTCTTCCTGGCCTTGCCCGCCGGAGACCAGGAACACCGTGTCCTGGGATTCCTCGAAGACCGCGGGAAGGTAGGTCGATGCTATGGGCGTGCTCCCGGCGAGGAAGTCCGGCGTCTCCATGACGAGGACCCTCGGTCCGTCAAGGACTGTCGCGAGGTCCTGCTCGATCACGAAGCTCCTCGCCCGTTCGACCGCAGCCTTCGTCCTCTCGACGACCTCGGCCACACTCTGAGGGCACTCGTCCTCCACAAACCTTCGCGCCTCGTCGACGGTCCCTCCGTTCGATATCCTCTCTGCCACGGACTCTCTCATTGTCTTGAACTCATCAAGCTGGGCGTACGCGAGGTCGAGGAGCCCTTGGGGAGTGTAGGATATTCCCCGTATCCTCAGCATCTTCTCGAAATTCACTTTGCCCATCGCGAAGCCCTCTTGCGAGGAATCGAGCATCTTCATCAGCCATTCCTCGTGTGCCGGGAGGCTTTCCCTCAGCCCGGAAACGCTCTTGGCCATGTCCGATCCCAAGTCGGAGTCCGGATTCGCACGCGCGAGCTTCTCTGCAGTGTCGAGAAATGCAGGGAATGCCTTGCACATCTCAATCGCCGCCTCAGTCCAGATCCTGACGGTCCTCGCCCCCTTGAAGCGGTCCCGGAACTGCTCGAGGTATCGTGGCATCTCGCCTATGCGCGCCGCGATCGATTCCAGGCGGACGTGCATGGGAGCATAGTCCCTGACGATCATCATGAGCATCGCAGTTCCAGGGTTTCCCAGCGCCTCCGGCCTCATCTTCCATAGTGAGTAGTCCTCGACGGCGAATCTGTATGTGCCAAGGGTGTAGTGCAACACCTGCAAGGATACCTGCTGATCACGCGAGAGCTCCGCCCTCGATGCGAACGCATCCGCTCCCCGGACCCATTCCGTCAGGAGGTCCAGGTTGCCCTTGATCTTCTGGAACCCTCCGTGCGGGAGCAGCTTATCATATGGATCGTGCATCCCCCAGATGGTCGCGCAGTCGGGGTTGATTGAGAACAGTCTCCGGAGCTTCCCCTCGTTGAGCTCCTCGAAATCCGAGGCCCCTGTGGTCACGGGGTAACCGATGCCTACGAGACTACAAATCCTTTGCCCGCCTTGGGGGCCGCCTCAGTCGTGCACGCTCACAGCCACGACGCATAGATGAAGAATCGTGGGACTACTTCTGGCCCTCGTCGAAACGGGCGTTGACAAGGCTGCAACCTCTGAAATCATCTCGGCTGCTCGCGCACATCTTGGCGAAGTCTCCTTTAGAGAACCTCACACATCCCCAGCACTGACTGAACAGCCTGCGCTCCCTCTCTGCCCTGATCTCGCTGCAGAGCTTCATCGCGGTCTCCCTTGGAACTGGAGCGCCTTCACACGTACTTTTCTGCGTCATATCTTTCAAGAACCTACCGCTAAAGCGCTTTTCTCAGCCCACAATGCTGCCGCGGGGATTCGCAGCAATCCAGGGCCCGGCATCGCGCTCCCGTCTCCTATCCAGCCCTCGCGCCGTTCGGCACGGGTCGCTCAGGCACGGCCAGCACCGGGGTGATGCCATCGGCATAGCCTATGTCGAAGAGCATGCCCTCGGAGACATGTCCCATCATCTTCCTTGGCTCGACGTTCAGCACGAACAGCGCCTGCATGCCCTCTATCTCCATGGGGTCCTTCCGTTCCCTCTTCATTCCGACGACGATGCTCCTCTTGTGACTCCCGAAGTCGACCGTGAGCTTGACCAGCTTGTCCGACCCCTCGATCCCCTCGACTCGCTCGATCGTCCCGACTCGGATGTCGATCTGGTCCATCAGCTTCGCTGGCACCGTCGGCTTGACCGGCGCGACCGTGATTCCGGCCATCACATCCTCCTGGGGAGATACTGTTCTGACGGATAATGAACTGTTGACAGTCGTGTCCAACCATTGCAAGTGGAAGCCATCGGCAAGATGCTTATACCGTATATGCCAATCCCTGGCAAGCTCTGGCAACAGAGACAGGAGGACGAAGGGATGGGCAGGAAGAGCGCTATCGTGATCATTGTCGTTGTGATTGTCGTTGTTCTTCTGATGCTAGCTGTGGTTTCGAGCATGTTGGAGGACGAGATCGTGACGCCCCCGAGGAGCGAGGCGATCCCTGCGGACGCTGTGAAGGGGACGCCCGCGACTGACATCTTCAAACCCGTCCTGCACTCGGACGAATGGGAGGACCCAGTCCCGATGCCAGGCCCGATCAACACTGCAGGTGCAGAGGACTCGCCGTTCATCACGCCCGACGGAAACACGTTCTACTTCTTCTTCACACCAGACGTGCGTGTCCCGCCCGAGAAGCAGCTCCTGGACAGGGTCACGGGCATCTGGTGGAGCCACAAGGTCAACGGCACCTGGACGGAGCCAGAGAGGATCATCCTGCACGATGACGTGTCCCTGGACGGCGCTGAGTTCGTCCAGGGTGACACGATGTGGTTCGGCTCTGTCAGAGCGGGCAACTACGGCGAGATAGACGTCTACACTGCCAAGCTCGACGGCGGCGATTGGCGCGATGTTGAGAATGCAGGGGAACAGCTCAATGTCGACTACGACATCGGAGAGTTCCACATCGCCTCTGATGGCGTTACCATGTACTTCCACACGGGCAATGTGGCCTCGGGTGAGGAAATGGACATTTGGTCGACCACGAAGACCGTAGACGGCTGGAGCCAGCCCGTGTTGGTCCCCGGGCTCAGCACCAGCTCGATGGAGGGGTATCCGTTCGTGACGGAGGACGGGAACGAAATGTGGATTACAGGGATCAGCAAGCTCGGATACACGGGCCCTGCGTTGTTCAGGAGCCTTAAGAGCGGCAGCAGCTGGACAACCCCAGTGGAGATCGTCTCCAACTTCGCAGGCGAGTGCACGATGGACGCCGAGGGCAACCTTTACTTCGTCCACCACTACTACAGCTCGAACATGACCATGATCGAGGCGGACATCTATGTCGCATATCACAAGGGCTTCCGATTCATCGAATCATCCCATCATGCGGGTGAGAGTCCTCTGAATGCCTTCCCGGCCGCGGTCATCGCCCCTGCGTCACGGGCGTGGTCGTGATTGCGCGTTCACGAAGAGAGCCTGAACGGTCTACCCTCGTGGTCGCACAGCAGCTGGACCAGCTCCCTGCCTGATGCGAGCGATGTCGGCACGGACCCTCCGGGTGTGACCCACTGGCCGGCCATGTAGAAGTTGGAGAGCCCTGGCAGTGTCCTCGGAATCGTCCTCGTGATGTTGTCAGAGGAGATGAGCCACCCCATGTATGCCCCTCTCCAATTCAGCGTGTATCTCCACATGGTGTACGGTGTCGCGACGTCCGTGAGCTCTACCTTGGTCGAGATTCCAGGATACAGCCTCTCGAGCCGTGTCAGGACGCTCTTCGCAGCCGCCTCCTTCGCCTCCTGGTACTTCGCGGGTGCATTGCGGAGACCGTCCCAGTAGTCCCATTCCGTCTCGAGCATCGCCTGCACCACCGTCCTGCCCGGCGGCGCGAACCCGACGCTGTAGTTGAACAGCCTGACGCTGAAGCCCTTTGACTCCTCGTCGCCCACCTTCAGTGGCTCGTCCAAGAGGACCAGCTGGAGAGGTGGCACGTCCGGGAATGCCATGTTCACGCCGAGGCTGACCACGATGGTAGGCCTGCAGAGCTGCCAGGTCGTGTAGCGGTCTCTTGTCTTCTTGTCTGTGAAGCGTCCGTCCAACATCTGGAAAATCGTGGAGTGCCCATCCGCGGCTGACACGACGATCTCCGCCCTGTGTTCCTCGCCGTCGGCCAATCGCACACCGACGGCACAGCCATCCTCGACGAGGATCTTGTCCACGGTCGCCTCATAGGTGATCTCTCCCCCGAGCGCCTTGAAGCGCCTTTCCATGGGCTCGACGAACGCCTGGCAGCCTCCTTCGATCACGCCCATCTCCTTGTTCGCAACGAGTGCCAGAATCATGAGCACGAACCAGGCAGGCACCTCTGGGAGGAACAGGTTCTCCACGACCTTTCTCAGTGCGGGGTCGTTGATCTCATACGGGTTCTCTCCGATCGGCCTCGCATATGCTCCGCCGAAGAACCTCAGGATCTTCCGCATCCTCCAGAACATCCTGATCCTGTCGATGAGTGTGCTGAGCTCATGCGGCTTGTCTGCCAGCATATCGCCTGAGTCGTATCCACGCTGCATTCTCCTGACGTCGGCAACGAACCTGTCCGCGAAAGCGGATTCCGAAGGCGCGAACTCCTTCAGGTCACGCAGGAGTCTGTCCAGGTCCGAGGTGAAGTCGATCCTCCTGCCGGACTTCTCGTCCCACACTCTTACATAGGTGTCGAGGTCCAGGAACCTGTTCGACTGGGCGATGCCGAGCTCTTCGTACAATGAGTACAACTTGGAGCCTGGCCTGTGCCCCATGAGGAAGTGGATCCCACCGTCAATGAGGTATCCGTCCCTTCGCCAGGCTGCGGCTACGCCCCCTGCTTGGGAATGGTGCTCGAGTATGTGGCACCGGTATCCGTTCAATTGGGCGTATATGCCGGTCGAGAGCCCTGCGAGACCAGCACCTATGATAATCATGGACTTCTCTGGCAGATCCTGACCTCCTGAGGCCCGCGCCCAACGTCTGAATCCCTGTTGCGGGTCATTATTGCTTTGCTGTCGCTTCAGGTCTGTCGACAGGTCCGGCACCACAAGGTACATCTACTCTTCAGGACTCTCGGGCTCGTTGCAGCCAGGACCGAGCTGCGGGTCTAGGGGGAATGGTTTGTGAGGACGGAAAGGATACGATTTGCGGCACTGCTCGTGGCCGTGTTGACTGTGATAGCATCCGCGGGCTACTGGGGTCTTGCGGGATTTGGCTCCGAATCGAGCCATGGCCCGACGGGGCTCGCTGCTCCTTTGACCGGGAGTGTTTCGGCTATCGTGAATCCTGACAAGTTCGTGATGGCGGGGCTCGGAGAGCCGGACTATCTGGACCCGGCGGTCGACTATGAATACTCTGGTTGGCAAGTCATACAGAACGTCTACGAGACCCTGGTGTGGTACAACGGGTCCGACACTTCCGAGCTTGTGCCGCTGCTGGCGGATGAGGTGCCTACTCTCGCGAACGGCCTGATCTCGCCGGACGGCCTCGAGTACAGCTTCACCATCAAGAGCGGGATCGACTTCCATGATGGCACCCCATTGACGGCGGACGATGTCGTCTATTCGATCCAGAGGGTGCTGAGGATCCACGATCCAAGCTCGATGAGCTGGGCGCTGGAGCAGGTCATGTCAGACTATATCCAATACTACGTCGGCGCCACTGTCTCGGAGTACCTCGACTCCTCGTACAACGCGACCTGGGTCAGGGCGGTCCTCGAGCCCCTCGGATATGACCACATCATAACCGAGGACGACGTCCAGGTCGTCGCCGAGGCGGCTGTGGAGAAGACCTCGCAGTGGGGCGTGCTGATGAGGCTGACCCACCCATATGCTGGGTTCCTCCAGGTCCTCGCCAGCCCCGTGGGCAGCATAGTCAGCCAGGACTATGTCGAGGCGCACGGAGGCATCGTCAACGCGGAGCACAACTATTGGATGGATGTGCACACATGCGGCACAGGCCCATATCAGCTCGTGGATTGGTCCATCGGATATGGGATCAACCTCACGAGGTTCTCAGGCTACCACGGCAGCCTGCCCGCCGTGACCGATGTCCAGATCCTGAATGTCGGGGACGGCCTCCAGAGGATATCGATGTTGCAGGCAGGAGATGCGGATTTCGCGTACATACCGCGCAATAACGAGTCGGATTTCTCGGGACCTAACTACACGATCCACAAGGGCAGTCCAGCCTTCGAATTGGGGTTCGCCGGCTTCAACTTCAACATAAATGAGGCGGCCGCTGCGGCGTACGGAAGCGACCTGCCCTGGGACTTCTTCCAGGACAAGAAGGTGAGGCAAGCATTTGCCCGCCTATACAACGCGACGCAGTTCATCGAGGATGCTATGGGTGGCAACGCCATCCAGCCGAATGGCCCCATCCCAAAGGACATGTGGGGGTACAACTCGAGCATTCCCGCCTATGCATACGATCTCGCGCAATCCGAGTCGCTCTTCCGGGAAGCCATCAACCCAGCCTCGGGCAACTCATGGTGGGACGACGGGTTCACAATTGCCCTGATATACAACGAAGGGAACGGATACCGCGAGAACTTCAGCCTCATCCTGGAATCCTGTCTGGAGGGCCTCAACCCCAACTTCCACGCTACCGTAAACGCGCTCGATTGGCCTACCTATCTGGCCCTACTGATAACCTACCCCTGCCCATTCGCGTTGTTCTGGCTCGGCTGGGCGCCCGACTATGCTGACCCTGACGACTACGTGGTGCCGTTCCTCGACAGCTACTCAGGATACTTCCCGAACAGAATGAGCTACTCCAATGCAACCATCGATGCGCTCATATGGGCCGCTGCGGGCGAGACGGATCCTGTGGTGAGGTACGACCTCTACTCGCAGATATCCCTGTTGTGTTGGGATGACTGTCCGTACATCTGGATGTACCAGACCTGCAACTTCCACATCGAGCGGTCATGGGTGCAGGGGTACTACTTCAACCCGATGTACGGCGGCCTGTACTATGCCGCCATGTGGAAGGAGGAGCTGAACACACAGCCGACGGCGTTCTTCACAGTGTCGCCTCTCGTGGGCGATGTCTTCACGATCTACACCTTCGACGCATCGGGATGCTCCGATGCCGAGGACGTTGTTGACCTCCTCGAGGTCCGATGGGACTGGGAGAACGACAGCGTGTGGGACACCAGCTGGTCGACCGTCAAGGTGATAGACCATCAGTTCACCACTGCTGGCATCTATACGATCAAGCTCGAGGTCCGGGACACCGGCGCGCTCAACGATACGATGGAGATGGAGCTCGAGGTGGTTGAGCTGATCCCGGAGTTCTCGGGGCTGCTCGTGCCAGTTCTCACGATGGCCGCGTTGGTCCTGCTGATCCGCTGGCGGAGGCGTCGGGAGCCTGCTCACTGCTAGCACGGCTCGTCAGCGAGGCGTGTAGCCGCGAACGCTTAATGTACGGAAGTGTACGTCTAGCGCTCGATGTTCCCTGAGAGAGTCTCCTCGCTCAAGGTCTCTGGCATACGCAAGCTGTTCGAGGCCGCGCCTCCAGGGTCGATCAACCTGGGCCTGGGCGAGCCGGACCTACAGCCCCCGCCCGAGATGATCAAGGGGTTCGTCGACGCGCTGGAGAAAGGGTACAACAAGTACGGACCTAGCGCGGGGATAATGGAGCTCAGGGAGGCCATCGCTGCGTACTTGAGGCGTTACAGGCGGGATGTGACCTTCGAGAACGTGATCGTCACCGCGGGTGCGACCGAGGGCATGAGGATCGCCTGCGAGACGATCCTGGGCGAGGGCGACGAAGCGCTCGTGCCCAACCCGGGGTTCATCATCTACGGTCCAGACGTGAGGCTCGCAGGTGGGAAGGCGAAGGAGTACTCCCTCCGCGCGGAGAACCGCTACCTGCCGGACATCGAGGAGATCAAGTCCCTCATCACTCCGAGGACGAAGGCGATACTGGTGAACAGCCCGTCGAACCCCACGGGCGCTGTGTTCCCGAGGGAGACGGTCAAAGCCCTGAGCGATATCGCGAAGGATCACAGGCTCTACATCCTCTCGGATGAGGTGTACGACAGCTTCGTCTACGAGGGCGAGCACCTGTCGTTCGCGAGGTTCCACAACGACACCATCATAGTCCAGTCGTTCTCCAAATCGTTGGCTGCGACAGGGTGGAGGATCGGGTACGTGGCCACATCGAAGGAGATCGTCCAGCAGCTCTCCAAGGTGCAGTACTACACCCTCGCGTGCCCACCCACGGCGACGCAGTACGGCGTGCTCGAGGGGCTCAAGGTCATTGACAGGTTCCAGGAGGAGATGATTGCTGAGTTCAGGAAGCGGCGGGAGGTCGCCATGAGGAAGATCTCCGAGATCCCGAGCTTCGCGAACGCGCCCGTCAACGGAGCCTTCTACATGTTCCCGAAGTACGCCCAGAAGATGCCGTCGGAGAAGCTCGCGCTCAAGATACTCGACATGGGCGTGATATGCGCGCCCGGGTCCGCATTCGGGTCCTCGGGCGAGGGACACATCAGGTTCTCGTACGCCAACTCGCAGGCGAACATCGCAAACGGCTTGGACATCGTGAAGGCGTTCATGGCCAGGCTCTGAATGGCGCCGACCAGCAGATTTATATTCGGTGCCATATCTTAAGGGACTATGCCCGAGGGGGCAGCGCGGGGAGCGGGCGGGAACCACCGGCTGATGAGCCCCAAGGCGGCCTTCTCCGTGGCGAACAACGTCCTTGGGGCGGTCCTCGGGACGGCCGCGCTGGTTTTCATCGCGAAGAACATGGGCCCCGAGGTAATGGGCGTTCTTGGGTATACGATCGCCGCGATCGGCATCCTGAGCTTCCTGTCAGACTTCGGCGTGGGCTCGGTGCACGCGAACCACATCCGGAGCGGGGAGGACCTGGGCAAGTGCGTCGGCGCATATGCGATCATCAGGATCGTCCTCCTCGCGATATTCGCGATAGTCACATTCGCGCTGATCGAGCTCTGGAAGCATGGGTATCTGGGCGGGGCGATGCCGAACAGCTTCATCGTGATCGATTCGCTCCAGGTGTTCCTGGTCTACTACATCCTGCTGGGCATCAGCCAGATCGCGACCCACACCTTCGACGCTGTCGAGGAGGTCGCGAAGTCGCAAGTGCCAGCTCTTCTGGACGTGGTCGTCAGGGTGTCGTTCATCATCTATGTCTCGTTGTCCTCGCTGAGGACCGACCCGGAGGCTCCTGCGCTGCTGGCCACAGCGTACGCAGCGGGGATCATCTCCTCGACCATCCTCGCTGCGATGCTCCTCAGGAACATCAGCATCAGCAGGCCGGACAGGGACATCCTGGTCAAGTACGTCACGTCCCTTGCACCTGTCTTCGTCATCTCCATGATCATCATCCTGGACCTCTACCTCGACAAGGTCCTTGTGGGATACTTCTGGGGGCCGTACGAGGTGGGGGTGTACTTCGGCGCGCAGAAGATGGCCATCTTCGTGGGGGTGTTCTCTCTGTCCGTGGCGACCATGATCCTGCCCTCTGTCACGACATACTTCACAAGAAAGGATGTCGCCGCGAGCTGGGATGTGGTCAACCAGGCCGAGCGGTATGTCTCGCTCATCGTGGTCCCCACGGCAGCGTTCTACCTCCTGTACGGAACAGACATCCTCAGGGTGTTCCTGACACCTGAGTTCGCCGAGTCTGTGCAGACCATGGATGTGCTCGTCATAGGCAGCACCATGGTCGCCCTCGTCCTGCCCCTGCGCTCGGCCATCGCGGGGGTCGGGAAGCACTCGACCCTGTTCTTCGTCGGCCTGGGAGGGCTCGCGCTCCAGCTGGCCATGCTCCTCGTCCTGGTCCCCGACGAGTTCCTGGGGGTCGAGATGCTCGGCATGAAGGGCCTTGGCGCGGCCTCTGCCCTGCTCGTCTCGTCGATATACTACTTCTTCGTCCTGAGGTACATGGCGTGGAAGACATCGAGGATAGTCCCGAGCTCGAGGTCGTTCAGGCATCTCGTGTCTGCTGGGTTCATGGTGGGCGTCCTGTATGTGATCGACTGGATGCTCATCCCGACGGTCGACTGGCTCGCGCTCGTCCTGCTGGCTGTAGTCGCGACGGTGACATACGCCATCACTGCATATCTGATAGGCGAGCTCGACAGGGCCGACTACAGGTACTTTAGGTCGCTGCTGCATCCGCAGGACACATTCCAGTATGTCGTGAACGAGCTCCTAGGAAAGCGAGGGCACTGATCCCCGATTCGCTTATAGCGCGAGAGCGGGATTAGGACCACGCATACACATGCCGGATGATTTGCTGGTTCTTCGCGCATCGGAGCTCGTCACTCTGAAGGGCCCCAGGAGGGCGAGGGCGAAGGGCGAGATGTCCGAATTCTCCATCCTCAGGGACGGAGCCGTGGCCATCGCCGGGGGCGTGATCGTGGATGTCGGGAGGACGGAATCCATCCTGAGGGACCACGACGCGACGGGCGTCGAGAGGATCGACGCCTCGGACAAGGTCGTGATGCCGGGGTTCGTCGACCCTCACACACACCTGGTCTACGCGGGCTCGCGCGAGTTCGAGCTGGAGCTCAAGGCGAAGGGCAAGACCTACCTCGAGATACTCCAGGAGGGCGGGGGCATACTCAGGACCGTCCAGGACACCCGGGCAGCAAGCAAGGAGGAGCTGTTCAGGCAGTCGGCGAGAAGGCTCGAGTCGATGATCGCCCACGGCACCACGACCGCGGAGGCCAAGTCCGGGTACGGGCTGGACAAAGCGGTCGAGCTCAGGATGCTCGAGACGATCAAGAAGCTGGGCGACGACTACCCAGCAGACCTGGTCCCCACCTACATGGGAGCTCATGCGGTGCCGCAGGAATACGCGGGCAGAGCAGACGACTACCTGGACTTCGTGGTCTCGGACGTGATGCCCGAGGTCGCCCGGTGGAAGTTGGCGGAGTTCTGCGACGTCTTCTGCGAGAAAGGCGTGTTCGGGTATGAGCAGTCGAGGAAGGTCCTGCTCGCAGCGAAGGCCCTGGGCATGAAGCTCAAGGTCCACGCGGACGAGCTGCGCCCCTCTGGGGGGGCGGAGCTCGCGGCCGAGGTCGGAGCCATTTCCGCGGACCATCTCGCGAAGCCGTCCGATGACGGTATAATGGCGATGGCCAGGAAGGACGTGATAGGCGTGCTGCTCCCGGGGACGCCGTACTCCTCGATGTCGAAGGACTATGCCGACGGCCGGAGGCTCATAGACCTCGGCGTTGCCATCGCGCTGGGCACGGACCTCAATCCGAACTGCTGGAACGAGTCGATGCAGTTCACGATAAGCCTGGCGTGCCACAAGATGCGCATGACCCCCGCGGAGGCCATCACCGCCTCCACCATCAACGCGGCCGCGGCCCTGGGCATGGAGAAGAAGGTCGGGACGATCGAGGCCGGCAAGCGCGCAGACATCGTGATCCTGGACATACCGACGCACGCGCAGCTGCCGTACAAGTTCGGGACCAACCTGTGCTCCAGCGTGCTCAAGGACGGCGAGGTGGTCTGGGAGAGGCAGCCGTTCTAGACCACGAGCGGCTTACATATATATGCGCGCAATCTCATGCTCGCGGAAAGGCCGGTTCGCCCAAGACCCGGCCTTGCTGGCGCACTCGGCAGTGGTCCCATGGTCTCGGTCTGCATGCTCACGGAGCTCGAGAGGTACAGGACCATCATCCCGTTCAAGAACCCCGGCGGCATGGGGACGAACGTGCCGATGGTCGCCAAGGAGCTGGAGCGCATCGGGTGCCGGGTGCTCCTGAACGAGCCGAAGGGAGAGTACGACGTCCTGCACGTCCACAGCCCCCTGCCGGATTCCTTCATGTGGGCCCTCAGGCGGCGCAGGACGGGGAAGCCCCTCGTCGTCCATGGCAGACATCTGCCCGAGCTGATCAAGGGCGGCTTCAGGGGCGGCGCATGGGCATACCCGTTCGTTCGCGCGTACTCCGTCAAGTTCTACAACCTTGGGACCGTGGTCGTCGGGGCGACGCCGTACGTCGTCAAGACGCTGGCCAAGGACGGCGTCAGGGGACCCTTCAAGGTCATCCCCAACGGCATCAACAGGGAGGTCTTCGTCAAAAACGAGGCGGAGGGGGCCAAGTTCAGGGAGCGCCTGGGCCTCTCGAAGACGGACAAGCTGGTGCTCTCGGTCGGTCTGCGGATACCGAGGAAGGGCGTGGACACCTTCGTCAACATGGCCTCCAAGCTGGCAGACAGGAAGGACGTGAAGTTCGTCTGGGTGGGGGCCTCGGAGGTCCTGCTGGAGGACGTGCTCGACCATATGTCCCCAGGAAACGTGCTGTTCCCAGGGCACGTGCCGTTCAGCGAGATTGTGGGCGTGTACTCTGCAGCGGACGTGTTCGTGTTCCCGACCCTGGCGGAGAGCTACGGGAACGTGATGTTCGAGGCCGCGAGCTGCGGCTGCCCGCTCCTCATCAGGGACATCCCCGTGTACGAGGAGTGGGTCTACGAGGGCGAGCACTGCCTCAAGGCCAGGACCGACGACGAGTTCGCCCAGAAGCTCAGGATGATGCTCGACGACTCCTCGCTGCGGTCAAGGCTCGTCGAAGGCGCGAGGCTGCTGGCGGGCGAGCACGACATCAAGAAGACCGCCGTCATGCTCAAGGAGCTCTACGAGTCGCTCACATCCGGGAGGCATGGCGCGTGATCGGGATAGGCCAGGACATCATCAGCCTGTTCGACGACCTGGGCGATGTCGGCATGCTGATGGCCATCGCCGTCATCATTTGGATCGACGGCACGGCCTTCCCCACGCTTCCCGAGGCGTGGATGGTGTTCATCTTCGGGACCAACCCCGGCTCGTTCGCCTGGGGCGCGACGGTCGTCGTCGTGGCGAGCGTCGCCAGCCTGGCCGGCAACTTCACGCTGTACGCCCTCGTCAAGAAGGCCAAGCTGCCCGGGAGGATCCAGGAGGCGATGCGAGCTTACACCAACTGGCTCATCCTGAAGGACGAGCGGCTCTTGATACTGAACAGGTTCGCCCCGCTGATACCCTACACGGGCGCGTTCATCGCGGTGTGCAACTGGAACGTGAGGAAGTGCGCTGTCTACATATTCGCCAGTGCGCTCGCGAAGTTCTCTGCCTACACCCTCATATTCTGGTTCAGCTTCGACAACCTGCGCGCAGAGGTCGCTCCGTGGGTGTCGCTTGCGGTGGTGGCCGTCGTGATCGGCGCCAGTGTTGCAGCCTCGCTCGCATACAAGAAGCGGCAGAAGGTCGGGGGTGAGCCGCAACGATCTCCGTGATCGTCCCGACATACAACGAGAAGGACAACCTCGACGAGCTCGTCCAGCGCATCAACTCCTCGTGCTCGAAAGCGGGCATCGAGTGCGAGATCGTCATAGTGGACGACAACAGCCCCGACGGCACGGGCGCGAAGGCAGAGGAGCTGGCCAAGAGCGCGAGGATGAAGGTGCTCCACAGGGAGGGGAAGCTGGGGCTCTCCTCGGCGGTCCTCGAGGGCTTCAAGGTCGCCTCGGGGTCCGTCCTGGTGGTCATGGACGCCGACCTGAGCCACCCGCCGGAGAAGATCCCCGAGATGGTCTCGAAGATCGAGTCGGGCGAGGCCGAGCTCGTCGTCGGCAGCAGGTACATCAAGGGCGGCAGCGTCGAGAACTGGCCGTTGCGCAGGAAGGCGGTCTCAAAGGGCGCGACCTTCTTGGCTCGCTGGCTGACGAAGGTCAAGGACCCGATGTCCGGGTTCTTCGCCCTGAGCAGGTCCGTCATCGACGGCGTAGCTCTGAACCCCGTGGGCTACAAGATCGGCCTCGAGATCCTCGTGAAGGGCAAGTACGAGAAGGCTGCGGAGGTGCCCATACACTTCGCCGACAGGAAGGCGGGGAAGAGCAAGCTGGGCGGCACGGAGATGCTGAGGTACATCGACCATGTCAGCATGCTCTACGAGCACAAGCACCTCTGGCTGGGGAAGTACCTCAAGTTCGCCTTCATCGGAGGCATAGGCGCGCTCATCAACCTGGCGGTGCTCTGGGTGTCACACGAGGTCTTCTTCGTCCACTACCTGTGGGCCGCCGTGCTCGCGTTCGTGGTCGCGGACACGAACAACTACATCTGGAACAGGCTTTGGACATTCAAGTCCAAGGGCAAGATACACTTCCAGTACCCGCAGTTCCTCCTGGTCAGCGTGGACGGCCTGATGCTCAACCTCATCCTCCTCTGGGCGCTCGTGGAGGAGGTCTTCCCGGGGCTGGGCGTGCGGATGGACAAGGCCTCTGTCATGCTCATTGTCGCGCAGGTCCTGGCCATATTCACCGTCAGCCTGTTCAACTTCTTCGCGAACTCCATATGGACCTTCGGCGGGGACATGCGAAAGGCGTGAGCCTGGGCTCATTCCCGCCAGTAGAAGCTGATGGGCCCGATCCCCTCCTGGAAGAGGTCCAGGACGGCGGAATCGTCCCCCGCGATGAAGCTCCCGACCGCCTGGTGGAACCCCCTTGACTCGAGGGCCGCCTGCAGCCCGGCCATGTCGCTCAGCTTGTAGCACACGACCACGACCTTCACCTCGTACGCGTCTATCGCATCCTCGACGTCCTGGAGCGTGAGCTCTGGGTCCACCCTGTACGCCACGTTCACGACCTCCGGCGGCGTGGGCCTCTCCGCGATGGCCGCGATCAGGGGATCACCCGTGATGACGAACTCCCCCGGGTCCGAGCGCTGCTCGACCATGTCCGCGAGCCTCTGTTGGATCGGCTCGCCCTGCGCCCCGAGCCCGTATGCTGCGAGGCCGGCAGAAGCGAGCAGCGAGGCGAGGAAGAGGGCCGAGAACGCCTTCCCGGCGGTGCTGACTTTTCCGAATGAAATGATAGGCCGCCTGGTTCCAGCAAGACCTTTTTCGAGAGATATGACCCTGACGGCAAGTACGCCCGCGAGCACCGCCAGGAACGGGCTTAGGAGGACCATGTGGTGAAAGAAGACCAAAGGCTGCAGTATCATGAAGGCCAGTATGACCAGCGAGGTCGACAGGAGGTACCTCACCTCCCTCCCCATGCCCCACATCGTGCGTGCATATGCGAGCGGGAGCGCGTACACTGGCAGGAGCCCGAAGTACGCCAGCACGGAGAGCTTCATCTCGGCGTCGAACGCCCTGTGGCCCTGGTCGAGCAGCATGCCCTGGATCATGTCCGATGGGCCGAGGGCGATGAGCAGCCTGAGCATGGGCAGCGAGGCGGCCACGAGCAGAAGTGCTATGTCCAGCAGCCTTGCCCTGCGCTCCTTCCGCCCCCACGCATCGACGATGAGGAACACCAGCATCCCGACGAGCGCGAGGCCCCCGAACAGCTTCGTGACAAGGGCCAGTCCAACCAGCAGGCCCGAGCAGAACAACATCAGCCTGCTCCCCCTCCTCAAGTACAGGACGAAGAACGGGATGGAGATGGCCGTCATGGAGCCGGCCAGGGCGTCGAGCGAGAACAGCCGCGACTCCCTCAGGAATGCGAAGTCGACCGCCAGCAGGAGCCCGGTCGCGAGCATCGCCCTCTGGCCCGAGATCGACCTCGCAGCGAGCATGCACGCAGCTATCGCCACGAGTGAGAACATAGCGCTCATCGACCTCAGGGCGAGCACGTCGCCGTCGAAGAGCGCGCCCATGTAGAACGCGAGTGGAGCCTGGTCGCAGGGCAGGTCGGAGTACAGCTCGTGCCCAAGGCCAACCATGTATGAGCGCTCGAGCATGATGCCCTCGTCGATGCCGTCGTTCGAGAAGCTCCAGCCTATGTTGATGAACCTGAGGGCGGCCGCCAGGGCCAGGATGAGCAAGGCGATCGTGAGCACCTTGCGGCGTTCGAGAACCGCATCTGAAGGCTGTGCCAATGGATCCCCCCGTCCTCGGACTGGGAAGGCGCTGGGCCCTATTGAACCTGACTGGTCTCGTCAGAGGAACTGCTGGAACTCCCTGACCAGCTCGGGGTACTTGGTCTCGATCGCCTTCAGTATCGCGTAAGTGGACATCTTCTCGACCCCGACCTCGTTCAGGGTCGTGATGATCTTGTTGAACATGTCGTCCGAGAGCGTCACGAGCTTCTCCTTGGCCATCCAGTTCCTGTACAGGTGGTCCTCCAGGAGGTCCCTCCAGCCCTTCTCGTACCTCTGGAGCGACCTCTCGCTGAAGTCCCTCTCCTTGGTCGCCTTCGCCAGGACCTCGCCCGCGACCTTGCCCGCCCTGCAGCTGTTGGATATGCCCCCGCCTGTGATGGGGTCTATCATCCGCGCGGAGTCCCCGACCAGGAGGACGCCGTTCCCGATGGTCTTGTCTATCGGGGCGCATATTGAGACCGCCCCGCTTACCAGCTCGAGGGGCTTGCCCTTCCTCAGCCTCGGGTCGTTCGCGATGAACTTGTCCAGGTACCTCTTCACGTCTGCGGGGTTCTTCAGCTTCGCGAGCTGCATGCCTATGCCAACGTTGGCCGTGTCCTCGTTCTTCGGGAACACCCAGATATATCCTCCGGGGGCCGCAGACCCGAGGACGAACTCGCAGTAGTCCGGGTTGTGGCTGATGTTCGTGAGCCTGTACTGGAAGCAGCTCGTGATGTCCCTGGGCGCGAGGTTGGTGTCTATTCCCGCCCACCTGCCGACCTGCGACTCGAACCCGTCGGCGCCCACGACGCATCCCGCCCTGATGTCCCTCTCCTCGCCGAATGACCTGACCCTGACGCCAGCGACCTTGTCCTTCTCCTTGAGCAGCTTGACCGCCGCGGTCTTCAGCACGAGGTCCGCGCCCGCCTTCACGGCGTCCCTTGCCAGGAGCTTGTCGAAGAACACCCTGTCGAGCACGATGCCCACCTCGTTCCCGGCCATCTTCTCGGACAGATAGAAGGCAGAGCCGTTCGGCGAGACGATCCTTGCGCCTTTGACCTGCCACGCGACGCTCTTGTCGTCCAGCTTGATGCCCACGGGCTCGAGCCAGCCCCTGGAGATCCCCTCCCCGCATCTGACGGGGGAGCCGATCTCCTGCCTCTTCTCGACCATGAGCACGCTCGCGCCGTTCCTAGCAGCCCACTTGGCCGTCATCGAGCCCGCAGGTCCAGCGCCGACGACGACGATGTCGTAGTGTGACTGCATCTACTTCCCCCCGACAAGCTTGACTGCACCGACGGGGCACACCTTGATGCACCTCTTGCAGAGGTTGCAGTCGTCGTTGAACTCGAGCACGACCTCGTTCAGGTAGATGGCGTTCACGGGGCACGAGCCCACGCAAGCGCCGCAGTGCATGCACCTGGTTATGTCGACTTCCAGCTCGTCCAGCTCCTTGGGCATGGGGATCAACTCACGTGTACTCTTCCCCGTGCCTCTTCCGCCACTCGGCCAGGGGAACGGAGAACCTCTTCTCCACCTCGGTCCTGTACACAGGGCCGGAGTTGTATGCGCAGAAGGGTATGATCTTGCCGTCGGGAGTCGTGTAGTGTATCATGCACCTCTTGACCCGCTCGACGTCGTAGTTGTATGAGTCCATGAAGTGCATCGCGCCCACGTACATCATCTGCCAGCTGAACTTGGCGAGCTCGGACTTCGTCTCCTCCGACAGCACTCCCCTCAAGGCCTTGAGGAACTGCACGGAGCTCATGCCGTCCGGGAGCTCGTCCTTCTTCAGGTACTTCCTGAGCAGGCTGAACGCCTTGACCTTCGAGAAGGCCTTGATCTTCTTGCTCCCGGCCTTCCGGGCCAGCTCGTACAGCTCGTCGAAGAGAGGCTCCACATCGACGAACCTGGTGATGGGTATGACGTTGTCTGGGCCCCTCACGAACATGTATGTGGCCATGCCGCAGTGGGCGTGAGTCGTCAGGGTCACCTTCGAGTCCCCGTAGAGCGCCATCCATAGCTCCGAGATGGGCGCGACCGCGGGCACGGGGTACCAGTCCGAGGCCTTGATCATCCCCTTCGACTGCCTCTCGATGTCCTTGGCCAGGTCGGGTATCGTGTACCTGCCCTTTGCCAGGTCCTCGTTGCTGATCCTCCCGGTGAACGCGACGGGCTGGAAGTTGACGCCCCTGATGACGTCCATGTTCTCGAGGGCGTACCGGAGTATGGGCCAGACCTGGTCGTCGTTCACGCCCTTGACGACCGTAGGGACAAGGACGATGGACGAGTGGTGCTCCACCTTGCGGAAGTTGTCCACCACCTTCTGCTTCACGTCCAAGAGGTCGCGCCCTCTGGCCCGGACATAGATGTCCTTCCTGAAGCCGTCGAACTGAAGGTAGACCGTGTTCAGGCCAGCGTCGCTCGCCTTCTGGCAGAAGTCCAGGCTCTCGGCGAACTTGATGCCGTTCGTGGCGACCTGTATCTGCGCGAACCCCAGCTCCTTCGCGGCCTTGATGACGTCCAGGAACCTGGGGTATATCGTGGGCTCACCACCGGAGAACTGCACCGCCGGGCACGGCACGGGCCTCTCGTCCCTCAGGACCTTGAGCATCTTCACGACCGTGTCGAAATCCGGCTCGAACACGTAGCCTGCTGCATTGGCGTTCGCGAAGCAGATGGGGCAGCGGAGGTTGCAGCGGTTCGTGAGATCGACGTTGGCGAGCCCAGTGTGGCTGAGGTGCAGGTCGCAGAGCCCGCAGTCGAACGGGCATTGCTTGGCCTTGGGGATCGCGGGGTTCGTGACCCCGACGCCGTCCTTGGCCCACCTCTCCGCCTTGAGGTACAGCTCGGTGTCGGACCAGACGACGTCCTTGAACTTGCCGTGCTTCGGGCACGACTTCTCCATGACGACCTTGCCGTTGTCGTCCCTTATCGTCGCCTGGATGATCGTGAGGCACTCGGGGCAGAGGCTCTCAGTCGTCTTGGGCAGTCCTGCCGGTACGGCGCTCTTCTTCGTGAGCATCGAATCGCATCCCGGAGGTCAATTCGGAGGGAATCATTTAAACCTTATGTAGCTCATTCGGCTACAAATGGATGCGAAGAAGCTAGTGCAGAGCCTCGGCGGGGACATCGATGCGCTCAGCAGGGAGTACGCTGCCATATCTGGGACTCTCTCCAGGCTGGGCTTCTCCGAGTACGAGGCCCGCGCGTACATCGCCCTCGTGGCTCTCGGTTCAGCTTCTGCCAACCTTGTAGCTGAGATAGCACAGATTCCGCGGACTTCTGCATACAAGGTGATGGCGAGCCTCGAGAGGAACGGCGCCGTGCGCATGCTCGAGGGGAAACCCAGAGCATATGCTCCCGTCGAGCCCACTGACCTGTCCAAGAGGTTCGTGGGAGAGATAGAGGACGCCTTCAAGAAGATCTCCTCCGTGCGCGACATGCTCTCGCAGCGCGGCGTCCCCCAGCTCGTCTACACCGTCATGGGCAGGGACCGCGTGCTGGAGAAGATCGGCGAGATGCTCGACAAGGCGGAGCACACCTTCACCATCTCCTCTCCCTCGCTGGTCGAGATGAGGCAGCGCCTGGGCAAGCGGTTCGCGAACGCGCTCAGCAGGGGCGTGACCCTCACCGTCATCACCAGCCCTTTCGTGAAGGCGCCCGGGGGAGCGACGGTCGTCAGGAGGAAGGGGCTCATAGCGACGGACGTCATCAGCGACGGCAAGACGGCCCTCATCGCCGCCCCGGACCTGTCGGCGTGCGGCTACACGGACAACGAAGCCCTCTCGAAGCACCTGGAGGACTTCCTGACCATCATGGGCCGCGCCGCCGAGTAGGCCATCGGTTTGCGCCCACATTCTTCGATTCCGCCTTGATGACCGTCCGTATCAGGAACGGCGCGTAGAGGGTAGTCACCATCGACACCAGGACTATGACCGAGTAGGTCGCCTGGCCGATCGTGCCCATGTTGAGGCCGATCATGGCCACCACGATGCCCACCTCTCCCCTCGGGACCATCCCCGCGCCCACGATCAGGGCTGTCCTCTCGCCCCTGGTCCACGCGCCGAGGGAACAGCCGACGAGCTTGCCCAGGATCGCCACGATGGTGATGACTATCGCGAACGGGAGCACGGAGGAGAAGTTGGCGAAGTCAACCCTCGCGCCCATCACGACGAAGAAGAACGGCACCAGGAGCACGTTCAGGGGCTCGAACTTCTGCTCGAGCTCGTATGTGTCCTTCGTGTCCGAGAAGATGAGGCCCGCGAAGAACGCCCCGATGATCGCGGCCAGCCCGACGAAGGATGCCATCGCGCTCAGGCCAAACACGACTATCAGGATGATGACGAACGGCGCCTGCCTCTGCTTCAGCTTGTCGAACCAGCTGTCCCTCTTGAACGCCCGGGTCGTGTAGTGGATGGCCCACTCGCCGTTCGTTGTGCGGTCGAACCTGACCTCCCGCTTGCCGGTGGCGTACTTGACAACCCTCGTGCCGATGATCGTCACTATGGCCACGAAGCACAGCGCCTCCGCTATCACGATGGCCACGTTGAGCATCGTCAGCTCGCCCACGGCCATGCCGCTCACGAGCGTGAGGACTATCATGCCGAGGATGTCGTCCACCACGGCCGCGCCGAGGATGATCTTGGCCTCAGTGGAGTGGATCATGCCCATGTCCTCGAGCACCCTGGCTGTTATCCCGACGCTCGTCGCCACCAGCGCTGTCCCGATGAACATCGCCTCGATAGAGGACGCGAACAGGAGCACGGAAACGTAGTATCCGAGCACGAATGGCACCAGGACTCCCAGGAGCGCCACAGAGCTGGCCACGAGCCCGACCTTCTTGAGCTCGGAGAGCTTCGTCTCCATGCCGACCGAGAACAGCAGGAAGGTCGCCCCGAGCTGTGCCAGCACATCGAAGAACTTGTGCTCCTCTGTGATCAGGCTCAGGAGTGTCGGCCCGAGCAGTATCCCCGCGATGAGCTCGCCCGTCACCGCCGGGAGCCTCATCCGCTCCATGAGCTCGCCCCCGAGCTTCGCGGCGAGGAACGCGACGAAGATCAGAAGCAAAGTCTCCTCAGTGTCCAACGCATCCCATCCGGGTAGTTGAATCACGTCATCCATATTTAATTGTGAGTCGGAGGCGTTCGGCCGCCCAGGCGGGCCGCCGCCCAGGCGGGCCGACGTATATTGCATGTAGCAGAGGCCCTTTACACGCCCGCAGGCCGTCCCACTCATGGGATGGTCCATGGGAAACCGGACGGGTTCGACGGGACGCAGAGGCTCCAGAACAAGGCGCATGAGCCGCGACACGGCGGGGCAGGTCTCCTTCGCCGTCATAGCGGTCGCGCTCCTGACGGCGACCGCCGTCACGGGCGCGTACATCGCCAAGGCAGAGCTGGACAAGGCGAAGGCGGAGAAGAGGGAGAGGCTGCTCAGTGCCATGGAGCAGACCATCGACGAGGTCGTGCAGGAGCTGGGCGTATGCGCGGCTGGAAGGGCCCAGGACCTCGTGACCTCGTGGGAGGAATACCCCGTGAACGAGTCGAGGATCTCTGACGCGTTCTCCGCCAGGATGGAGGAGTACCTGAACTCGTCCTTCCCGCGCACTGAGGGCGACTTCTCCGTCCGTGTGACCAACTGGACAGGAGGGCTCTTCTATGTCGAGCGAAAGACGGTCGACCTGATGCCCTCCGAGAACGGGTCGGTGAAGGAGCTCAGGTCGGACGAGTCGGAGATGGAGTACTCCGAGCTCCCAGCGCCTTCTGAGGAGCAGCTGGGTGAGCAAACCGTGAACCCCTACTATGTGGCCGTGGGCAACTTCTCGGTGGAGGTTTCCGCGAAGTCCCTGTCGGTCTCCAGGCTGACATCCTTCCAGAAGCCAATCATATCCGCGCTGCCGTTCCTCGAGTCGAAGCTCAGGGCGTTCGAGCAGGCGTCGGAGGGTGAGCTGTCGGACCTCGGAAGGCTCGTGGGGTACATGCTCAGCACCCTGTGCGAGCTGCGCGTGCTCGAAGGGTATGGTCAGCCCATGTACTCCGGGAAGAACACCTCGGCGATCCTCACCGAACAGGACGTCTACCGGGCAGTGGCTGTGGGGCTGCTGCTCGAGCAGGCGCGGCTGTTCCGCGAGGTCGATGAGTCGTTTGCGTCCGAGGTGGCCGACGCCTGCGGGGGAGGATACCCCGGCACGACGGCGCTCATGAGCCCAAGGGCGCGCGCCCTGGACCCCTCGGAGCTCTTCCTGTGGTACCTGGGGAAGACCAGCGTGGACATCGACCCTCAGATGATGGTCGCGCAGACCCTTTTCGGGGTCTCGGACCAGTTCACCATCAAGATCATGGACTACATGGGCTGGTTGGGTGCACTTGACTCGGCGAAGGCGGTCGCTGATGCTCTCGGGGGAGCACTCGATTCTCTCATGGAGTACCTCACGGGCATCGACAAGGCCAAGGCGGCGGTCACTTCCTGGATCTCCAAGAGCCTGCATGCAGCGGGCGCTTCGCCAACGATATGCTCCGAGCTGTTCTCCTCCGACGAGGATCTCGCCGTCCCTGTGCCTGAGAAGCAGTACTTCGTCGAGGACGCCGCGGGCAACCTCTATCCCGTCTGGGTCGGGAACATCACGGCATGCGTGAACGTTCCGCAATACGACCTCCTGCAGTCGGACGGCTGGGGCGACTTCTACACCGACTACAAGGAATGCCAGTCGTCGTTCCGCACGCTCCTGGAGGACGGTCTCGCGCGGTTCGCCTTCGACATCGCGAGCATATCGCGGCTCGAACTCGGCTCCACAAGCATAGATCCGTCCGATGGGGCGGACCTGTTCGCCGCGCTCGCCTTCGGCTCGGGGCAGGTAGACCTGGTGCTCGACCCAGCGGCCCTCGCCGAGGCCTCGAAGAAGCTGCCGATGTTCAGCGCGCAGCACGAGCTCGCCACGCGGTTCTCGGAGTTCGTGACGGCGAGGGGTGCCGACCTGTTCGAGCGCGAGATCGTGCTGGAGGGCGTGTACACGGACCTCACCGCCACAGTGCTGGGTTCGGCGCGCTACGCGTACATCCCAGACCTTGTCGTGCCCGTTTCCGAGCAGCTCGCAGACATCGTGTGGCACGACATCCAGGCAGATGCCGAGTGGGGCGTGGGGGAGACGGCCGTCTCGGTGTTCGACGCGATCTGCTCCCTGGACCTGGAGAGGCTCCGGAGCGTGATCGAGCTCTCGGTCGTGCGGGCAGATGACGGCTTCGCCGGGCCCATGGTTGACTCGCTCGCGACCTTGTTCGTCGAGGGGCTGGACGGGTTCCCGGGGATGGAGAGGGCGATCGAGAGCGTCCTGAGCGCCTTCTCCAAGGAGGTCCTCGGCCAGAAGCGGATATCCTCGTACCGCCAGGCCGTCCATGTGGACCTCGACAGGCCCTTCGAGTTCTGGGAGGGCGACAGGTCGTCGGCGGAGGCGAGCGGGGCCGTCCTCAGCGAAGACCTGTCCGTGGATGTGTCCAGCGGCCTCCCAGTGATGCAGGCCGTGCCATACGATGAAGCGCTCGGGTACGCGTCCCTGGAGGCGCTGTTCCCGACGGACAACATGCTGGTCCAGGTCAAGCGCCCCTGGGACTACGACCGTTCCAGGAGCGAGTACCCGAACCTGCACATGACCTCGCTCTCTACCTGGACCGCTGCTCCTTACACGACCCAGTGGACCGTGTCCGCGCTCGGGCTGATCGAGCTCGGGCTCGAGAGCAGCAACTCCGCATTCCAGTCGCTGCTCGCGGACCACGATGTCAGCTCGCGCAGGAGCGTCAAGGTCTCCTTGGAGCTGCCCGTGACCGTGCACTCGTCCTGGCCTCTCCAAGGGGTCGAGTACAACCCCTCGAACACCATGATCGGGGACGCGGTCGCTGCCGCGAAGAAGTTCTGCGAGCTCGTGTGGGACAAGCTCGAGCCTGTGTTCGGCTGGGTCAAGGACGGGCTCGAGCGCATATACAAGCTCGTCGAGCGCGCGTTCGACGTGCTCGCCAGCTTCGCCATGCGCATCCTGAAGGCCGTCACATCCGCCCTGCAGACGCTCGTCGAGACCCTGCAGGAGTACGTCGAGAAGATTGCGAACTCCGCTCTCGCGAGGGTGGTGAAGGTGTTCGTTGACCTGATGGGCAGGGTGGAGTTCAGGATATCGCTTTACGGCTTCCTCATCATCGTCCAGACGAACATCCCGGACCTGATCTACAGGCACGGGAACGATATGCTCAGGATCATCGTCTCGACCGACAGGTTCGGCCCCGGGATAGCCTTCGGCGTGAGGGTTGCGAGGCTCTCGGACGGGAGCTACGACATCCTCGCGAACGGCACCATCAGGCTGAGGAGCGCGACGATAGAGGTCATGGTCGACCCGCTCATGCACATACTGCGGAGGTTCGTTGAGGTGCACTGCATCGCCAACACCTGGCGGCTCGACCTGACCATGCCAGAGGTCGAGACGTACGAGCTTGCGGAGGTGAGCACCGCCGACCTGCCGGGCGTGGGCGCGTTCCTGTCGAACATACCGATCCCCGCGCTCGGGCTGTCAGCCTCCATCGAGGCGGGCATCCGACTGAAGTACTCCCCGCCCTTCCCGACGGACGTCGTGGTGAACGAGTTCGAGTCCAACCCGAGGGGCGAGGACTCTGGCAGGGAGTGGGTGGAGCTGTACAACCCCCTGGACAAGCCGAGGTGCGTCGACGGCTGGTCGATCGCCACCGTCCATGGCAGGAGCATGGCAATGACCATCCAAGGGGCCGTCCCTGCGAACGGCCTGCTCGTGTTCGAGTTCCCGGAGACATCGATAGACAACGGGAACCCCGGCGACCCGTTCAACGACGGCGACGCTATCGTCCTCAGGGACGCCTCCGGGGCGCTGGTGGACCAGACGCCCATCATGAGGGACACCGCCAACGACGAGCGCACCATCCAGCGCACGTGGGACGGCGGGCCCAGGTGGGAGCTCGGGCAGGGCTCCCGCAGCGGCTCGAACGGCGTGCCCGTGCTCCTCGCCACTTCGGACTTCATCGCCAAGGCGCTGTTCGAGGCCTTCAAGGAGGCCTTCATGGAGACGCAGCTCCAGGAGGTCTCCGCGTCCCTCGACTTCGTGGCGCTGCTCGCCAAGCGCGTGATACACCACTTCATCGAGAACCTGCTCTCGCTCGTCCAGGAGATCATCCACGAGGTGATATTCTTCATACAGGTCCTGATAGGCGACGCCAGCGGCAGCGCGGGCGTCGGGTTCAGGGCGAGCTTCGTCGTGACAGGCGAGGCCATCGTGGAGCTGCTGCGGTGGCTGATATACTCCTTCGGGACCTTCGTGGTCAACCTGGGTAGGATGAGCAACCCGATCGCGTACCCTGCGTTCCCCGACGCCTTCTTCGCGGGGCTCTACCTGCGGTTCGAGGTCGTGTTCGAGGTCGGCCTGCCGCGCATGATTCGCCTGTTGGGGGCGGTGGGGAGCCTCGAGCAGAGGTTTAAGCTCGCGATCGCGGTCTCGCCCAACCTGCCCGCGCTCGGGAGGCTCGTGGGCAAGGACTGGGGCGACTGGGCAGTCGAGTTCGGCGCGTACCTGGAAGGCGTCCCGAAGGAGTTCGCGAACGGCTTTCTCACAAAGGACGTGGGGGACCTGATAGATTTCTGGATAGTGAAGGCAAGTGTGTATGGGCTGTGAGCCCGCGCGAAACAAATAAATCCGGCCGACACATGACCTGACAGATACCTCATGGACCTCGGGCTCGCATCCATCCTTGACGAACTCCTGGGAGAGGTCTGGTTCGAGCTGACCTTCCTCCTAGTGGTCTCGCTCTTCGCGAGCTTCGTGTTCGCGAGGTTCGGGCAGCCGAGGGTCATCGGGTACATAGTGGTGGGCATAGCCATCGGCCCCAGCCTCCTGAACTTCATCAAGCCCGTCGAGGGGTCCATATCAGGGCTGCCAGAGACCGTCCAGATGCTTGCCGAGCTCGGCGCCATCATCCTGTTGTTCATGATAGGCATGGAGGTCGATCTCAAGGAGGTCTACTCCAGGAAGTCCATCGCCATCGCCCTGGGCGGGGTGGCGCTTCCGTGGGTGTTCGGATACCTCGTGGCCCGCCTGATGGGCTACGAGGACGATGCGATATTCATCGGGGCGACGCTCGTGGCGACGAGCGTGGCGATCACTGCCAGCGTCACCTCCGAGCTGGGGCTCATAGGCACGCCAGTCTCCTACGCGATCCTCGGGGCGGCCGTCGTGGACGACATCCTGGGCATGGTGGTCCTGGGCGTGTCCAAGGGCGTCGCAGTGGGTGGCCTCGACCCGTTCGGGATCCTGCTCGTGCTCATCGGGGCCATCCTGTTCATAGTGATCGGTGGGTGGCTGGGGTCCCACCTCCTCACCAGGGTCGTGTTCAAGGTGCAGATCTCTGGCTACAGGAGGAAGCTCCCGATGAGCGGGTTCATACTCGCCCTGGCCATCGCATTTCTCTACGCCTTCGTGGCAGAGCTGATCCAGATATCGGCCATCGTGGGCGCCTTCGTGGCAGGGACGGTCTTTTCCGGGTCGGCCCTGCGGGACGGCTTCCGGAAAGGGATGCAGTACCTGGAGGCGCTGTTCGTGCCCCTGTTCTTCGTCTCCCTGGGCACAGTCGTGTACCTCCAGGAGATCGTCGACGCCCTGTGGTTCGGCATCGTGATCACAGTGGTTGCCATTGTGACGAAGGTCGTTGGATGCGGCATACCAGCCTGGGTGAGCGGCATGTCCAAGTGGGATTCGGTCTCCGTCGGGATAGGCATGACGCCCAGGCTCGAGATCGCCCTCGTCATCGCATACTACGGCCTCTCGACCGGCATAATCGCGTACGACGTCTACTCCGTGGTCGTGTTCATGGGCCTCATGACCGCCATATTCGCTCCCAGCATGCTCAAGAAGTCGCTCGCGAAGGCCGGGCACGTGGTCGTCTCGCCATGACCATCTTGCCGACTCAGTTCAGGACCGTCGCGAACCCTTCGCCGTGGTTCCTGCTTCCGGCCAAGCCGTTCCGGACTCGATCCTCAGGCCCCCTCATGTCCAAGGCCAGCAGGAACGCCCGTCCAAAAGCGATGGCGGAGTCCCTGTGGCCGGATTCGATCTCGTGCAGGAAGGCCCGCCCTACGAGCACCGCGAAATCTCTGTTCTTGCTCAAGTCCACCTGCTCCTAGATACGCCTAGCGTCCTTGACAGCATATATAGGGGTCAGTGGTGGCAATCAGGGCTGATTCTCAGATGCGAGAACTGAGGTGCCGAAGGCCGGTCACGGCCCTATGACCGAGGTCCCTTTCATGTACGGCCTCAGCGCCTCGGGCACCGTGACGCTACCGTCCTCGTTCTGGCAGTTCTCGAGCACGGATGCCATCGTCCTGGGCAGCGCGATCCCGGAGCCGTTCAGCGTGTGCACGAACTCGCTCTTCAGGTGCGGCTCACGTCTGAACTTGATCATCGCCCTCCGGGCCTGGAAGTCCTTGAAGTCGCTGCACGATGAGACCTCGAGCCATTGGTCCATCCCGGGCGCGTGGGCCTCGATGTCGTAGGTCTTCGACGAGTGGAAGCCGACGGAGCCCGTGCAGAGCAGCCTGATCCTGTAGGGCAGCTTCAGCCCCTGCACCACGGCCTCCGCATCCGCCAGCAGCGTCTCGAGCTCGGCCTGGGATGTCTCGGGCAGGACGAACTTCACGAGTTCCACCTTGTTGAACTGGTGCACCCTCGCGATGCCCTTCGTCTCTATGTGCTTGCCCGCCTCGCGCCTGAACGAGGGCAGGTAGGCCGTGTGGTAGATCGGGAGCTGCCTCCTGTCGAGTATCTCGTCGGCGTACAGGTTCGTCACGGGGACCTCGGCGGTCGGGTTGAGCCACAGGTCGTCCCTCTCGACCCAGTACATGTCCTCCTGCATCTTGGGCAGCTGGCCCGTGCCCACGCAGCTCTTCCTGTTGATCATCACGGGCGGGAAGAGCTCCTCGTAGCCCTGTTCCTTGTGTAGGTCCAGCATGTAGTTGATGAGGGCGCGCTCGAGCCTCGCCCCGTCCCCCTTGAGGACGTAGAAGCCCGTGCCCGTCACCTTGGCGCCCCTGTCGAAGTCGATTATGTCCAGCCCCTCGCCGATCTCCCAGTGCGTGAGGGGCTTGAAATCGAACTTGCGCGCGCTGCCCCAGGTCCTCACGAAGACATCGCCTTCGTCCTGGGGCCCCACGGGCACGCTCGGGTCCGGCATGTTGGGCATGTTCAGCAGCAGCTCGTCCCTCTCGCTCTCGATGCCCTTCACCGAGCCCTCTATGATCTTGATCCTCTCCGCGATGCCCTTCATCTCGGCTATCTTGATCTGCTTCTCGGCCTTGGACAGCTTCGGTATCTGCTCCGAGACCTCGTTCCTCTTCTGCCGGAGGGAGTTGCCCTCCTCGGTCAGCGCCCTCCACCTGCCGTCGAGCTCGAGAAACCTTTCGAGGACGGAGAGGTCGTAGTTCCTGTTCTTCAGCGCCTGCCTGACGGCCTCCGTGTTGTCACGGATGAACTTCGCATCGAGCAACCCAGACCCCTCCCTTTCCTGTCAATCCCCTAGTCCGTATTTAAAATCTGGTCATGATGAGCTCATTCCCTCGCCAACACGGCAGTCCTTCCCCTGACCTCGACCAGCACCGAGCTAGAGGCCGTGGCCAGCTCCGTCGCGAGCGTCCTCGCATCGCCCGCGGCCGATGGCAGCAGCTTGACCTTCACGAGCTTGCTCTTCTTGAGCTGCCGTGCCACCTCATCGACGACCTTCTCCGTGAGCCCCTCCTTCCCGATGCGCACAGTGGAGCGCAGCGATTGCGCCTCTACCCGGAGCTCGCGGACCTTCTCCTTGTCCACGCCGTCACGCTCCGGAGCGGTCCATGGGATACCTGATGATGTGGCCGCACGCCAGGCAGGTCATCGTGACCCTCCTCTCCCGCGTCCTCACCCTGACGTTCCTGGGAGGGACGAAGAACGAGTGGCATTTAGGACAGTATCTGCGCTTGTGTCCCGTCCGGACCTTGTATCGTTCGCCTATCCTGAGCGCGAGGGACACGTATCTCTTGGCCCTCGCCGGGTTCCCATCGGACGCCTCCTGCTGAGCAAGCACGAACAGCCCGTCGATCCTCTCCCGGGCGATGTCCTTCGCGTCCCCTTTGCCCACGTGTCTCCTGCCCATGGCCCTCGATAATCACGGTGACCGTAGATAATGCTTGGCGACGCGGAGGCGGCCCAGCCAGCATGCGGACAACGACCACTTGCACGTGGGAGAGGTTTAAATACGACGACCATTATCTCCGCAAACCTGGAGCACTGAGCGGCACCAGGTGGCCTTATGTCCAGAAAGCCCGGGAGCATGTACAGGCAGATCAAGGGGCAGGCGTACTCGCGCCGAGAGTACATGGGCGGCGTGCCCGCGTCCAGGATAACCCAGTTCGAGCACGGGCAGAGGGGGGACTTCCCGGTCAGGATGACCCTCCACGTCGTCGAGCAGTGCCAGATCAGACACATAGCGCTCGAGGCCGCGCGCATCTCGGCGAATAGGTTCCTCGCGAAGAAGGTCCCGCAGAGCGGCTACCATCTCAAGATCAGGGTCTACCCTCACAATGTCCTCAGGGAGAACAAGATAGCGACGGGCGCGGGGGCGGACCGTATCTCCGATGGCATGAGGCATGCTTTTGGCAAGGCCATCGGGACGGCTGCAAGGGTGGACGCGAACCAAGAGATCATGACCCTCGAGACCACGCAGGCGCACTTCGGGACGGCCAAGCTCGCCCTCAAGCGCGCGGCCGTCAAGATTCCGTCGCCCTGCTACATCGAGGTCGAGCGGGGGACGCCCGCGGCCGCGTGAGCCGGTCCAGACCTGACCGCTTCCGCACAATGTATTTATCCTCGCCCACTTTACCATTAGCGCCCAGATGATGCTTGTTCGACCAGCAGGGCAGCCAAGCGAGGAGATGAGCGGCAGAGCATGTACGACGTAGACCTGGCCAGCGCGATCTCGGAGATCAAGAGGATCAAGGCGCGCATAGTCGCCTTGCAGGTGCCCGAGGGGCTGAAGAAGCGGGCCTACCAGATCGCCGAGGACCTCGAGAGCAAGGCCGGGGCGGAGGTCCTTGTTGTCGCCGAGCCATGCTTCGGCGCATGCGATGTCCCGAGCTCGCTCTTCGAGATGGTCGACGCCATCGTGAACGTGGGCCACTCGCCCATACCCTCCATCAAGTTCCAGAAGCCCGTCATATTCGTGCCAGCGAGGTCGAAGGTGCCCCTGGCCGACCAGCTCAAGAAATCGGTGGGGTTGCTCCAGGAGCCTGTGGGCGTGCTCGCCACCTCGCAGCATCTGACCGAGCTGGACGACGTCATCGAAGGGCTGGAGAGCATGGGGATCAAGACCAAGGTGGGCGAGGGGGACAGCAGGATCTCGCATGTCGGCGAGATACTAGGGTGCAACTACACGACAGCTACATCGATATCCAAGGACGTCAACAGCTTCCTGCTGATCGGGAGCGGGTCGTTCCACGCGCTCGGGGTGCACCTCGCGACGGGCAAGAAGGTGGTCGTGCTCGACCCGAACACCGAGGAGCCCAGGGAGATCGACCAGGTCAAGGACAAGATCCTGCGCCAGAGGCACGCCGTCATAGAGAGGGCGGAGAAGGCCAGGGTCTTTGGCATCATCGTTGGCGAGAAGCTCGGCCAGAGGAGGATAAGGCGCGCGAAGGAGCTCAGGAAGCTCCTGAGGTGGAAGAAGAAGGACGCCGCATTGATCCTCATGGACAAGTTCGACCCTGAGAAGCTGAGGTCGCTGGGCTTCGACGCATACGTATCGACCGCATGCCCCCGGATAGCCATCGACGATGTGGCGATGTACGACAAGCCCTTGCTCACTCCGCAAGAGCTCGAGATACTCCTGGGCGTGAGGAAGTGGGAGAACTACGTCTTCGACCAGATGACCGAGGACGAGCTCTGAGGTGGGTCCGGTTGGTCAACGTCAAAAAGGTGCTCGAAGTCGGGCGAGGCTCAAGTCTCAGAGTGGGCATAGGCCTTCCGCCCGAATCGTTTACCCAGCTGCAGGGGAGACTCAAGGCGCAGCGTTGCCGCCTCACCTTGGTCGGGTTCGAAGAGGTGAAGGACCTCACGGCCGCTCTGCGCGAAAGGAGGCTGGACGCGGCCGTTCGCGGCACTCTCCCGTCCTCGCAGGCTCTGCGGGAACTCAGGAGGACCTTCCACCTGGACACCATCATGCGCGCGGCCGTCCTGGAGGCCGCCAGCGGGAAGCAGTTCCTGCTCGCACCAGTCGGGATCGACGAGGGGACGGACAAGGAATCCAGGCTTGCCCTCGCAAGGGCTGCTGTGTCATACTTCGCCTCAGTCGGGTGGAAGATGAGCGTCGCCGTCCTGTCCAAGGGCAGGGCTGAGGACACGGACCGCGGTCCCGAGATACGCTCGAGCCTCAAAGACGGAGAGGAGATCGCCCGGGCGCTCGCCGGGGACGGACTCGCGGCCGAGCACTGTGCGATTCTCGTGGAAGAGGCGGTCGAGAGGCACGACCTGGTCATCGCGCCGGACGGGGTCACGGGCAATCTCATGTTCAGGACGCTGCATTTCATCTGCGGTGGAAGGGCCTATGGCGCGCCGATTGTGAACATGGATGAAGTCTTCGTGGACACATCGAGGGCGAAGGCGGACTACTCGGATGCCGTGAAGCTGGCCGCTGGCCTGACTGAGCTGCGGGCGAAGGCCCTGAGGACCCCCTGAAAACATATAGAGCCTGCGTACTATACCGTCGATGATGCGCCTGGAGATCAACGGCTGGTCGTCCAAGATAACCTTCTCGGCAACGCACGTCATCCCGACTCACGCGAAGTGTGGGAGGCTGCACGGGCATGACTACGCCATCAATGCCATCGTCGAGGGGGAGATGGGTCCGGACGGCGTGATCATGGACTTCATCAGTGTCAAGGAGTTCCTCAGGGGTATCGCCGCAGAGCTGGACCATAGGGTATTGATCCCGGCCAAGGACCCGGGCGTGCGCCTTTCGGAGCACTACGTCGAGTACAAGGTGGGGGACAATGAGCTGAAGCTGCCCAGGTCGGACTGCATACTGCTGGACATAGGCGTGACGTCCGCCGAGACGCTTGCAGGGTTCGTTCTCATGAGGATGCTGGAGAAGGTCAAGTTCCCGACAAACGTCAGTCGCATCGAGATAGGCGTCGACGAGGGGAGAGGGCAGGGCGCATGGACGGGCGCCGACCTCTGAGCGG
This sequence comes from Methanobacteriota archaeon, assembly GCA_020725925.1. Taxonomy (GTDB): domain Archaea; phylum Thermoplasmatota; class Thermoplasmata; order UBA10834; family UBA10834; genus COMBO-56-21. The sequence continues at coordinate 92,525 of DYTN01000006.1, forward strand.
TCGGTGGTCACAGATGTCCGAGGCTGTTGTGCTCCTCTCTGGGGGCCTCGATTCCTCCACGGTCGTGGCGCTGGCCGAGGAGCAGGGGTTCGAAGTCGTCGCCCTCACGTTCGACTACGGCCAGAGGCACAAGAAGGAGCTCGAGAGCGCCAGGTGGGTCGCGGAGCACTTCGCGGTCAAGGAGCACATCGTGGTGAAGCTCGATATCGGCAGTCTGCTCAAGAGTTCCCTCACGCACCCGTCAATCGAGATGCCTGAGAGAAGGACCAGACAGCAGATCGAGTCCAGCATACCCAGCACTTACGTGCCCTCGAGGAACACCATCTTTCTCAGCGTCGCGTCCTCCATAGCGGAGAGCCGGGATGCAGCCGCGGTCTTCATCGCAGCGAACGCGGTGGACTTCAGCGGTTACCCGGACTGCACTCCCGAGTTCGTGGCCGCGTTTCAGCTCGTTCTGGATGTGGGCACGAAGGCAGGAAAGGAAGGTCGCGGCATCAGGGTGGAGGCGCCTCTGCTGCGCAAGTCCAAGGCCGAGATCGTCAGGGAGGCCGTCAGGCTGAAGGTGCCCATTGAGAAGACCTGGAGCTGCTACAGAGGAGGGGCGAAGGCGTGCGGCAGGTGCGATTCCTGCCTTCTGAGGCTTGAAGGGTTCGCTGCGGCCGGCGTCCAGGACCCTCTGCCGTATGAGGTGAGGAAGTGAAGGTATACTCCATCTTCAAGTCGCTGCAGGGTGAGGGGCTCACGATCGGTGCCCCGACCGCCTTTGTCAGGACCTCAGGATGTCCGTTGAGGTGCACGTACTGCGACACACCGCAGGCATTCGACAAAGGAGAGCAGATGTCGATCGATGCGATCATGACGAAGGTCGCGAAGCTGAAATGCAGGCATGTGTGCCTCACGGGCGGCGAGCCGCTCGCGCAGAAGGACGCCCCAGCTCTCCTCACGAGGCTCATCGACGACGGGTATCATGTCGTGCTCGAGACCAACGGCGCGATGCCTCTGGACGAGCTGCCGTGCGTGGAGAACCTGACCATCAGCATGGACATCAAGTGCCCCTCATCGGGCGAGGCGGACAAGATGCTCTTCGAGAACATCGAGCTCCTGGGTCCGACGGACCAGCTCAAGTTCGTCATAGCGAACGACGAGGACTACGAGTACGCCAAGGACGTGATCGAGGAGCACCATCCGTCGTGCGAGGTCATCTTCACGCCGGTCGGCGGGAAGGACCTCAGGCATCTGGCCGAAAGAGTCCTCAAGGACGCCCTGGACGCCCGCGTGCTGCCACAACTCCACAAGTTCATCTGGGGGGACGAGGACAACCGCTGAGGCGACTAGCCCCTGAAGGCCGGGCGTTTCGAGAGCAGCCTGGGCAATGGGAGCCTGGCCTTCGGATAGCCCTTCGTCAGCCGCTCCACCTCATCCTTCAGCTGCTGCAACGTCATCATCTTCTGCTCGCCGTTCCTCAGCCTCACCGGGAGCATCCCAGAGGTCCTCTCCTTCTCGCCGACGACGACGATCATGTTGATCCATTCCATCTCGGCATTCCTTATCTTCTTGCCCACCTTGTCGTCGGTGTCGTCGATGTCCACCCTGGCATCGAGCGAATCGGCCATCCTCTCGCAGTCGGGGATGAATTCAGCGCCCACGGGGACGAGTCTGACCTCGGTTGGCGAGAGCCAGAATGGCAGCGCTGGCTTGTCGTGCTTCAGGGCCTCTTCCAGGAGCGCGTAGATCCATCTCTCGATGGAGCCTATCGATGAATGGCAGATGATGCACCCCTTCTTCTTGCCGTCAGCATCGGTGTAGACTATGCCATACCTCTCTGCATCCTCCACGTCCAACTGGACCGTGCTGAGCTGCGCCGCCCCGCCCACTGCGTCGATCGCCTGGAACTCGTGCTTCACCGCCCAATAGTGCTTCATCTCCGAGAGCACCTCAATCAGCGCGGGCTTCTTCGAGTACCTCAGCAGCTCGATCAGGTTCTGCTTGTATTTGTCGTAGAACTCCTTCACGATCCTGAACGCGACGGCATACTCGACGCCAGTGGCGTCCGCGAGGTCCGAGTAGTTCCTGTACAGGAGGATGTACTCCTTCCAGCCGTCCTCTAGGTCCTTCGTGAAGCAGTGCACGTCTGGCATGTGGAAGGCCCTGAGCCTCTTGAGGCCTGTGAGCTCGCCCCTCTGCTCCAGCCGGAAGCTCTTGCTGAACTCGTAGATCCTCAGCGGGAGGTTCCTGTAGCTCAGTGTGGCGCCCTTCATCATCCTGAACAGGCCGAAGTCGCCCGCGAACCGCAGCACGAACTCGCGCTTCTCCTCCGTCTTCAGCGTGTAGTGCCTCTCGTGGAATGACATCCCCTGGCTCCTGATGTCCGGGAGCGACCAGTCGTACAGGATCGGCGTGTCGATCTGTATGGCGCCTATCCTTTCCACTGCTATCTGCTCGGCCCACTTCTCAAGCAGGCTGAATACGAGGTGCCCCTTCGGGAACATCCGGAAATGCCCTCTGTCGCTGGCCTCCTCGTAGTCGACCATCTCCAGCTTCTGCATGGCCTTGATCGACGGCGGCTCCTTCCCCTCAGTCCTGCCGATCTCCTCGGACAGAACAAACGATTTCAGCGAAGGGTACTTGTCCAGCACCTTCAGCGAGTCAGGGTTCTCCAGGTCTATGGGGTGCTCCTCCCCCTCTGGAGTGAGGATGAGGTAGCTCTTGGATATCTTCTCTACGACCTCCTCCCGAGTCACCTTCTTCTTCGCTGCGAACTCCCTGGACAGCTCCGAGAGCGGATGGCCCTTGCACTTGATCTCGAATGCCTTGTACCAGCCGAAGGGCGACCTGTGGACCTCGATGCCCTTGCCTGCGACCGCAGCCTCCACGGCCTTGAGCACTCTCACGGCCAGCTCTGGCGATGCCAGATCCGAGCTGAGGTGCGCATAGGGGTAGAGGACGAGCCTCTCAGCCTTCACCTTGGAGAATACCTCCGCGAGGTCGGCCGAGGCGACCTCAGCGATGGCTTCCGCGTCCTCATCGGAGGACTCGATGGTCGAGAACGCCACGAGCGCCTCCTTGAATCCATGCTTCTTCGGCTGGCCATCGGGCATGGGCTCCGCCATCTTGGTCGGCTCCTTGACCTCGTACTCGAACCTGTCTGCATGGATGAGGAGCACCCTCATGGCATATCGCGTCGAAATAGATGGATGAGTATTAAAAGAATGCATTCTTGACTGGAACGCGGTCCCGGCATCCGAAACCAGCGAAACGTACATCATTAGTGTCTGGAGATACGGGTGCAAGCGGCTTGACGACGAATCTCAGGATGTGCTTCGTTGACGCAGAAGGAGAGGAAGTTGGTCCCGAAGGATACGGCCCAGAAGGCGCCCAGCACGCCATCGGTTGCCGGGAAGGACTCGGAAACATGCCAGGTCAAGAGCCCGAAGGCTGTCTGCGTCGCGCTTCCGCAGGCCGGGCGGCCCATCAGGATCCTTGGCGACTCGCCGACCGAGTTCATCTCCACGGTCCAGAGCTCCATCCTGTCCTGGATCAACTTCACCGTGTGCGACCTTGTGCAGGAAGGCAGCGAAATAGCCACCAAGCTCGGGTTCAGCGCGTCCCTGGTCCCGGCGCTGCTCAAGGGCTATCACGCCAACTTCGAGGACAGGGAGAGCGAGATGGGCATCATGGTCCCGGCGGTCAAGATCTCCGGGCTGAATCTCCAGTCATACCCGCTCCTGATACTCGTCCGCAAGGACCTCATCGTCACCATACACAGCGAGGAGGTCATCAGGCTCGTGCAGTTCTCGAGGTACGCGGACAACTACATGCGCAAGTTCCCGGAGCCCATGAACCTGGAGGACAAGCTCACGATGCTTCTCGTCAGGATACTGGATGAGAACAACTCGCGCAATTTCGAGTACCTGAGGGAGATCGAGGAGCAGGGAGACCTGATGAGCGAGCTCCTCCTCGACCCGGCGTCGGGAAGGATCGAGATAGGCAAGCAGATATACCAGCTGAAGCACACGCTTATCACCTACCTGAACACGCTCTGGCGCACACTGGACGTGCTGCACTCGCTCAGGCTCGGGGACGCCCAGCTCGTGTCCGACAGCCCGAAGATGCTCGGCCAGCTCCAGCTGCTGGTCGAGGACGTGAACAGGCAGATCGCGCTGAGCGAGCACATGTCCGAGGTGCTCGCATCAGGCCTCGAGGTCCTCCAGGCGCTGTACAACAACCAGCTCCAGATACTGAACAACAGGATGGCGCTGACGATGACCTGGCTGACTATCCTTGGCACGGCCGTCCTGGTCCCGAACACATTGGCCACGGTGTTCGGTTCGTTCGGCTCGATGACGGGATGGGAGCTTTGGGGATACCTGGCCATCCTCACCGTGGCCACGGTGAACTCGACGGTCCTCGCGTGGTGGTGGGTGAAGAAGAAAGTAGTCCTGCCGAGGTCGCCTGAGGCAGTCCAGTAGTGCCGCCCGAAAACGCGGTCGGGAAACTCTTTTTAAGCACGGCCCGTGATAGGGAACCTGGGGGCTGGAATTGAAGGAATTCGATGTCTACGTCCAGAACAAGCCAGGCGAGCTGGCCAGGGTCTGCGAACTCCTCGGCGGCCAAGGAGTGAACATCAAGGCGATCGCGAGTGAGCGCGGGAACGACCGGCCGATGATCAAGATCGTCACGGACGACGAGGCAACCACAAAGGCGACGCTGAAGCGCTCCGGCATACAGTTCGACCTGAGGGACGTCATAGCCGTGAAGATGCCCGACAGGCCCGGCGAGCTGGGCAAGGTCTCCAGGAAGCTGGCCAGGGCGATGGTGAACGTCGATTCCATCTACATCATGGGGAAGGAAGGCGGCCTGACGGAAATCGCCTTCACAGTCGACAACCACCGGAAGGCTGAAGAGGCCTTCAGGTGAGCAGCAACGAATAGATTCTGCGCGGCGTTGTGCTGACCGGTCGGCGCCCTCAATCCAGGCTCCTTCCTCTCCGCACCAGTATCTCCTCGAGGAGGTTCCTGGCCTCCCTCACCTTCGAGAGCTCCTCATGCGTCAGATCAAGCCGGAGCAGGTGTGACCATACCTTCGACAAAGCGTGGTATGATTCCAGGACGAGCTCAAGATCCTCCTCCGTGTCCGAGGTCGGCTGGACCGTTGGCTCCTCGACTGGCCGATAGAACACGTTTCTGCCTGCCTTGGTCCTTGAGACGATCCCCTTCTTCTCGAGTTTCTGGAGCGCCTGGGTAGCTCCTGATTGGGTGATTCTGAGCTCGGATGCTACCAGGGTGGGGGAGTGGATCCCCCTCCTCAGCACCTCGACGATCTCCTTCTCCCTCGGCGTCAGCATCAGACCACATCCATAAGCGACATATTAGTGCAAGCTAATGTTTGCTTATGTTTACTTATGCATGGTTGCTTGAACGGCTAATGCCTCGCGGATTGAAAAACCTTCCTCCCCGATTCTGGAAAGGCTCAAGGACTGCGCTTCATCGTTGATATTCACAACGCTTATGTTTTCAAGGTGCCGTCAATCGATGAGAACAAGCCCCGTCCATTTGACCCTGGCCTTTGACGAGAGGCTCACGGGCAGACCTGCGTTCTTGCAGGTCTCAATCACATCGATGCCCATGGCCTGCATTGATGGCCTCGCTTCGAAGGGCCTTCTGCACGGTTCATTGCCAGCAGTGCCGACGCACTCCTCGCAGAGCTCGCAATCACTTCCGATGAGGCCAGCTGCCAGATAGTAGCCTTTCTTGAATGCGGCGGCCTCGAGGCGGTTCACCAGCTCGTGCAGCCGGATCCCCAGCTCCCTGGTCCCTGTCTCCCGTTCGAGTCTGGCGCACACTTCCCTGTTCAGGCTCTCGTCAGATTTGTCTGCTGAATCGAACGCAGATTCTATCTGGACTATGATCGCCCTCCGATAGAGGCGGACAATATCCCTGAACTCGGCGACAGCCAGTGTATTCGGCGGGCACATGAGATGGCGGCCATAGTTCTCGCATCTTGGGATCGAGCATTTGAGTCGAACGCGCTCGTCGATCACTACGTCGACCGCTGATATCATCTTCGCGCGGGTCGCACCGAGATGCTTTGCCATCTCGACAAGATGCTCATCCTTCTGCCCTGCCACCGCTGGAATTCCCCCCTCTCTGGTCGATGCCGAATCCGATCCCTGGTTCCCGCTGCCAGTCTCCTCTAAGTATCCTTCTCGGGGCCCTCGTCCCCGGAGCCGCCGCCCCTCGCCTCCTGGATGGCAGCCAGCAGCTCCTCGGTCTCCATCTTCTTCTTCCTCGGGACAGAGCCGGGGATGAGTATGTCCAAGAACTTCTCGAAGTGCATCTTCTCGGTCAGGATCTGCTCTCTGCTGAGCTCGAGCCCAGCGACTGCGGAGATCGACTCCGCACCCAGGCCGAAGGACTGAACCCTCAGCTTCTCCAGCTCCTTGCCGAGCTTCTTCTCGTGCTCCTCGAGGACCCCCCCGATCCTCTCGTAGGCAAGGTCCTTCATCATCTTCTCGAGGAAGGCAATCTGCTCGTCCCTGCTCTTCTTCGCCACCAGCATCATGGCCGCCTCGTGCTTGAAGTCCAGACGCGCGCCCGCGTGGTCCTCGTCAGTCCTGGACACCCAAACCAGCGGGTGCTCGGGCGCGTTGTAGGTGACCTTCTCGGGCACCAGGGAGTCCGCGGAGATCCTCACCGCAGCGTCCCCGGTGGAATGGTACACGGCATAGAAGCTCATCCTTTCCAGGAAGTTGACCTCGAGGAACTCCTTCCTGTTCTTTTCCACGATCGTCGGTCTCTCCTTCGCGACCTGCTCGAGGATCGTCGCGGGTGTGGCGTCCGGTTTCTTGTCGCCCAGATACCGCGAGATGCCCATGATGCACTTGAGTGGCTCGTAGGACCTGGTCAGCCAGAAGGCAGGTGGGAAGTACGTCCAGGAGCGCTTCTTCCCCTCGTCCTCTTTCCTCATCTTGAGCTTGGAGAACGAGAACCCCGAGAACTGGTATCTGACGTTCCCGTCCTCCCTGTCGAGCACGTTGGAGGGGATGCCCTCCTTGGCCACGATCCTGTCCGCCCAGAAGCCGAGTTCCTTCCTCAGCTGCGGGCGGGCCGTGCGGCCCTCCGCGGATATGCGGTGGAGTATCTGCCTCCTGGTAGGCGTGATGAGCCAGCTGAGCCAGATCACGAGCGACTTCGGCGTGTCGATGTACGGCACCGGGAGTATCGTGTGGTCGGCGGCCGTGCCCCAGCCCGGGAGGACGGCCAGGCCGGGCGTGTGAGCGAAAGACCTGTCCAGGTAGGCGTTCAGCGCGACCTCGTCTGTGGCCTCGAACGGGTCCCTGATCGGCGCGGGCTCGATCCTGAGGTCTGAGTTGAGGAAGTAGTAGTTCTGTCTCTTCGAGTTGACCGGAACGAGGACTCCGCAGTCCACGCCCTTGGCCAGGAGCGTCCTCATCTGGACCTTGCTCTTGTCCTTCAGCTGCCTCGTCTGTGCGCTGAGAGAGAGCCGCCGCATGGATTCGGTCAGCGGGCTGCGCTCGATCTCCTTTCTCGTGAGCGGCTGCTTGTGGAGAAGCGTGTAGACGACCGCACGAGATACGTTGTTGGTCAGGAATTCCCCGATCTCGATGGCCTTCTCCTTCTGGAGAGGCAGGACCTGTTGTGCCATCCCATCCACCTCATTGTCCCTTTTTTGGTCAAATCGGCTTCGCGATACTTATAACTTGCCCTGTTTGGATGATTCGGCGCAATTCGCCTTCGGCCAACATCAGTAGTATCTCGAGGAGAGGGACAGCTCCTCCTCCACCCTGATGTCGCGCTTCCCAAGCTCCTCGAAGAACGGCTCAGGCTCTATGCACGCCTCTGGAGGCAACGTCCCTCGCCTCTTGATCTTCCCTCTGGCGAGCCAATCCGCTGTGATTGAGGGCGGCACGGCGGTGTCTCTCCCGGAAGGGATGCCCCTCTTCTTGTCGTTCCAGGTCGTCACGAAGTAGGTCGCGCTGGCCGCCATCGAACCCCTCGCTCCGATCACATCGATTCTGAAGAAGTCGTATTCGTCCAGCTCACCCATCGACTCCCTCGAATCGGATACCGACTTGAGGTACATCGAGGTGAGGAGGGCCTTCGGAGAGACCATGCATCCCTCCACGTCGATCTTCTCCTCGCTCGCGAACCCGAGCTGCGCGAGCGTCCTGAAGGTGGCGAAGTCGTTCTCTGGGAAGCCGATCCGGAAGCTCACGTTCTTGGTCCCCTTGCCGATGTGCTCGGCCATCGTGGCAGGTTCGGAGTGCTTGATGTAGTACGCCACCACCTTCCCTGCGGGCTCCGGCATCCATACCTCGGTCCTTCCGGAGAGCACGGGCATCCTCTTGTGCTTCCCGCCCTCCACGATCGGAGGCTGCTGTGTCAGCTCGTCGAGCACCGTCCTGATCGAGTACGCAGGCATCGAGGCAGCGTCGCTTCTCTCCTTCGTGCCCCAAGTGCAGTACACGTTGATCGTGTCGACCGAGTCCAGTCTCGCGGCACCAGCCGCCGCACAGACGTTGGTGATGCCAGGCGAGCTCCCGATGCCCAGCACGCAGGTCACGTCGGCATCCTTTGCCTTCCCGTGGTACTTCAGCTGCTCGAAAGTGAAGTCGTAGAACCCACCGAGGTCCGCGTAGTGCGCGCCGACCTCGATCGCGACAGGCATGACCAGAATGTTGATCTCGTACCAGGCGGAGTTGAGGACCACGTCCTGGCCTCTCGCGGCGGCCCTGACAGCGGCCCTGTCGTGCGCGTCCAGCTTAACGGGGGTCACGTTCCCGCGCTTCATCGACTGGGCGACCTTCTTCACCCGATCGAGGCTCAGGTCGGCCGCAGTCACCTCTGCGTCATACGAGTCCACGAGGTCCCTGACCGTCATCGCCCCCATCTGTCCTGACGCGCCTATCACGAGCACCTTCAAGTCGCCATTCTCCTGTCTCCACACCCTGGCTGCCGGACCCCAGCCTCGCCTCAGCTCACCGTAAGCCAGACAGGTATTTCAGCCATGGCATGCCGAAGGTCCCTTCGCTGGGCCCTGCATCGACCGGAAACCGACATGGGAGGGATTTGAGAAGGGGTTTCGATGCCGTGGCTCAGTCCCGCCTTCGCGACCTGCTGAGGCAGACAGCGGCAAGTATCGCCAGCATGCCTGAGACCGGCAGCAGGAGCGTCGGGAACTCCGGGATGAAGCCCGCTATCGTCACCTGGACGGTGTCTGTGGCATTGTTCCCGGCGGCGTCCGTGACCGTGAGCGTCACGTTGTAGACGCCCTCGACCCAGAATGTGAACTCAGGGAACATGCCCCACAGTGTGATGTTGCCACCGTCGTACACGAAGGCCCAGGTGAAGTTCACGATGCCTATGTTGTCGTACGATCCCGAGCCGTTGAACACAACGAGTTCGCCCCCGAGCATCGTCATGTTCGAGCCGGCATCAGCAACAGGCGGCGTCCCGTCGACGACCGTCACGGTCAGGTTGTCCGAGTCGCTGAGCCCTGCGTCGTCCCAGACGGTCAGGGTCACGTTGACCTCGCAAAGGGACGCGAACAAGTACGAAGGCGTCGGGCCCCAGAGCTCCACAGCCGTGCCATCATCGTCGAACGTCCAGGTCCAGTTCACGATGCCGACGTTGTCCTCAGAACCGCTGCCGTTGAATTCGCACGTGTCGCCGATGTCCACGTACTGGTCAAGCCCCGCATCGGCCACCGGCGGCTCCGTGTCGAGGACGGTGATCACTGCCTCATCTGTGTCCCACTGGCCAACGTCGTCCGTCACGTTCAGAGTGATGATGTACACGCCCGCGTTCACGAAGGTGTAGTTCACGAACTCCCCACTGAGGAGCTGCGGACCGTCGTCGTCGAAAGTCCAGGTCCAGCTGACGATCGTGCCGTCATCGGTAGACATCGTGCCGTTCAACTCCACCAGTGTCCCCATGTCGACGGTCCGGTTCGGTCCAGCGTCGGCCATCGGCGGAAGGTCCGGTGCTTCGACACGTATCAGGACGGTATCGACGTCCCAGAGGCCCTCGCTGTCGGTCACGTTCAGCCAGATCTCGTAGTCGCCGGCGATGTCGAACACGAAGCTCGGTGCGACGTCGTAGAGATACTCCGGCGACCCGGAGTAGGTGAAGTTCCAGGTGTAGTTGACGATTCCGACGTTGTCTGACGACCCCGAGCCGTCGAGTACGACCAGGTCCCCTGTCGTGACGTTTTGGTCCGGCCCGGCATCCGCCGCGGGGGCGGTCGCGTCGATGACGGTGATGTTGACCGTGTCCGGCGCCGAGGTCTGATCGATCGTGTCCGTCACGACGAGCTCGACGTGGTAGACCCCAGGCTCGCTGAAGGTGTGGTTGGGCGCCGCTCCAGTCATGGTCTCGTTCAACTCGACGATGGTCCAATTCCAGGCCACGACCGCGAAATCGTCCATGGAATTGGAGCCGTCGAACTCCACCGGAACGTCCTCGGCCACTACCTGATCAGGACCCGCGTCCGCCTCGGGCGGGCTGTCCGGGTATACGATGTTGAACTCGATCCAGGGTGTCGAGTGGTACAGCTCGCCACCCGGGTGCCTTGTGTTGTCGAAGTCCTGCGGTCCATGAACGACCAGGGTCCTGTTCACTGGGTCGTACATCGAGCCGAGGTCAGCGCCTCCACCGGCGGGGTCCGTGACATAGAAACCGAGCTCCATCGGGCCGTGTACCGTGATCCCGTCATAGTCGCTCGTGTTTCCGGACTTGAGCCTCGAAATCGAGCCATATGGCAGGGCCACGCCCTTGTATCCAACGACATCGTCCCGGTCAGGGAGCTCGATAATCAGAGTCTGGTTCTCCGTCATGTTGAACCACTGCGGTGAGAAATCGTAGGGCACGTCCGCCCCGAGGTACATGTCCCCTGAATTCCAGCTGGTGTAGGTCAGATTGTCCCACGGGTTGAACTCCGAGTTCCTGGTCGATTCATTGTAGTACGCGTAGTCGATCCTCTGTGGCTCCCAGACCCATGCCGCCCTGGTCGTGCTCGCGTTCGCCTTCACCGCATGCAGATTGTACTGCGCGACGGTGTCGAAGGTCAGGTCAGTGGAGAGCTCGGTGTACTGCGCGCTGAGAGTGAAATCCTCCATGTAGGGCTCATGTATGCATATCGCGGTCTCGTTGAGCCACCTCGTCATCAGGACCTCATAACCCCAGCTGAAATGAGCCACCTCGAGGACGACATCGCCGTTGGGTGTCACGGTGAGGTCCATCATCGTGCCGATGTCGACATACG